>NZ_LBJP01000092.1:0-397366 GCF_028128715.1 Bradyrhizobium sp. CCBAU 51745 | reverse complement strand
AGCCGCAACAAGGCGCCGCGCCACGCCAGCCCGGCTTCCAGCAGCGCCTGCCCGGCGCACAACGCCCCGCCGCGCCGCGCAAGCCGGCGCTGGCTCCGCCGCCGAAGGAAAAGAAGAAACGGTGATTGAGCTCAGCTCTTCGTCGCGCGCGAAGCTCTCGTAGGCAAAGCGAAGCGTGCCCACCCATCTTTCGCGACGGAGAGAGGTGGTGGGCACGGCGCAAGTGCGCCTTTGCCCACCCTACGATTCCGGACTCGCGGAGAGAGCTAGCTCACGCCTCGCCGCGCAGCCAGGCGCGCACCTTTTGCAACAGGCCGTACCGCAGCGCGTCGGCGGATGCAGCCTCGCCCGGTGTCAGCGTCTGCAACGTTGCGTCGGTCTCGTCGGCGGCCAGCGTCGGTACGGGCGCGGGTGACGGTGCAAGGCCGGCCGCGGCGATCGCGATCGGCCCGACCTGGGTGAGAAAGGCGCGCTCATATTCGCGTGAGAGGCGCGCGAGCGCGTCGTCCAGCGGCAACCAATCGACCGCCTTGATGTCGTTCATCAACTTCCGGACCTGGCCGCCCTCGGCCTCCATCCGCCAGAAATGCACCGCTTTCGAGCGCCCTCCCGACTGGTACACGAGCGTGCCCAGGAATTCGTGCATGACGACGTCGTGGCCGGTCTCCTCCATCACCTCGCGGTGCGCGGCCTGCTTCGGCGTTTCGCCGTCGTCGAGCTTGCCCTTGGGCAAGACCCATTCATTGCGCTTGCGTTGACGCACGATCGCGATCAGCGGCGCGTCGCCACGCCGCAACACAATACCACCCGCCGCCATCACCGGCGCCCGCGCCATCACCAATCCCGTTGGATCGTCAATTCGTCCCCCTGGACGATATAGACGCAGGACGCGGCGGAATGAAGACTAGTTCCGCCGCAGCAGCGCTTGACCTGCACGAATGCGCGTGCCCTCCGCAACTCCGTCGCAGAACGAAAAATCGCCCGGCGCGAGGATGATGATGGTCGAGCCGTGCTCGAACCAGCCAAGCTCCTCGCCCTTGGTGACGTTGACGTCGCAAGGAAAATTGACCGGTCCCCTGGTCTGCGCGTTCAGCACCATGTCGAGAAAGTGCAAGCGGATGCTGGCGACCAGGATCGCCGCCACCGGCACCAGCGTCACGGGCTCGCCGGTCGACAAATGCGTGCGGATCACCGCGCGCTCGTTCTTGCAGAACAGCCGCTCGACCCGCTTCAAGGCGATCGGGTTGACGTTCCAGACGTCACCATGGATCAGCGTGACGCGCTCGACATGCGCGTCATAGGGCGCATGAAAGCGGTGATACATGCTCGAGGTCAGCCGCAGCGTGACGAAGCTGCCGTTGCGGTGCTGCTCGACCAGCGCGGGATCGCCGAGCAGGTCGAGCAGCGAATAGGGCGCGCCCTTGACCTGGAACAGTTCGGTATCGGCGATCTTGCCGTGGGCGCCCACGATGCCGTCGGAGGGGCTGGCCACGACCGAGGGATCCGGATCGAACGGACGCAGGCCCGGCTTCAGCTCGCGCGTAAAGCAGTCGTGCAGGCTGGTGAAATGGGTCTTGCGCGCTTCCGACAGATCGAGATCAGAGAACAGCTTCCACAGCGCGATGGAAAAATCCCGCACCAGCGGATTCCTGATCTTGGAGAACCAGCCCATGAAGCGGGTCAAGCCTGCGCGGGGGATGCGGTTGGTCAGCAGGAAGTTGAGGTCTTCCTGCTGGGTGAAAGAGGCGATGAGGGCTTTGACTGTCATGAATCTGTCAGCTCACAGGTTTAGCGCTTGTTGTCATGGAAACGACACTCCCGATTCTCTCGATGTCCGTGGCCGCCGCAGCGTCTGCTGCCGCCGTCCTCCCGAAGATCAAAGCGCGGGTCGAGTTGTCCCGCGCCAAGCACCGCTCGCTCGCCGGACACTCCAAGATGTCGCGTCGGGTGGCCAGGCTGCTGCCGTTCTACGAGTTCGAGGGTGACAAATATTTCGGCTGCGACGGCGCGCCCGCCAATGTGGTGATGCAACGCAAGGACGCCTTCTTCCGTCTGGCGCGCATCTACGCCGATCGCTACCCCAGGGGTCGCGCCATGACGAAGGCGGCGGCAGAGACGATCTCCGACCTCGACTTCACCGAAAGCTACCGCGTGCCCTTCCAGTTCTCGCGCCTCGTCCGCGAGCATCTGGGCACCTCGGCGTTCATGGAGTCCTCGAGCGGCGTCACCGTCACCGATGTCGACGGCAACACCTTCTACGACCTCACCGGGTCCTACGGCGTCAACATCTTCGGCAATGACTTCTACAAGGAGTGCATCGAAGGTTCCGAGAAGCGCGCGCATGCGCTCGGCCCGGTGCTCGGTCCCTACCACCCCGTCATCCTCGACAACGTGCAGCGGCTCTGCCAGATCTCGGGCCTCGACGAGGTCTCGTTCCACATGTCGGGCACCGAAGCCGTGATGCAGGCGGTGCGCCTTGCGCGCTACCACACCAAGCGCACGCATCTGGTTCGTTTCGCCGGTGCCTATCACGGCTGGTGGGGCGACGTGCAGCCCGGCGTCGGCAATCCGCTTCCCACGCACGAGACCTACACCCTCTCCGAAATGTCGGAGAAGACGCTGCACGTGCTGAGGACGCGCAAGGACATCGCCTGCGTGCTGGTCAATCCGCTGCAGGGCCTGCATCCGAACGTCAACGCCCCCGGCGATTCCTCGCTGGTCGATTCCTCGCGCGGCGGCAATTTCGACCGCGCGGCCTACAGCGAATGGCTGAAGAAGCTGCGCGAGGTCTGCGACCAGCGCGGCATCGTGCTGATCTTCGACGAGGTCTTTGTCGGCTTCCGGCTCGCCGCCGGCGGCGCCCAGGAATATTTCGGCGTCAAGGCCGACATGGTGACCTACGGCAAGAGCCTCGCCGGCGGCCTGCCGGTCGGCGTGGTCTGCGGCAAGAAGGACCTGATGCGCCGCTTCCGCGACGATCGTCCCGCCGACATCTGCTTCGCCCGCGGCACCTTCAACTCGCATCCCTACGTCATGACGGCGATGGACGAGTTCCTGAGCCGGCTCGCCAGCCCGAATTTTCGCGCGGTCTATGACGGGCTGGAGGAGACCTGGAACGGGCGCGTGAACAAGCTCAACCAGATGATGCAGGATGCCGACTTGCCGGTGCGCTTCGCCAACTTCTCCTCGATCTGGACAGTGAAATACACCACGCCGTCCCGCTACAACTGGATGCTGCAATATTACCTGCGCGCCGAAGGCCTGGCGTTGAGCTGGGTCGGCACCGGCCGTCTGATCTTCAGCCTCAACTACACCGACGCCGACTTCACTGAAGTCGCCGATCGCTTCGTCCGCGCCGCCGAGAAGATGAAGGCGGACGGCTTCTGGTGGCACGACGGCGCACTCACCAACAAGACCATCAAGCGGCAGATCTTGAAAGAGATGCTGGCCAAGCGTCTTGGGCGCTGAGGTCGGATTATCCATCCTCGTCATGGCCGGGCACAGCCGTCCGAAGGACGGCGTCGCTTCCGCTCGCCTATGCCCGGCCATCCACGTGTTTCCGCGCAACGGCTCCAAGACGTGGATGCCCGGGACAAGCCCGGGCATGACGTAAGCCATAGACATTCGTGTTCTGGGCGACGGCTGTATCAGGCGTGCTGCTCTTCGAGCACGGGCTCGTCGATGAAGCCCAGCGTGTGCTCGGGGTTGAGGTGCAGGCCGGGATCCATCAGCTCGCCGCGCATCAGGGCGAGCGGAGCTCTGCGATACAGCATCAGGTCATGGAACGGATCGGTCAGGATCTTGGTCATCCAGACGAGGCCAGTCTCGACATCGCGGATGAAGAACAGATGCACGGTGCGGAACAGAAGACCGCCGCCGCCGACTGCCAGCCAGATCTTGGCGACCTGGCGGACGAAGTCGCTCGCATTCGCCCACGGCGTGAACAGGCCGAACAGCGTGGGATCGACGACCAGCACCAACGGCGATGCCGCCCAGATCGCCATCAGCACCACCTTGCGCTGAAGGTTGTAGCCGACCTTGATCTCCTCCTTGTACTCGTGCGTCGCCTGGTTGATGTGGTCGTAGGTGTGCGGCTCGAAGAAGAAGTGGCCGGCCTGGCGCGAGGTCATCGAGACCAGCCAGCCGACCAGCGCCGAGATCATGGGATCGACGAACAGCCAGACATAGGCAAAGAGGAAGCTCAGCGCGCTGACGAAGTGCAGGCTCTGATTGATGCGGCTGTGGTGATAGTAGCGATGGTCGTCCCAGCGCTGGATCCGCAGCTGCTCGAGATAGTTCTTGATCATGCTCTTCCCCAAAATGCTTTCGGGTTCAGGATTTACAGGGATTCGATGTACGGCGTGTGACATCATCGTTTTGTCATATGACGATGTGCAGCGACGCGATGACGCAAAGAACGCGCGAGCGGTGCTGCCTTGCTCAAGCTGCCTTGGCGATGTCGACCTTGCGGAAGCGCACCAGCGAGAAGTGGCCGAGCGGCGGAATCAGGCGGCGCTCGGCGAGCTCCATGCCCTTGGCGCCGGCAAGCCATTTGGCGTAGCGCGACCAGGCGAACTCGGCGGTGCGGAAGCCGAGCGGACGCACCACCGGCTGCAGCTTCTGCTCGATGAAACGGCGCATGCCGGTGTCGGCGCTGATACGGGTCAGGATGATCAGCTCGCCGCCCGGACGCAGCACGCGGGCGAATTCGTCCAGCGCCGTCTCCGGATTCGGCACCGCGGTGACGACATATTGCGCCATCACGACGTCGAAGGAATTGTCGGGGAATTCGAGTTTCTCGGCGTCCATCACCGCGAGGCCCTCGACGTTCTTGAGATTGCCCTCGCGAACGCGGCGGCGGGCCTTGTCGAGCATCGCGTCCGAAATGTCGGTGCCGAAGATGCGCAGATGCGGGGCATAGAGCGGCAGCGAGATGCCGGTGCCGACGCCGACCTCGAGCACGCGGCCGCCGATCTTGTTGGTGGCTGCGATCGCGGCCTGGCGGCCCTTGGCGAACACGCCGCCGAACACGAGATCGTAGACGGGCGCCCAGCGGTCATAGGCCTGCTCGACCGAGCCACGGGTGAGGTCGAGCTGCTGGGTGCCGTCAAGGTTCATGATCTTAGCCATCGATGAGGTTCTCGCTTTGGGTCAAAATATGGATCACCCGCGCACCGGCCGCTGCGCCATGCGAGGTGAAGCGCGCAAGGCGCGGCTGGGCTGAAGTGAGGTGAGATTGCCGACGAACTGGCGCGCGCTGTTTTCCCAGGAGCGCTCCAGCGCGAAGTCGCGGCAGGTCTCGCGCGACATGGTGAGCGCGCGCAGGCACGCGGCGCGCAGATCATGGTCGATCGCGCCGATCGGATGATCGGAGATGACGTCCTTCGGTCCCGTCACGGGGAATGCCGCAACCGGCGTGCCGCAGGCGAGCGCCTCGAGCTGCACCACGCCGAACGTATCGGTGAGGCTCGGGAACACGAACACGTCAGCGGCGGCGAGATGCGCGGTGAGATCGGCGCCCTTCTTCTCGCCGAGGAAGACCACATCAGGATATTTCTTCTCCAGCGCGGCCTTCTGCGGTCCGTCGCCGACGACCACCTTGGTGCCGGGCAGATCGAGCGAGAGGAAGGCTTCGAGATTCTTTTCGACCGCGACGCGCCCCATGGTCATGAAGATCGGGCGCGGCAGATCGAGCTCGGCCGGGGAATCAGGATGAAACAGCTCGGTGTCGACGCCGCGCCCCCAGTAGCCGAGGCGCTTGAAGCCGCGCGCCGAAAGCTCCTGCCGCAGCGACGGCGTCGCTACCATGGTCATTGCGGCGGCATCGTGGAAGTGGCGCAACACGGCGTAGCCGACGGCATCGGGGATGCCGGTTCGCACCGAGACATATTCCGGAAAGCGCGTGGTGTAGGACGTCGTGAAAGCGAGGCGGTTGCGGCGGCAATAGGCCCGTGCGGCCCAGCCGATCGGGCCTTCGGTGGCGATGTGCAGCGCTTCAGGGGCGGCCTTCTCGATCCGCCGCGCGATCTCTTTCCCGCTCGGCAACGCAATGCGGATGCCCGGATAGGTCGGCAGCGGCCAGGACCTGAAGCCGTCAGGCGTCAGGAAGTCGATCTCGACATCGAGCGCCTTGGCGGCGGCAGCCAGCGAGGTCAATGTCCGGACCACACCGTTGACCTGCGGATGCCAGGCGTCGGTCGCGATTAATACCCGCATGGGGAAATCCCGAGAGTTTGATGATTCTCAGGCATCGACCATCAACCACGGATATTTCAGGCGTGTGACGTCACAGAAATGTCGGCCCAGTGTTTTGTTCGTTAACGAACCTTCGCGGCCACGAAACTGTCATGAAACAATCCTTGCCGCGATGAAACCGTTTTCGATTTTCCGCGCAAACGTCCCGAAACTTGTTTCCGTTAGGAACTTAAGCAACGGAGCACCGCAACGGTGCCGGGGTGACCAAGAAACACCACGCAAACAGGGGCGACCAATGTTCAATCTGGACACGTTCAGGACGTATTCGCGCGCCGTTGCCGTCAGTGCAGTGGCCGTTGCTGCAATCGCATGTGCCGGCCCGGCAAAAGCCGCGCCCGTGCAGCTCTTCCCGTTCTTCCAGCCGCTGCCGGTGATGACTGCGCCACAGCCGCTTCAGCCTTATCAGCCTTATTCTGCGCCGACCTACCAGGCCGCGCCATCAGAGAACCAGGATGCCGTCGAGACGCCGGCCCGCTTCCGCCGCCAGACCGTTTCATATGCGACGCGCGAAGCGCCAGGCACCATCATCATCGATACGCCCAACACCTATCTCTATTATGTGCTCGGTAACGGCCAGGCGATCCGCTACGGCATTGGCGTCGGCCGTGACGGCTTCACCTGGTCCGGCACGCAGTCGGTGACCAAGAAGGCGGAGTGGCCGGACTGGACCCCGCCGCCGGAAATGATCCAGCGCCAGCCTTATCTGCCGCGCCACATGGCCGGCGGCCCCGGCAACCCGTTAGGTGCCCGCGCCATGTATCTCGGCGGCACCGTCTACCGCATCCATGGCACCAACGCTCCCGACACGATCGGCAAGCACGTTTCCTCCGGCTGCATCCGCCTGACCAATGACGACGTCTCCGACCTCTACGCCCGCGTCAACGTCGGCACCAAGGTGATCGTGCTGCCGATGACCGAGCGGCGCGCGGAGCTGAGGTAACGCGAGGTCCTGGAAGAAAATAGAATGCAAGCGGCCCCGGCAAGACCGGGGCCGTTTTCGTTTGAGGCCACATGGTTCGTCGTGGGATATCATGACTCGCATGATCAGGCTGCTCACACCCGCTGATGCCGCTCTCTACCGTGCGATCAGGCTGGAAGCGCTGGAGGCGCATCCCGAGGCTTTCTCCAGCACCTTCGCGCGCGAGCAGGAAAAGCCGCTCGCCTGGTTCGAGGAACGTCTCACCAGTTCGGACGTGTTCGGCGCCTTCATCGACGGCCAGATCGTCGGCATAGCCGGCTTCCACCGGCAGGATGGTCCCCAGACCATGCACAAGGCCGATCTCTGGGGCATGTATGTGCGACACCAGGCGGGAAGAGCCGGCGTAGGCCGGTGTCTCGTCGATACGGTGATTGCCCATGCCGCCAAGCACGTTGAAAAGCTCCAGCTGACCGTTGCGAGCCAGAACGAACCGGCGTTACGCCTCTACAAGGCCGCCGGCTTCGTCGAATACGGCCGCGAGGTGAAGGCGTTGAAGCAGAACGGCCGATATTTCGATGAAGTCCTGATGGAATTATTCGTCGACGGAAGCGGCAAATAACAAAGACGGCCCAGGAGAGACCAGGGCCGTCTTCGATCCGCACCGATGATCTCTTATGCCAGCCGCCCCGAGAGCAACCGCAGCCACGCCGCCGAATGGAACGCGCTCATCAAGAGATACATCGGCGCCATCCCGCCCAGCGACAGCCCGTGCCCGGCGGAGCAGAGCATGTCCGCCGGGCCGCCACTGAAGGCGGCCGTCAGGACCGCCATGGCCGCGAAGGTCGGCGTGGCCGCAAGGCCCAGCCACCGAGCAAGATGGGATGGGGCAAGCTGGGATGCGGCCTCGCTGCCGTCACGCCTGGCGCTGCCGGGATGGACGTCGCTCATTGGGCACCCGGTGTGCGGAGCGCGATCTCGCCGGCGTCGGAGACCTCGACCCATTTCTTGTCGGGCTCCGCACCCGCCTCGTAGCTGTCGTGCCAGTTCCACCATTTGTAGGTCGGCGTCTGCGGATAGCCCGGAGGCGAATCCTCCCATACCTCCTGGCGGCCGAGCGGGGTGATGTCGAGATAGTTCCAGGTGCCGCCCATCTGCTCGTCGCCGCGACTCTTGATCAGATAGGTACGGAAGATTCGCTTCCCGTCGCGGTAGAACACGTTGGTGCCGTGCCACTCGCCGACGCCGAAATCGGCATCGAAACTGTCGGTGATGGTGACCCACGGAATGTTCCAGCCCATCCGCGCCTTCAGCCGCGCGATATCCGCCTGCGGAGCCCGCGAGGCGAACACCAGCGTGGTGTCGCGGGCGTTCAGGTGCGAGACATGGGCGACCTGGTCGGCCACCATGGAGCAGCCGCGGCAGGCATGGTCGGGCCAGCCGAACACATCAGGCTCGAAGAACGCCCGGTAGAGGATCAGCTGCTTCCGGCCCTGGAACAGATCGAGCAGACTGGCCTTGCCCGATGGCGTCTCGAATGCGTAGGTTTTGGTCACTTCCATCCACGGCATGCGCCGGCGTTCGGCGGCGAGTGCGTCGCGGGCGCGGGTATGTGCCTTCTCCTTCACCAGCAGCACCTGACGGGCTGCTTCCCACTCCTCCGGCGAGACCACTGGCGGTGTTAGCATGGCGGGCTGTCCGTTGGTCGCTGCTTTGTTGGCTGATGTCATCATGGCTCTCCAAATCTCTCGCTCGCCGCACATCGTCGGCCGTGCGGGAGTTGTCGCACCGCAAGTGCGCACGGTGGGAGTAACAAGTGTGGCGGGATTTTCATGGAGTCGCTGATCACGGCCGCCGCACGTGCGCTGGAGGCCGGCGATCCGCTCGGCGCGCTGAACCGCGTCGCATTGCGCAACGATGCGCCCTCGCTGGCGCTGCGCGGCATCGCGATGGCTCAGCTCGGCGATCTCGCCAAAGCCAAGGCGCTGCTGCGCAGCGCCGCCCGCGCCTTCGGGCCGCGAGAGGCGGTCGCGCGGGCCAGATGCGTGGTGGCGGAGGCCGAGATCGCGCTGGTCTCGCGCGACCTGAACTGGCCGGCGAAGGCGCTCACAGCGGCGCGGGCGACGCTGGCAAGCCACGGCGATCTCGCCAATGCCGCCCATGCCGGCCATATCGAGGCGCGCCGCCTGCTCCTGCTCGGACGCATCGACGAGGCGGCGCGGACGCTGGCCGAGATCCGCGCCTGCCCGCTGCCGCCTGCGTCCCAGGTCGTGCGCGAGCTCGTGGTCGCCGGCATCGCCATCAGGCGGCTCAAATCGAACGAGGCGCGCGCGGCGCTTGACCTCGCGGCCCGCGCTGCGCGACGGGCCAACATCCCGGCGCTGGTGGCCGAGGTCGACGGCGCAAGCCTCATTCTGAAGACGCCGGCCGCGCGCCTGATCGCACGCGGCAGCGAGCACCCGCTGCTGCTCGGCGAGGTCGAGCGCCTCGCGACCTCGACCGCGCTCGTCGTCGACACCTTTCATCATGTCGTGCGCAGGCAGGGCATCGCCGTGCCGCTCGGAACGCGGCCCGTACTGTTCGCGCTCGCCCGTCTGCTGGCGCAGGCATGGCCCGAAGATGTCTCGCGCGAGGCGCTGATCTCAGGCGCGTTCCAGGCGAGGCACGCCGACGAGTCGCACCGCGCGCGCTTGCGCGTCGAGATCGGGCGGCTCCGCACCCAGCTCAAGCCGCTGGCCGAGATCAGCGCCACAAAACAGGGCTTCGAGCTGGCGCCGCGAAAGACCCGCGACGTCATCGTGCTGGCGCGCCCGGTCGAGGAGAAGCACGCCGCCGTCCTTGCCATTCTTGCCGATGGCGAGCCATGGTCGAGCTCGGCGCTCGCGCTCGCGCTTCGTATGAGCGCACGCACCGTGCAGCGGGCGCTCGAGGAGCTGGCGCGATCGAACAAGGTGCAGTCGTTCGGCCATGGCAGGGCACGGCGCTGGATGACCCCGCCGGTCCCGGGTTTCCCGACAGGCTTGTTACTCCCCTCGCCGCTCTTGAAAGCGTAGGATTCATTGATCGCCGCACAGGGACCACACCATGAAACGATCAGCCGCCGAGATCATCCGCGAGTACGGGCCTTTTTCGAACGTCAAGTCCGTGCACGGCGTCACCTATGACGGCAGCCAGGTCTGGTTCGCGTCCGGCGACAAGGTGAACGCCCTCGATCCCGCGAGCGGCGAGATCTCGCGCTCGATCGACGTCGCCGCACATGCGGGCACGGCGTTCGATGGCCGTCACCTGTTCCAGATCGCGGAGGATCGCATCCAGAAGATCGACGCGGCGAGCGGTGCGATCGTCAGCACGATTCCCGCACCGGGCGGTGGCGGCGATTCCGGGCTGGCCTGGGCTGAAGGCTCGCTCTGGGTCGGGCAATATCGCGAGCGCAAGATCCATCAGGTCGACCCTGAGACGGGAAAGATCCTCCGCACCATCGAGAGCAAGCGCTTCGTCACCGGCGTGACCTGGGTCGACGGCGAGCTCTGGCATGGCACCTGGGAAGGCGATGACAGCGACCTCAGGCGGATCGATCCTGATACGGGCAAGGTGCTCGAGCAGCTCGATATGCCCGAAGGGACGATGGTCTCGGGGCTGGAATCCGACGGCGGCGACCAGCTGTTCTGCGGCGGCGGCGACAGCGGCAAGGTGAGAGCGGTCCGCCGCCCCCGGCGCAGCTAACTCGCGATAGCCGGGTCCCGTGATCACGGTGTAAAGATATGGCACCGCCCTTCGGGAGAAACCAATGACCGCGCTGGCCACGCTGCTCGACGGCGGCAAATATTACGAAGCCCCGCGCTGGCATGATGGCCGCCTCTGGTTCGTCGACTGCCTGGCGCGGACGCTGCTGAGCATCGACACCGCAGGCCAATGCAGAACGCACGCAACGTTCGAGGACGACATGCCGTGCGGCACCGGCTTCCTGCCCGATGGCAGGCTGATCGTCCTGACCATGTTTCGCAAGCGCCTGTTCGTCTTCGCCGACGAGAAGCTGTCGCTTTATGCTGATCTGTCGCGCGTCGCGACCGGTGTCATCGACGACATGATCGTCGATGGGCTCGGGCGCGCCTATGTCGGTGATCTCGGCTTCAACTTCCCGCCTCCGCCGGATCGCGGCGCCGACGGGCGCATCATCCAGGTCGCACCGGACGGCGCGACGCGCGTCGTCGCTGAGGGACTGCGCTTTCCCAATGGCATCGCGATCTCGCCCGACCATCGCCGGCTCGTCGTCGCGGAGATGGATGGCGAATGCGTCGCCGATTACGAGATGGCGCCCGATGGCAGCCTCACCTTCCGCCGCAGGCTGCCCTGCGGCAAGGAGCCGGACGGCATCTGCCTCGACCAAGACGGCGCGGTCTGGGTTGCCGCCTATTCCGAGGATGCCTTCATCCGGATCGACGCCGGCGGGCAGGAACTGCGGCGCATCACTGTCCCCGGCCGCCGCGCCATTGCTTGCGCGCTCGGAGGCCCCGACCGGCGAACCTTGTTCTGCATCAGCGCCGCGACCTCGCATGAGGACCTGCGGCGCGGCAAGTCCTCCGCGCGGATCGACGCCGTCACGGTGGATGCGCCTGGCGCGGGCTACCCCTGAGACACAGCCGCCGCTTCCGTTAACCCGTTTGCCGCAATTCCACCCCACCGGTGCGCTCTAGCGCCCTCCTCGCCCGCCCTGTAAAATCCCCGTTGGGCGGCCTGGGGGATCGATGCGTCTGACGTTGAATTTGAAGACCGTGCTGATCGCTGTTGCGGTGCTGGCGGCGTCGTTTTTCATCAGCCTGAAGGCGATGGACTGGCTTTCGCCGCGCGCGGTCAATTCGGCGCCGCCGATCGCACAATTGCCGCCGCTGCCGCCGGCCGCGAAGAGCTCGATCGTGGTGGCACCCGTCGCGATCGCGCTGTCGGCGATCCGCGACCAGGCCGAGAAGGCCTCGCCGCGCAATTTCGCCGGCAAGGCCGAGAACCCGATCTCGCAGATCCTGGAGAACGCCGATATCGGCTGGAGCGCCGCCCGCGGGCCAATGTCGGCGACCGGCGACAAGGACGTGCTGACGCTGTCGACACCGATCACCGGCAAGCTGAACGTAACAGGGTCGCTGTCGGCAAAGGCCACCGGCGCGCTCGGCGATGCCCTGGGCAGCGTGCTCGGCGGCGACGCGGCGAAACGGATCGGCGCCGTCAACATCAAGAATTTGAATGCCAGCGCCGAGATCAGGGGCAGCGTGGTCGTCACCTCGCGCCCCAAGCTCGCGGCCGCCTGGCACCTCGAGCCGAATTTGGGCGCGCAGGTCAATCTCGGCGACACCAACGTCAACGTCGCCGGCGCCAAGGTCAACGTGCCGGCGCAGGTCAAGCCGCTGATCGACAAGACCGTTGGCGAGCAGCTCAACGTCGTCGCCGAGCGCATCCGCAACGATCCCAGCCTGCGCGACAATGCCAGGGTGCAATGGGCCAAGGCCTGCCGCTCGATCCCGCTGCAGGGCACCGGCTCCTCGGCGGCGCTGCCGCCGCTCTGGCTCGAGATGAAGCCGACCCGCGCCATTGCGGCGCAGCCGCGCGTCGACGCGCAGGCCGTGACCTTGCTGCTCGGCCTCGAGGCCGAGACGCGCGTGACCTCGGCGCAGACCAAGCCGGACTGCCCCTTCCCCGACAAGATCTCGATCGTGCCGCCGACCGGCACCGGCGTGAACATCGGCGTTCCCATCGACGTGCCCTTCACCGAGATCAACAAGCTGATCGCGGCGCAAATGGTCGGCAACACCTATCCCGAGGACGGCTCCGGTCCGGTCGACGTCACCGTGAAGAGCGTCAACGTGATCCCCTCAGGCGATCGCCTGCTGATCTCGCTGCTGGTGCGCGCCAAGGAGAAGAAGAGCTGGCTCGGCCTGGGTGCCGAGGCGACCGTGCACATCTGGGGCCGGCCGATGCTCGACCAGGCGCAGCAGACGCTGCGGCTTGCCGACATCCGGCTCGCGGTGGAATCCGAGGCGGCCTTCGGCCTGCTCGGCGCCGCGGCCCGCGCGGTGGTGCCGCAGATGCAGCAGGCGCTGGTGCAGAAAGCGACGCTCGACCTGAAGCCGATCGCCGCCAATGCGCGCGAGAAGATCGCAGCCGCCATCGCCGACTACCAGAAGAGCGAGGACGGCCTCAGGATCGACGCCAAGATCGACAGCCTCACGCTGACCGACATCGCCTTCGATTCCAGGACGCTGCGCGTGGTTGCGGAAGCCGGCGGGACGCTGAACGTCTCGCTGACGAAGCTGCCGTAGCGCGCCTTCTCGGCGGGTCCGCGCGCGTCCCGACGGCCGTCATCGGCCATGACGTAAAGCGGAGCCCTCCCCCCGAACTTCGCGGATTGCGAATGCAGATGTCAGCGCCGAACTGATCAGGAACGTGCGTGGTGCACCGAGACATGCTTGAAATCTTGCCTGCTTTGCTCTTCCTTTCGCAGGCCGTCCTCGAGCCATAAACGAAACCCCTCTATAAGAGGGGCATGAGAGCGCTCCGGCCTAATGTGAAGATAATATCCATTGAGCTTAACGTTGGTGCCTAGAAGCTCGACGAGGTTTCCGCCATCGATCTCTCGAGCAACGGTAAGGCGGGAAGCCAAGACGATGCCTTGGCCCGCCAAGGCGGCGTCTATTGCCATGTTGGCGTCCCAGAGCAGGGGCCCTTTCAGTGCGGTTCTTAGCTTGTAGCCGGCGCCTTTGAACCAATTCGTCCACTGTTGGCGGCTCTCCTCGTGGATCAACGGGAGTCTCGAGAGCTCTGCCAAGTTCTCCGGCTGCCCGTTTTTCTCGATCCAGACCTTGCTCGCAACCGGGAACGCTCTCGGACTGATCAGCCACGTTGCGCCCGCGGGCAGGTCGGCTTTTGAACCGAAACCGATCATCACGTCTGCTTCCGACTTCGAGAAGTCCGGCAACCGATCGATCGCCCTGAGGACAATATCTGCACCAGCCAGCGTCCGTTCGATCTCAGACAAGCGTGGAGCGAGCCAGCGCGTTGCAAGGCCCGGCATTGCCCAGATGCGCAACATGCCCCTGCGCGTGCGGGGGCGCAACTCGACCGCCGCAGCGGCGATGATTTGAAATGCCTCGGATACGGCTCGGTAAAAAATCGCGCCTTCCTGTGTCAGCAGGGTACCCCGTGGCCCGGTATCGAGCAGCTTCCGACCAGACCAAACCTCTAGGTTTCGAACGTGACGACTGATGACGGTGTGGCTTACGCCAATATCGTCGGCAGCCTTCCGCATGCTTCCGGCTCTCGCCGCCGCCTCGAATGCCCGGACCATGATCAGTGGTGGCATTCTGGGCGATTCGAGGGGGACATCCTCTGCACCGTTGGCTTTCGGCATAGGCCTCGTAAGTGACTTCATCGTCTCGCCCCTGCTCTTCAGTGGAAACTGTAATGCACCACCGCCTCCGGAATCAATGGTGGTGCGTCTCGTGAACCACTGCGTCGCAATCAAAACGATACCGGCCACGCCGTGAAGGAAGGTAGCCTTTTCCGAATTCAGGAGGAAAGTAGCTCGTGTCCGATAACGCTCTGCTCCAGTCCCGTCGTGCCGCTGCAATTCCACGTGGGCTCGCTTCCGCGTTTCCCGTTTTTGCCACTCGCGCGGACAATTCCCAGCTATGGGACGCGGACGGCAATCGCTTTATCGATTTCGCCGGCGGCATAGCGGTCCTGAACACCGGGCACAGACATCCCGCGGTTCTGAAGGCGGTTCAGGCTCAATTGGCCGCCTACACTCATACCGCGTTCCAGGTCATCCCTTACGAGCCCTATGTGGCCCTGTGCGAACGACTCGGTAAACTTGCGCCCTTCAAGGGCGATGCCAAGAGCATCTTGTTCTCGACCGGCGCGGAGGCGGTCGAGAACGCCGTGAAGATCGCGCGCGCCCACACGCGCCGCACGGACGTGATCGCGTTTTCCGGCGGTTTTCATGGCCGTACTCTCATGACGAGTGCGCTGACGGGAAAGATTGCGCCCTACAAGAAAAAGTTCGGTCCGATGCCGGCCGGAGTCTGGCACGTCCCCTTCCCGGTGCCGCAGTATGGAACGTCGGTCGCCGACACTTTGAACGCGATCGACCATCTGTTTCGTGCGGACGTCGAACCGGCGAACGTTGCGGCGGTCATCATCGAGCCGGTTCAGGGCGAGGGTGGGTTTCACCCGGCTCCGGCCGAACTGCTTGCCGCGTTACGACGCATCTGCGACGCCGAAGGTATCGTCCTGATCGCCGATGAGGTGCAGACCGGATTCGGGCGCACCGGAAAGATGTTTGGCATCGAGCATTCCGGCATCGAACCCGATCTCGTCACGATTGCGAAATCCCTCGCCGGCGGATTTCCGCTTTCCGGCGTCATCGGGAGGTCGGCCATCATGGAGGCTCCAGAGCCCGGTGGTCTGGGCGGCACGTATGCCGGTAACCCGATAGCGTGCGCAGCAGCGCTTGCGGTTCTCGATGTCATTGTCGAGGAAAAACTGCTCGACCGAGCCAACAGGCTTGGCGCGCTGGTGCGGGACGAGCTTCAGCACATCGCGCGGCGCAACGATACGATTCCAATTGGGTTCGTTCGCGGCCCAGGAGCGATGGTCGCATTCGATGTATTGAAGTCGGGCGGGGCCGCGGAGCCCGATCCCGACGGGACAAAACGGGTGATTCAGGAGGCCTTGAAGCAGGGGCTGATTCTCCTGGCCTGTGGCGCACATGCCAATACCATCCGATTGCTGATGCCACTCACGATATCGGACACCCTCCTGATCGAGGGGCTTGCCAAGCTTCAAAACGCCCTCGCCAACGCGCGCTGAGTACAAGCCCATGCTGAAATCGATGCCGCTTGTCGAACGGCTTGCCGACCGTTCGCTTCTGAGGTTGCAGGCTTACATCAACGGTCAATTTGTCGGTGTCGCAAACACCACCGTCAAGAATCCTGCGAATGGACAAGTGATTGCAGCTGTGTCCGGTGTCGGCGCTCAGGAAACGACGAATGCAGTCGAGGCTGCTGCCGCTGCCTTTGGGCCCTGGGCGGCACGAACCTGCAAGGAGCGGAGCGCAATCCTTCGCCGCTGGTTCGATCTCGTAGTTGCCGCGCGCGAGGATCTCGCGATCATTCTCACCAGTGAGCAGGGGAAGCCACTCGCCGAGGCACGAGGAGAGATCGACTACGCGGCGGCCTACATCGAATTCTACGCAGAAGAAGCAAAGCGGGTTGCTGGGGAGCTCCTTTCCTCGCATCGTGCAGACGCGCGCATTTTAGTGCAGCGGCGTCCGATTGGAGTCGTGGCGGCCATCACGCCCTGGAACTTTCCAGCTGCCATGATCACTCGCAAGATCGCTCCGGCGCTCGCGGCTGGCTGTACCGCCGTGGTGAAGCCCGCGCCGGAAACGCCGCTCACGGCGCTCGCTCTCGCCGAGCTCGCCCATCGCGCCGGGTTTCCTGCCGGAACGCTGAATGTGATCACCGGAGATGCCAAGGAGATCGGCTCGGTTCTTACGACGCATCCGGCGGTGCGCCTCGTGGGTTTTACGGGCTCCACGGCTGTTGGGAAGGTGTTGATGGCTCAGGCGGCGGCGACCGTCAAAAGAGTTGCTCTTGAACTCGGTGGTAATGCGCCGTTCATTGTTTTCGACGACGCCGATCTTGATGGTGCCGTCGAAGGTACACTCGTTTCAAAATACAGAAACATGGGACAAACATGCGTCTGCACCAACCGGATCTACGTTCAGGATGGTGTTCACGACGCTTACGTGAAGAAACTGGCTGCCAAGGTCGCCACGCTGCGCGTGGGCGATGGACTCGATGACAATGTCGAGCAGGGGCCTCTCATCAACGAACGGGCATTGGCCAAGGTCGAGGCGCATCTTGACGATGCCGTGTCCAAGGGCGCCTCAATCGTCATTGGCGGTCAGCGCCACCCCCTTGGTGGCACTTTTTTTGAGCCGACCGTACTTCAAGGCGCGACCGACGAGATGCTTCTGAGCCAGGAAGAAACGTTCGGTCCGATTGCCCCCATCTTTCGCTTCAGGAGCGAGGACGAGGTCGTCGCGGCGGCAAACAGCACGACATCGGGGCTCGCCGCCTACCTCTACTCCCGCGACGTCAGCCGCATCTTTCGCGTCCTCGAGAGACTCGACTTCGGAATCGTCGGGATCAACACGGGCCTGATTTCAACCGAGCTCGCTCCCTTCGGCGGAGTGAAAGAGAGCGGCAACTCCCGCGAAGGATCGCACCATGGGATTCTCGAATTTACTGAACTGAAATACGCATGTCTTGCAGTTCGGGCTTGAAATCCGAGGCGGGCGATGGCTACGTTGCTCTTGGTCGAGGCGTTTGGCTCGTGCAATTCATGCCCACATCCACCAGCGCGTGACCATGAACGGAAACAAGGCAGTGGCATTCCCGGCCAGTCCAGGCTCCTTTGCTCAGACAGAATTGGACGACGCTCCCGTCTCGACAACCCTATCCGGAGACATTGATAGTCATGACGAGCGGCCACGACTTTTCGATAACCAAGGCCGACACGCGCACACCTTCCGGAAGTTCTGATCGATGATGGCGACCGCTCAGGATATGCCGGCAGCACGAGAGGACGCCATTCAAGGCAGCATGGCCATGCCCGCGCCCATCCTGGTGCGCTTTTCCGGCATTCAGAAGACCTATGATGGCGAGCACCTCGTGGTGAAGCACCTCGATCTCGACATCAAAAAGGGCGAGTTCATCACGCTGCTCGGCCCCTCGGGCTCGGGCAAGACCACCACGCTGATGATGCTGGCCGGCTTCGAGGTGCCGACCCAGGGCGAGATCTACCTCGCCGACCGCCCGATCAAGAACATGCCGCCGCACAAGCGCGACATCGGCATGGTGTTCCAGAACTATGCGCTGTTTCCGCACCTGACGATCGAGGAGAACGTCGCCTTCCCGCTCTCCGTGCGCAAGACGAGCAAGGCGGAAACGCAGGAGCGCGTCAAGGCGGCGCTGCGCATGATCAAGATGGAAACGCTGGCGCAGCGGCGGCCCGGGCAGCTTTCCGGCGGCCAGCAGCAGCGCGTGGCGCTGGCGCGCGCGCTGGTGTTCAACCCGCAGCTGGTGCTGATGGACGAGCCGCTCGGCGCGCTCGACAAGCGCCTGCGCGAGCAGATGCAGCTGGAGATCAAGCAGCTGCACGAGACCATGGGCATCACCGTCGTCTACGTCACCCACGACCAGAGCGAAGCGCTCACCATGTCGGACCGCATCGCCGTGTTCAACGACGGCATCGTGCAGCAGATCGACAGGCCCGATGCGCTGTACGAGCGCCCGGTGAACAGCTTCGTCGCCAATTTCGTCGGCGAGAACAACGTGCTGTCAGGCACGGTCGAGACAACAGACAAGGATTATTGCCGCGTCTTGCTGGCCGCCGGCGGCACCGTCATGGCCCGTGCGGTCAACGTCTCGGGCGCGGGAGCTGCGACCTCGCTGTCGGTGCGGCCGGAGCGGGTCGCGATTGTCCCCGACGGCGCCTCCAGCGACGGTGCGAACCGGCTGCCGGCCAAGGTGCAGAACACCATCTATCTCGGCGACCATGCGCTGGCCGTGCTCGATGTCGCCGGGAATACAGAGTTCATGGTCAAGCTGCAGCCAGGCGCGCATGACCGGCTGAGATCAGGTGAAAGCGTCTTCATCAGCTTCCGCCCCGAGGACTGCCTCGCGCTCGACCCCGTTTGATTGACCGATCAACCTCAACGCAACTCACCAGAAGAAGGACAACGACCATGCTGAAGCGCAAGACCAGCAAGATGACTGGCAAGATTGCTCTGGGTTTCGTCGCGGCGTTCACCGCCAGCGCGGCGCTGGCGACGGTTGCGCAGGCGCGTGACCTCACCGTCGTGTCGTGGGGCGGCGCCTATCAGGACGCGCAGAAGAAGGTCTATTTCGAGCCGTTCAAGAAGGCGTCAGGCATTGCCATGAACGACGAATCCTGGGACGGCGGCGTCGGCGTGTTGCGCGCCAAGGTGCAGGGTGGCGCCGCCACCTGGGACGTCGTGCAGGTCGAGAGCGACGAGCTCGCGGTCGGCTGCGAGGAAGGCCTCTACGAGAAGCTGGATTATTCCAAGATCGGCGGCGAGGCCGCCTATATCCAGCCGTCGGTCAATCCCTGCGGCGTCGGCGCCATCCTCTATGATTTCGTGCTCGGCTACGACAAGGACAAGCTGAAGGAAGCGCCCAATGGCTGGGCCGACTTCTTCGACACCAAGAAGATCCCCGGCAAGCGCGCCTTGCGCCAGGGCCCGAAGACCACACTCGAGATCGCCCTCATGGCCGACGGCGTCCCGCCGAAGGACGTCTACAAGGTGCTGGCGACCGACGAAGGCGTCGATCGCGCGTTCAAGAAGCTCGACACCATCAAGGGCGACCTCGTCTGGTGGAAGGCCGGCGCCCAGCCGCCGCAATTGCTCGCCTCCGGCGAGGTGGCCATGACCTCGGTCTACAACGGCCGGATCGACACTGCGAACAAGAACGAGAAGAAGAACTTTGGCATGGTGTGGGACGGCGCGCTGTTCACGCTCGACAGCTGGGTCATCCTGAAGGGCAGCCCGAACAAGGACGCGGCCTACAAATTCCTGGACTTCGTCGGCAAGGCGGAAAACCAGTCCAAGCTGTCGCAGAACATTGCCTACGGCACCTCGAACAAGGATGCCGCCGCCCTGATCCCGCCGGCCGTCCTGAAGGATCTGCCGACGGCGCCTGACAACATCAAGAACGCGGTCGAGATCAACGTCGCCTTCTGGCTCGAAAACATCGACAAGCTGACCGAGCGCTTCAACAAATGGGCCGCGAAATAGCGCGCGATCGAACCGGCGTGCGGCGCGGGCGGAGGGGCGAGACCCTTTCGCCGGCGCACCGCCCCTTGCCTGAAATGATCAACCCATGACAGCAGCCTCCCTCACCGGCGCCGATGTGAAGACCAACGTGTCGCTCAAGCGCCGCCTGAAGCGGGCGGAGCGCGCGCGCCAGATCAAGGCGCTGGCGCTGGTTCTGCCGCTGCTGCTGTTTCTGCTGTTCACCTTCGCCGGGCCCATCGCCGGCATGCTGTGGCACGCGGTCGATGACCACGAGGTGCGCCAGGTTCTACCGCAGACGGTCGCGGCTCTCGCCAGTTGGGACGGCAAGGATGTGCCGGACGAAAAGGCCTATGCCGCCCTGGCAAGCGACATCGAGGCGGCGCGCACGGCCGGCACCATCGCCATCGCCGCCAAGCGGCTCAACTATGCCCAAAACGGTTTTCGCACGATCCTCACCAGCACCGCACGCAATCTGAAAGCGATGCCGGAGCCGGGCACGGCCAAGGAGACGCTGGGCAAGATCAACCCGGCCTGGCGCGACCGCGCCACCTGGACGACGATCAGGGGCGCCAGTGGTCCGGTCACCAGCTTCTACCTGCTGGGCGCGCTCGACCTTGTCAGGAACGCGGACGGCGCGATCGTCGCGGCTCCGCCGGATCAGGCCATCTACCGCGATGTCTTCGGCCGCACTTTCCTGATCAGCCTCGGTGTCACGGTGCTCTGCCTGGTCCTCGGCTTCCCGGTCGCCTATTTGCTGGCGACGCTGCCGCCGGGCCGGTCGAACCTGTTGATGATCTTCGTGCTGCTGCCGTTCTGGACCTCGCTTCTGGTTCGAACCTGCGCCTGGATCGTGCTGTTGCAAAGCAAGGGCGTCGTCAATGACAGCCTGCACTGGCTCGGCATCATCGATGAGCCGCTGCGCCTGATCTACAACCGCTTCGGCGTCTGCGTGGCCATGACCCACGTGCTGCTGCCGTTCATGATCCTGCCGCTGTACAGCAGCATGAAGGCGATCTCGCCGGCCTATATGCGTGCCGCCGCCTCGCTTGGTGCATCGCCCATCACCGCTTTCCTGCGGATCTATATGCCGCAAACCCTGCCCGGCATCGGCGCGGGCAGCCTGCTCGTCTTCATCCTGGCGCTCGGCTATTACATCACGCCGGCCCTCGTCGGCGGCGCCGCCGACCAGATGATCAGCTACTTCATCGCGCTCTACACCACCGAAACAGCTAATTGGGGCCTGGCTTCGGCGCTGGGCGCGGTGCTGCTGCTCGCGACCGTCCTGCTCGCGCTCGTCTATGGCAAGCTGGTGCAGGGCCAGCAGGTGACGGGAGGGATGAAGAATTGAGCGACGCTTCCTCCTTGCGCACACCCAGCCAGCGCATCGCCTGGACCGCAACCATCGTCATCTCGACGCTGGTCTTCATCTTCCTGATCGCGCCGATCCTGGCGATCATGCCGCTGTCCTTCAGCTCGGGTTCGTATCTCACTTATCCGCTGCCGGGTCTCTCCTTGCGTTGGTACGACGACTTCATCAGCTCACCGCGCTGGATGAACTCGCTGAAGAACAGCATGATCATCGGCGTGGCCTCGACGCTGTTGTCGATGGTTCTCGGCACGCTGGCAGCCCTTGGGCTGGCGCAGTGGAAGAGCCGGTTCAAGCCGCTGGTGCTGGCCTTCGTGCTGTCGCCGGTGGTCGTGCCCGGCGTCATCACCGCGGTCGGTCTCTATTTCTTCTTCGCGCCGATTGGCCTCACCGGCAGCTATCTCGGCCTGATCCTGGCTCACACCGCGCTGGCAACGCCGTTCGTGGTGATCACGGTCGGCGCGACGCTGCAAAGCTTCGACACCAACCTCGCCCGCGCCGCCGCCTCGCTCGGCGCCTCGCCGCTTCTGGCGTTCCGCCGGGTGATCCTGCCGCTGATCCTGCCGGGACTCGCATCGGGTGCACTGTTCGCCTTCGCGACCAGCTTTGACGAGGTGGTGATCGTGCTGTTCATGGCAGGGCCCGAGCAGCGCACTTTGCCGCGCGAAATGTTCAGCGGCATCCGCGAGAACATCAGCCCGACCATCACGGCAGCCGCGGTGATCCTGACGACGGTCTCGGTGATCCTGCTCGCGACGCTGGAGGGCCTGCGCCGGCGTAACGAGCGGCTCAAGGGCGGCGCGTAATGCCCTCTTCCTTCTTCCCTTGCGGGAGCCGAGATAGCGAAAATAGTGCAATGATATCAACGGTCAACAGCGAGGCCGCCTCCTTTCGGTCTCGCCGGCGGGGGCTCTCGAACGTCCCAAATATTCTAGTGGGGTACTGCTACGCCGAGGCGGAGAAGTACGGGTCCGGCCACGCGCAGTGGCTACAAGAGAGAATCAGCTACACTGTGAGCAGCCTTTGGGAGAATGCTCAGCGTGCCTAGCGACCGCTATCCTCACGTCACCGAGCGGAACAAGCGCATTTGCGCCCTCTACGAAGAGGGCCGCGCCTCCGGTCTGTCGTTAACTGCGCTTGGCAAGGAGTTCGACCTCAGTCGCGAGACCATTCGCGGCATCATCCGTCGCCGCAACAATGCACGCCGACGAGCAGAGGCACTTGCGTCGCTCAGAGAAGCGTTTGCTAAGGGCAATGGCGACCCCCGTCGTCACGACCGGACGTAGGCCGCGACTTCGCCGCTGGGGAATGCATGCGGATACGTGAACAAGTGCAACTGAATCCAGTGAGCGATGAAGTGTTGGCGCTCACTGCCGTGGTTCGCCCAATTCTTACGGGCACTCTCTATGCCTTGAAGGCCGATATAGTTGCCGAGGCGGGCGGATATGATCAGATCAAGCTGAAGATGCTACCTCGGCTCTACAAAGCTGGCGATGGCGACTGTGGCATCTGCTTTGAGTACGCAGTGCATGAGGCGATCAGCAGGGGCGATGCCCGCGTGCTTGAGCGGATAGAAGACGCGGCAAAGCTGTGTAAGTTGAACGGGCAAGCGCCCCCTCGCTCGCTGTTGTTCGGCCTCGAAAAAACCGGAACGCAGCAGTTAATCGACACTGCGGGTGACATCCTCACAGATGATTCGCGGCTTCTGTACGGGACGCGCGGCCAACCCGCGAAGTTGAAGCGCCACCTTAACCAGATCGCCGGAGCATTCCGAAACAGAAAGACGCGACTGGCGCTGCCATACTCAATTCGCGGTCTTTGGAAAGCTGACTTGTTCGTCGGCTACACCGATGTAGAACGTTGGGTGGCGACGACCGTGAAGATCAATCCGTCTCAACTTGAGGGGGCCGCTGGACTTCGCATCGGCATCGTGCCGACGAAGCAAGGCGCAAAAGACATCGTTCGGAAGGACGACGGAAAGAACCTCATCATCTGCCCGCTGCATCACGATGAAGACTTCATGCAGACCTTTTACGAGGGTTGGCGCATCGTACAGGCTTTCATTGATGCGGACGGGCAAATGCCCAAAGAGGTCTCGCTGCCGCGTCCGGCGCATCGAGAGGTCGTGAGGATTCTGGTTGAGCGGCGCGAGTTCCCTGTCGTCGATGTTGTCGAAGCCATAGAGGCCTTCGGCCAGCCGGAATTGCTCGCAACTGACGACAAGCAAGTGGAAACGACGACGCTCAAGGGCCATTCAAATACCGACCTGATGATCGCTCCTGTTTCGCGAGAACCAGACTTGTTTGGCCCACGGTAACTCCATGCTCTCCCAGATTTTCGGCGCAGCCGTTCAGATCGCTTGCGGGCCTCGCTGATGCGTCGGCACGTCGGCCGATGTTCAGTGCCGGCGATCTCGAACGAATGCATGGGCGGTCGGCTCCGGCGATCTTGCCGAGGCGCAGGCATAGTCCGCCTACTCCTTGAGCCAAAAAACCACGACGGATGCCACTTTAGGATCAGGAACATCCCCTGCATACCAGTCCCACGTCTTGCCGTCGTTATAAGAGATGATGGAGCTTCCGGTTTTGCTATCGCGCCCATATTTTGGCGCGTCCTCGCCGCTGACCAACGCACCGCTCGCATTATAGGCCTTCACATGCGCCTTGTAACTGCAGCCTTTGTCGCCGAGAGGCGCGTGCATGAAGTCGCAGTCTTTTGGTTTGGTGCTCGTCTGGACCTTGTCAAAGCCAACTTGGTATTTGACGCCATACCAGAGCGCATTCGTCCAACTGTCTGGAGCAAAGAACCAAAGAGCTACCGACCCAAAAAGAAAATATACTGCAGCACCATCGTCAGATTGAGCCACGTTTCCAGCCCTCTATTACAGCTATGCGTCCCTCGTGAAGCCGGCGAACACCCAGCCAATCACCCAGAAGAGGACATAGGCAACGATGGCACAGATGCCGGTGATGATCAGGCCCATCCCGAGCGCGGAAGCTGCCTCGCTCGTCATGAATGTCGGAGCCGGCGAGTCTGCGATTGCAATGATCTCGCCTACCGACTTGCCATAGAGGCCGTAGTCCGAGCAACCGTTCACGTCGTAGTCGAGCGTTCGGCTGTCGATCGATGGATATTTCAGTTTGAAGACGTAGCCCGCGCGTGACAGCCGCGCGATGCACTGAGCGTTCCTTTGGACGCTCACTTCTCTACTGTAGCCCTCGTTGACGATACCGTACGTAATCGCGAGGCCGATCACAGCCACCAGCACGGCAACGACCGCGCCGATCCGAGTGAAGCCGCGAATGAAGCGCGCACCGCCGGTCAACGGTGCATCGCGCTTTGGTTGGAAAGGACTAAGACTGTTCATCGCCCCCGGTGCCCCAGCATTCATCAAGCCCCAAATCACTGGTCTAATTCGCACACCGTAAGGAGGTCAATGCTGCTTATTTCTCGCCGCCAGCGCGGCCAGCGGCGCCTTCCGCCAAGCCTGCATGATCGGCCAGTCCTGATACACGCCATGGGCGACATCAGGTAGCCCGGCGGCGGGCCGTCCAGCGCGGGATAAAACACGGAGGGGCCGCCGACGACGCCGATCAAAGACCAGTCTAGCTTCTTGCTGATGGCCAGATATTCGGCGCGCCGGCTGCCGTGCTCTTACCACCGCTGATGATCGCCGGCCGCGACGATCTCCATGCCGGTCGCGAACAAGCCGACCATCTCGTCGCTGACGTTGGGCTTGGCCGCCCGGTGCAGCAGCTCCCGCTCGGCCGAGCTCATGGCGCGCTTCCCGGCGGACGACCGGGCGAGGCGCGTACCGGTTCGTAGTTAGCCCAGTCGGCTCAGCGTCCGGACCACGAAGGCGCGGTTCGCGAGTTCGTGCTTCAGCGCCGGGTGATCCTTGATGCCGCTGCGGGTGCGGATCACCGGACAGCGCTCCTGATCTCCTCGCACAAGGCCTCGGCATGATCGCGAAGCGCCGGATGAGGGGTATCTGTCCGCGCATTCAATTGAGAGTTGGATTCGCGGAGAGAACCCCTCACCCGTCTCGCCGCTATCGCGGCGAGCCACCCTCTCCCCCAAGGGGAGAGGGTTAGGAACACCGCCCGCCCCTTCCGATTTTGCATTCTGCTATGGCGCGGAGCGCTTAGCTGCGATCGCCGATAGCCGCTAGAACAGTCCCCGCAACAACGCCCCAACGACAATACACAGGGAGAAACGATATGCATAAACTCATCGCCGCGGTCGCGGCCGGCCTCGCCGTCGCCGCCACACCGGGCGCGGCACAGGCGCAGATTTCCGACAACGTCGTCAAGCTCGGCGTGCTCACGGACATGTCGAGCCTCTACGCCGACGCGACCGGCAAGGGCTCGCTCGCCGCGGTCGAGATGGCCGTAGCCGACTACGGCGGCAAGGTCGCGGGCGTGCCGATCCAGGTCGTGTCCGCCGACCACCAGAACAAGCCCGACGTCGGCGTCAACATCGCCCGCAACTGGTACGACAACGAGAAGGTGGACGCCGTGATGGACGTGCCGACCTCCTCGGTCGCGCTGCCGATCTCGGCGCTGACGCGCGAGAAGAACAAGATCAACATCAATTCCGGCGGCGGCTCGTCCGACATCACCGGCACCGCCTGCTCGCCCAACACGGTGCACTGGACCTACGACACCTACGCGCTGTCGAATGTCGCCGGCAAGGCGATGGTGAAGCGCGGCGAGGACACCTGGTTCTTCGTCACCGCCGACTATGCCTTCGGCATGGCGCTCCAGCGTGACGCCGCGAATGTGGTCAAGGAGAGCGGCGGCAAGGTGCTCGGCGAAGTCCGCCATCCGCTCAACTCGTCGGACTTCTCGTCCTTCCTGCTCCAGGCCCAGGCCTCGAAGGCCAAGGTGGTCGCGCTGGCGAATGCCGGCGGCGACACCACCAATGCGCTGAAACAGGCCTCGGAGTTCGGCTTGACCCAAGGCGGCCAGAAGATGATCGCGCTGCTGCAGGAAATCACCGACACGCATTCACTCGGCATCAAGGCAACGCAAGGCCTGATCGTCACGGACGCGTTCTACTGGGACATGAACGACGAGACGCGAGCCTTCTCCAAGCGCTTCAACGAGAAGGTCGGGCACATGCCGACCATGATCCAGGCCGGCCTCTATTCCGCGACCATGCATTATCTGAAGGCGATCGAAGCCATCAAGAGCGACGAAGCGCCGAAGGTGATGGAGCAGATGCGCAAGACGCCGATCAACGACTTCTTCGCCAAGAATGGCAAGATCCGCATCGACGGCCGCATGGTCCACGACATGTATCTGTTCGAGGTGAAGAAGCCCGAGGAATCCAAAGGCGAGTGGGATCTCTACAAGCTGATCGCCACCGTGCCCGGCGACGAAGCCTTCCGTCCGCTCGACAAGGGCGGCTGCCCGCTGGTGAAGGGGAATTGAGGATCTTCTTCCCGTGAAAAAGACACGACGGCGCGCCCGGTGAAAGCCGGGCGCGCTGCGTTCAGGCGTTTAGAAGCCATTACTCCGAGTACTTGAACTCGGGCATGTTCTTCAGCTCGTCCTTGGTCGCATTGAACACGGCGTGGTCAGGATACCACTTCGAGCTCGACGACGCCGTCGTGGTGGTGGTCGCAGCAGGCCTGTCGGTGCCGGTCGCAGCACCCGTCGTCGTGGTCGCAGCGGGCTTGGCGCCCGGGTTCGTCCCGGCGCCGGTATAGGCCACGGCCTCATTGACGAACTTCAACTTCTCATACGGCACGGCAACGAGATGCTCGCCCATGCCGAGGAAGCCGCCGACGCCAATCACAGCGATTTTCACGGCGCCGCTCTTGTCCATCAGCAGATCGTTGATCGAGCCGATGTTCTCGTTCGCCTCGTTATAAACCTTCACGCCTGCCATCTTCGAGGCGCGCCATTCGCCCGACGCGCTCGTGGTTGTCGTCGTCGCGGTCGAAGCGGTGGGCGATTTGTCGGCGGTGGTGGCGGCCGGGTTCTGCGCAAACGCAACGGTCGCAAGCAAGGCAGTGCCGGCCAGGCCGGCAGCGATCGATTTCATCAACATGGTTTGTCCTCTCCTTCAGCAGAAAACTCGTGCGGGGAAAACAGCGACGGTCACCAGCAGTTCCCAAGGTGCGGCAATTTCGTCGCGCCTTTGTGGCACTGCGGCGCGAGGAAAAGTTCCTGGAACGCGCGAGGCGCATAGTTCCCCGCCGACAATCATGCGCCCTGGGATGAAGCATGCTGGCGCCGCCGTCGTTGCGGGGCGTTGCCGACATGCGCTCGGAAACACACTGAAACAATAATCTTCGCCTTTTGGCCCGAATCTTGGACAAACAAGGCCCATGGCCATTCCTTCTCCCAACATCCTGGTCGTCGAGGACGATCGCGAAACCCGGACCTTGATTGCGAAATATCTGCGCAACAACGCCTGCAACGTCACCGCCGTGAGCGACGGCCGCGAGATGTCGCGAGCCATGGCCGACCACCGCGTTGATCTCATCATCCTCGACGTCATGCTGCCCGGCGAAGACGGCCTCAGCCTGTGCCGCAAGGTGCGCTCCGAGGCGCAGACGCCGATCATCATGCTGACCGCGCGCGGCGAGGACGTCGATCGCATCGTCGGCCTCGAAATGGGCGCGGACGATTATCTGCCGAAGCCGTTCAACCCGCGCGAGCTGCTCGCGCGGATCAATGCGGTGCTGCGGCGTCAGGAGGGCGCCCCGACACTCGCCTTCGAAGGCTGGCGCATCGATTTGCGGCTGCGCGAGCTGTGCAATCCGGAAGGCGCCCGCGTCGCGGTGACCAGCGCCGAGTTCGACCTGCTCAGGACGTTCTGCGAGCGTCCCGGTCGCGTGCTGTCCCGCGACAGCCTGCTCGACCTGACGCAGGGCCGCAACACCGGCTCGTTCGAGCGCTCCATCGACGTGCTGGTCAGCCGCATCCGCCGCAAGATCGAGCCCAATCCGGCCGATCCCACCATCATCAAGACGGTGCGTTCCGGAGGCTACCTGTTTACGCCTCGAACGGAAGTGTGTGCCACGCCGGCGAGCAACTGACGGGCTCTGCGACGATGAAGCCGTTCGGATTCTTTCACCTCAAGGGCATCGGCGGACAGATCGCCGCGCTGGTGCTGGCTTCGACCGTCGCGCTGCACCTCGTCGTCACCACCGCGTTCCTGCTCAGCCGCCCCGACCGCCCGGACACGTCGCCTGATGGCGCGCATCAGCTGACCGATGCGGCGCTGCTGCTCGGCTCGGCGAGGCCCGACGACCGGCCGCGCCTCGTCGCAGATCTCGCGCGCGCCTTCCCGAAACTCAACCTCGAAACATTGGCGCCCGGCGCGGCGGCGATGGTCGACGACAGCGAAGCCCAGCACCTGCGTGGCATCCGCCGTCATCTCGGCCGCGGCTACAAGGTGGTGCAGCTCGCGCCGGAGGGCGATGCCCGTCGCGTCGGCGTGGAATTGCCCGACGGCACCGTGATTGCAGGCCATGTCGAAAGCGGCCCGCGTCCGTGGTTCTGGGGCGCACCGTGGCTCATCACGCTGATGACCGCCTTCATCTGCATCACCGTGCTCGGCCTGTGGGCCGCACGCGCGCTGGCGGCGCCGCTGTCGTCCTTTGCCAAGGCGGCCGAGAATTTCAGCCTGGGCGGGACCGCCGATCCGCTGCCCGAGCGCGGTCCGGAGGAGATCCGCTCCGTGGCCCGCGCGCTCAACCGCATGCATGAGCGCATTGCGCGCCTGATGTCGGATCGCACCAGGATGCTGGCGGCGATCAGCCACGATCTGCGCACTCCGATCACGCGGCTGCGCCTGCGCGCCGAGTTCATCGCGGACGAAGGCAACCGCAAGCGCATGCTTGTTGACCTCGACCAGATGCGCTCGATGCTGGAGAGCGTGCTGTCGCTGCTGCGCAACGACCGCAAGATCGAGGCGGTGACGCTGGTCGATATCGCCTCTACGCTGCAGCTCATCGCCGACCAGTTCGGCGACATGGGCCATGTCGTGCATTACGAAGGCCCGCCATCCGCGACCGCCGCAGCGCGGCCCGACGATCTGCATCGCGGCGTCACCAACCTGGTCGAGAACGCGGTGCGCTTCGGCGCCGAGGTCACGATCCGCCTCGATGTATCCAGCACAAAACTCGTCATCGATGTCGAGGATGACGGCCCCGGCATTTCGGACGCGCGCAAGCAGGAGATGCTGGAGCCGTTCGTGCGCGGCGAGGATGCGCGCACCATGGACGATGCGACCGGCTTCGGCCTTGGCCTGTCGATCGCGCGCGCAATCGCGCTCGCCCATGGCGGCGAGCTGTCGCTGCACGACCGCCAGCCGCACGGGCTGATCGTCCGAATGCAATTGCCGATATGGCGGCAGCCGCGGCTGGCCGCCTAAGGCCTTCGCCTCAGGCCGCGAGCGGGACGGTCACAGGCTCATCGAAGATCGCGATCGCCTCGAAGTGATAGCCACAAGCCTGGCATTTCCAGAGATAGGAAATGCGTCCCTCGCCCGGCTCGATCCAGTCCGGGAACGGGATCGGTGTCCCGCATTGTGCACACGGATTATGCGTGGGGATGTCGCCGATGTCTGCTGGGGTCACGGACGTCCTCCCGAATGCTGGTGGTGCGGTTTTTGGGCGGATGCACCAATGGACAGACCTGCTGTCGCGTAAGGCACTCCGCCGGCTCCGAACCTAACCCATGTTTGAGTCGTAAAAACGACGGCTCGGCGAAAATCGCCGGTGGCGGCGTTTCGCCACATCATCGCCGTGTTCGGCAGGCCTAACGCGCACGGTCCAGGTCAGTTCTGCCGGGGAACATTTCAATGAAAATTTTGCGCATCGCCGTTCTCGCGGCAGTCGGGCTGATATTGCCGCAAGCCGCAATCGCAGGCCAGGCCGACTATGCAGAGATGGTTGCGATGCATGCGCGCGCCAACGGCGTGCCGGAGGCGCTGGTGCATCGCGTCATCATGCGCGAGAGCCGCTATCAGCCGGGCCTCGTCGGCCATGGCGGCACCATCGGGCTGATGCAGATCAAGCTCGCGACCGCCCGCGGCCTCGGCTACACCGGCGATGCGAGCGGCCTGCGCGACCCCAACACCAATCTCACCTATGCCGTCAAATATCTCGCCGGTGCCTATCACGCCGCCAATGGCGATCACGACCGGGCCGTGCGTTATTTCGCGGGCGGCTATTACTATGCTGCAAAGCGGCAGCGCCAGGAGATGGTGCGAGAGGCAAGCTTCGAGCCTCAGCTGGAGCCGAACGGCAATCCGCAGCCGATGTTCGGCCCCGCGCCGCATCGCAAGCTGGCCCAGCAGGTCCGCAACGCGCGGGCGCAGGTTCCACACGATTGATCGTCATTCCGGGATGGTGCGAAGCACCAGACCCGGAATCTCGAGATTCCGGGTTCGATGCTTCGCATCGCCCCGGAATGACGGGGCTGCAACATGCGTTGACCACCCTGTCCTACTGGCCTACATTAGAGTCGTTCCGAGGGGTGCTCCGAGGAGGAGCTGAGATACCGCTAAATGGGCAAGCCTGCACTTCGGCAAGCACGCCCAGGACCGCGGTGACCCTTTGAACCTGATCCGGGTCATGCCGGCGAAGGGACAGGGATGTTGCAAACGACCAAGCGACCGGATTCCCCGGTATCCATCATCGGCGCAGGCATAGCCGGAGCCTGGCAGGCGCTGCTGTTCGCGCAAGCCGGCCACGCCGTCACCCTGCACGAGCGCGGTGACGCTGACATGACCGATGCCACCAGCCATTGGGCCGGCGGCATGCTTGCGCCCTATTGCGAGGCGGAGGTCGCCGAGCCCATCATCAGCCGCCTGGGGCTGCGCTCGCTCGATATCTGGCGCCGCGAATTGCCCGACACCCCCTTCAACGGCTCGCTGGTCGTCGCCCATCCGCGCGAGCGCAACGATTTCGAGCGCTTTGCCCGGATGACCGAGAGCCATCGCCGGCTCGATGCCGCGGGCCTCGCCGCGCTCGAGCCGTCGCTCGAAGGCCGTTTTCGCGAGGCGCTGTTCTTCCCGACCGAAGGCCATGTCGAGCCGCGCCGCGTGCTGCCGAAGCTGCACGAGCGCATCGTCGCCGCCGGCGGCATCATCAAGTTCGGCAGCGACGTCACCGCCGCCGAGCTCGCAAACCTTGATCCCAAAGGCCTCGTGATCGACTGCCGCGGCCTTGCCGCGCGCGAGGAACAGCCTGGCTTGCGCGGCGTCAAGGGCGAGATGATCCTGATCGAGACCAGCGAGGTGCAGCTGTCGCGCCCGGTGCGGCTGATCCATCCGCGCTGGCCGCTCTACGTCATCCCCCGCGAGGCCAATCGGTTCATGCTGGGGGCGACCTCGATCGAGGCCGAAGACACCGGCGTCAGCGTCCGCTCGGCGCTGGAGCTCTTGGGCGCGGCCTACACCGTGCATCCGGCCTTCGGCGAGGCCCGCATCGTCGAATTCGGCTCCGGCCTTCGCCCCGCCTTTCCCGACAATCTGCCGCGCATCGGCGTGCACGGCGGCAAGATCAGCGTCAACGGGCTCTACCGCCACGGCTTCCTGATCGCCCCCGCCCTCGCCGAGCTGACGCTGGCTTTCGTCGAGCGCGGCGAGATCGACAATGAGGTGATGCAATGCGCGTGATCGTCCAATGCTTGTAATCGTCAATGGCGAGCAGCGCGAGATCAGTTCAGCCAGCGTCGATGCGCTGCTGTCCGAGCTCGACTATGAGGGCACCCACTTCGCCATCGCGCTCAATTACGACGTCGTGCCGAAGAGCCGCTGGGCCGAGACGAGCTTGAAGCCCGGCGACGAGATCGAGATCATCACGCCGCGGCAGGGAGGGTGAGGGAATGAATGCCTCCACGAACTCAGCCGTCATCCCCGCGCGAGCGCATAGCGCTCGTCGCTGGAGGTGCGAGCCGTCTTCGGCTCGCCTCGAAGGATGGCCGCAAGCGGCGCTGTCATCCTTCGAGGCGCGCAAGTGCGCGCACCTCAGGACGACGGTCTGTGCAAGTTGCCTGCAAGGAAATTAGAGCCATGGTGACCTTCTACGGCAAGACCTTCGCCTCCCGCCTGCTCATCGGCAGCGCGCTCTATCCCTCGCCCGCGATCATGCAGGACGCCATCCGCGCCTCCAGCTCCAACATCGTCACGGTCTCGCTGCGGCGCGAATCCGCGGGCGGCAAGACCGGGGACGCGTTCTGGAAGCTGATCCGCGAGCTCGACGTATCAGTGCTGCCGAACACCGCCGGCTGCCGCACCGTGCGCGAGGCCGTGACCACCGCAAAGCTCGCCCGCGAATTGTTCGACACCTCCTGGATCAAGCTGGAAGTCATCGCCGACAACGACACGCTGCAGCCCGACGTCGTTGGCCTGGTCGAAGCCGCCACCATCCTGATCAAGGACGGCTTTGAGGTGTTCCCCTATTGCACCGAGGATCTCTCGGTCGCCAATCGCCTGGTCGAAGCGGGGTGCAAGGTGGTGATGCCGTGGGCCGCCCCGATCGGCAGCGCCAAGGGCATCATCAACCGCGACGCGCTCAAGCTGCTGCGCGAGCGGCTGCCTGACGTCACGCTGGTGGTCGACGCCGGCATCGGCGCGCCGAGCCATGCGGCTGAAGCGCTCGAGCTCGGCTATGACGCCGTGCTGCTCAACACCGCGATCGCCAAGGCCGCCGATCCCGTCGCCATGGCCAAGGCTTTCCGCCTCGGCATCGAGGCCGGCCGCACCGCTTATGAGGCCGGGCTGATGAACGCCCGCGACTTCGCCTCTCCTTCCACCCCTGTCGTTGGGACCCCGTTCTGGCATGCCGTATCCTGATCGCGACGCGTATCCTGATCGCTTTTATCCTGTGGTCGACAGCTTGGCGTGGGTCGAACGCCTGACCAGGCTCGGCGTCGGCACCATCCAGCTGCGCGCGAAGAATCTCGACGACGCGCAGGCCTTGCAGATCGTCACCGACGCGCTCGCGATCACGAAAGGCACGCAAGCCAAGCTGGTCGTGAACGATTATTGGCGCGCGGCGATCGTCGCCGGCGCCAAATACCTGCATCTCGGCCAGGAGGATCTGGCGGAGGCCGACCTCAAGGCGATCCGCGAAGCGGGCCTCTCGCTCGGTATCTCCACCCATGACGACGACGAGCTCGCGACCGCGCTCGAGGCCAAGCCTGACTACGTCGCGCTCGGCCCGATCTTCTTCACCACGCTCAAATCGATGCGCTTCGAACCTCAGGGCATTCCCAAGATCACGGAGTGGAAGCAGCGTATCGGCACCATCCCGCTGGTCGCGATCGGCGGCATCAAGTTCGAGCACGCCGCGGAGATCTTTGCGGCGGGTGCGGATTCCATTGCCGTCGTCAGCGACGTCACCCAGAACGCCGACCCGGACGCGCGCGTGCGTCAATGGCTGGGCCAGAAGGAGGCGGCATGATGCATATCCTGCTCTCACCCCACACAACACTGTCATCGCCCGTCTTGACCGCCGCGGCTTCACGGCTCCAGCCGCACCGCCTCGGAATACTGGATCCCCGCCTTCGCGGGGATGACGGAGAGCCTTCCACCCGGCGTCATTCCGGGGCACGCGAAGCGTGAACCCGGAATCTCGCTCAACAACCTCGAGGTTCCGGATCGGACCGCTATGCGGTCCGTCCGGAACGACGCCCATTAACCGGAGAACCCCATGAACATTCGCTCCAACCCCGAAAAAACCGTCCCCGCCGTCACCACCGGCCCGCTTCCCTCCTCGCGAAAGATCTTCGCTTCCCCGGACGCCGCGCCCGATCTGCGCGTGCCCTTGCGCGAGATCATCCTGTCCGAAGGCGCCGGCGAGCCGAACCTACCGGTGTACGACACCTCGGGCCCCTACACCGACCCGTCCGTGACCATCGACGTCAACGCCGGCCTTCCCCGCAACCGCAAGCAGTGGGTGCTGGAGCGCGGCGGCGTCGAGGAATATGAGGGCCGGCAGATCAAGCCCGAGGACAATGGCAGCGTCTCCACCGACAAGGCCGCGCGCGCCTTCTCGGCCTATCACAAGCCCTTGCGCGGCCTCGACGGCCACAAGATCACCCAGCTCGAATTCGCCCGCGCCGGCATCATCACCAAGGAGATGATCTACGTCGCCGCGCGCGAAAATCTCGGGCGCAAGCAGCAGCTCGAGCGCGCCGAAGCCGCCCTTGCCGACGGCGAAAGCTTTGGCGCTTCGGTCCCAGCCTTCATCACCCCGGAGTTCGTCCGCAGCGAAATCGCGCGCGGCCGCGCCATCATTCCCTCCAACATCAACCACAGTGAGCTCGAGCCGATGATCATCGGCCGCAACTTCCTCACCAAGATCAACGCCAATATCGGCAACTCGGCGGTGACCTCGTCGGTCGAGGAGGAGGTCGAGAAGATGGTGTGGGCGATCCGCTGGGGCGCCGACACCGTGATGGACCTCTCCACGGGGCGCAACATCCACACCACGCGCGAGTGGATCCTGCGCAACGCCCCGGTGCCGATCGGCACCGTTCCCATTTATCAGGCGCTGGAGAAGTGCAACGGCGATCCGGTGAAGCTGACCTGGGAGCTCTACAAGGACACGCTGATCGAGCAGTGCGAGCAGGGCGTCGACTATTTCACCATCCACGCCGGCGTGCGCCTGCAATACATCCACCTCACCGCGAACCGCGTCACCGGCATTGTCAGCCGCGGCGGCTCGATCATGGCGAAGTGGTGCCTGGCGCATCACAAGGAAAGCTTCCTCTACACCCATTTCGACGAGATCTGCGATCTCATGCGCAAGTATGACGTCTCGTTCTCGCTCGGCGACGGCCTGCGCCCCGGCTCGATCGCCGATGCCAACGACCGCGCCCAGTTTGCCGAGCTCGAAACGCTCGGCGAGCTGACCAAGATCGCATGGGACAAGGGCTGCCAGGTCATGATCGAAGGCCCCGGCCACGTGCCGATGCACAAGATCAAGATCAACATGGACAAGCAGCTCAAGGAGTGCGGCGAGGCGCCGTTCTACACGCTTGGACCGCTGACCACCGACATCGCGCCGGGCTATGACCACATCACGTCAGGCATCGGCGCTGCCATGATCGGCTGGTTCGGCTGCGCCATGCTCTGCTACGTCACGCCGAAGGAGCATCTCGGCCTGCCCGATCGTAACGACGTCAAGACCGGCGTCATCACCTACAAGATCGCCGCCCACGCCGCCGACCTCGCCAAGGGCCACCCCGCCGCACAACTGCGCGACGACGCCCTCTCCCGCGCCCGGTTCGAATTCCGCTGGACCGACCAGTTCAACCTCGGCCTCGATCCGGATACGGCAAAGAGCTTCCACGACGAGACCCTGCCGAAGGAAGCCCACAAGGTCGCCCATTTCTGCTCGATGTGCGGCCCAAAATTCTGCTCGATGAAGATCACGCAGGACGTGCGGGATTATGCCGCGACGCTGAACGATCCGAACAGCGTGGGCATGTCGATCAGCGGCACCGCCGAGGACGGCATGGCCAGGATGAGCGCGAAGTTCAAGGAGATGGGCGAGAGCTTGTATCTGGATGCGGAGAAGGTGAAGGAGAGTAATCGGGTGTTGTGAGGGGCTCTTCGCTCCATCAAGCAGCATTCAGCTCGTAGGGTGGGTTAGCGCAGCGTAACCCACCCCTTTGCATCCTACGCCGCGCCAGACGTGGTGGGTTACGCCTTGCGCCGTCGCGTGTTGAACGACCACGCTTATAAGCGGCTAACCCACCCTACGAGACCTCGGCATCGGCTTCACCGATCTCGCTAAGTTGGGCACCTCGACAAAATCCTCCTCCGTACCTATTCTGATGGCATGAACATCGTTCGCCGCAGGCTGGATATCGACGCCGACACTGACGCGCGTCTGCACGAGACGGCCGACGAGCGCGGGCAGGATGTCGCCGCCGTCCTCGCCGAAGCCGTGGCGCTTCTGGATTCCGTGGTCGATATTGCCGGCCCCGACGTTGCCGAGGATCGCCGGCGGCTGGATGATTTTCGAAGGAGCCCCGCCGCCGTGCCGTTCAATGAGGTGACGGACTGGGTCGCGAGCTGGGGATCGGCGAAGGAGCTGCCGCGGCCTGCGGCGCGCAGGATCGGATGATCCGTAGCCCGGATGGAGCGAAGCGCAATCCGGGACCACCTTATCAGCCGATCCAGCTCCCGCATTGCGCTTCGCTTCATGCGGGCTACGTCGCGACGGACAATTGACTTGATTGAAGCCCACCGCCTCCCCGACCAGCTCCGCGAAAACCTCCGCCTCGTCTTCGTCGGCACCGCCGCCTCGACGCGCTCGGCCGAGCTTGGGCATTACTACGCCCATCCCGGCAACCGGTTCTGGCGCGCGATCCATGAGGCCGGGATCACGCCACGGCGGTATCAGCCGGGCGAGTTCGCATCGCTGATCGAGCTCGGGATCGGCTTCACCGATCTCTCCAAGTCGGGCGCGGGGATGGATCACCAGATCGCGGCGGAGACGATCGATGTGCCGGGCTTCAGGGCGAAGATGGAAAAGTATCGGCCGCGGACGATTGCGTTCACGAGCAAGAAGGCGGCGAGCCTGTTTTACGGCAGGTCGTCAGCTGCGATTGCGCTGGGGCGGCAGGTGCGCGATGCGGACCTGCCCGAGATATTTGTGCTGCCGTCCCCATCGGGCGCTGCCTCGGGGCATTGGACGATCGAGCCGTGGCGGGCACTGGCGGTGTGGATTGCGGCAGAGGGGGATGAACGATAGCGCTCCAAACTCAGCGGTCGTCCCGGCGAAGGCCGGGACCCATAACCACAGGCAGGAGTTTGGCGAAGACTCGTCGTTCGGTACGCTTACCGGCCTCACCCGTTAGATCACGCGGTATGGGTCCCGGCCTTCGCCGGGACGACACCGTTTGTTTGGCTACGCCGAACAACTCATCTCGCTGCTTCGTAGGGTGGGTTAGCTGCGCGAAGCGCGGCCGCGCGGCGTAACCCACCGCTTCGGTCGCCGCGGAAGCGCAAGCGGTGGGTTACGCCTTGCGCAGTTCCGTGTTGATGGACCACGCTTGCGAGCGGCTAACCCACCCTACGCACCGCCACCGCCGCCCAACGCCGCCACTTCCCGCGCGAGATTGGCGCGGGCTTGCCGGTCATACGCCGCGGCGAAATCCGGATCGGGAAAGATCACCTCGCGGGCCGCGAAGCGGCGCAGCACCCGGGCGCGGCCGATGCGATAATCGTGCTCGCTGACATGGCCGAACTCGCGGCGGATCGCGGCGGCATACGCGTCGTAGCGCGCGGGATCAGCGCCGAGAATGCTGAGGTCGATCGAAATCAGGATCGCCCCCAAGCGATCGCCGGCATCCACATCGTGTGTCTTCGTCAGGCGGATCAGGCGGCCGACCACCTGACGAAGCTCGGCGCGAACGTGCTGCTCGGCGAGCTCCGCGCTGCGCTCCTCGTTGTCGGACCGGGTCGGATCGTAAACGACATCGTGCCACCAGATCGCCTCCGTCAGCGTCTCGCGCTCGGCTGCCGAAAGACCCTCGACCCGCGCGAGCGCGGCCAGGCAATCCTCGATATGCGCGAGATTATGATAGTGGCGGCCAGGCGCCGCATACGCGTCAGCCAGTTGGTCGCGCTTCATCAAGGCATCACTCCTCGAACGTCGCGTTGTCGATCTTGTCAGTATTGATGGCCATCGCGATCTCCCCCGAGCGATGTTTGGTCCATCCTACGGCACATGAGGCAATCCGCAACGCTCTCCAAGGACACAACTCTCGTAGGGTGGGCAAAGGCGCCCTTGCGCCGTGCCCACGACCTCTCCATGAGTTCGACAGAACGTGGGCACGTCGCGCCAAGACGCGCGCCTTTGCCCACCCTACGAGAGCGTGCCTAGAGATCGAAATTGGTCGGCATCATCACCACGTCGCGGATGGTCATGCCGCGCGGGCGGGTCAGCATGAACATCACGATTTCGGCGACTTCGCTGGCTTCCAGCAGGCTGCCGGAATCCCTGGCCTCCTGCAGCTTCTCAGGCGGCCAGTCCGCGAGCAGCGCGGTGACGACGGGGCCGGGCGAGATCGAGCCGACGCGGATGCCGTGCTTGAAGACCTGGCGCCGCACCGTCTGGACGAAGCAGTTGATCGCCCATTTCGACGAGGCATAGACCGGCTCCCATGGCGTCGGAAAATGCGCCGCCAGCGAGCTGGTGACGATGATGTCGCCGCTGCGGCGCGCGATCATGTGCGGCAGCACGTCGTGCACGTTCTTCATCACGACGTTGACGTTCAGGTTCAGCATCCGGTCGATCGCAATGGTGTCCGCATCGACCAGATCGCCGCCGACATAGCTGCCTGCGTTGGCGTGGAAGATGTCAAGCTGCCCTGCCTGCTCCAGCACGCGCGGCAGCAGCGCCGCGCAGTCTTTGGGGTCGAGCAGGTCCACGACCAGCGGGATCACGGCATCGCCGTGCTTGTTGCGAAGCGTGTTGAGCGCAGCCTCGTCACGATCGACCATCACCACGCGCGCGCCCGCGGCCAGCATCGCTTCCGAGCTCGCCAGCCCGATGCCCGACGCCGCGCCCGTCACCGCCGCAACCTTGCCTTCCAACGCTCTTGCCATGAGATCACCATTCTGCTGGGAGCGGCAGTATAGCGATGCGAGGCGCGCTCGCGAAGCAGATCGCCGGCCTCGTAGGGTGGGCAAAGGCGCAAAGCGCCGTGCCCACGGTCTCTCTCCGAATCCGGCAGAACGTGGGCACGGCGCGCGAAGAGCGCGCCTTTGCCCACCCTACATCCCATCATCCTCACCCCGCATACGCCTTGTCCAACTCCGCAATTACGAGCTTCCGCATCCCCATCATCGCCTGCATGACGCGGTTCGCCCTGGTGCGATCAGGATCGCTGAGATAGCGGCCGAGCGCGGACGGGATCACCTGCCAGGACAGGCCGAACCTGTCCTTGAGCCAGCCGCAGCGGGATTCCTCGCCGCCGTCGGCGGTGAGCGCTTGCCAAAAGTAATCCACCTCCTCCTGCGTCTCGACGCTGATGAAGAACGACACCGCCTCGTTGAAGCGGTATTGCGGCCCGCCATTGAGCGCGTGGAAGCGTTGCCCTTCGAGCTCGAACACCGCCATGAAGTCGCTGACGGTCTCGACCTCAGCGTTGGGGAATACGGATTTGTAGAAGGCGACGGCATCAGGAACATTGTTGTCGAACCAGAGAAACGGCGTGATGGAGGTCATGTCAGGATATCCTTTGCCTTGGACCAGGCGCGCCCACGCACGCCGTCGCACGAAGGACGAAGGCGGGGGCGATAATCCGACAGGCGGAATAGCATTTTTTGATCCGGAGAGCGGCCTCCGCCAAACGGATGATGCCGGGGTATCCTCCGATCGGCGTCGTGTGCGGACACTTGCCAGGGCGTGACAGCAGCGATACGACTTTGAGTGGAAAAATCGCGTTGGAACAGCCGGGCCTCAACCAGCGCACATGTCGAGGATGCCGCCGCATGAGCGACGATCTCTCCGGTGTCTGGGACGGCACTTACATCCAACCCGGCACGGGGATGGTCACGTTCACGGCGACGCTGGTCGAGGCCGGCGGCGCGCTCTCAGGCTGCGTCACCGAACCGTGCTCCAATCCGCGCTGCCCGGTGCGAACCCACAGCGCCTCGATCACGGGCCATCGCGCCGGCAGCGTGGTGTCCTTCGTCAAGCGCTACGAGCCGCCCGGCTATGGCTTCGACATCGTCCACTATGACGGCATCATGAACGGCGAGGCGACCGAGATCGACGGGCGCTGGCGGCTTCCGGGCACGTCAGGATCGTTCCTGATGATCCGCTCCGGCAAGCGCGCAGAGGCCGCCACCACCGACAAACGAGCCACGACGCCCGCCCGCGAGTAAAGGGAGCCATCATGCTGACGCTCTATTCCTATCCGGAGCTGTTCGGCGTCGCCGACAACAACGGCTATGGGCTCAAGGTCTACGCGTTCCTGAAGCTGTCAGGCGTTCCGTTCGTGCATGAGCATATCTTCGATGCCTCGGCCGCACCACGCGGGCAGCTGCCTTATATCGTCGACGACGGCGACACCATCGGCGACAGCGAGACCATCATCGCGCATGCGATCGCAAAATATCATCTGACCATCGATGCCGGACTGTCGCCGGCACAGCGCCGCACCCATCATTTCGTCACGCGCATGCTCGATGATCTCTACTGGGTGATGTCCTATTCGCGCTGGAAGGACGAGCGCTATTATCCCGCGTTTCGCGACGGCTTCATCGCGCAACATCAGCAGATCGATGCTGCCGGCTTCGAGAAGGCGAAAGCCTACAACGCGCAGCGCTACCACTACCAGGGCATCGGCCGCTACACGCCGGAGCAGGCCTACGCGCGGGGGCTGGCCGATTTGCAGGTGCTGGCCGAGATCGTGCCCGCAAATGGCTTCGTCGATGGCGAGCGCCCCACCAGCTGCGATGCCGGCATCTACGGCTTCATCGCGAATATCTATTACTTTCCGATCCCGACGCCGCTGAAGGCCTTCGTCGATGCGCATGGCAATCTCGTCGCGCATTGCGAGCGGGTGCATGCGATGGTGAGCGGGTAGCCACGTCCGGGATCTCGTAGGGTGGGTTAGTCCTGCGGATGCGCGAAGCGCAGGCCGCGGGGCGTAACCCACCATTTCTGTCACTGCGGAAACCAAAGAGGTGGGTTACGCATCGCGACCGCGCTTCGCGCCGTCGCGACGCCAACCCACCCTAGGGCACCGTGCCCTACTGCATCGTAATCGCAAGGCCGGATAGATCGGCATTCGCCATCAGGCCGGTCTGGGTGCCCGACAGCTCCAGCACCGCGCCCTTCTGGTTGGTGAGCACGATGGCGCGGGCGCCACGGCCGACGGCAAGGCCTGCCCCGGCAGCGCCGTAGACGCCGGCGACGTCGGACGGCCTGACGATGTTGGAGACGCGACCGCGCAGCACGGTCTTGGAGCCGCCGAAGACGAGGCCGTAATCGAGCCCGCCGGTCGAGAGTCCATAGGAGCGGCCGTGGAAGTTCAAAACGCCCGAACCGCCGGAGCCGCCGATGAACCAGCCCGCCTTGTAGATCGTCAGCACCACGGTGCCGCCGTCGGCCTGCGCCGCGGTCGAAAGGCCGGCAAAAGCGGCCATGGCGATGAGCGCGGCACGCAAGGTGGAAGCAATCTTCATGAGGCGTCTCCGGGGGCTATTTTTCTCGGGAGGAAAAGCGAATCAGACGCAGCAATCTATCCGATCGATCGCGGCGGCAACATGATGGGGTGTGGCCCATGAGGCGCGAGGTGGGTACCCACACACTCAACTGTCATCGCCCGGCTCGACCGGGCGAACCAGTATTCCAGAGGCCAGCGTTGAAAAGCTCGCTCTCACCACATCCGCCACGGCGTACTGGATGCCCCGGACGAGCCGGGGCATGACAGCCGAGTTCTTGGCGCTACAGGGCCCTCATGCCCGCATTCCCCCATCATGCCATTCTGCCACTGTTTTGCCCGACGGGTCAATGCGCATTTCTTCCTTCCCGAATTTGCGGTTTTGCCGATCATTTCTACTGTGCATGGGGTTGTTTTCGCGTTTTGTGTTGGAGCAGGCCGCGCATCCCGCTACGCTTCGCCCAACTTACCCGCACCCTCCGAGGCCCCCATGCCGATCCAGCATTTCGCGCCCCCGCCGCACGTCAAGGCGCCGCCGCTCTCTTTCGCGACCCGTGTCGGCGACCTCTTGTTCGTGTCAGGCATTCCCGGCTTCGATGCCCATGGCGCGCTGCCTGACGGCTTCGAGGCGCAGTTCGCCAACGTCGTCGTCAACATCAAGCGCGTGCTGGACGAGGCCGGTGCCACGACGCGCGACCTCGTCAAGGTCAACGTGCTCCTGACCCGCCCCACTGATGTTGCCGCGATGAATGCGCTCTATGCCGGCGCGTTCGGCCCGCCGCCATTCCCTGCACGCACCACCTGCGTGGTGCAGGCGCTGCCCGATCCCAAAATGCTGATCGAGATCGAGGCGGTGGCGTCGCTGGCGAAGTGAGCGTGTGTGTCCTGCAGGGCACGCAGCCAAACCAAGTGGTCGCGCCGGTCTGACATGTCCGTGAAAGCCGGCTCCCCGGCTTGCAAAGCAGCTGTTTTTACCGCACGAATTTTCGGTTCACCCGTCCAGACTGAGGAGATTTTCCATGCGTCGCGTTTTCGCCCTTTGTGCCGTTGCCGGCATCGCCAGCTCCGTCTTTGCCGCGCCCGCCTCCGCAAAGGTCGGCTATTACGTGATCCGCTGGGACAACACGGGCATCTGCCAGGTCTGGAACGAGGACCTGCACTACAAGCCGCTGCAGTGGGGCGTCTCGACCTACAAGGTCGTCAGCAAGCCGCTCCCGACCTTCGCCCAGGCTTCCGACCTCCAGATCAAGATGCGTGGCGAGCGCCGCTGTACGCTCTGAGCCATCAGGCGGGTCCTGATATCGAGGGCGAGTTGCGCATGCAGCCCGCCCTTTCCTTTTGGCGGCTTTGAACCTGATCAGCACACGGAACTACTCACCTCTTGTCCGGGGCGCAGGCTGAGGAAGCGCTCCGCACTCCTCCCCGTCATTGTCGGGAGGCGCATCACATCTTTCAATTGAGGAGCTGATCCATGCGTCGTCGTATTTCCATGCTCTGCGCTGCCGCCGGTCTTGCCGCAGCCGCTTTCGTCGCTGCGAGCCCCGCCGAAGCCGGCTATCATTTGATCCGCTGGCAGGACAGCGGCTTCTGCCAGATCTGGGACGAGAGCATTCCGACCACGCCGTGGCCCGCCGGCTATCATCGCGCCAGCACGACCGTTCCGACCTTCGTCGACGCACTGGCGATAAAGGACAGCGCGCTCAAGGCCGGTCACTGCCGCTGGTAAGTCTTCGATCGGCGGACGACAGGGCCGGGCAAGGATGCGACGCTAGCATCCTTGCCCGGTGATTTTTTGCCTCCCGAACAGGAGCAGCTCGATGCGCGTACGGACCACGACGCTGGCGGCCCTCGCCGCTTCGCTCCTGCTTGCCGCTGCAGTGCAGGCGCAAGCCCCGCAATCCTTCCGCGTCATCTCGCCGATCTTCGGCCAGCTCGTCGCCTTCGCGATGCCGTCGCATTTCGCTGCGGTGTTCGAGAACACCAGGGGCGGCCACTACACCCGCGAAGCCGTGCTGAAGGGCGAGACGTCCGAGCGCTGGACGCAGATGATCACGGTGACAGGCGAAAAGGGCATGACGCTGACGCCAGGGAGCTCGCCGGAGATGTTCGCGGGCACCATCGCCGGCGGCTTCAAATCGGCCTGCCCCGACAGCTTTGCGGCGCGGCCCCTGGGCGAGACCAGGTTCGGCCGCTTCGAGGGCTTTGTCGCGGTGATCGGCTGCGGCCGCATCGACAGCGGCCCGACGCGGCACAGCGAGACCACACTGCTGATCACGCTGAAGGGCACGAGCGACTATTACACAATCCAATGGGCCGAGCGCGGCCCGGAAAGCGACGAGCCGCCGGTCAACGACGTCAGCTGGCAAGCGCGCCTGCGCGACCTCAGTCCGATTGATCTCTGCCCGATCATGCCGGGCGAAGCCGCGCCCTATCCGAGCTGCGTCAACAAGAGCTGAGCGCTCTCAGGCGTCCTTGTGCGCGCCCGGATGAATCAAAACGTCGCGCGCGGCCGCGAGGTCGATGAAGGCCTGCGCGCTGCCGCCCTGGTCGGGATGCATGCCCTTGGCGGCGCGGCGATAGGCCTGGTTGATATCCTCGCAAGTGAGCTGCACCGCGAGCGGCAGGCCAAGCATCTTGCGGGCCCGATCCTCGCTGGACAGTTTCTTTGGCGCCGCGTTGCGACGGCCAAAGCGCGGCGCAGTCAGATCATGGACGACGTCGAGGATCACGCCGATGCGGCGGCGCGCGGCCAGCGTCACTCCGTGATCGTCGTTGTCTGCGGCCTGGCGCAGCACGGGCAGCGCCTGTTCGGCGGCATGGCGCAGCGTAGCATCCGTGCTCATCCTGATGATCTCGGCCACCAGCCGGCCCGCCTCGGCCCACTCCGCCGTGTCCGACGCCCGCAGGCGCTCGAGCGCCAGTTTCCAGGATTCAAGTCGTTCCATCATGCGCGCAACGTTTAGCAACGCGGACGAGTATGCCAAGGCCGCCGTTTCCGCCGCCTTAATTTCGGGTTAGCCTTTCATGAAACTTAGAAACGAATCCGGGAGAAAATTGCCATGGCATTGCTCGCAAACCACATCGCTGTCGTCACGGGCGCCGGATCCGGCATCGGCCGGGCGATTGCCGCCGGCTATGCCCGTGAGGGCGCGCAAGTGGTGCTGCTCGACGTCAACGCCGCCACGGTCGCGGAGGCCGCCGAGGAGATCCGCAAGGCCGGCGGCAAGGCTACGAGCTTTGCGCTGGACGTGACCAGGCGTGACGACTGTTTCGCGCTGGCCAAGCAGGTCGCCGACACAGTCGGGCCGGTCTCGATCCTCGTTAACAATGCCGGCATCACGCGCCGCAATGCCTTCACCGCCGAGACCGAGGCGGTGGCAAAGGACTGGAACGACATCATCTCGCTCAACCTCAACGGCGTTTTCAACACGACGCAGGCGTTCCTCAGCGCCCTGCGCGCAACCAAGGGGCGTATCGTCAATATCGCCTCGATCCAGTCCTTCGTGCATCTGCGGACGCCGAGTTCGGCGGCCTACACCACTTCGAAGCATGGCGTGCTCGGCTTCACCAAGGCGCTCGCGGTCGAGCTCGGCAGGGAGGGCGTGCGCGTCAACGCGATCGGGCCGGGCTTCATCGAGACCAACCTCAACGCCCATGTGCGCGCCACCAATCCGGCATTGGTGCAGGCCTTCGTCGACCACACCCCGCTCGCGCGCACCGGCAAGCCCGAGGACATCGTCGGTCCCGCGATCTTCCTCGCGTCAGACCTGTCGTCCTTCGTCACAGGATCGATCGTGATGGTGGACGGCGGATATCGCACAGTGTGAGCCGCAAGAGATCGGTCCGCATCGCTATGCATCTCGTGCCAATCGCGGCAACGCTGCGGCATTCCCAAGGTCAATTCATAGCGATCGCTTGGAATTAACCTTTCATTAACCAAAGCCGCCCACCGTAGATCTACGGATTAGGAGTCGTTGTTCTCGATCCGCTTCCAACGATGGAAGCGGGCGTTGATCGGGGGAGTGTATTGATGACCACTGTTCATGTCGCGGCGCCCGAGCAGGGCACGCAATTGCTTGCACCCAATGAGATCGTCCCACTGTTGATCGGCGCGACCGTCGACGAGGTCGAACGCGAGCTGGTACTGCAGACGCTCGCGCGCTGCGACGGCAACCGCACGCGTGCCTCGCGCGTGCTCGGCCTGTCGGTGCGCACGCTGCGCAACAAGATCAGGATCTATGCGGCCTCCGGCATCGAGGTGCCGGCCTATCACGACTAGCGCGTGACGGCGCCGAAGAGCGTCCGGTACAGCTTCGTGCCGACAAGCAGTGACGTCGTGATGATCGCGACCAAGGTCGCGGTCGATGCGATTGCGCACGACGCGAAGGCCGTCAGTATCGCCCATGACGGCTGCGGCTCCTCGGCGTAGCCAACCGGGACGACGTCGGGGCACGATGCCGTCTTGCAGCGCCGATTGATGTTGATCAAGCCCGCCACGACGCGCGGGCGGAATTGCTGCTGCCGTCAAACGCCGCTAAGTAGCAAGCGTGCCAAGAGGGAGCAGCGGCGTGGCAGACGATCAGGGACGGCCGGGACCGCAGGGTCCGCGCGGACGGCAGGGCGAACCGGGACGGCCGGGGCCGCAGGGTCATCCGGGCAAGCGCGGCCCGGACGGCGCGCGCGGCAAGCCGGGACCACAAGGCAAGCCTGGACCGACCGGAAAGGCTGGACCTCAGGGCAAGCCTGGCTTGCCAGGCAAGCCAGGCGAGGTCGGTCCGCGGGGTGCCGCAGGACCCCAGGGCCCCGCAGGACCCCAGGGCCCCGCAGGATCTCAGGGCCCCGCAGGACCTCAGGGCCCAGTCGGTCCGCAGGGCCCGCGCGGCGAGCCGGGCCCGCCCGGCCAGTTGCCATCGATCGAGCAAGTGCTGCCGTGGCTCGATCAGCTGTTCGACGCCTGGGACGAGCGCCGCCGCCAGCGCGAGCAGGAAGCCGCCGAGCGCACCGCCCTCGAAGCTGCAGTGCACGAGGTTGAAGATGCGTCCTCGGATAACGATAGCGACGAGGACGAAGGCGACGAGCCCAAGAAAAAGAAGAAAAAGAAGAAGCACGGCCAGAAGGGCTAAAACATGATCCGGAAAAATGCGAAGCGGTTTTCCGAAAAGATCATGCTCAAACCACGAGCTGAAGCGCGATGATCATCGCGCTTTGCGCCGTTACTTCGCCTGGTTGTCACGTCGCGGCACCATGCCCATGCGCTCGAACTGCCAGCGCATGGCGCGGTACCAGAGATAGCCGACAGCCGCGCCGCAAACCGCCAGGATCACCACGTTCGCGCTCGAGAACGAGCCGCTCCACCACATCATCCACGCTGTCCACAACAGCGTGAATATGATGGCACCTGCTTTCAGCGGAAGAAGGGGACGGCTCATGGTTCCTGCTCCGGGTTGTCAGAACCCCGGCAGACATCATCGCGCGTCACGGCCAACGCCACCGTGAGGCAGGTCACGGTGGGACTTTGTGTAACGTCTAGCCGAAGCGCAGACGCGAACGCTCCTTCGCCTTCTCCGCCTCGACCTCTCGGTCGCGCGCCGGCGCGTGGGTATGCAGCGAGGTCAGTAGTTTTCGCGCAGCCTCTGAAACCTCCGCCACCGCCCGGTCGAAGGCCGCCTCATTGGCCTGTGAGGGCTTGTTAAAGCCGGAGAGCTTTCGCACAAACTGAAGCGCGCTGGCATGGATCTCCTCCTCCGTCGCCGGCGGCTCAAAATTGAACAGGGTCTTGATGTTGCGACACATGCAGTCTCTCCCGGTGATGTCCTCATAAGACGGTCGGCGAAGCCGAAATCCTACATCCGTCCGGACACTTCTGCTAAGGTCCACGCCAACGCGGCCGCCAGAGATGAGCCGCATGGGGAGAGAAACGTGAAAGCTTCTTGCGCAGCACTGTCGGCCGTCCTGCTGTCGATTTCGGCATCGGCATTCGCGGCAGACTACCCGGCACCGAAACAGGGCGACTGGATCGCCAGGGACTTCAAGTTCCATACCGGCGAGGTCATGCCGGAACTGAGGCTGCATTACGCCACGATCGGTGAACCGACCGGACAGCCGGTGCTGGTGCTGCACGGCACCGGGGGCTCTGGCGCGAGCATGCTGACGCCCGCCTTCGCCGGCGAATTGTTCGGAGCCGGCCAGCCGCTCGATGCGTCCAAATATTACATCATCCTTCCAGATGCGATCGGCCACGGCAAATCGTCGAAGCCCTCCGATGGCATGAAGACGAGCTTCCCGAAATACAATTACAACGACATGGTCGAGGCGCAGCATCGCCTCGTGACTGAAGGCCTTGGCGTCAAGCACCTGCGGCTCGTGATCGGCAATTCCATGGGCGGCATGCAGACATGGCTGTGGGGCGAGAAATATCAACAGGCGCCGACCGCGGCAAAGGCCGACGCGATCGTTGACGAGCGGCTGGCGAGGCCGATTACCGCTGACGCGAACGATTACGTTTATCAATGGGAGTCCTCGCATGACTACAAAGCCGCCGAGAAGCTCGAGGCGATCGAGGCCTCGCTGCTGCTGATCAATTCCGCCGACGACGAGCGCAACCCGCCCGAGACCGGGATCACGGATGCCGCGATGAAGCGGGTCAAGAACGGCAAGCTGTACCTCATCCCCGCGAGCACCGAGACGCGTGGCCACGGCACCACCAGCAACGCAAAATTCTACAGCGAACAGGTCCGGCAACTGCTGCAAACCGCACCGCAGCGCACGATGTAGACATCTTCCAGCGACCTCAATATCGCAACGCATCATGTGCGGCGCCCCCGCGCCGCATATTATTTGAGCATGCAATGAGCGGACGGCTCGGGCTTAATCGCGTCAGCGATACGAATCGACAACGCGATGAGGAGGATTTGCATGCACAGGCTTGCGCTGTGCGTTTGGCTCGCCGCGATGACGGGCACCGCGCTCGCGTTCGACAATGGCCAGTACGATGGCGTTCCACCCGACATCCGTGCGTGGTTCAAGAGCGTAATCGCGCCGAACGGCGTACCCTGCTGCGACATCTCCGATGGCCACCGCACGGACTACGACGTGCGCAAAGGTGCGTACTGGGTGCCGATCGAGGGACAGTGGATGGAGGTGCCTGAGCGCGCCATCATCCGCGATCGCGGCAATCCGGTCGGTCAAGCCGTGGTGTGGTACGTCCACCACCGCGGCGCAATCATCATCAGCTGCTTCGTGCCTGCAGACGCCGTCTGACGTCTCAAGGGGAATTCATTGGCGGACGTAGCCCGATCGGGTAGTTTGACGCCGAGCTCATCCGGAGGCACGCCGTTGACTGACCTTTGCGCCGAAGACCTCGCCACCATCTATGCGAAGCCAACCCCGCGCGTGATCGCCAAGGCGCGTCCCGCGATCGATGCGCATGCGAGGAAGTTCATCGAGATGTCGCCGTTCTGCGTGCTCGCGACATCGGGCACCGATGGAAGCGTCGATGCCTCACCGCGCGGTGGCGGCGTCGGCTTTGTCCATGTCGCCGGCCCAAACCAGTTGCTGATGCCCGACCGCGCCGGCAATAACCGCATCGACAGTTTTCGCAATGTCGTCGAAGGCTCGGGGTTCGTGCATTTGCTGTTCTTCGTCCCTGGGATTGACGAAACGCTGCGCGTTGGCGGGCGCGGAACACTCTCGGCCGATCCGGATCTGCTCGCCGCGATGGTGGAGTTCGGCAAGCCGCCGCGCGCGGTGCTGAGCGTCGCCGTCAACGAAGTCTACTTCCACTGCGGCAAGGCTCTGATGCGCTCCAAGCTGTGGTCGACGGAGAAGGTGCCGCGCTCAGTGATGCCCAGCATCAGCCAGGTCATCCACGATCAGACCAGCCTCGGCGAGCCCGAAAGCCAGGAGATCGTGGAGGAGCGCTACAAGGCGCAGCTGTAACGGGATGTTCGCGGCTCAAACAGACCGTCATGCCCGGGCTCGTGCCGGGCATCCGCATTCTTCGTCCCGCGTCGCAAGACGTGGATGGCCGGGTCAAGCCCGGCCATGACGAAACGAGAGAGCGAGGCTCAGTGCCCCTCGCCCTCGAGCCCGCCGACGTGCTTCTGGGTGTAGAGCTCGAGGCCGATGCGGCCGATCAAGTCGAGCTGGGTTTCGAGGAAGTCGATGTGGTGCTCCTCGTCGCTCATCAGCTTCTCGAACAGGTCGCGCGTGACGTAGTCCTTGACGCCGTGGCAGTAAGTCGCCGCTTCCTGGTAGAGCGCACGCGCGCTCATCTCGGCGGCAAGATCGCACTCGATGATCTCCTTGACGTTCTGGCCGATGCGGAGCGGATCCAGCACCTGCATGTTCGGGAAGCCGTCGAAGAACAGGATGCGCGCAGTGAGCTTGTCAGCGTGCTCCATCTCCTCGATCGACTCCTTGCGCCAGACCTTGGCCATGTCGAGAAGGCCCCAATTGTCGAGGAAGCGGTAGTGCAGCCAGTACTGGTTGATCGCAGTCAGTTCGTGACGCAGCGCCTTGTTGAGATAGTCGATAACTTTTGCGTCGCCTTGCATGGTCCACTCCAGCTCCTGCAGTCCAAATCGGTTCCATCCGATTTAGAACGCTTCTAAATGAGTTTAAATACAAGGGCAACTGACTGCCGGGACGCAGCCGGGGAAAAGCTCAGCCGGCGTCGCGGAAATTTTCAGCAGGCCGCGAGGGCGAACTGGGCGGGTTCGGCGAACTCGTCGTTCGCAGCCACCGTGTGGCTGTGCGGGCAACCGGCGCAGCAGGACTGCGCACACGGGCCGAGCGCTTCGTCGATGATCGTCTTGATCGTTCGGGCGCAGCGACCGCATTCGGCGCTACAGCCGAGGCATCCATAGACCTGCTTGGCATGGCGCACAGCATCGTCGGACTCGGCGACGGCGGCGCGGATATCGTCATCGCTCAGCACGTTACAGGAACAAACGATCATGGAAGCGATAGGCCCCTTCGGTGATGCACCATCATCGATATTTAAGGGGCCGGCCGGACGCAAAAGGAAAAACCGGTATTTCAAGCTATTCCAAACTGGCCCGGATAAAGCCTAGAACGGCTCTAAATTAGCGAGTTGCGCTGGATCAAAAGGATGCCGGACCGGGCTTAATCGCTGCTCCCGCCGCCTCCACCATCACCACCGCCGCCACAATCTCCACCGCTGCCGCCACTATCACTGGCGGAGCAGCTGCCGCTGTCGGTCGAGCTTCCGGAACTGTCGCTGGGGAACCAGCTTCCTAACGAGAAGCCGTCATTCGTCGTATCCGAATAGCTGTCGGCGCCGCCATCGCCGCTTGCTCTGGTACGCGTCCGAGGGGCGCGGTTCTGCAGGTGGGTCATCAGGGCATAACCCACCACGCCAACGGCGCCGAAGGCGATCAGGGCATTGGTCAGGGCATTCATCGTCGTCTCCTGGAAGCCTCTGTCTCAACCATTGGTCGCACCCGCCCATTGCGCCGTTCATTGATCATTCAAGCGAAATATGGAACTTTGGCCGCAAGAGTTATGCGTTCCTGTGAAAGGTCGAGCCGATGAAGAAGACGCTATTGGCAATCGCTGCCGCCGCCACCCTGGTCCTGACCACGGGAGCGCCTGCCCACGCGCAGCGAGGTGTCGCAGCAGGCGTCGCCGCCGGCATCATCGGTGGTGCCATCGTCGGTGGCGCGCTGGCTTCTCCGTATTATTACGGACCCAGCCCCGGTTACGCCTATGGCCCAGGCTACGGCTACTATCCGCCCCGCTATTACGCGCCGGGTCCCGGCTACGTGGCCGACGACTATTACGGCGATGGTTGCGTCTGGCAGAAGCAGCGCTTCTGGGACGGCTACGCCTGGCGCGTTCGCCGCGTCCGAGTCTGTGGCTGAGGCGCGTTAGACCGGATCGCTGGAGCCGTTCTCGTTGGGCCGGTTCACTACGGATGCGCCGTTCATCTCAAAGCCTGAAAAAGACCGCTTTTTCTCGTCACAGCTCCGTGTGCGTTTACCGTGGATTGACCAATTGCGCGCTTTCTAGCTGCAAGGCCAATTCCATTAGAGTGTGCGTGAACCTTTGAACCCTGGACGCTCCTAACAAGGGACGTCCTTCTCCCAGGAGAGCCAAGAGCATGAAGAAGACTATTGTTGCCGCCCTCACGGTTGCGACGATCGCCGGTTCGCTGGTGACCGCCACTCCGTCCGCCAAAGCCGGTGACAACATCGGCGCCGGCATCGCGGCCGGCCTGATCGGCGGCGCCATTGTCGGCGGCGCGATCGCATCGAGCCGTCCGGCCTATGGTGGCCCGGTTTACGTCGCCGAGCCCGCTCCGCCCCCGCCGCCCTGCTACTGGCAGCGGCAGCGCTATTGGGACGGTTACGGCTGGGTCATTCGCCCGGTTCGCGTCTGCTACTGATCCGATCGCACGGCGCTGACCAGGCGCTGCGATCGAAGCCCGGCCGAGACCATCGGCCGGGCTTTTTCTTTGGGAAGGCCGCTAGCGCGCGGCCTGGATCGAGCGCAGCACCTCTTCGCTCGGCCAGCAATCAACCTTGAGCGCCGCCGATTTCTGATAAGCGCCGAGCGCGGCGCGCGTCTGCATGCCGGCCTTGCCGTCGATCTTGTCCTTGTACAATCCGATGCGGGTGAGCCCGCGCTGCATCGCCTCCACATCCTTCGTACGCAGCTGCTTCGATGCCGACCATGGCGTCGCAAACGGCAGCGGGCTGGTCATGCGGTCGCTGAGATGACCGACGAACAGCACGTAAAGGTCGGAAAAATTGTATTCCTTGATGACGTAGTAATTCTTCGTGGTCAGGAATGCCGGACCATAGATGCCCTCCGGCTGAAGCAGCGAGGCCGGCTGAGCCTGCTCTGCGGCACTCAGCTTCTGCCCGCGCACCGGCACGAAGCCTTCACGCAACCACTGACCGATCGGCTTGGTCACCTCAGGCACGCCAATGGTGCAGTCGACCTTGGCAGGTGCCTGCACTTCATAGGCCCAGCGCACGCCACTCTGCCATCCCTTGTTGACGAGCTGCTGCGCAGCCGAGGCGAGCGCATCCGGCACCGAGTGCCAAATGTCGATGCGACCATCGCCGTCGAAATCGACGCCATGCTTGTAATATTCGGACGGCAGGAATTGCGTGAGCCCTGTGGCACCCGCCCATGATGAGGTCATGTCCTTGCGCGTCACCACGCCCTCGCCGAGGATCCTCAGCGCGAGGATGAACTCGTTGCGATAGGTGTCCTTGCGCCGGCCGACATAGGCCTGCGTTGCCAGCACGCGGACGAGATCGTAGGGCAGTTTATAGCGACCATAGTCGGTTTCACGTCCCCAGATCGCGAGCATGACGGTCGCAGGGACGCCGGAGCTCTTCTCGATCTTCGTCAGCGCGACATTGTATTTTTGCAGCAGCCGCTGTCCCTCGCCCGCGAGATTCGCAATCGAGGCTTCCCGGACGTAATCGGCCGGCACCTGCACGAACTCGGCCTGCGACGGCGCACCGGTCGCGGGCCGCCCCGGCAGAATCAGATCGGGCAGCTTGTAGTCAGGCTCAAGCCCGCGCGTCTCCCGGTCGAACGTCGCGCGCGAGACGCCGGCCTCTTGCGCTTCCGGCCAGAGCGAGGCGATGAACTGCGTAAAGGCAGCATCGGCAGCATGGGCGGACGGCCATCCGCCGGCGATGATGATCGCCGCAGCGATGAGCGCCCGCCGCATCATCACACCATCACCGCGTCAGCTTCTTGTACTTCACGCGGTGCGGGATGATGCTGTCCTGGCCGAGGCGGCGCATCTTGTCCTTCTCGTAATCCTGGAAGTTGCCTTCGAACCATTCGACATGGCTGTCGCCTTCGAAGGCCAGGATGTGGGTCGCGATGCGGTCGAGGAACCAGCGATCGTGGCTGATGATGACGGCGCAGCCGGCGAAATCCTCCAGCGCCTCTTCGAGCGCGCGGAGCGTGTCGACGTCGAGGTCGTTGGTCGGTTCGTCGAGCAGCAGCACGTTGGCGCCGGACTTCAGCATCTTTGCCAGATGCACGCGGTTGCGTTCACCGCCGGAGAGTGCGCCGACCTTTTTCTGTTGGTCAGCGCCCTTGAAGTTGAACGACGAGCAATAGCCGCGCGAGTTCACTTCCTTCTTGCCGAGCAGGATCAGCTCGTTGCCGCCGGAGATTTCCTCCCACACGGTCTTCTTGCCGTCGAGCGCATCGCGTGACTGGTCGACATAGCCCAGATGCACGGTCTCGCCGATCGTGATCGTGCCCTTGTCGGGCTTGTCCTGCCCCGTGATCATCCTGAACAGCGTGGTCTTGCCGGCGCCGTTGGGACCGATGACACCGACGATGCCGCCGGGCGGCAACTTGAAGGTGAGATCGTCGATCAGGAGCCGATCGCCGAAGCCTTTGCTGAGGCCTTCGAAATCGACCACGTTGGCGCCGAGCCGCTCGGCCACGGGAATGATGATCTGCGCAGTCTGGGTCTGCTTCTCGCTCGCCTGCTTGAGCAGCTCCTCATAGCGCTGATAGCGCGCCTTCGACTTGGCCTGGCGCGCCTTGGGCGAGGACGCGACCCATTCCTGCTCGCGGGCGAGCGTCTTCTGGTGCGCGGCGTCCTCGCGGCCTTCCTGCTCGAGGCGCTTCTGCTTCTGCACCAGCCAGGACGAATAATTGCCCTCGTAGGGGATGCCGCGGCCGCGATCGAGCTCGAGGATCCACCCCGTGACGTTGTCGAGGAAGTAGCGGTCGTGGGTGACGATCAGGATGGCGCCGGGATAGTTGCGAAGATGACCTTCGAGCCACGACACGGATTCGGCGTCGAGATGGTTGGTCGGTTCGTCCAGCAGAAGGAGGTCGGGCTGGTCGAGCAGAAGACGGCACAGCGCGACACGGCGGCGCTCGCCGCCGGAGAGCTTCGTCACGTCGGCATCATCAGGCGGGCAGCGCAGCGCGTCCATGGCCTGGTCGACCTTGCTGTCGAGATCCCAGAGGCCCTGGGCCTCGATCTCGTCCTGCAGCTTGGTCATCTCGTCGGCGGTCTCGTCCGAATAATTGACGGCGAGCTCGTTGTAGCGGTCGAGGATCGCCTTCTGCTTGGCGACGCCCTGCATGACGTTCTCGCGGACGGAAAGCGCGGGATCCAGGTGCGGTTCCTGTTCGAGATAGCCGACGCGGGCGCCCTCGGCGACCCAGGCCTCGCCGGTATATTCCTTGTCGAGGCCCGCCATGATCTTGAGCAAGGTCGACTTACCAGAGCCGTTGACGCCGAGAACGCCGATCTTGGCGTCCGGGTAAAAGCTGAGATGGATGTTGTCGAGCACCTTCCGGGTCGGGTAGCTCTTGGTCAGGCCTTGCATGAAATAGATGAACTGGCGCGCCATCGGTCCCGTGAAACCTTCAATTTGAGGAGATTTGCTAGCCGCCGATGTAGCGATCCCGCCCCCAAAGGGCAATGTTTTCCCTCCGTTCACCACGGATGAATACTGGCCGGACACCATCCGGCCACCGATCCGGACAATTGAAACCATCTTTTAATCAATCAGGCCAAAGCTCGGTTTCGCGCGGCAACAGCGCCACCCGCTCAGAATGAACGGGAGCACAGCGAGGCCCCATCATGGCTCTGATTGAGACCCATTCCCTTCCCGTTCCGGCGGAAGCCGGTCGCGGCAACGCGCTCGTGTCCGAGATCAAGGGTTTCTGGAAGCGCTTCTTCGCCACCGCCTTCAATCCCTACCGGCCCGAACTGCACTATATGCGCGGCCCCGGCCCCGCCTGGCGCGCCAAGCACGGCATGGATGCACCGATCCGGTTGAAGCCGCGCTGAAGCGCCCCGTCCCTGTCGGATTTTTGAAGTCCCAGACTGCTTGCGCGCGGAGCTGAATGCGCGCAACCATGGCCCCGTTCCGACAATGGCGCCCCGCCCGGCGCTGTCACCTCTCGCCGTCAACTCTGGCCTTGGATCGACGCTGATGACGCGGCTGCGCTGTGCAATCCTCGACGACTATTTCAACCTCGCCCTCGACGTCGCCGACTGGTCGAAACTCTCCGACCGGATCGACACCACCGTGTTCAGCCATCCCTTCACCTCGGAGCAGGCTGCGGTCAGCGCGCTCGCCGATTTCGAGATCATCTGCGCGATGCGCGAGCGCACGGCGTTCCCCCGGAGCCTGTTCGACAAGCTGCCCAAGCTGAGGCTGCTGCTCACGTCAGGCATGCGCAACGCGGCGATCGACATGGAGGCCGCGAAGGCCAGGGGCGTCGTGATCGGCGGCACGCAATATTCGCGTGATCCAACTGCGCCGCTGACCATGGGCCTCATCCTGGAGCTGACCCGCGGCATCGGCCGCGAGAATGCGCGCATGCATGCCGGCGAGCCCTGGCAGACCTTTGCCGGTGTCGAGATCGAAGGCCTGACGCTCGGCATCGTCGGCCTCGGCAAGCTCGGTAGCAAGATGGCCGGCATCGCCAAGGCGTTCGGCATGAAGGTGATTGCCTGGAGCCCGAACCTCACCCCGGAGAAGTGCGCCGCCGCCGGCGTCGGCTACGCCACCAAGGAGGAGCTGTTCGCGAAGGCCGACATCATCACCATCCATGTGGTGCTGAGCGAGCGCTCGCGCGGCCTCGTCAGCCGCGAGGATCTTGCGCGGATGAAGCCGACCGCGTTCCTCGTCAACACCGCGCGCGGGCCCATTGTCGATGAGGCCGCGCTGCTGGAGGCCTTGCAGCAGCGCAGGATCGCGGGCGCTGGCCTCGACGTATTCTCGGTCGAGCCGCTGCCGGTCGACCATCCCTTCCGCAAGCTCGACAATGTCGTGCTGACGCCGCATCTCGGCTACGCCACCAAGGACGGCTTGCGCATCCATTACGGCCAGATGGTCGAGGCGATCGACGCCTGGACCAAGGGCGGTGAGCTGCCTCGCAAGCTCGCCTGAAATGACGAAGGGCGTGCCGATGGCACGCCCTTTTGCAATCTGAATTCGTGAAGCGCTTTAGCGCACGGTGACCGGGGCGGGCAGCGGCGGCACGACGGTCGGCTGCGTGCCCGGCACGGGGCCTGCCTGGGCGGCCATTGGAGCCGGACCGGGTGCAGGCGCGGCCGACGCGGTCGTCGTACCAGCCGGCGGATTGCCAGGCATCACCACGACGCGGGTGCCGACCTTGGCACGGTCAAACAGGTCCGAGACGTCCTCGTTCAGCATGCCGATACAGCCTGACGAGACGAACTTGCCGATCGTCGAGGGCTGGTTGGTGCCGTGGATGCGGTACACGGTCGAACCGAGATACATCGCGCGGGCGCCCAGCGGATTGCCTTCGCCACCGGCCATGAAGCGCGGCAGATAGGGCTGGCGCTCGATCATTTCCGCCGGCGGATGCCAATCCGGCCACTCGGCCTTGCGGGTGATCTTCTGCACGCCGGTCCAGGTGAAGCCGTCGCGGCCGACGCGGACGCCGTAGCGAATCGCACGGCCATTGCCGAGGACGTAATAGAGGTAGGTGTTCGGGGTATCGACCACGATGGTGCCGGCCGGCTCCTTGGTCTGGAACGCGACTTCCTGGCGGCGCAGGTTCGGCGGCAGTTGCACGGGGGCAGCGTCGGGCTGCTCTTCGGGCGGCAGCGCGGCGACCGACGTCGGCCGGCCATCGGCGCCCTGCTGTGGGACCGCGCCGGTCGCGGCGGGGCCACCGATAGCTTCGGGCGGACGCATGCCATCGTTGGTTGGCGCCTGCCCCGGACGGTCGGCATAGATCACCGCGGGCGGAGCGGCAGGGCGGCCATAACGGGGATCGTCGGGCGACATGACCGGCCCCTGCGGCGGTGCGGCGGAATAGACCGGCGGAGCGCCAGCCGGGCGGCCATAACGCGGGTCATCCGGCGACATCACCGGGCCCTGCGGCGGAGCCGCGGAATAGACCGGCGGGCCGGCGGGACGAGCGTAGCGCGGATCCTCAGCCGGCCCGGGCGGCGGCAGCGAGGCCTGCGGCATTGCGTCGTCGTCGTCCAGCGCGTCGAAATTCGGGGTGCGGTCACCGGGCCGATACTCGGCCGGGGCGCCATAGCTCGGCGCCTGCTGAACCGGATAGCTCTGGGCCTGTGCAAGCGAAGTTCCCGCCGCAGCGACTGTTGCGGCAGCGCATATCGTCAGAAAATGTTTGATCATCATCGCTCTTGTAAGTCCCCGGGCCCCGTCCGAGCCGATGAGGGCCAGATGACCGAAGATAGCGGCACATTCAAGACATAACAGGCTGATTTGTGCCCGATTTAGCGATTTGTGATGCAATCGCACACAGTTGCCCCGTTGCATCACGGGGTGAAAATCGCACCCCGCCGTAGATTGCCGGAGTCATCAGCCCCGATTTTTACGGAACGGGGCGAAGGCGTTGCGATATGGTCGAATCAGCCTGATTCGCCACCGATTTGAGCTCGAATCCCCGCGTGGCGAAGGCGGCAACCAGTACCGTCACCGCGTTCAGATGGCTCATGGGCCCTGGCCACACGCCGCCGGGGCGGAAATTCGCAACCCGTCGATGCTTCCCGGCTTTCGCTTCCTGCTTGCCGCGATCCTGCTGTCTACCTCCATCCTGGTGTTCGGCCTGGGCGCCGCCGCGCTCGTGCGGGCGAGCCACGAGCAGTATGTCAGCAACCCCTCCTGGCGGAACGGCCCGCAGGAGCAGATGTTCGCGCAAGCCTCCGAGCCTGCCCAGCCGGTGCTTGCGGCCCTGCGCATCGAGCCCGCCGCGCCGGTCGCCAACGATGCGGCGCCTGCGATGCCCGCGCAGGTCTCGAGCAGCCAGGTCTCGAGCAACCAGGTCTCGAGCAACCAGGTCCCGAGCATCGGACTGCCCGCGGTCGAAACGGGACCCGAGCAGATGGCTGCGGTGACGCTCGACGCCAAGGTCCAGCCTGAGCCTCAGGTCGTCGCCGTTGCGGCGGTGGCAGAGCCGGCTGCGTCCGCCACCGAAGCGCAGGCTCCTGAGCCGGCCAGGAGTGAGGCGGCAGCTTCCGCGCCCACCGACACGCTCACCCCGGCCGACACCACGGCTTCCATCGCCATGACGATTCCGGCCCCGGCCATGAGCGCCACCGACGTGCCGCGCACCGCAACGCCGGCGCTGGCCTCGCGCGTGAGCGACATCGCAGCGGCCAGAGTGGCGGCACTGAACGACCTCGCGCCGCCGGCAGAGCCCAAGGCCAACAGCGCAAAGCAAGACAGCAAGCCGCGTGCATACAAGCCGAAGAAGCGTCACCGCATCGTACGGCGCGCGCCGCCTCAGCAGGTCAACCAGGCGCTCGATCCGTTCGGCCAGCAACGGCAGCTGCAGCAGCTACAACAACAGCAGCAGCTGCAGCAGCTACAACAGCAGCAGCTACAGCAGCGGCAGCAGCAGATGCTCGCCACGGCGTCCACGCGCCCGCGCCAATAAGGCTTACGCCGGTCCGGTCGCGATGGCCGGGCCGCCCTCCTGGCCCCATTCCGACCACGAGCCGTCATAGAGCGCGGTGTCGGTAATCCCAAGGCGATAGAGCGCGAGCGTCAGCACGCCGGCAGAGACACCGGAGCCGCAGCTCGTGACGATCGGCGCATCGAGCTTGACGCCGGCACCGGTGAAGGCGGCGCGCAAATCCTCGAGTGGCTTCATCACCCCGGTCGCGGCATCGAACAGCTGGCTATAAGGCACATTGCGCGCGCCGGGGATGTGGCCGGAGCGGATGCCCGCGCGCGGCTCGGGAGCGCGGCCCTCGAAACGATCGGCGGCGCGGGCGTCGATCACCTGCTCGGCGCGGCTTTGGAGGTTGGCGATCAGCTGCTGCATGCTGCGCACGCGCTTCGGATCGTAACTGGCCCTGAAGCTTGCAGGCTTCGGCTTGACCTCGCCGCTCTCGACCGCACGTCCCTCGGCGCGCCACTTCTTCAGGCCGCCATTGAGGATGCGGACATTGCTGTGGCCGAAGGCCAGGAACATCCACCACGCGCGGGGCGCGGCGACCCAGCCGCCGGCATCGTAGATCACCACTGTATCGGCGTTGGAAATGCCGAGATTGCCGACGTCGCGGCCGAACTGCTCGGCGCTCGGATACATGTGGGGCAGCGGATTGGAATGATCGGACACCGCGTCGACGTCGAAGAACACAGCACCCGGCAGATGCGCGGCGAGATAATCATCCTTCGGCAGCGGCAGCACGCCCGGCAGCTTGAAGCTGGCGTCGAGCACTTTGACGTTGGAATCATTGATATGGGCGGCGAGCCATTCGGTGGAGACGAGGGGATCGGGGGTCATGCTGCTAATTCCTTGTCATTCCGGGGCGTGCGCAGCACGAACCCGGAATCCATCGTGCGGCAGAGTTGGTGGATAAATGGATTCCGGGTTCGCGACTTCGTCGCGCCCCGGAATGACGAGAGCAATTACTTCTTCTTCGGCTCCCAGGCTTCCGTCGGTCCGCCGGCATCGCGCCAGGCGGCAAAGCCGCCGGCGATGTGGGCGACAGGCTTGAGACCCATGTCTTGCGCGGTCTTGGCGGCGAGCGCGGAGCGCAGGCCGCCGGCGCAGTGAAACACGAACTTCTTGTCCTCCTGGAAGATCGGCTTGGCGTAGGGGCTCTGCGGATCGATCCAGAATTCGAGCATGCCGCGGGTGCAGGAGAATGCACCGGGAATGCGGCCCTCGCGCTCGATCTCGCGGGGATCTCTGATATCGACGATGACGACGTCGCCATTCTTGGAGATCTCGATGGCGTCCTTGGCCGAGAGCGTCTCGATCTCGGCATTGGCCTCGTCGCAAAGCTGCTTGATGCCGCGGGTGATGTTTTGGGGCATGTGGTTCTCCCTTCTTCTCTTCCGGGGCGCGCGCAGCGCGAACCCGGAATCCATTTCTCGACTAACTCTGCCGCCCGATGAATTCCGGGCTCGCCCTTCGGGCGCCCCGGAATGACCGAGGCTAGTGCGTCAATTCCTTCATCGCATTCTCCAGACCTTCGATCGTGATCGGGTACATGCGATTGGCGAAGATGCGTTTGATGATGGTGGTGGATTCCGAATAGTCCCAGTGCTTCTGCGCGACCGGGTTGAGCCACACCGTGTGCGGATAGGTGCGGATGATGCGGTCGAGCCAGACCGAGCCGGGCTCCTCGTTGACATGCTCGACCGAGCCGCCGGGCACCATGATCTCGTAAGGGCTCATCGAGGCGTCGCCGACGAACACGACCTTGTAGTCGTGCGGATATTTGTGCAGCACGTCCCAGGTCGGGGTGCGATCGGTGAAGCGGCGCTTGTTCTGCTTCCACACGCCTTCATAGAGGCAGTTGTGGAAGTAGAAATACTCCATGTGCTTGAACTCGCTCTTCGCCGCCGAGAACAGCTCCTCGACCTGCTCGATATGCGAATCCATGGAGCCGCCGATGTCGAAGAACACCAGCAGCTTCACCGCATTGCGCCGCTCGGGGCGCATGTGAACGTCGAGATAGCCGTGATTGGCGGTCTCGCGAATGGTGGTGTCGAGATCGAGCTCGTCGGGCGCGCCGGTGCGCGCGAATTTGCGCAGGCGGCGCAGCGCCACCTTGATGTTGCGGATGCCGAGCTCGACATTGCCGTCGAGATCCTTGAACTCGCGCTTGTCCCACACCTTCACGGCGCGGTTGTTGCGGTTCTTCTCCTGGCCGATGCGGACGCCTTCGGGATTGTAGCCATGCGCGCCGAACGGCGAGGTGCCGGCCGTGCCGATCCATTTCGAGCCGCCTTGATGGCGGCCCTTCTGCTCCTCGAGGCGCTTCTTCAAGGTCTCCATGAGCTTGTCCCAGCCCATGGCTTCGATCTGCTTCTTCTCTTCCTCGGAAAGGTATTTTTCGGCGAGCTTCTTCAGCCATTCCTCGGGAATCTCCGCCTTCTCCATGGCGTCGAGCAGGCTTTCCAGCCCCTTGAACACCGTGCCGAAGACACGATCGAACTTGTCGAGATTGCGCTCGTCCTTCACCAGCGAGGCGCGCGAGAGGTAGTAGAAATTCTCGACCGAATAGTCCGACAGGTCAGCGTCGAGCGCCTCCATCAGCGTGAGGTATTCGCGCAGCGTGACGGGGACCTGCGCATCGCGCAGAGACGTGAAGAATTGCAGGAACATGGGTGACAGATTGCCCGTCGGTGGACGGACGTCAAGGGGCGCCCCTTCACCTCTCCCACAGGGAGAGGTCGGCACGCAGTGCCGGGTGAGGGGTTCTGCTTCCTCGAGGGACCTGCGCCCCCTCACCCGGATCGCAAGCGCGATCCGACTTTTCCCCGTCGGGGAGAGGTGAAGGACAATCGCGAGCCTGCGATTCAACATGGACCGGGAGGCTATTTGCTCTAGAATTGACCACCTCAACGGGTCGTTTTGGGGAATGATGCAATGGGTATTCTCGCAGCGCTCATCATTGGCGCGATCGCCGGCTGGCTGGCCGGCAAGATTGTCCACGGGGCGGGATTTGGGCTGATCGGCAACATCGTCGTCGGTATCATCGGCGCACTGGTGGCCAGCTGGGTACTGCCGCAGCTGCACATCGAGCTCGCGACCGGCACGCTCGGCTCCATCGTCGATGCCACGATCGGCGCGGTGATTGTGCTGGTGATCCTTTCGCTGATAAGACGGGTCTGAAAGCCTGACCGAACCAGGAACGGCCGCCACGTGCGGCCGTTCCCATGTCGCGACCGGGGCACTCTTCCCGCCGACGACCAACAAGGACGCGCGATGAAATTTACCGGCACCAAGGACTATGTTGCGACCGACGATCTCAAGGTCGCCGTCAATGCCTCGATCGTGCTGGAGCGGCCGCTCCTGGTGAAGGGCGAGCCCGGCACCGGCAAGACGGTGCTGGCGGAGGAAGTGGCGAAGGCGTTGAACGCGCCGCTTTTGACCTGGCACATCAAGTCCACAACCAAGGCCCAGCAGGGCCTCTACGAATACGATGCAGTGTCGCGCCTGCGCGACAGCCAGCTCGGCGATGCCCGCGTGTCCGACATCAAGAACTACATCAAGCGCGGCAAGCTGTGGGAAGCCTTCACGGCCGAGCAGCGCCCGGTGCTCCTGATCGACGAGATCGACAAGGCCGACATCGAATTCCCCAACGATTTGCTGCTCGAGCTCGACCGCATGGAATTCCATGTCTACGAGACCGGCGAGACCATCAAGGCCAAGCAGCGCCCGATCATGATGATCACCTCCAACAACGAGAAGGAGCTGCCGGACGCCTTCCTGCGCCGCTGCTTCTTCCACTACATCAAGTTCCCCGATGCCGACACGATGGGGCGCATCGTCGACGTCCACTTCCCCGGCATCAAGAAGCGCCTGGTCGAGGAAGCCTTGCGCATCTTCTTCGAGGTGCGCGAGGTGCCCGGCCTGAAGAAGAAGCCGTCGACCTCCGAGCTTTTGGACTGGCTCAAGCTTCTGCTCAACGAGGACATGAGCGTCGAGCAGCTTAGGGAACGCGACCCGCGCAAACTGATCCCGCCGCTGCACGGCGCGCTGCTGAAGAACGAGCAGGACGTGCACCTGTTCGAGCGACTGGCGTTCTTGAGCAGAAGGGAAGTGTGAGGCGAGCTACGGCGAATCTCACGGTGCCGTAGGGTGAGCAAACGCGCGACGCGCCGTGCCCACCAATCGGTAACGACACGCAAGATACGTGGGGACGCTTCGCTTTGCCCACCCTACGATATCCGCGTCCGGGGCACGGGAGTGCAGTGTGACGCACCATCATCTCCACATCGTCATTGCGAGCGCAGCGAAGCAATCCAGAATCCTTCCGCGGAAAGACTCTGGATTGCTTCGCTGCGCTCGCAATGACGGAGTATGAGGCAGCATCGCCGCTCGTTCAGCTCGCACTTTGACTCGCAGACATACCTTCGCATCCTCGCGGCTGATCCCGCCCGAGCTTTGCTTCGTTCCGTCACCCCCAAGAACAGAGGGTGCAGGGAAGGCCGGGTGCCGACTGAGCACCCACGGTCCGCTGTGCGCGTGTAGCGCAATGAGAAATGCACAGCGGCATACAGGTGAAGCCGAACACACGGCCTTCCCTGCGCGATGGTCGGACGGCTTATGCCGCGCTCTCCCGGGAGCCGAATTCCTTCTGGCCTCCCTCGCCTTGCGGAAGTCACCGGCACCGCGCCGGTTGACGCTGCTGCCGCATCCGCAAGACTTGACCGTAGCGACGACGGCCGGGACCACACGGTTTTGCCGTACGCGGACGACCCTGCTTCGCCAAGAGGCTTCGCAGGGCTTCGGCGCCGTTCGTACAACGCGGCTTGCAAGTCGCTCACGGGGCTCGGCTCAATCCATCGCCCCGCCCTGCGACCCGCATCCGCGACGACGCTGCCCACGTCCACCGCAGCCCGATCCGCGGCTCGTGACGACGTACGACCGCCCCTCTTCGCCGGATCAGGATGGGCGAAACATACGACAAATCCGAATTTCGGCAAAGCGGAATATTTTTGTACGGAGGGGTTGACGGGGTGGCGGGTGTTTTGCCCGACGGGTCGTCTCGTAGGGTGGGTTACGCCAGCGGATTGCGCTTCGCGCAACCCGCTAGCTAACCCACCCTACGCTGCTGTTCCCACCGCCGTCTCCGGAATCCGCGTGGCTTCCATCGGGGCCTTGCCGCGGATCAAATCGGAGGCGCGGTCGGCGATCATCATCGTCGATGCGTTGAGGTTCGCCGAGATCATGCGAGGCATCACCGAGGCGTCGATGACGCGGAGGCCTTCGAGGCCGTGGACGCGGAGCTGGTCGTCGACGACGGCCCAGGTCGAGTCCGCCGGGCCCATGCGGCAGGTGCAGCCGGGGTGGAAAGTCGTGGTGCCCCGCTCTGTTGCCGCGTGCAAAAACTCGTCGTCGGTGACGACGTTGGGGCCGGGGAAATCCTCATAGGCGTAATAGGGCGACAGCGGCGCGCTCTTCAAGAGCCGCCGCGCCAGCTTCATGCCGCCGACGATGACGCGGCGGTCGAGCTCGGCATCGAGATAATTGGTCTGGATGATCGGCGGCGCGAACGGATCATTGGAGCGGATGCGGACATAGCCGCGGCTCTCCGGGCGCTGCTGCCAGGACGCCACCGTCATGCCGGGCTCGTCCTCGAGCTGGCCCTGCACCCCTTCCTTGTAGCTTGCCGGCGTGAAGGTGAGCTGGAGGTCGGACGACTCCGCGCTCTCGCCGGAGTGCCAGAAGCAATAGACCATGGTCGGGGACAGCGAGAGCAGGCCGCGGCGTGCGGTGGCCCATTTCATCGCCTCGACCCAGAGCCGCCAGCCGCGGCGAAGCTCGTTGATGGTCTTGATGTCCTTGACCCGCGCCACCGTGCGCGGGGCGTAGTGGTCCTGCAGCCCCTCGCCGACCGGCAGCGCGTGACGCACCTTGATGCCATGGGCGTTCAGCAGGTCGGGCGAGCCGATGCCGGAGAGCTGCAACAGCTGCGGCGAATTATAGGTGCCGCCGGCGAGGATCACCTCCTTGTTGGCGCGCACCTCCACCGGCGTGCCGCCGCGACCGCCCTTGCTGTAGCGTACGCCGACGGCGCGCTTGCCCTCGAAGATGATCTCGGTCGCATGCGCATGCGTGTGCACATGCACGTTCGGCCGCTTCATCGCCGGCTTCAGGAAAGCGGTCGCGCCGGAGACGCGCAGGCCGTTGTTGATGGTGCGCTGGCAATAGGAGACGCCTTCCTGGGTCCTGCCGTTGTAGTCAGGGTTGCGCGGAATGCCGAGCGAGACCGCGCCTTCCATGAAGGCCTCGCAGAGCGGATCGCGCCAGTCCATCGTGGTGACGATGAGGTTGCCGTCGCGGCCGCGATAGATGTCCTCGCCTTCGCCGATCCGCTTCTCCAGCCGGCGGAAGTAGGGCAGCACGTCGGCATAGCCCCAGCCGCGATTGCCCATCTGCGCCCAGGTGTCGAAATCCATGCGCTGGCCGCGGTTGTAGATGTGGCCGTTGATCGAGGACGAGCCGCCGAGCGTCTTGCCGCGCGGCGCGTAGATGCTGCGCCCATTGGTGTAGGGCCCGGGCTCCTGCTGATAGGCCCAGTTGATGCTCTTCATGTGGAAGGTCTTGATGAAACCCGCCGGCAGATGGATGTAGGGGTGCCAGTCGTTCGGCCCCGCTTCGAGCACGCAGACGCTGGTGTTGGGATCTTCGCTGAGCCTGGAGGTGAGGACGCAACCGGCCGAACCCGCGCCAACAATCACATAGTCAAATCTATCCATGGTGCCTGCGCCTTTAAAGCGAAATGAGTCTTGATTGAATCGGTGCCTGAAGCTCGCGCCCCTTCACCTCTCCCGGAGGGAGAGGTCGATTTGCGCAGCAAATCGGGTGAGGGCTTCAGGTCCCACGAGAGACCGGTCCCCTCACCCGCGCCTTCGGCGCGACCTCTCCCTATGGGAGAGGTCATCGAGCCCGCGGCGGCATTGGTGCGAAAAGCATGCATGAAAACTAGCGCGGCTTGTCGTTGAGTTGATATTCCAGATGCGCCTTCACCGTCGGCCATTCGGCGGCGGTGATGCTGTACACGACGGTGTCGCGCAGCGTGCCGTTGGGCGCGACCTGGTGGCTGCGCAAAATGCCGTCCTGCCTGGCGCCGAGACGCTCGATGGCGCGGCGGCTCTGGTGGTTGAAGAAATGGGTGCGGAATTCCACCGCGATGCAGTTCAGCGCCTCGAAGGCGTGGGTGAGCAGCAGCAGCTTGCACTGCGTGTTGAGCGGGCCGCGCTGCACGCTCTTGCCATACCAGGTCGAGCCGATCTCGACGCGGCGGTTGTTGGCGTCGATGTTCATGTAGGTCGTCATGCCGACGATGTTGCCGCCGGCGTCGAACACCGTGAATGGCAGCATCGAGCCAGCGGCCTGAAGGCCGAGGCGGCGGTCGATCTCCTTGCCCATGTTCTCGGGCAGCGGGATCGCGGTGTACCAGAGCTTTGACAGCTCGCCGTCCTTCACGGCCTCGGTCAGCCCCGCAAGGTGCTGTTTCGACAGCGGCTCGAGACGGGCGTGCTGTCCACGCAGGGTGATGGGATCAGGCCAGGGCATTCGATCGTCCTCATGGTTGTCATTCCGGGATGGTCCGCAGGACCAGACGCGGAATCTCGAGATCCCGGGTTCGGCTCTTCGAGCCGCCCCGGGATGACGATGGCGTACTACGCCATCGTCACTTATTCAGAAAATTCAACGGCAAACCGCTGCGCGGCCAGTCCATGACGATCAGCTCGCCCTTGCCTGACAGCGTGATATAGGCGGTCTTCAGCTCGGGGCCGCCGAAGGCGATGTTGGTGGTGACGCGGTCGCCGGTCGGGACCTGCTCGACCAGGGCGCCGTCGGGCGCGACCACCGAGATGCAGCCGGAGACGAGCGTGGCGACGCAGACATTGCCGTTGGCCTCGACCGCGAGCGAGTCGAACATCTGGTAGCCGCCAAGGCCGCAGATCGGCTTGCCCCGCTCGCCGCGATAGATCGCCTCGCGCGGCTTGAGCACGCCGGGCGCGGAGAGCTCATAGGCCCAGAGCCGGGCCGTCGGCGTCTCCGCGATGTAGACGGTGTTCTCGTCCGGCGACAGGCCAATGCCGTTGGCCGGCAGCACGCCGTGCACGATTTCGACGATCTCGGTCATGCCGGGCTTGAGATAGTACATGCCGCCGACATCCATCTCGCGGGGACGGCGCTTGCCGAGATCGGAGAACCAGAGGCCGCCATGCTTGTCGAAGACGAGATCGTTCGGCCCGCGCAGATCGTGCGCGCCGCATTTGGTCACGACGGTCTCGACCTTGCCCGTTTGCAGATCGACGCGCTGGATCGACCCGCCGAGATAATCCTCCGGCTGCGGGCCCGGCATGATAATCTTGCCGGTCGGAATCCAGGAGAAGCCGCCATTGTTGCAGATGTAGATTTTTCCGTCCGGGCCAAGTGCGGCGCCGTTCGGCCCGCCCGGCACCTTAGCGACGACCTCCTTGCGGCCATCAGGATAGACCCGGGTCAGGCGCTGGCCACGGATTTCCACCAGCACGACCGAACCATCCGGCATCACGACGGGGCCTTCCGGGAATTCGAGGTCGGTGGCGAGAACGCGGATGTCAGACATGGCAGTGGACATTGGCGGGACCCTCCGGGCTGCTTGTTATGGCTTGCTCGGGATGTCCGGCACGGGCCCCGCTGGCAAGTTTTGCCAGCGGTTATGACAAAACAGGTCTCCCTTGCCAAGCAAGCGGGCGCAATGCTGCGTTGCAGCCTTATCCTTTGATGGGCACCCAGATCTCGAAGCCGCCATTGCCGCTGACCGGATCGAACTTCTCGTCGTAGCGCTCGAAATTGGGGGCGTCGGCGGCCTTGTAGCTGGAAGCCGGCAGCCATTGATTCCAGATCGCGTTGACGGTGCGGCGGATCGAGGCGACGTGGTCGCTGTGGGTGAACACCGCGTAGCGCTGCTCGGGGATACGGATGCGACTGAGCCCGCGAGGCAGATCGGAGAAGTCGGCGACCTCGACACCGGCGATGTAATCGAAATTGCCGGAATCATCGCCGTTGCAGCAGACGCCGTAAGCCACGTTGCCGATGCGCCCGGGAATGTCGGCGACCTGCTGGTGGAAGCGGGCCCACATTCCGGGGATGATGGCGCCGTTGTCGCAGGTGATGCGCTCGGCGAGGCCGGCGACGAGGAAAGCCTTGGCGGTTTCGAAGCGCGGGGCTTTGAGAGTGTCCGAGATCGTGGAGTCCATGAGGATCGGCTCCTGAAGCTTGAGCTGGCTTGTGCACGTCGCCGCTCTGACCGCTTCGGGCGTGGTGCCGAACTGGTCGCGGAACGCGCGGGTGAACGCTTCGTGCGAGCCGTAATCCGCCTCCAGGGCGACGCCGAGAATGTCCGGCGCGCCGTTGGCGAGACGACGCGCCGCCTCGCTCAGCCGCCGCGCCCGCACGTAGCGCATCACCGGGAAGCCGGTGGCTGCGGCAAACGCACGCACCATGTGGAACCGCGACACGCCTCCGATCGCAGCGATCTCATCGAGCGTCATCGGCTCGGCCAGATGGCTTTCGATGTACCAGAGCGCGCGCTGGGCTGGGTTCATGGCTCAAGGCTCTCGTTCGAAGCGGGGTGATGATGCGCCCTCACCGCGCGCCTCGCTTGATCGGGATTGCTGTCGTGCCGCTAGCGCGGAACTCGTAGGGTGGGCAAAGGCGCATTAGCGCCGGCCAACGATCCGTTGCCTCATTGCCCGCGGCCGTGGGCACGCTTCGCTTTGCCCACCCGCGCCGCCTGGGGACACTGCACCATTCATTTCACCGCATCCTTCGGCGGCGGCGCATCCTGTTTCTTCTTCAGATCCTCCGCCTGCTTCGCCTGCGCGGCCTGGAGATCGCCGATGGTTTTCTGCAAACCGGCCAGCGTCACCTTCAGCGTATCGATCTGCCTCATGGCGGCATCCAGTTTCTGCTGGTGATCGAGATTGAGCTTGGTGATGGTCTTCTGGAGGAAATCGACATTGCTCTGCAGGCAGCTGGTACGCCGCTCCATAGTCTTCTCGACCGTGCAGATCTCGATGCCGGGAACGTCCTGCGCCGCGACCCGCGTAGGCGCGACGAGCGGTAACATGGCGAAACAAACAGCGGCGATCCGGCGCGGCATCCAGGTTCCTCATCATCGATCACGGCAATGTGCGCCGATTGCGCAGAGCCGCGTGAGGCTACCACACTGGCACCGCATTCTCGCGTTGAGCTTGGCACGTTCCCTCGGATGATCCTTTGGATGGGGAGCAGGAAACCGCGCGCGGAAGAGGTGGGCGCTCTTTCCGCGGCTTTGATTAGGGGAGATTTTTGGAATGGCAACGCGTGATAGACGTCTGGCTGAATTCGATGGCGCCGGAGAACCGCCACCTGGTCTGCCGGTCGAAGTGCTGTGTGAGGACCACAGTGGAACGTATCAACTGCCGTTCGCCTGCCGCTATGTCGAGGGCCGCTGGCAGAACCACGTGGCCGGCGTCCCGGTGGAAGCCACCGTCATCGGCTGGCGCGTGCCGCGCGTGAAGCATTCCGGCGCGGCTTGACGGGCGCCTCTGTCTCAAAATGCAACGGCGCCGCGCTCCACCTTAACGAACGGAACGCGGCCCGAACGAATCACGTCCGAATCAGCCTGGTGGCTCCGTACGCGGCTGTTCACGGCTAGATGTCGACAAAGTACTGATGGCACGCACAATATCTGCCCAGCGCGCGAGCTGGCCGCCGCCGCAGACCGTCCGCAAAAGTTAATCATCGCAAGGACATAGAGGCAGGCGGGGACGCTGGCCGCATCCGCTCCGGAAACAGGCAAGGCGCTGCGCGGCCTGCCTAATATTCGACCTCGAGCTCCTCGATCTCGGCCGGCTCGTCCTTGGCCGCCGCGATCCACTCCCTCATCTCGGGCATGCCCATGATGGTGTCGGCATAGGTCTTCAGAAGCGGCTCGAGCTTGACGTCATAGGTGACGAAGCGCGTCACCACGGGCGCGTACATCGCATCCGCCATGGTGCGTTTCTCGCCGAACAGGAACGGGCCGCCTGATTTCGCCAGGCAGTCGCGCCAGATGGACCAGACGCGGTCGATGTCGGCCTGCGCGCGCGACCAGATCTTGAAGCCGGGGAAGTGCCCCTTCAGGTTCACCGGCAGCGAGGCGCGCAGCGTGGTGAAACCGGAATGGATTTCGCCGCAGATGGAGCGGCAATGCGCACGCTGAACGCGATCATCAGGCAGCAGCCCGGCTGACGGCATCACCTCGTTGAGATATTCGGCGATCGCGAGCGTATCCCAGACCGTCGCGCCCTCGTGCCGCAGGCAGGGCACCAGGATCGAGGACGACAGCAACAGGATTTCAGCACGCGCCGATGCGTCATCAGGCGCGGTGATGATCTCCTCGAAATCGAGCCCGGAAAATTTCGTCAGCAGCCAGCCACGCAGCGACCAGGATGAATAGTTCTTGCTGCTGATGGTCAGTGTCGCCTTCACCATAGGGCCCTTCCCTCACGTTTCCGACCCAACGCGCAGCAAGCGACGTGCCAATTCCAGGAGGGCGGCGACGTCTCGTCTGGCTTCGATATTGCATGGAAGCAGCGGATAAGTGGGCGCTTCAGTATGATGTCGATGTATTATCAGGCTTTTCAGAACCAGATGGATTTGACGGCGCCGTTGCGGGCGGGAGCCTCCTCGGCGCTGAAATTCCTCAATCTGGTACCGCAGGGGATGTCGGACCAGGCCGTCGGCCGGCTCTCGGCGGCGCTGGAGCTGATCTCGCGCTCCACCCTCACCTATGACCGCCCGGCCTACGGCATCGACAGCGTGACGGTCGGCAATCGCGAGGTCGGCGTGACCGAGGAGATCGCTTACGCCACGCCATTCGGCTCGCTGCTGCATTTCAAAAAAGACGGCGCGAGCGAGCAGCCGCGTATGCTGCTGGTGGCGCCGATGTCCGGCCATTTCGCCACGCTGTTGCGCGGCACCGTGAAGACGCTGCTGCAGGACCACGATGTCTACATCACCGACTGGCACAATCCGCGCGACATTCCGCGCAGCGAGGGCCGCTTCGGGCTCGACGATTACACCGAGCATCTGATCGACTTCCTGGGACAGCTCGGCCCGCGCCCACATATGGTGGCGATCTGCCAGCCGTCAGTCTCGGCGCTCGCGGCCGCCGCCATCATGTGCGAGGGCAACCATCCCTCGCGCCCCGCAACGCTGACGCTGATGGCGGGCCCGATCGACACGCGGATCCAGCCGACCAAGGTCAACGAGTTCGCCAAGAGCAAGCCGATCGAATGGTTCGAGCGCAACCTGATCAACTTCGTGCCGGTGCAATGCCGCGGCGCATTCCGGAAAGTCTATCCCGGCTTCGTGCAGCTCACCGCCTTCGTGTCGATGAATCTCGAGCGGCACATCAAGCAGCACATGGATCTCGCCAACCACATCGCCAAGGGCGAGAAGGAGAAGGCGGCGACCATCAAGACCTTCTACGACGAATATTTCGCGGTGATGGATCTGCCGGCCGAATTCTACATCGAGACCGTGCGCGACGTGTTTCAGGAGCATCTCTTGCCGCTGGGCAAGCTGATGCATCGTGGCCGCCCCGTCGACACCAGGGCCGTCAGCCGCATGGGGCTGATGACGGTGGAAGGCGAGAAGGACGACATCTGCTCGATCGGCCAGACGCTCGCCGCCCAGGACCTCTGCACCGGCGTGCGCGCCTATCGCCGCGTCCACCACATGCAGGCCGGCGTCGGCCATTACGGCGTGTTCTCCGGCAAGCGCTGGAACAACGAGATCTATCCGCTGCTGCGGGACTTCGTGCACGTGAATTCGTGAGGCGCGCGGCGGCACACGACAGCTGCTCTTCAAGCCCGTATCGAGCCGGGCCAGGCGATGACTTGTCCTGACATCACAAGGCGGTTGCGTCCGCTCTCCTTGGCGGCGTAGAGCGCCTTGTCCGCAGCCGCTATCAACGAGGTGCAATCCGCCTTGTCGTCGAACGACATATGTGTGGCGCCACCAATACTGAGGGTGACCTGCTTGGATGGCGCGTTGAGCGCGTGCAGGATGCCGAGGTCCTGAATCGCCTGCCGGATTCGCTCGCCGACCTGCTCGCATCCTCCCATGTCGGTATTTGGTAGCAGCAAGGCGAATTCCTCACCACCATACCGAGCGGCTAAGTCTGCCGGCCGCCTGGCCTGCTCCGCCAGGACCCCGGCGATCGAGCGAAGACATGCATCGCCCGCCTGATGCCCATACTGATCATTGAAACTCTTGAAATGATCGGCGTCCATCAGCAACAGTGACAGAGGCCTTCCTTCGCGCCTGGCCCGGTCCCATTCCGCCTCCAGCCGCTCGTCGAAGTGTCTGCGGTTTGCCAAGGCCGTCAGGCCATCCGAGCTGGCGAGAGCCGCCAGCCTATCTTCCAGGTCTTTACGTTCGGTCATGTCGCGCGAGATCGCCACCACGCCGTTAATGTCCCCACTCTGCGCATCCCTGGCGATGCGCAGCGCGGTTTCGATCCAGACCTCGCCTTTCTCGCGATGCCGAGTGCGATAAGTGATTCTAGCCTCCTCCGCTTCGCCGTTCATCAACGCGGAGATCGTCTCCCCAACCCGCGTCAGATCCGCCGGATTTATGCCGGCGAGGGCCGACGTATCCACCAATTCGTTCGGAGCCCAGCCGAGAACTCGCGCGCTGGACGGCGATGCGTAGAGGATCCGTCCATCAACCGCTATGCGCATGACCATGTCTCCCGACTGCTCCGCGAGCAGACGAAAATCCGCCTCCTTGGCGATCAGAGCAGCGGCCATCTTCTGCCGCAGGTGCAACTGGCGCACCAGCAAAAGCCCCCCAACAGCGAGCCCTCCTATCAGTCCCAGCACCGCAGCCATGCGCGTCAGCGCCGCTCTGCGCCAGGGGGCCAAGACGTCGTCTTCCGATTCCGTCGCAACCACGAGAACAGGGTAGCGACTGCTGAGTTGATAAAAGCTTAGACGCCGAACGCCGTCGAGAGGCGATGTGAAGTAGTAGACGTCCGCAGCCGGCCGCTCATGGATAATCTTGAGGAGCGGAGCACTCGACAGATCGCGGCCCGTATATCCGTTGTCCGGGCTACGCGCGAGGATAATGCCGTTTGCCGTCGCCAGTGCAATTGAACCGTTCTGGCCAACGTCGAATCCGCGATAGAATTGTAAGAAATAGTCGACATCGATCGTGGTAAGAGACACTCCGGCAAAACTGCCGTCAGGATGATTGAAGCGCCTTGACGCTGTGATGATCCATTGCCCGCCCGACCTGCTCCTCACCGGAGGCCCAATGAAAGTTCCCCGCTCAGCCACGGCGCGATGATGCTGGAAATACTCGCGGTCGCTGTCGTTGAGGCTGGCGAAATCCACGGGCTCGCTGGTTGCGAGCCTGCGCCCGGCCTCGTCATAGATGAACACAGCGCGGATCCGGTTCGCGGCTTTGCGCCGGGAAAGAAAAGTCTGAATCTTGGCGATCGCCGCCGGGCTGGTTCCCTCGAGTTCGAGTTGGCCGACCAACACATTGAGAACGGTGTCCGCAAGTTCGAACGTATCGTCCGCGTGTTGCGTCACCGACCGGGCAAGATTGGCCATGTCTGTTTCGGAGGCCTTCAGCAGCGTCTGTCGCGAGGACCACTCGCGCCAGCCGCTGAGCGCGACAATCGCCAGGCAAGCGGCCGCCACGAATGCGGAGGCCCAGAGCGTCGGACGCCCTTTGCGAAGGTCGCTGCGGTGATCGATCAAGAGAGGCTCCCTGCACCCTCAAGCCCGTAAACGCCTTGGGCTAAGGGATGGTTGCTCGTTCCGGTTGAGATTTTTGGCAGAGCACCGGAAGGAGACTGACGCCATCGACGAGCGGCTTGACCGTCGATCGATGGCCCGTGGACTGGTCCGACGAGAAGGACAACACGGCAATCAGCTCGGCGCGACGGCCTCGATCACTGTGCCGGCCACTCGGCCAAAGCCAGGTTCCGTGAAACTCGTCGGATGCAGGCTTCGTACCCCGGCAAGATGTGCAAAATCGTCTGTCCGCGGTTGAGGCCGAATGACCATGCTCTCTGCCGGCAGACGCTCGGTCGGCGGGAGCGGCGCGGGCTTCGCGCCGCCTGCAACAATATGGGGCAACGGCGCGGCCATTGACCAGATGTTCTTGAGCATCGCCCTGTTCACCGAGCACGCGACGACATCGTTTCGCTTCAGACGGGCGACGGTAAAGAGCTTGCGGATCAGCAGGTCTCGTTCAAGCGACTGCGGCAATTTGAACCGCACCCCGATGAGCCGGCTTCTTTGTTGCGCAATCACCGCATCGACCCAACCCACTTGCATGATGTGCACGCGCAGCGGTTCTCCGGCGCGAGGACAGTCAATGCCGGAGCCGAGCGTAACGCCGGCGCCGGAGAGGGAGATGTTGCTCACGCGCCCGGAGAGCTGCTCGCCGGTCCCGGTCTGGATCAAGACCGTTTCGTCGATGTCGAAACGCTCCTCGGTACGTCCCATCCGCGCCTGCAGCGAGGTCATGCAGACGAAGAAAAGCACGATGATGTTCACGACCGACCAGAAGGCGACCATCGGTAGAGCCGCCGGATGATCGATCACCCGCCATTCCGGGATCGTGTTCAGAACCACACCGACAACCGTCAACGCCATCAGGATCGCCGACGGCCAGAATATCTCCGCAGCGTAACTTGCACGCCGCGCCGCAGCGCCCTTGGGCGTCACCCTGAACGCATGTCCCGTCGGCTTGACGAGAGTCCCCAGCACCGTTGGCAGGAGCTTGAAGCTCTGGATCGTCGCCGACACCTGAGCGGCGAGCGGAAAATGCACGTGCGGCGCAAACCAGGAGATGCCGCCGTTGAGCGCCAGGATCGCGGGAAACAAGTAAAAGAACACCGATTCGGGGGTGACGTCGACGACAGGCGCCAGGCCGGTCCACATGAACACGATCGGAACCACCACAACCATGAGCGCCCGCAAGCCCAATGAGAGCCAATGCGTCGGAAAGAAGAGAAGCCGATGCATCAAGCCCAGTCCGGGGCCGAGCGGGCCGGCGGCGAGGTACAGCGTCTGGATCGCGCCACGCGCCCAGCGTTGCCGCTGCACGAAAAAGGCATCAAGGCTTTCCGGCGCCAGTCCAATCGCCAGCGGTTCGCAGAGATAGCGGGTGACGTATCCCTTGCGCAGCAGGACGAGCGTCAACAGGATGTCTTCCGTAATGGACTGGGTCGGCAAGGCATCGCCCACCGCGCGGAGTGCTGCGCGACGCGTGACGGAGTTGGAACCACAACAGAAGGCACCATCCCAGCCGTCGCGCGCGGGCATGATGGAATCGAAGAAGAACCGTTGTTCGTCCGGCAGTCCCCTGTGCAGGCCGAGATTCGCCTGCATCGGGTCCTCATTGTAGAAGGCGTGCGGGATCTGAACGATTCCGACCTTTGAATCAGCGAAGAAGCCCATCGTGCGCATCAGGAAATTGCGCTGCGGCACGAAGTCCGCATCAAAGATCGCGAAGAACTCGCCGCTCGTCTTGGTCAGCGCATGATTGATATTGCCGGCCTTGGCATTCAAGCTGTCGGCGCGCGTGAGATAGCCGGCGCCCTTTTGCGTGCAGAGTGCCCTGAGCCAAGGCCTGCGACCATCATCCAAGACCCAGACCTGGATGTTTGGATAGTCCAGACACAGCGCGCCCGTGATCGTCTTTTCCAGCACCTCGAATGGCTCGTCATAGGTCGGAATAAAGACGTCCACCGAGGGCATCTCGTCGTCCGGCAGGCTGCGCAGCCGACGCTCGTGCTGATCTGCTTCGCTTCGACGATCGGTCCTGCGAAGGAACGTCAGATAGAGAATGAACTGATCTGTGAAGGTCAGAAGCTCGACGAACAGGCAGAACCAGATCCAGCCGACCTGATACCAGGTCCCGCCTGCCGGCAGCACGGTGGTGAAAATACGCCACTCGAGATAGCGGGCGACCACAAGCCAAACCACGACGAAGACCGCGACACGCGCCCAAGGGCGCGCGACCGGGAAGGTCGGCGCCAACAGGTACATTACGGCAAAGATGGCCATCATCGGCGCGAACAGCTGAGAGAAAGGCAGAGTCATGGCCTGCATGGAACAGCTCGCTCACAGGGACGATTGGTCGAGTTCCAGGCGAGCGGTCAGCCATTTCAACTTCGAGCTGACCAATCGTAGCAGGCCGTCGGCTCTGCGCTCGAAGCGCACCTCAGCCAGCCGTCCGATATCGCAGGAGCCGTTGCGGTCGGCCGACGTCTCATTGGGCGGAAGCGATATCTCAATGGTAATGTTGCCGGGATCAGGCCGCGGCACCCGAGCCGCAAGCAGCCGATCATCGCCGTACGCCGCCGATCCGCGGACCTGCCGGATCTGGCCGGTCTTCCATTCGCGGCTCCCAATCAGGCGGACGGTAGCCGCATCTCCGGCCTTGATCTTCTCGAAATCGCGCTCGGGTAGTTCAACAACGATAAACCGCCGTTCGCAATCTGCGAAGTCGAAGACCGACTGTCCTTCCGTGACCATCGAGCCCGGGCTGGCCGCGACCGACCAGACCACATGGGCCGCGGGCAAGGACAGATCGTAGTGATCGAGACGATCAAGTCGAGTGCGCTCCTCTGCGATTTCCGCAGCCAGCTGCGCGGCACGTGAGCTGTTCTGCAACAGGTCCGTCTCGAGCTCCTGTCGGCGGAGGACAAGCCGCTCGCGCTGCTGCTGAGAATAGGGCACGTCATTGGCATCGCCACGAAGATAAATGCCCTTCTCGGCCGCCCCCAGTTCCGTCCTGAGGCGCTGCAGGCGTTGATCGGCCATCTGGCACCGCGTTGCAGTTGCCTCCTGCGAGGCCTGGGCCTCACCGGAGCGGATCTGCGAACTGATGCCGAGCTTCACGAGCCTCTCCATCCGGCCCGCGACATCGTTCCGCTGTCGCGCCTCAGCGAGACAGCCGCCTTTCTCAACTTCGGTTTCACCGATCTCGTGGCTCAGGCGCGTCACCATCCCCGAACGATAGTCGTCGCTGCGCTCGCGGAGCTTGCGATCGAGCTCGGCGATTTCCTCGAGTTGCCGACGTGCGAGCTCGGCGCGTTTGGTGGACACGGCAAGCTGCTGGTCAAGGTCCATGAAGTGCCTGCGATCCGGCGAACGCGCCTCGACCAGCGGCACCATCCGGGTGTGCTCGAAATATTCACCCTTGCGTGGAAGATCTGACGAAAGCTGACCCGCCATCGGCGCAGTCACCCGCATAAGCTCGGCATTGACATAGGCGGAGGGAGCGATTCGGTAGGTCACATACGGCAACAGGGCCCATCCGCTGAGAGCGATAATCCCAAGCGCCAGGGATCGGCGAACGATCCGGCTGCGAATGAAACGTTCGACATGCAAGCGAACCACGACTGGATCTCCAATGAGCTTTGGTCGCTTCGACTGCCGCTGCGAAGGCGACAATCGCCGCATGGCCTGGGCGTTGGCATGAAGTCGGCGCCTTGAGGCAAGGAGCAATCCGACAACATTGCCGCTGGCCGAAATCAAAATTCGCCGCCGAAGCAGACTCGCCCTCGCAACCACGAGAAGCATATCTAGGTTTCACCACAATAGGTTAATACGTGTCAAAACCGGAGAACTACGGCACCCGAAGCGAAGAACAAGATGCCGACCTATTCCGGCTTGAAGTCGGCGCGGCGCTTGTACCGACCGAATGGCGGCGGTGCGAGGGCGGTCATCCCTCGCGCCGGCGACGCACGACCAAGGTCAACGACTTCGCCAAGAGCAAGCCGATCGAATGGTTCGAGCGTGCTGCTTGATATGGCAATCGAGATTCATCGAGATCCGCGCCGATGTTCGCATCATCACCGCACCCTCAGTAACCGCGACGACGATCGACCAAGCCCGGCAGGGCTTCGCCGCGACGGTGACGGGCGATGGTGTCGAGCACGTAGTCGACGGCCGTTTCCGGCTTCGTCGTGCTGGCGATGTGCGGCGTCAGCAGAATGCGCGGATGGCTCCAGAATGGATGGCCCGCAGGCAGCGGCTCCGGCTCGGCGACATCGAGCACGGCGGCCGACAACGCCCCGCTGTCGAGCGCCGCGATGAGATCGGCCTCGACCAGATGGCCGCCCCGGCCGACATTGAGCAGGCGTGCACCACGCGGCAGACGCGCGAACAGATTTGCGTCGAGGATGCCGCGCGTCTCCGATGTCAGCGGCAGCAGGCAGACCAGAATGTCGGTCTGCCCGAGGAAATCCGCCAAGGCGTCCGCGCCCGCATAACAGGTGACGCCGTCGATGCTGCGCGGTGAACGGTTCCAGCCGAGCAGTGAGAAGCCGAACGATTTGAGCCGATCGAGCACGGCCAGACCGAGCAGACCGAGCCCCATCACACCGACACGCCGCTCGCTCGCGTAGATCGCGGGGAGCTCGCGCCAGACCTGCTCGCGCTGCTGGCCGATAAACTGCACGAGGTCCCGGTGCAATGCGAGCACCGACATGCAGGCATATTCGACCATGCGATCGGTGATGCCCGGCTCCATCATGCGAACCAGCGGCACATGCGGCGGCAATTTCGTGAAGTCGAACTGGTCGACGCCGGCGCCAACCGAGAACACCAGCTCGAGATTCGGAAAGCTCCGTGCGATATCGTCCGGCGGCACCCATGCCACGAGATAGCGCACATCGGCCGGATCGCCGATGTCGGGCCAGAGCCGGAACGGCACGTCGGGCGCGCGCTGCGCGAACAAGCGCGCCCACTCCGCGCCGCGCACCAGATTGGCCTTGTAGAGAACCGTCATGCCGCGCCTTTAGAACGGGCTGACCGGCGCGAGCCGCCGGCCGTCGATCATGCGCTTGTGGCTATAGGCGGCGGGATCGACCAGCGGCGTCGCACCCGTGACGAGGTCGGCGGCGAGCTTGCCGGCGGCGGGGCCGATGCCGAAGCCGTGGCCGGAGAAGCCGGTGGCGAGGAAGAAGCCCGGCAGCGCATCAACCGGCGAGATCACCGGGATCGTATCCGGCGTGCAGTCGATGGTGCCACCCCAGGCCTCCGCGATCTCGATGTCTTTCAGCTCGGGGTTCGCCTTGATCAGCGAGGCCAATGCCGCGCTAACCAGCGACATGTCAGGCGCGGGATCGCGCACGCGCTCGGTCTCGAACGGCGACGGCTTGTCAAAGCTCCAGCTGGTGCCGCGCATGATCTGGTCGAAGAACGACTTGCCGAATGACAGCTTCAGTCCGCCCTTGCGATGCTGATAGGTCGGCCAGAAAGTGCGCGCGTAGCGGAATAAATCGGGCGACAGCTCGACCGTGCCGCGGTTGCGCAGCGCCAGCGTGAAGCCGCCGTCGAGGCGGCGGCGGATGCAGTAGAGATCGGTGCCGAGCGCGCCCGAGGTGATCTCCGGCGCCGGCGTGGTCCGGCACGCCGTGGCATTGACGAGACCGATCGGAAGCTCGATGCCATGGCGGCGGCAGAACAGCGACGACCATGCGCCGCCCGACAGCAGCGCGGCTTGGGTGCGAATGGTGCCCTTCTCGGTGACGACGGCGCTGACGCGCCCGCCTGTCGTCTCCAGCCCGCGCGCGGCGCAGCCTTGATGGATGGTGACGCCGTGCTTGCGCGCAGCCGTCGCAAGCGCCGGCACCGCCATCGACGGCTCGGCGCGTCCGTCGCTCGGCGTGTGCAGGCCGCCGACCCATGTGTCGGTATTTCCCGGCATGCGCTCGGCAACCTCGGCCGGCGTCAGCACGGTCGAGTGCACCTGCATCTCGCGCGCGACGGCGGCCCAGCGCTCCCAGCCGGCGAGCTCGTCCTTGTTCTTGGTCAGGAACAGCACGCCGGTGCGGCGGAAGCCGGCATCGACGCCGGCATCGTTCTGCATGTCTTCCCACAGCCGCAAAGCTTCGCGCGCGAGCGGAATCTCCTCGCGCGCACGGCCCTGCTGACGGCACCAGCCCCAATTGCGGCTCGATTGCTCGCCGCCGACATGGCCCTTCTCGACGAGGGCAACGGAGAGCCCCTTCTTCGCCAGATGATAGGCCGCAGAGACGCCGATGACGCCGCCGCCGATGACGACGACGTCAGCCTGCGCCGGCAGACGCTCGTCGCTGCTTATTCGGTTGAGCGGCGGGGACATGATGCACTCCTGGAAGGTCAGTTCGAACGATCACACCTCAATACAGCTGTCAATCGCATTGCTTGTATGCACGCCCTTCGCGCCAGACCGGTTCGCCCCGGGGGTGAACCCAAAGGAAAGGCAGGAGGACGACACTACCTCAAATTGCCCCTCGACGCCGCCGCGCGGAGTCTGTAGCTCACATCAAGCGGCAGCCGGGACCGGGTGGCCGGTGCGGTTGTCGTCTTTGGTGTGGGAGCATGAAACTCAGGGGGCTTCTGACATTTGCGATGGCCGCGCAGTCCGTCGTGACCGCCGCGGCTCTCTTTGTCTCCTATGCCGTGGCCGGCAGCGGTTTCGGCGCTGCCCAGATCGTTGCCCTGCTCGCAAGCGGCGCAGTTGCGGTGCTGCTCGCCCGCATTTGCGCAAGCAGCATCGCGACGTCACAGCGCCAACGCCACACCGCCGAACTGGCGGAGCAGGCGCAGGCGCGCACGGGCAGCGCGCAGATGACGCAAGCCATCATCAGGACCGCGCTCGACGCCTTCATTCAGACCGACGACACCGGCATTGTCCTGGAGTGGAGCCTGCAGGCCGAGGCCCTGACCGGCTGGTCGCGGCTGGAAGCTCTGGGTGCCGACGTGGTCGAGTTGCTCGTCGCCGAGCCGCTGCGCCCAGGTTTCAGGCAGCGCATGACGCGCATCCTGCCGGAACTCCGCGATACGCCGATCGGCATCCGCTTCGAGGCAAACATCCTGCACCGAACCGGCGACGACATCCTGATCGAGGCGTCGAGCACCGCGCTCCGCATCGGTGACCGCTCCGTCATCAACGTCTTCGTCAAGGACGTGACGCAAAAGCGCGCGGCGGAGGAACAGCTGATCCAGTCCCAGAAGATGGAGGCGGTCGGCCAGCTCACCGGCGGCATCGCGCACGAGTTCAACAACATGCTCACGGTCATCACGGGCACGATCGAGATCCTGGCCGAGGCCGTGAAGGACAATCCGCCGCTCGTCTCCATCACCAAGCTGATCAGCGAGGCTGCCGACCGCGGCGCCGCGCTGACCTCCAGCCTGCTGTCGTTTGCGCGCAAGCAGGCGCTGCAGCCGGCCGAGATCGACGTCAACGATTTGCTCGAGGAGCTTTCAAAGCTGCTGCTGGCGACGTTCGACAAGAAGATCGAGATCGTGCGCAAGCTCGACGGCAATGTCTGGCTCGCCTACGCCGACCGCGGGCAGCTCAGCGCGGCGCTGCTCAATCTCGCCATCAACGCCCGGGACGCGATGCCGGAGGGCGGCCGCCTGACGCTGACGACGCGCAATGTGGTGTTCGGCGTGCGCGAGGCCGTTGCGGTCGGCGCCGGCTACGCCGGCGACTATGTCGAGATCGAGATCATCGATACCGGCACGGGCATCCCGCAAGCGCACGTCGAGCGGATCTTCGATCCGTTCTTCTCGACCAAGGAGGTCGGCAAAGGCACCGGCCTCGGGCTCAGCATGGTGTTCGGCTTCGTCAAGCAGTCCGGCGGCGGCATCAAGGTCAAATCCGAGGAAGGCCGCGGCACGACCTTCACGATCTATCTGCCGAAGGCCAAGACCAGCGCGTTGCGTCCCGCAAGCTATGATGCGCGCAAGATCGTGGGCGGCACCGAGACCATCCTCTGCGTCGAGGACGACCGCGACGTCCGCCGATACGTCACGGTCCAGCTCGAGAGCCTCGGCTACAAGGTCGTCCCCGCCGCCAACGCGACCGAAGCGCTTGCGATTGCGGCGAGCGGCACGCCGTTCGACCTGCTGTTCACCGACATCGTGATGGCCGGCGGCATCAACGGCCGCGAGCTTGCGGACCGGATGGTGGCCGCGCGTCCGTCGCTGCGGGTGCTGTTCACCTCGGGCTACGCTCACGATTCCCAGCACGCGCCGGGAAGTGCGACCACGGGCGCGCCCCTGCTGGCAAAACCCTACCGCAAGGCCGAACTCGCACGCATGCTGCGCCGCTCGCTCGACACCGCCGTCGATGCCGCGGGGGATGCGATCCCGACGCCCTATTCGGTGCAGGCCGATCTCGAGGGCTTCCTGCGCAGGCAGGCGGCCGAGGACAGCGCCACGCGATCCCGAAAATAGATCTGCCCTCTCGCTAAAAGCGCGATGAGATCGGTTTGAATCGTCATCACGCTTTAGCTCTTTGTTTGAGCATGATCTCCGCGCAAACGCGTTCCGCTGATGTCGCGAGGGAAAACCGCTTCGCACTTTTCCGGATCATGCTTTAACTCAGCCGCCGTCGCAGCGTTGCCGACGGTGTCTCGCCGAATTTTTCGCGATACGCTCCGGCCATGCGGCCGAGATGCGTGAAGCCGAGATCGAATGCGATGTCGGTGATCGAGACGTCGAATGACGCCCTCGCGAGCCGGGCGTGGAGACTGGCAAGCCTGATATCGAGCAGCATCTCCGAGATCGACATCCCGAAGTGACGGCGGAAGCCGAGCTGAAGCGCACGGATGCCGATGCCGGACGCGCAGGCGAGCTGCGCGAGATCGAGCGGCTCATCGGCATTATCAGCAAGATAGTCCCGCGCAGCGCGGAGCGCGCGCGGCAGGCGCTCGGCCTGACCCGAGAACGTCGTGATCGCATCCGACAGGCCGTGCCGCTGGCCATTGAGCAGACGATCGAGCAGCACCTCGCGCCATCCGGCCATCGACGTCGGTGAAAGCCTGCCAGACGGTCCCAGCCGTTCGGCAAGCGTCATCAGCTCGGCAAGGCTGGCCTGCAGATGCCGGCCCGACGGTGCGCTCAGGTCGATCACGGGATCGAATTCGACCGCGGCCGCCGCCCTGCCCGACAGCGCCGCGGCACGCTGCTCCACCATGCGGCGATCGAGCAGCAAGATCGCTTGCGCACAGTCACGCCACGTCATCTGCGTTGCGATCGTCGGCGACAACAGCGAAGCAATTTTGCCGGGCGCGACGTCGAATCCGCTGGCACCTGCGTGAATATGGGCACTGCCTGTGAGCGGGACCTGGACAAGAAAGAAGCGATCGAGGCAGCCCGGATCGATGCTGACGGTCCCGCCATAGCCGACATAGTTGATGGAAAAGCCGTCGAAGGCTGCGCAATTGTGCCGGGCCGAAAATCCGGACGCACGGGCCTGCGCCGGCCTGAGATCGTGCGGACAGAAAATACGACCGATCTGTTCGGCCGCTTCGTCGACATCATCGGTGGTGACGCGAGCGAACTCCGCAAGCCGTTCGGCTGCGGGCGCCCTTGCGCTGATTTCCAGCACGGCTGCGGACATGATCGACCACGCTTCGCGTCGCGGAATTGCTTTAAGCCTATAATAGTTCCGGGGATGCGAAAAGGGCCGTGTCGCAAATTCGCCGTGCTGCAGGGCAATAGCCACGGCCGGATTCGTTTAGCGGATAGACAGCCGCTCGCGTCTGGCTGAAGCTCCATTCTCGCCGGTATCCAACAGGAGGCGAGCATGACTGCACTCGAAAAGGGCATTACTGCAAACGGCACGGGCTACGGCGGCAAGAGCTGGAACATCCTTGGCCAGGTCTACTTCCCCAAGGCCGTCACCGACTCCACCTTCGCGTTCGAGACCAACAGCGATCCCGGCCAGTTCGTGCCGGTGCATATCCATCCGACCCAGGACGAATTCATCCTGGTGCAGGAAGGCACGCTCGACCTCAAGCTCGACGGCGTCTGGGTCAAGGCCCATGCCGGCGACCTCGTGCGCATGCCCCGGGGCATTCCGCACGGCTATTTCAACAAGTCAGACAAACCGTGCCGCGCGCTGTTCTGGGTCTCGCCGATGCAGAAGCTGGAAGCGCTGTTCAACCAGCTGCACAATCTGACCGACCCGGCCGAGGTCGTGCGCATCTCGGCGCTGCACGAGGTCGACTTCCTGCCGCCCGAGGCCAACGACTAGGCGCCCGCCTCCTCGTTCACATTCACCTGCCTGCAGCCCCGCCGGCCGCACCTTGCGGCCGAACGTGGCCGCTCGCGCGCAAAACACAACGATTGCGAGCCATCCCATGGTCAGCCCCAAGCATGTCTGCGTGATCGGCGCCGGCGTCTCCGGCCTCGCCACAGCGAAAGCCTTCTCCGCCCGCGGCCACCACGTCACCATCGTCGAACGCAGCGCCGATCTCGGCGGCGTCTGGGAGCCGGCGCGCTCCTACCCGGAGGTGCAGACCCAAAGCCCCAAGGATCTCTACCGCTACACCGATCGCGCCATGCCCGAGACCTATCCGGAATGGCCGACCGGGCCGCAGGTCCATGCTTATCTTGCCGACTACGCGAAAAGCTTCGGTCTCGACCGCATGCTGCGCCTCAATACGACGGTTTCGGGCATGGCGCGGCGCACCGACGACAGACCGGGCTGGACGCTCGCCCTGTCGGGCAAGGATGGCGCGACCAGCAACGAGGATTTCGATTTCGTCGCTGTTTGCACCGGGCAGTTCAATGAGCCGCGGGAGCTGCATTGCCCGGGCGAGGACGGCTTTCTGGCAGAGGGCGGCCAGATCCTGCATTCGTCGAAATACGGCGATGCCACGCTTGCGAAAGGCCGCCGCGTCGTCGTGCTCGGCGGATCGAAATCGGCGACCGACATTGCTGTCAACGCGGTGAAATCGGGAGCGCGCGAGGTCACCATCGTGATGCGCGAGCCGGTCTGGCGCATCCCCTATTTCATCGGCGGGCTCGTGAACTTCAAGCGCATCCTCTATATCCGCGCGCAGGAGGAGATGTTTCCGGGCTGGGGCCTCGGTGCGATGTCACGGCTCGCGTACCGTCTCGCTGCGCCCGTGATCTGGGCGAACTGGCGCGGCCTCGAGAGCCTGTTGAAAGCGCAGCTCAAGCTTGGCAAGTGCAAGATGGTGCCGAAAGAGCGGATCGAGGATGGCGTCAACTGCTCGGTGCCGATCGCGACGCCCGGCTTCTACCCGATGGTCGCCGACGGCCGCATCAAGGCGGTGTTCGGCACGTTCGATCATTATGAAGGCGACAGCATCGTGATGAGCGGCGGCGAGCGCATCGGTGCCGACGTCGCAGTTCTCGCGATCGGTTACAAGCTCGGCGTGCCCTTCCTTCCCGAGGCCTATCAGCAAAAGCTGGTCGATGCGGACGGGCAGTACCGGCTCTACCGCCTGATCGCCAACCCCGACCTGCCCGACCTCGGCTTCGTCGGCTTCAACTCGTCATTCTGCACCGTGCTCTGCGCCGATCTCGCCGCCAACTGGCTGGTGCGCTATGCCGATGGACGGCTCGCGAAGCAGCCGACGGAGCGAGAGATGCGCGACAACATCGAGATGATGCTGCACTTCAAGCGCGTGGAGCGACCGGCCGCCGGCGTCTATGGCGGCCTGTGTGTCGCACCTTATCACTACCGGCATTTCGACGAGCTGATGGCCGACATCGGCGCAAAGACCCGGATGCGCGGCGGGCTCAAAGGACATTTCCTGCCGCCCGATGCCGATGCCTATGCAAAATTCCTGACGACGGCACCAGCGTATCAGGCAGCGGATTAGTTGGTGATGTGGGCCTCCTGGACCGCATGATTGAACATCGCGTTCAGCGCCGCCGTGATGTCGGCAGGTGTGTTCGCGGTGTAGAAGAAGCCCGGAGAGGCACAGTTCTGCAGGCTGGCCGGAATATTCGGGATGTTCCAGTTGGCGTAATCGTCCTCGTCGCCGGCGAAGGACGTGTTGACCGGATTGATCTTCTGATAGGGGATGTACAGCACGGAGATGATGATGCCGCGGTTCTTCAGCGGCGTGCACGACGTGGCCGGGTTTATCGTGGTGGCATGGTTGCTGCCCGACCAGGACCCGTTGGGAACGCCCTTGACCTGCGGATCCTGCGCGCCATCGGTGACGAGGAAGACATAGGGCAGCGTGTTGTTCCACGCGCTGCCGTCGCCCACACTCGTGATCAGCGTGTTCACGCTCGACAATGCCGTGTCGATATGCGTGCCGCCCGAGCCGAGGCTCGCATTCATGTTGGTATCGAGCAGCGTCGCCAGATTGGCCGCCGCATAGTTGATCGTCGACGGATTGGTCGTCGAACCGTTGATGCTGCTGGTCAACGGGAAATACGAGTACAGATAGCGAATGAAAGGATAGAGGCCGATGCGGAACTGGTTCGTCACCCTCGCCGTATTGTTCGCCGTGACGAACAGCTGGTTCACCGCATAGCCGACGGCGTCAAGCCGCAGCTGGATGCAGGAATCGGTCCCGTCGGTCGGGCAGTTCGCCACCGTCGCGAGATTTGAGTAGAGCGAATTCGGCAGTCCGGAGACGATCGAGGACGGCAGCTGAACGCCCATGGGATTGGTGGCCTTGGGGCTGAGCAGGCCCCTGTACCCACTCTGACTGACGCGCGAGATCGCGTAGCCAAGGCAATAATTGTTGGTGGGATAGCCTTGCGTGCCGGAATCCGTGCAGGCACTGTTCTGCGGCGAGAAATGGCAGGCCAACGTGCAGCCCGTCGGATATTGCCGGTAGTTGTCGGGATTGATCGACTGCATGCGCTGGGCTTCCGCGGTGGTCGAGGGAAGGCCCATCGAGCCCGAGACGTCCAGCGTCAGATAGAAATCGAGATACAGCGGCAGCGTCGTGGACGAGGACGAACTGCCGGTTACGGTCAGCTTGTGGTAGCCGAGAAGCTGCATGAAGGTGACGGGGACGTCCGCGCTGAATTGCACGGACGCCGACAATCTCGATCCCGATTTGGTGACGGTGCTCGTCAGACCCAGATTGGTGTAGCTGTTGGCGAACCCGGTGACGTTTCCGTTGAAGATGTTGTTCGCTTCCGTAACGCCGGCGGCAACCGATCCGTTCGACGTCATCGCCATCGCGGCGTTGTACCCGGCCGAGTTGACCGAGATCGAGGCCACGCTCGCCGCATCCGCGGAACTTTGCAGCTTCGCCTTGATGCGCGTCGCCATGCTGTAGTCGATGGCACATCCGATCGACGCAATGAGCGGCACGAGCGCGATTGCAAAGATGGCGACGACGTTCGCACGGGAGTCGCGCTGCCATCGCGACAGGAGCCGGCCAAGGCGCTGTACCATTCCAAAATCCGGCATTGCCAAGCCTTCTCGACGGTTCGCGGAAAAATGATTGACAGGAGTCAAAAGGGTCACGAGACGAAACAGTCGCCGGGACCAGCGCTTGGTTAGCGAAGATGATAAACTTCGCGTAAAAGGCCTCGCGTAGCCCCCGGGACATGACGGTACATTGTGCAGGTCGGGCGCTACCGAATCGTAAAGTTGTGCGGTGAAAAGTGGGCCCATTCCTCCTCCCGGCCACCCCTCGCCAACCCGCATCTTTGGGGCTTACGATCTCCACGGAAGCCGAATCGGCAGGCCCGGGAACCTCGCGATGCGAACACGATGTTATGCCGCCGCTGCGGCGCTGGCCCTGTTCCTCATAACGCCCGCTTCGGGACAGGGCGCACCGACGCCGGCGCAGTCGGAGGCATCAGCCGCTTACGAGCACGCGCTCGGTGAGTTCAAGTCGATCCTTGCCGAGCGGCGCCGCCAGATCGAGACCAAGCAGCCGCTGCCGAACCTGCCGGGCCAGGCGCTCTATCTCGCCCGCGTCGCTGTGATCAGCACCTACAAGGATCTGACCGATGCCATGCCGTCGCGGATCGGCCAGCCGAACAAGTTCGGGATCCCTCCGGCCTATTTCGACGCCGCGATCGAGCCGCTGGTCGACGAATATGCTGATATCTTCGAGATCATGGAGGCGCCGCCCGCGAGCGCTCAGAATTCGCCGACACCGTTCAAGGACGTCGTCGATCTTGGCACCGCGATCGCGCGCGCCAAAGGGCTTGCGCCTGCTGACGCCGAGGCCGCGGGCCGCATCAGCCTCGGACTCTTCTATGCCGAGACGAACGGCAAGCAGAACGTCCGCAACGCACGCTCGAATACCTATATGGGCAGCCTGCAGACCGGCCCCTCCGAGGACCGCAACGGCCAGCGCAAATGGGAGGCGATCAAGGGCACGATCGCGGCCATCGATCCAGCTTTGAACGCGCGCGACGACGAGGAAGAGGCGCGGTCCCGCGGCACCGACCGCCGTTTCAATCACTGGACCAACGTCCGCGACGGCCTCATGAACGCGCATGCGGAGCTGTTTGCCGAAATCCCCGCGATCGTGAAGACGCTGCCCGATCCGATCGAGCAGATGAAGCTGTTCGAGCTGATCCAGATCATCCCGACGCCGACGCGAGCCGCGCTGAGGTCCGGCGATCTGCTGAACTACAGGGTGTCCAATCCCACCATCATGAAACACTTGCGCAACAACAGCGTCTTCGCCTTCGGCAAGGTCGACCGGGCGCGGAGCTCGGCGACCTTCCGCGAGATTTTGGGCGCGATGTGGCTGTTCAAGCGGAAGTTCGACAAGGCGATGGTGAAATATGCGGAGATCAGACCGCGCTAGATCGTCTGCGAGTCAGTTTATCCAGTCCAATCCAGGAATGTTCAACTATGCTCACCGTCTATGGCGAAGGCCGCGGCTTCCGTGTTGTTTGGCTGCTTGAGGAACTCGGATTGGCTTATCGGCTGCGCCCGGTCGATCTGCTCGCAGCCGAGGATGACCGAGATTTCCTTGCGGTCAACCCCGCCGGCTTCATTCCGGTGCTGCAGGACGGCGACACGATCATGGTCGAGTCGATCGCGATTCTTGAGTATCTGCTCGCCCGCCACGGCCCGAATTCGCTTGCCGTCGCCCCCGATGATCCTGCCTTCGCACCTTATCTGCAATTTCTCCACTTGGGCGAGGCCGGGCTCGCCGGGCCGATGAATGCAGTCCTTATCGGTCGCCAGCTGGCGCCGGAAGCCGAGCGAGGCGCCCGGGTAACCCGCTGGGCAGCCGAGACCTTCGAGAGCCGGCTTGGGTTGGTCATCCGTCGCCTCGCGGATTGCCGCTATCTCGTCGGCGACCGATTCACTGCCGCCGATATCTCGGTGAGCTACGCCCTCCTGCTCGGTCTGCGAACGGGCAACTACGTCCCCGGTCCGACCGAGCGGGACTATCTCTTGCGCACGACGGCACGTCCCGCCTACGCCCGAGCGATGGAAAGCTGCCAGGCCACCAAGGCTTGGGCGGCGAGATCACCGGGATTGTAGTGCTCGCTTCATCGGAGAGAGCGTTCGTTCTCCACCTTGTAGCCGTCGGTCAGCGTTTTCAGGAAGCGACGATGGCGGCTCCGTCCTGTTCCGTCATCGCCGCCTTGTCGAAATAGTCCGGATCGCTTGCCAGCGAGCGCGGCGTTGCGCGGCGCGCCGAGCGCCTCCTATTGGTGGTCGGTGAAGAGCGGCGGCAGGCCATCGCGGGACGGCCGAGGCGTGACAACCGGCGGCGGGATGCGCGCGCAGCACCATGTCGACCGTTGTGGGTGCCGCCACAGCGGACTACACCATGGCTATGGTGTTCCACGAACGGAGATTTGTTGCTAGCCTGCCGCACCGACAGACGATCATCAGGGGCCACCGAATGACTTGCGCGAATCCCGCTCGACTCACCGGACCGTGGAGACGTCTCTGTCTGACGCTGACCGCGACAATGGCCGTGGTTGCGCTCGCCGGCTGCGAGGACAAGAACGCCTACGTGGCGCCGCCGCCCCCGAAGGTCGATATCGCCACACCCATACAGCGCCCGGTCACGCGCTATGTCGAGGCTACCGGCAACACCGCGCCGATCAAGAGCGTCGATCTCGTCGCGCGCGTGCAGGGTTTTCTGCAAACGATCGACTACACCGACGGCACCTTCGTCAAGCAGGGCACCCAGCTGTTCACGATCGAGCCCGAGACCTACAAGCTGAAGCTCGAGCAGGCGCAGGCCGCCGAGGCCGGCGCGCAGGCCTCGCTCAGGCAGGCGGAAGCTGATTTCAAACGACAGGCGGATCTCGTGCAGCGGCAGGCGGTCTCGCAGGCGACGCTGGAGACGTCGACATCGACCCGCGACAACGCCCAGGCCAATCTCCAGCAGGCCCAGGCCAACACCAGGATCGCGGAGCTCAACTACAGCTACACCAAAGTGAGCGCGCCGTTCGACGGCGTCGTCAGCGCGCATTTGGTCTCGGTCGGCGAGCTGGTCGGCGCCTCCTCCCCGACGCAGCTTGCGACCATTGTTGCCATGGACCCGATCTGGGTCAACTTCACCGTCAACGAGCAGGACGTGCTGCGCATCCGGGCCGAGGCGCAACGCCGCGGACTGACGGTGGCCGAGCTCAGACAGTTGCCGGTCCAGGTGGGCCTCCAAACCGAGACCGGCTATCCGCATGAAGGCCACCTCGACTACGTCTCGCCGACCCTCAATACATCAACCGGCACGCTCGCCGTGCGCGGCGTCATCCCCAACGACAAGCGGGTGCTGCTCCCGGGCTATTTCGTCCGGGTCCGCGTGCCCTTCGACCAGGACAAGGACGCCCTGCTCGTTCCTGATACGGCGCTCGGCAGCGACCAGGGCGGCCGCTATCTGCTGGTGGCCAACAAGGACAACGTCGTCGAACAGCGCAAGGTGCAGATCGGCCCAACCGACAATGGCCTGCGCGTGATCGAGAGCGGCCTGCAGCCTGACGACCGCGTGGTCATTTCGGGCCTGCTGCGCGTGATCCCGGGCCAGAAGATCGATCCGCAAGAGACCAAGATCGAGCAGCCGCAGGCGTCTGCCAAGTGAGGGGCCGCCAGCCATGATCTCAAAGTTCTTCATCGAGCGGCCGGTCCTCTCGAACGTCATTGCGCTGCTGATGATCCTGATCGGTGGCGTGGCGCTGTTCAACCTCGCGATCGCGCAATATCCCGATGTGGTGCCGCCGACGGTGCAGGTGACGACGCGCTATCCCGGCGCCAGCGCCAAGACCGTGATCGACACCGTCGCGCTGCCGATCGAGCAGCAGGTCAACGGCGTCGAGGACATGCTCTACATGCAGTCCTACAGCGGCTCCGACGGCACCTACACCCTGACGGTGACCTTCAAGATCGGAACGGATCTGAATTTCGCGCAGGTGCTGGTGCAGAACCGCGTTTCCAGCGCGCTATCGCAGCTGCCGCAATCGGTGCAGAACCAGGGCGTTACCGTTCAGAAGAAATCGACCTCGATCCTCTTGTTCGTGACGCTGACCTCGCCGGACTCCCGGTTCGACAGTCTTTTCCTGAGCAACTACGCCACCATCAATATCCGCGACGAGCTGTCCCGCCTGCCCGGCGTCGGCAACGTCACGGTGTTCGGCGCCGGCCAGTATTCGATGCGCATCTGGCTCGATCCGAACAAGCTGCAGGCGCGTGGACTCGTGCCGCAGGACGTCATCCAGGCGATCCAGCAGCAGAGCCAGCAGGTCTCGGCCGGACAGGTCGGCGCGCCGCCGACACCGCCGGGACAGGCGTTCCAGTACACGCTCAACGTCAACGGCCGGCTCGAAGACACCAGCCAGTTCGAGAACATCATCGTCAAGACCGGGACCAGCGGCGACGTCACGCGCGTGCGCGACGTCGGCTGGGTCGAGCTCGGCGCGCAGACCTACAGCCAGATCTTCTCCCTCAACAAGCAGCCCGCGACCGGCATCGGCGTGTTCCAGTCGCCCGGCGCCAACGCGCTTCAGGTCGAGCAGGCCGTCGAGAAGAAGATGGTCGAGCTCGCCAAGCGCTTTCCGGAAGGCATCAAGTACGACACGCCGTTCGACACCACGAAATTCGTCAACGCCTCGGTGCACGAGGTCTATATGACCCTGATCGAGGCCGGCCTGCTCGTGCTGGTCGTGATCCTGGTGTTCCTGCAGGACTGGCGCGCGATGCTGGTGCCGGCGACCACGGTGCCTGTCACCATCATCGGCGCCTTCGCCGCGATGGCGGCGCTCGGCTTCACCATCAACATGTCGACGTTGTTTGCGATCGTGCTCGCGATCGGCATCGTCGTCGACGACGCCATCGTCGTGGTGGAAGGTGCTGCGCATAATATCGAGCAGGGCATGAACGGGCACGACGCCGCGATCAGGGCGATGGACCAGCTGTTCGCGCCGATCGTCGGCATCACCCTGGTGCTGATCTCGGTGTTCCTGCCCGCCTCGTTCCTCGCCGGCCTCACCGGCCGCATCTATTCGCAATTCGCGCTGGTGATCGCGGCGACAGCGCTGCTGTCCGCCATCAACGCGGCAACCCTGAAGCCGACGCAATGCGCGCTATGGCTGCGGCCGGCGGTGCCGCCGGAGCAGCGCAATTTCTTCTACCGCGGCTTCAACGCCGTCTATGACAGGGTCGAGCGGGGCTACACGCGGCTGATCACGTTTCTGGTGAAGCACGCGACCGCCTCGGTCGCATGCGCGCTTCTCGTGATCGGGCTCAGCGGCTACGGCCTGTCGCGGGTGCCGACCGGCTTCCTGCCGATCGAGGACCAGGGCTATTTGATCGCGGCCGTGCAGCTGCCCGACGGCGCCTCGCTTGAGCGAACCCAGAAGGTGCTCGACCGCGCCGCCGACATCATCAAGGACACGCCCGGCGTCCAGCAGGTCATCACCATCGCCGGCATCTCCGCGCTCGACAACAGCGCGAGCCTTGCCAATGCCGGCGTTGCCTACATCATCCTGAAGGACTGGTCCGCGCGCGGCAAAGGCGAGGATCTGCGCTCGCTGGTCTACGGCCTCAACGACCGGGTCTCGACCATCATGGAGGCGCGCACGCTGGTGCTGCCGCCGCCGCCGATCCAGGGCATCGGCAATGCCGCCGGCTTCTCGATGCAGGTCGAGCTGCGCGACGGCAACAGCGATTTCGCCAAGCTGCAGGCCATCACCGGCGCCATGGTCTCCAACGCCCAGAGCCAGAGCGCGCTGCAGCGGGTCTCGTCCTCGTTCCGCTCGGCGGTGCCGCAATTCAATGTCGAGATCGACCGCGTCAAGACCCAGACGCTGCATGTGACGACGGACGCGGTGTTCTCGGCGCTGTCGACCTATCTCGGTTCGTCCTATGTCAACCAGTTCAACAAGTTCGGCCGCGTGTTCCAGGTCTACACGCAGGCCGATCCCGCATTCCGCGTCACCGAGCGCGACATCGCCAACATGCAGGTGCGCAACCAGAACGGCGACATGATCCCGATCGGCACGATCGCCACCATCACGCCGGTGACCGGCCCGTCGCTGATCAGCCTCTACAATCTCTACCCGTCCTCCACCATCGTCGGCCTGCCGGCGCAGGGCTATTCATCCGGCCAGGCGCTGCAGCTGATGGAGGAGATCGCCGACAAGACGCTGCCGCCGGGTACCGGTTTCGAATGGACCGCGATGTCCTACCAGGAGAAGGCGGTCTCCAACCAGATCTACTGGGTGTTCGGCCTTGCCATGCTGCTGGTCTATCTCGTGCTTGCCGGCCAGTATGAGAGCTGGTACGCGCCGATCTCGGTGATCCTCGCCGTGCCGCTGTCGCTGCTCGGGCCGATGCTGATCCTCTCCGGCCTCAAGATCGACAACAACCTCTATTGCCAGATCGGCCTGATCCTCCTGATCGCGCTGTCGGCCAAGAACGCGATCCTGATCGTCGAGGTCGGGCTCGAGCTGCACGGGCGCGACGGCAAGCCGGTCATCGAATCCGCGATCGAGGCGGCACGCGCCCGCTTCCGTCCGATCCTGATGACCTCGTTCGCCTTCATCCTCGGCGTGGTGCCGCTGGTCCTCGCGACCGGCGCCGGCGCCAGCGCGCGCAAGTCGATCGGCATCACGGTCTTCTCCGGCATGCTGGCCTCGACCTGCCTCGCGGTGCTGTTCGTGCCGGCCTTCTTCGTGGTGGTGCAGCGGTTCGAGAACTGGCGCGAGTCAAGGAAGGCACCGAAGGCCGCACCGGCCGTGGAGGTGAAGTCCTAGGACGGTTTCAGCAACAGCGCGAAAAACAACCCCATGCACAGTAGGGATGGGGTTGAAAAAGCAGAATAATTTCGCTTTTACAGAAAAAGGGCTTGTGCCGTCGGGCAAAACACTGACATAGTGGCATCGTGGGTGGTGTGCGTGACGCGACGACCGCGCGCCCCTCTCTCCGTCATTGCGAGCGCAGCGAAGCAATCCAGAATCCCTCCGCGGAGGTAGTCTGGATTGCTTCGTCGCAAGGGCTCCTCGCAATGGCGATTATCTGCCAGTTCACAAGGCTACCAAACTGCGAACAATGGTTGTGTTGCCAAGGGAGACCAAATGGACCAGACGGAAGTTGCATCGGCTTTGTCTTGGTTAGGCTGGCTTGAGCTAATCAAGAGAGTTGGTGGATTTATGGTTATTGCCGGTGTTGCCATTGAGGTTGGCGGCGATTGGATCAGCGGGCCGTTCCACAAAAAAGTCGAGGACGCGCGCCAGCTTGAACTAACCACATTGAACAACGAAACAGCACAGCTCTCGAAAGAGGCCGAAACTGCACGGAAAGAGACAGCGCAGGCGCAATTACAATTGCAACAATTGCGATTCCCACGGGGGCTCGATGCCGACAAACTCAGGGATGGGATTAAAGAGCTTCCTCCGCAGTTTTTCGAGGTTCTGTATGATCCCAGCGCCGCTGACGCAAATAGCCTCGCGTTCGGTATTTTCGTGGCCCTACATATGGTCAGTTGGAAGACAGACCAAAAGTTGCCTGCTCCACTGGTCCCACGGCAGGGACCGATTGAGCTAAGAGACGTATATCCGCTGTTGCCGCTGACGCAGCAAGCCGGTGGCCAAGCCTGGGGACTTAGCGTGGTAACGAAAGGGCCTATCGATGACGATGCTAAGACACCCGAAAACGCACTAATTCGCGCTCTGCTCGACGCGGTCTCAGGACCGATACAGATAGTCTCACATGGCAAAGACGAGTCGATGCCAGCGGGCAAAATACGGATCATCGTCGGCCCCAAGCTTCCATAGCTGGGACCAACGCCACAAAAGAATGCGCCTCCGAGACACAACAACAAGCGTGGCTTGCTATCGTTGTCGACTGCCGGATAATCGCCCTCGCAATGACGACGGAGAGAGCGGTGGTCGCAACGCCTCCTGGCGGCAATGACTCACACGTCGACGCGGAAGCCGACCTCGATCACCGCATCGTGGGGGATCTTGAAGAAATCGGGCGCGCGGCTCGCGACCCGGTTCAGGAACGAGAAGATGCCGAACGAGAGCGGATCGATCGTCGACCCGGCCTCGCGGCGGACGATGGTCTCGTGGGCGAGATAATAGTTCTTGTGCTCGAGATCGGCGTCGAAGCCGAGCTTGTTGCAATTGTCGAGCGTCAGCGGAATGTCCGGCGTCTGCATGAAGCCAAGCCGGACCTGGATGCGATAGAAGCCGCGTCCCAGACGATGCACCGAATGCCGCTCGCCGAACGGCACCCGCGGCCGGCGATCCGAGACATACGTCAGCAGCACCACCGTCTCGTGCAGCACACGATTGTGCTCGATGTGGCGGAGCAGCATTGGCGATGCCCCATGCTCGACCTTGGTCAGCCAGACGCCCATGCCCGGCGCGCGGCCGATCACGGCATTGTCCGCATAGCCAAGGAATTCCTTCAGCGGCATCGACATGTCGTCGAGGCGATGCCGCACCGCCGACGAGCCCCTGCGCCATGACAGCATCAGCGCGGCGATGAGCGTACCGACCACCAGCGGAAACCAGCCGCCCTCGACGATCTTCAGCGAGTTGGACACCAGGAAGGTCGCATCGATCGCGCCGAAAACTGATATCACCGGCAGCGCCAGCGCACGCGTCCATTTCCAGCGCGAGCGCGCAACATGATAGAGCAGGATCGTGGTGATCAGCATGGTGCCGGATACGGCGATGCCGTAGGCGGCGGCGAGGTTCTCCGACGAGCGGAACATGATCACCGTGAGCAGCGTGCCAGCCATCAGCAGCCAGTTTGCGGCAGGCACGTAGATCTGGCCGGCTTCGTCCCAGGAGGTCGGCGTGATCCGCGCACGGGGCGCCAGCCCCATCTGCATCGCCTGCCGCGTCAGCGAGAACACACCTGAGATCAGCGCCTGCGAGGCGATGACGGTGGCGAGCGTTGCGAGGATCACCATGGGGATCAGCGTCCAGCCGGGCGCGAGCTTGTAGAAGGGATTGTCGGCCGCCGAGGGATCGGCCAGCACCAGCGCGCCCTGCCCGAAGTAATTCAGCATCAGCGCCGGCAGCACCAGCGCGAACCAGGCGCGCCGGATCGCGGTGGCACCGACATGACCCATGTCGGCATAGAGCGCCTCGCCGCCGGTGAGCGCGAGGAAGACGGCGCCGATCACCACGAACGAGATTTTGGGATCGGCCACGAGAAAGCGGCCAGCTTCGAGCGGATTGACCGCCAGCAGGATGGCCGGCGCCTGCCAGACATTGATCGCGCCGAGCCCGGCGATCACGACGAACCAGATCACCATGACCGGTCCAAACAGTTTTCCGATGCTCCCCGTGCCGTGGCGCTGGATCACGAACAGGCCGATCAGCACCGCCAGCGTCGCCGGCAGGATGAACGGCTCGAAGGCAGGCTGAACCAGCTTGAGGCCTTCCATCGCCGAGAGCACGGAGATCGCCGGCGTGATCACGCCGTCGCCGTACAGCAGCGAGGCGCCGATGATGCCGAGCAGGACGAGGATGGGAAGCTTCGCGCCGTCGGCGACCTTGTCGGCAGCGACCAGCGACAGCAAGGCGAGAATGCCGCCCTCTCCGTCATTGTCCGCCCGCAGAATGAACACGACGTATTTGAGCGCGACCATGGCGACCAGCGCCCAAAGAATGAGCGAGACGATGCCCGTGACCTCGGCCGCGACGGGCGCGGCGTGGCCAAGACCGGACAGCGCGACCTGGAAGGCATAGAGGGGACTGGTGCCGATGTCGCCGAACACGACGCCAAGCGCCGTCAGCCCCAGAAACCATGGACTGCCGAGATGATGGACGAATTTTGGATGCTCGCTCGCTGCCTCAAGCGGATCGTGAACCACGCCTGTCGCGGCGCGATCGATCAGGCTCCGGACCGGGAGGTCGGACGGCATATCCATGCGAGGCCTCGAGGTGAGGATGGATTCCCGTGAGGACCAAATGCAAACGGCATGCCGGGCCGGTTCCCGGTGCCTCAGGCGAGAGGCGCAACCGCATGCACAGTCGGGATGGATTCGCAAAAGCTTGAGTTATTTCGGCGATGCCGAATTTACCGCTCCACGGGCAAAACACCGGCATAGTGGCATCAACGGCGGTAGGGTGAGGTGCCGAGCCTCTCTCCTCGTCATTGCGAGCGAAGCGAAGCAATCCAGACTGTCACCGCGGAGGGATTCTGGATTGCTTCGTCGCAAGGGCTCCTCGCAATGACGGGGAGAGAGTACGCGGGATGCCGCCACACGCTCCTTCATTGCCGACGAAGCGAAGCAATCCAGTCCCCAGTCCCCGACTTTGGCACGCAGCAAAGCCTGGCGCCATGACCGGCCGCACGGCGCATCCCTCGATCGTCAGCTCTGTCTGTCCTTCTCGGTCACTTCCAATGCCGACCGGCTAACGAAGCCATAGGGCCAAGGCATTGGATCGGTCCCCCCGTACCGACTATGCAGCCTCCACGCACGGCATTCGTTGTGCGAGGCATTCGGCAGGATCGACTTGCACATGGAGGCATCGCATTTTCGATGTTCTTGTTCCAGAGCAGAGGCTAAACTCCTGGGAACAGGGAGGGGGACCAATGGGGCGTTCGCCGATTCTTGGTATCCATGGCGCGCGGGCCGGGAGTGGGGTGACTGGTCGCCCTCAGCACCGCCGATTGATCTGGCTCGCCGCCTGGTTCGCCAGAAGTTACCCCAAATCAAAGCGGCATGGTGTCGTGCCGGCGTCGTCGCCGCCCCTCGCAACACCCAGCTTTGCCGTCGCCAAAGGCGAGCGAGAACTGCGACTCGACTTCTTCCGCGGCCTGGCCCTCTGGCTCATTTATATCGATCACGTTTCACCCGACGTCCTGACCTGGGTCACGATACGCAACTACGGGTTCAGCGACGCAGCCGAAGTGTTCATCTTCATCTCCGGCTTCACTGCAGCTCTGGTCTACGGTCGCGCAACCTTCGAGGCTGGCTTCGTGATCGGGACAGCGCGCGTGCTGCGGCGGGTCTGGCAGATCTATACCGCGCATCTTCTGCTTTTCCTGGTGCTGATGGCCGAAATCGCTTTGGTCACTACGGTTGCCGAGAAGCCGGCGTTCTACATCCAGGAGATGGAGGTCGGAGACTTCTTCAAGCAACCCGGTTCCGAAATGATCCAGGCGCTGCTGTTGCGATTCCGTCCCCTGAACATGGATGTCCTGCCGCTCTATGTCGTTCTGATGGCTTTTCTGCCGTTGGTGCTGCTGCTCGCCAGATTGCACAGGGATCTGCCGCTTGCCCTGTCGGCCGGACTCTATGTGCTCATGCTCCGATACGACCTGCATCTGTCGACCTATCCGGACGGCTTCTGGTCGTTCAATCCTTATGCATGGCAGCTGCTGTTCGTGTTTGGCGCCTGGTGCGCGCTTGGAGGAGGCAAGCGACTGTCGCCGATCCTCAATTCCCGATCGGTGTTGTGGCTGGCCGTTGCCTATCTCTGCGCGGCCTTCTTTGTGACCATGACGTGGTATTTTCCGTCACTGGAGCGGGCGATCCCCGGCTGGGTGGCGCGGCTGATCTATCCGATCAACAAGACCGATTTCGACATCCTGAGGTTTGCGCATTTCCTGGCATTGGCCGTCGTCGCGCTGCGCTTCGTGCCGGGCGACTGGGCGGGGTTACGATCGGCCTGGGCGCGCCCACTCATTCTTTGCGGACAATATTCTCTTCAGATTTTTGCGCTCGGCGTCGCCCTGTCATTCGCAGGCTACGCGCTGCTCACCGAGCTTAACGCTGATATCGTGCTGCACGTGATGGTTGGCGCCGGCGGCATCTTGATCCTGTACGGCATAGCAAGGGTATTCACCTGGTACAAATGGGCGATGTCCGGGCGCGAGCGCGCCAAGACGGATACTTCCAAGCTGATTTCGCAAGATGCTTGAAAACAATTCACTCTTATTAATGGGACTGACGGACATGGGAACAGAGAGCAAGGATCGGTTTGTCGTAGAGCGAGATTTGAGGCTCGACCTTTTGCGCGGCCTCGGCCTCTGGATGATCTTTCTCGACCACATTCCGGATGACGTCGTGGCCTGGCTCACGCTGCGCAATTACGGCTTCAGCGACGCAGCCGAGTTCTTCGTTTTCATCTCCGGTTATCTCCTCGGATTCATCTACGTGCCCATCGTGGCTGCGGGCCAGTTTCTTCCGGCGTTGAAGCGATTGTGGCTGCGCGCCTGGCAGATGTACGTTGCCCACCTCCTGCTGTTCCTTGCCTTCACGGCACAGATCGCCCGCGCAGCGAGGAAGTGGGACAACCCCATGTACAAGGACGAGTTCAACGTCGCCAACTTCCTGGCGCATCCCGACGAGTTGATCGGCAAGGCGCTCACGCTGCAATACAAGCCGGTCGATCTGGACGTCCTGCCGCTTTACATCTCCCTGGTGCTGGTTTCGCCGTTCGTGGTGTGGTGCCTGGTGCGGCGCCCGAATCTGACCTTGGCAGGTTCGATCGTGCTGTACCTGCTCGCCCGCTATTTCGACTGGAACCTGCCGTCCTATCCGAAAGGAGCGACCTGGTACTTCAATCCGTTCGCCTGGCAATTGATGTTCTTTTTTGGTGCCTGGTGCGGATGCGGCGCGGTCGCTCAAATCAGCAAAATCCTTCAGTCGCGCATCGTCTTCGCGGTCGCGATCGGCTGGATCGCCTTTGCGCTGGTGATCGTGATGAGCTGGCACAGCGCTTTTCTGGAGTCGTTGATCCCGAAATGGATGATCAAGCTGATCTATCCGATCGACAAGACCGACCTCGACATGCTCCGGTTCACGCACTTTCTCGCGCTGGCTGTCATCGTCTCGCGTTATCTCAACAAGGATTGGGAAGGACTGAAGTCGAAATGGCTGCGACCGCTGGTGTTGTGCGGCCGGCATTCGCTGCCGCTGTTCTGCCTCGGCGTCTTCCTGTCGTTCGGAGTGCATTGGATGCTGGTTCAGTGGAAGCACCAGGTGATCGAGCAAATTCTGCTCAGCATCGGTGGAATGGTCATCATGACCGCTGTCGCCTGGCTTCTGGATCGCGCACAGCGGGTGCCCAATCTTTTCGTGGACGCCGGCGGCGACGAGCGCCTGGACACGACGCTCCAAGCGGAGGCCACGCCCGCGGCTCGCACTCAGCCGAGCGCCGCGTGACCTGATTCGGGGATGAGACAGGCATGCATGAGGACCATAAGCTCTAGGACCACCGGTCATGAGGGACGAAGCGGGAGACAGCGCACCAGTTGCCGGCTCCGAGAAGCGGCCTCGGCTCGCTTTGCAAGCGAGCGGGCCGAACGTGAGATCCGACAATGCACTTTGGAGAGTTGAAGAAAGGGCGGCGAACCGGGTTTCCGTTCATCACGCAGCAAAGCATGATGTCGAGCGCACTCCGCGCAGCATCATCCCTTCGCAGGCTTTCGATTTCCTGGCCTTGGCCTTTCTTGCAGTCCTGGCATTCCTCGTGTTCTCCACAGCGAAGGATTACGCGATCTCAAATGACGAGGGCGTCCAGCATCGCTACGGCGAATTGATCATTGCTTATTATCAGAGCGGACTGCGGGTCCGCGATCTCTTCACCTTCGATAATCTGTATCTCTACGGAGGTCTGTTCGACGTCATAGCAATCGCGCTCGGCCGGGTTATCCCCATCGACATTTACGAATTGCGGCACATCCTCTGTGCCGTTACGGGCCTTGCCGGCATCGCCGCCAGTGGCGCCGCCGCGCGACTGATCGCCGGACCGCGCGCCGGCCTGATTGCGATGGTCGCGCTTGCACTCTGCGGCGCCTGGTACGGCGCCATGTTCAACCATACCAAGGACATTCCATTTGCGGCGGCCATGGCCGGAGCGACGCTGTTCCTTCTCCGCCTGGCGCGCCAACTTCCCGCGCCCCGCGCCCTCGATGTCGTGGTCTTCGGCTGTCTTGCCGGGGCAGCGCTCGGGCAGCGCAGCTATGGTTTGCTGCTGTTCGTCTATCTCGGCGTTGCAATCCTGATCTATCTGCCCTGGCCGGAAAGCCGCGGGGCGCGCCTGGCCTTTGCGGCCAACTCCCTGTTGGCGACATGTCCGGCGGTCGCAGTCGCCTATCTGCTGATGATCCTGGCCTGGCCGTGGGCTGCCCTGTCGCCCCTCAATCCCATCCGTGGCCTGTTTGCCTTCTCGGAATTTCAGTATGCAATCCGCACCCTTTTTGACGGGCGCGTGTACGAGATGGCCAACGTACCGCGCGCCTATGTTCCCTTCTACCTCTTGATCCGCTTGCCGCTGATGACACAGGCGGGCGCCGCGCTGGCGATGGTTTCGCTTCTTTGGCGCCCCCTCAGGCGAGGCTCGGTCCGGTGCCGCGAACTCGCATTGCTCTCGACCATGGTTCTGCTTCCCCTGGCAAGCCAAGCCCTCATTCATGGCCCTGCGTTCAGCGGCATGCGCCATTTTCTCTTTGTGCTTCCTCCGCTGGCCATGCTGGCCGGCGTGGGGTTGAACGACGTTCTCAATACGATGGCCGTGCGTAGCCGCCGACTGGCCTCGGCGGCACTTGCGACGATGTGCGCGGCTTTCCTGTCCGAAGGGATCACGCTGGCAAGGCTTCATCCTTACGAGAATCTATCCTACAACGCCGTGGTCGGAGGTCTTCCGGGAGCCTTCCGCCGCTATGACCTGGACTACTGGTTCAACAGCATGCCGGAGGCGATCCGCATCCTCGAGGCATTCGTCCGCGAAACGACACCGCTCGACAATATCAAATCGCCGGCGGTCTATTCGGTCGCGGTATGTGGGGAACGTCCGGCGTTCGATCACACCGTCACGCTTCCGCAATTGCGTTGGGACTTCCGGTCCGAATGGGACGAATCGGAGTTCTTCATCGCTCCGACGCACATGAACTGCGATCGCGACCTTGATGGCGCCATCATCGGCCGCGTGGAAAGGTTGGGTGTTCCCATTGCCTATGTGAAAGACAGGCGGGCCATTGTGAAGCAACCGGCGACAAACGTCTCAATTGCCGCTCGCCCGTCAGATTCCCGCTGAGAACGAGATCGCGCCGGGATTTCGAAAGCCGTCGTCTTCTGATCAGGCGCTCCGACCCGCCAAGGGCGGATGCTTCGCGCTGGATTGGATAGGTCGAAGCGGCCGGGACGAGCGGGAGCACATCGCAGGGATGGCGCTCCTGCTCGTCAAGCGCTGAACGTGTCATAGGCCGCGCCAAGCCTCGCCAGAACACTCGGATCGGACGGAGGCCATACGGGGGATTCGGTTGCCAGCGTGAGAAGATTCTGGAAATAGCCTTCCATGCCGGCACGATCGAAGCCGAATAGAAATGCGAGCGCCCGATCCGGATCGGCGTTGCGCCATTTGTGCACGCGCCGCGGCGCGACCTCGACAAAATCACCTGCGCCGGCAAGACGGACTCCGTCCGGAAATTCGAATGCCATTCGCCCGTCGAGGACGCGGAACCACTCGGTCGACACGGCATGGTAGTGCGGCCGCACGCCATCGAATCCCGGCGGCGCCACATAGTCGAGCACGGTGTGCGCACCGCATGAGGAGAGCACACGGATCCGCACGCCGAGAGCCGTCATCTCGCGCGCATTGCTGAAGTCGGTCATGCGCGGCCCCCGAGAGCTTGCGGCGCGAAGGGATGGCCGGCAATCGCCGCGCTTTCCAGCGTGTTCTGGAAGAACAGGATCTGCCAGGCACCGCCGCGGCGCTGGGCAACCAGGCTCGGGCGCCCGGTCAAGCGCGTTGGACCATCCGGCGCCCGATAGTCGAGCGTTTGGTAAAGACGAACAATTGCAAGATCCGCCTCGAGATGGCGGATACCCTCCACGCCGAGGCTGAGCCGGCTGCCGCGGTAGATCGTGTCAAACAGCCGACGGTGCGCCGCCCCGATTCCGGTCCGACCTGCGCCATGACCGCCAAGCACGTGGATAAAGTCCGCATCATCGGCAAAATGCGCCGCCCAGGCGGCGGCATCTGCCGCATTCCAGGCAGCGACAAGACTGTCGGCAAGCCGCTCCGCGGCTGCCGAGAGATCCGGCACGACGGTCTCATCGGACTTGGGAATGGTCATTGCGGGGCCTCCGGTTCAATCCGTCGGGGGTATAGTCCGGCGCTCCTCCCGTGATAAGAAGCCATCGGCGGAATATCTGTTCGACATAGGACGACAATCAGGGCCGGGACGCCGTCAGGCCCCGTGCGAGGGGTGGTCACATGGGTCGTCACGGCGATCTCACTGGCATGGAGGAGTTTGCCACGGTTGCGCAGGCCGGCTCCTTCACCGCTGCGGCGGCCCGGCTGAAGCTGACGAAGTCCGTGGTTTCCGAACGCGTCCGGGCGCTGGAGACGCGCCTTGGCTGCCGGTTGTTCGACCGCAGCACGCGACGCGTGCGGCTCACCGAGGCCGGCGCCGTCTACCTCGAGCACGTCGACCGCATTCGCGACGAAATCCGCAGCGCCGAAGGCGCGCTCCAGGATCTGCGTCAGGAACCGCGCGGCCGCCTGACCGTGGCGACCACGATCAACGGGGCCACCCTGTTCGTGGTCCCCGCGCTCGCCGACTTTCGTGCACGCTATCGCCACATCGACCTTCACATCATCGCCGACGATGCCGTCGTCCATCCCGCCCATGTTGGCGCCGACGTCGCGATCCGGTTCGGCACGGTCGACCGTCCGGACTGGGTCGCCCGCCGGATCGGCGGGATCGACTACATTCTCGCGGCTTCAGCCTCCTATGTCGCGACACACGGTGCGCCGCGCAGTCCCGGTGATCTTGCCGGGCACGTCTGCCTGCCCTTCCGCAACCAGGTGCCATGGGTGTTCCGGCAGGGTGAGCGGGTCGTCCACGAGCCACGCACCTTTGTCAGCACAGACAACGGTCCGGTGTACCGCGCACTTGTCCTGGGCGGCTACGGCATCGGGATGCTCAACCGCCTGGCCGTCGGTCCCGAACTCGCATCCGGGGCGGTGGTGCAGATATTGCCGGACTGGAAGATTGAAGGCCGAGATGAAATGGCCACATGGGTCGTGCTGCCGGACAACCGCGCAATTCCGCCCAAGGTCAGGGTGTTCGTGGACTATATGGCTGAACGAATGGCGGCAGTCAGCGCATAGCTGCGGCCTGTGCCCCGGTGATGATCAAAGGGGCGCAGGCGCAGCTGGCGAGAGTCCTACGCCGCCGACTGGAGCGCCTGGAGCTTGCGGACAAAGCCCAGCGCCGCTTCGTTCAAATCGCCAAATCTGCTTCGCAACGCCTCTGCGCGCGAGCCCGCGCCTTGCGCAATCGACTGGCCCATGACGGCCTTCGAACAGACATCCTCGACCGATTTCTGCAGATGCTCGGCACCTTGCGCGGCGCACCTCGCCGCGCGGTTGATGTCGCTGGTGGCGCCGCTCTGCTCCTGAACCTCTCGGGCAATCCTCGCGCTCTGCTCCCTGATATCGCCGATGACGGCGACGATCGCAGCGATTTCACTTGCCGCCGCCTGGGTCGCCGACTGGATGCCGAGCACCTGGGACGAGATGTCCTCCGTCGCGCGCGCCGTTTGCGTCGCCAGCGTCTTGACCTCTGCCGCAACCACCGCAAAGCCGCGGCCTGCTTCGCCCGCCCGCGCCGCCTCGATGGTCGCGTTGAGGGCCAGCAGATTGGTCTGGCCGGCGATATCGCTGATCAATTCCACGACGCTGCCGATCTTTGTTGCGGCTTGCACCATGCTTTCCACCATCAGTCCGGCCTGGGTTGCGCGACCGCTGGCGACATCCGCCACCTGGCTCGCTTCCTGGGCGCGGCCATTGATGTTCCGGGTGGAGGCATCGAGCTGCTCGACCCCGGCGGCCATGGTCTGCACGCTGCCGGCGATCTCTCCTGCGGACGCCGATGCCGTGCGGCTGCGCAGCATGTTGTCGGCGTTGAACCGCTCCAATTCCTGGATCGCATCGGCGATGTGTCCGGCCGCCTCCACGACCTCATCCACCGAACCGACGACCGATTCCTCGAAGGACGAAGTCGCACGCGCCAGCACGTCTTTCAGCTCGCTCTCCGCCTCCAGCTTGAGCTTTGCCTGCGAGGCCTGGAGCGCCAATCGATCGGCGGAATGGTCACGCAAGACGGCGACGGCTGCGGCCATGGCGCCAATCTCGTCGCGCCGGTCCAGCCCCGGAATGTGTCCTTCGATCTCGCCCGACACGATCTTGCGCAGCCGCTCCTCGAGGCGCCGCAGCGGCCGGGAGATCGTTGCTGCGATCACCACCGCAAACGCCACGCTCATGAGCACCACCAGCAAGGCAAGACCGCCGAGCCGCAGCGCCGCAGCATTGAACGATGCGTCGAGATCGTCGACATACATGCCGCTGATGACCATCAGCTTCAGGTCCGGAATCGCCCTGACGAAGGCTTGCTTGCGCAGCGGCTGCGGCTGGCCGTTGCGGGGGAAATAATAGGTGACGGTCCCGCTGCCTGCGCTATGGGCGAGATCGACGATCTCGCGCCGGAACAGGCGTCCATTGACATCGCCCTTGTCGATCAAGTTCTTCCCGACGTTCTCGGGCGTGCCGCCATCGGCGAGATTGAGCCCGTCCCAATCATAGACGAAGAAGTAGTTGTTGCCGTCATATCGCGATTTCGCGACGATCTCCCTGACCCTCGCAATCAATTCGTCGCGGCTCAAGCGACTTGAAAGCACATCCTGCTGATAGGCCGCGATCTGCGATGCGACCACGTCCACGGCACCGCGCAGCGCCCGCGTCCTCTCGGCCTCCATCTGATCGCGCAGCTGGACCAGGGACACGCCAACGAGCACCATCATCGCGAGCACGCTGCCGAGCGTGAGCATGCCCAATCGCCACGCGATCTTGATCTTCTTCATGCGAAATCCCTTGTCGTTGCAATCATGGCCGAACCTTGCGATCGAAAACTTGACGAGGACTTTCACTAACGGCGCCGAACGCGGCGCCTTGCACAAAAATCTTATGCGAAATTTGCATCGGCTAGTCGTGTCTTGCATCGAAGCGCGGCAAACGTGTCCGGCAAAGACAAAAGCCCCGGCTACCGCCGGGGCCTTTGAATCAAGCGCAGCATGTTTTCGAATGGGCCGGACCAGCCTTCTATCCGCCCGCCGCACCAGCTACGGCAACGGCCGGCGTTGCGGTCTCGACGGATGGCTCTTCGATCAGACCACGCTCGTCTTCCCACTTCGCCACGGCCGCCGTCGCAATGCCGTTGCCGATGACATTGGTCATGGTCCGGCCCATGTCCAGGAACTGGTCGATGCCCATGACGAGAAGCATGCCGCCCACCGGCAGGTTGAACATCGGCAGCGTCGCGGCGACGACCACGAGCCCCGCGCGCGGCACGCCGGCGATGCCCTTGCTGGTGACCATCATCACCAAGAGCATGACGAGCTGTTGCGTGAAGCTGAGCTCGATGCCGTAGGCCTGGGCGATGAACAGGGCCGCAAAGGCCTGGTACATCATCGAGCCGTCGAGGTTGAACGAATAGCCCAGCGGCAGCACGAAGCCCGAGATGCGCTCGCTGACGCCGAACTTGGTCAATTGCTCGATCATCTTGGGGTACGCGGCCTCGCTGCTCGCGGTCGAGAAGGCCAGCAGCATCGGCTGACGCAAGAGGCCGATGAGATGAAGCACCGGCCGGCCGAGGGCCAGGAGGCCCACGAGAACGAGGACGCTCCAGAGCACGGCGAGGCTGAAATAGAAGGTCGCGATGAACTTGCCGTAGGTCACGAGCACGCCAAGGCCCTGCGTGGTGATGACGGCCGCAATGGCCGCGAACACGCCGAGCGGGGCGAACTTCATCACGAAGTTGGTGATCTGCAGCATGATGTGGACCAGCTCGTCGATCGACGCCGCAATGGTCTTGGCGTGGCTCGTCTTCAACCTGCTGAGGGCGAGACCGAAGAACACGGCGAAGACCAGGATCTGCAAGATCTCGTTTGTCGACATCGCCTGGGCGATGCTGGTCGGAAAGACGTGGGTGATGAAGTCCTTCAGATTGAATCCGGCGGTCTGCAAGGTGTTGGCGGCATCGGCGTTGGGAAGCGGCAGCTGCAAGCCCCGCCCCGGCGCGAACAGGTTCGCGAAGATCATGCCGAGGCCGAGGGAGACGAGCGAGGCCGAGACGAACCAGCCCATGGACCTGGCGGCAATGCGGCCGACCGCCCCGCCTTCGGAGCCGAGGCTGGTAATCCCTGACACGATGGTGGCGAAGACGAGCGGCGCGATGATCATCTTGATCATGCGCAGGAACACGTCAGTCGCGATCGAGAAATAGCCGGCGATGGTCTTCGCCATCTCCGGCGTCGGCGCCAGCTCATGACAGGCGTAGCCGGCCAGGATGCCGAGCAGCAGGCTGACCACGAGAGCATTGGTCAGGCGGTTGGGTCGCGCGGGTGAATTGTCGGCACTTATCGTCATTGTCTATGACCTCCCTTGGGTACGCCTGATCACGACGGTTCGGAGACGACCCGCGGCCCGCAGGCGCGTCGACGCAGTTGTGCTGATCGTTTCAGCAAATCGGCTGTGGCTGGCGGCCGTCCTGGTCCGTAGCGGCAAGACTTTGCGGCCGCGTCAGCATTTCCGGCTTCAGGATCGCCGCCAGCGTGGCCTCGGTGAGCAGGCCGCGCTCGCGCACGAGCTCGGCAACGCCGCGGCCGGAGGCATGTGCCTCCACGGCGACGGCCGTCGCGGCCGCGTAACCGATATAGGGGTTGAGTGCGGTGACGAGGCCGATCGAGTTTTCGACATCGGCCTTGAGACGGTCGCGGTTGGCGGTGATGCCTGCGACGCAGCTTCGCTCCAGCGTCAGGCAGGCCCGGCTGAGATGGCTGATGCTCTTGAACAGGCTGTGCGCGATGATCGGCTCGAAGGCATTGAGCTGCAATTGGCCCGCTTCGGCGGCCATGGTCACCGTGACGTCGTTGCCGATCACTTCGAAAGCGACCTGGTTCACGACCTCGGGGATAACAGGATTGACCTTGCCGGGCATGATCGAGGAGCCGGCCTGGACCGCCGGCAAATTGATCTCGCCGAACCCGGCCCGCGGCCCGCTCGAGAGCAGCCGGAGATCGTTGCAGATCTTCGAGATCTTGACCGCGACGCGCTTCAGCACGCCGGAGATCTGAACGAAGGCGCCGCAATCCTGCGTCGCCTCGACGAGATCAGGCGCGGTCACCAGCGGCAATCCCGTGATCGCATTCAGATAGCGGCAGACGAGACGCGCATAATCCGGGTGGGCGTTGATGCCAGTGCCGATGGCGGTTGCGCCCATGTTGATCTCGTGGATCAGGGTTCCTGCTTCGCGGAGGCGCTCCTGATCCTCGCCGATCATGACGGCATAGGTGTTGAACTCCTGCCCCAGCGTCATCGGCACCGCGTCCTGCAACTGGGTCCGCCCCATCTTCAGGACGTCCTTGAACTCCGCAGCCTTGTCGGCGAAAGCGAGACGAAGGACGTCCATCGCTCTCACGAGAATCTGCAAGCCATGCGACGTCGCGATCTTCAGCGCCGCGGGGTACACGTCGTTGGTGCTCTGGCTCATGTTGACGTGCTCGTTCGGATGCAGCGCGGCATACGCGCCCCTGGCGTGGCCAAGAATTTCCAAGGCCCGGTTCGCGATCACCTCATTGGCGTTCATGTTGGTGGAGGTGCCGGCGCCGCCCTGGATGACGTCAACGACGAACTGGTCGTGCAGCCGGCCGGCGCGCAGCTCCTCGCAGGCCGCGACGATGGCCCGGCCGCGTCGCTGGTCGAGAAGGCCGAGCTCCATGTTGGACAGGGCCGCCGCCTGCTTGATGGCGGCGAGCGCACCGATCAGCTCCGGATAGGCCGAAATCGCGATCCCCGAGATCGGAAAGTTCTCGACGGCGCGCAGCGTGTGGACGCCGTAATAGGCCTCAAGAGGCACCTCGCGCTCGCCAAGCAGATCATGTTCCGTCCGCATGTCATCTCCCGCTGGTCAGCTCCGTTGTCCGGAGACAGTGGGCCTCGCGCTGAGGCCTGGCATTGCGGGGCGATGCATGCGCCTGGGGACGGCGGACCGTCCAATGTTATGCCGGCAAGCTCTATTCCGATTTTGCATAGATTTCCCGCCAGGATCAGGGCATCTTCGCAAGGCGAGCCTCGCCCGGAGCAGACCCGATGGAATTGAAATGGCTGGAGGATTTTCTCAGCCTGGCGCGAACGCGCAGCTTCTCGCGCGCGGCCGACGAGCGGCACGTGACGCAGTCTGCGTTCAGCCGCAGGATCCAGGCGCTGGAGCTTTGGCTCGGCGTGTCCCTCGTCGACCGCAGCAGCTACCCGACGACGCTGACCGCCGAGGGTCGTGAGTTCCTGGAGACCGCGGAAGAAACCGTTCGCATGCTCCATGCGAGTCGTCTCGCGCTTCAGGCGAGCAAGCGGCCGAGCACGCAAGTGGTCTCCATCGCCGCTCTGCACACCCTGTCGCTGCACTTCTTTCCGCGCTGGTTCCGGACCATCGAGAAAGAGGTCGGGCCGATCGGCAGCCGCTTGCTGCCCGATGATTTTCACAGCTGCCTGCAGGCGCTGGTCGAAGGCAGCTACGACTTCCTGCTCACCTTCCATCATGCCAATGTGCCGATCCTGCTGGAGCCGGAGCTCTACCCGCATATCGTCGTCGGCATGGACAGTTTCGTCGCCATCCGCAGCACGGCGCTCGCTGGAGACGATACCGCTTCGCTGCCCCTGCTCAGCTACGCCGCGAACTCGTTCCTGGGACGGGTCGCCACCTTCGCCCAGGCCCAGGCCGGCTCGCCGCCGGCGCACGTGACCCATACCAACGAGAACGCCATGGCCGAGGGGCTGAAATTCATGGCGCTGGAGGGCTATGGCCTGGCGTGGCTGCCGCGCAGCCTGGTGGCCCGGGAGATCGATGAGGGCACCCTCACCATCGTGGGGCCGGAGATCCCGCTGGAGGTTCGGCTCTATCGCAGCGCACGCCGGACCCGGCCCATCGTGGAAAAGGTCTGGAACGCGGCGCAGGCAGCCGCCCCCAAAACTATGTAGAAGCCGCATATGCCGTTCTGAACAGGCATTGGATTTGCCTGAAGCGGCCGTGCATCGTGGCTCCAACAAGGAGAGTTCGATGCTTGGCATTCTGGGCGGCATGGGGCCGATGGCGACCGTGGATTTCATGGGCAAGATCGTCAGGAACACCCCTGCGTCCTGCGATCAGGACCACATCCAGATGGTGGTGTGTTCGGCGACCGACGTGCCCGACCGCACCGCCGCCATCCTCGGGCACGGCGCTGATCCCTTTCCCGCCATGCTGAATGCCTTGCGCCGGCTCGAGCTGTCAGGCGCGACCCGCATCGCCATCCCCTGCAATACGGCGCATCATTGGTACGGCGCGCTGCAGGCCGAGACGTCGGTGCCGATCATCCACATCGTCGATGCCGTCACTGAGGCGCTTGCGCAGCGGCGGACGAACCCGACCCTGGGGGTGCTTGCGACCGACGGCACGGTGCACGCCGGGATCTACCAGCAGCGTCTTGCCGAACGCGGCTATGCCTGCGTGGTGCCCGCCGCCACGGCGCAAGCCGAGGTGATGCGCGCGATCCGTCTCGTCAAGGCAGGACTAACGGACGAAGCGGCCGGCATCCTCGGCCGGGAAGCAGAGGCGCTCGCGGCCAGAGGCTGTTCGCACATCGCGATGGCCTGCACGGAGATTCCCCTGGCACTGGCGGCTCTCGACAGCGATGTCGGCGCGGCGCTGCTCGATCCCACCGACCTGCTGGCGCAGGCCTGCGTCAGATCATGCCTAGCCGCGCCGCAGGAGACGGTGCGGGAAGTGGCGTAGCCTCACGTCGCCGCGGGCGTGCGGATCTCGCGCGGCAGGATGATCGCCGCGGCGATCGCGAGCAGGCAGAGGCCCGCAAACGCGTGCAGCATCGTCACGAAGCCGCCCTGCTCGTAGAGCCAGGCGACGAGGCCGACTGACGCGCCCGCCGCGGTGAAGCCGATGAAGTAGCGCACCGCGTAGGCGCGCGAACGCCATTCCTCGCTGGTGTATTTGCCGACCATGGCGTCGTTCACCGTGACCTGGCCGAAGGCGCCCATGACGATGCCGATCGAGACCAGGATCAGCGGCAAATTGCTCAGGCTCGCGGCCAGATAGAGGAACGGTGCCAGCATGAAGGACAGCGGCAGCGCCACCGTCTTCAGCGAATAGCGATCGAGCAGCCGGCCGATCGTGTACTGCGTCATCGCGCCGAACACGTAGACGCAGGCGGCAATGACCCCGAGCAGCGCCGGACTTTTGGTGAGATCGGCGAGCCGCTCCGCGAACAGTTTTGGCAGCGCCACGGTGACGGCGTTGAAGGTGGTGGAGATCGCGATCACGACGATCAGCAGCGACAGCACCACGCGCCACATGTCCTGCTTGGCCACGCGAGCCTGGGCTGCGGCCTGCTTCGAGCCCTTGCGGTCCTCGTGCACCACCAGCATCGCAAAGGCGATGCCGATGAGGATGGTGACGATTCCAGGGATGATGAAGGCAGCACGCCAGCCGAGATATTGGCCGATCACACCGGTCACCAGCGCGGACGAGGCGACGCCGAGATTGCCCCAGACGCCGTTGATGCCCATCTCGCGGCCAAGCCTGTCGGCATAGGACACGATCATCGCGGTCCCGACAGGGTGATAGATCGAGGCGAAGACGCCGATCGCGAGCAGCGCGGCGCCGAGCTGCACGGGCGTCTGCGCCAAGCCGACCGAGATCATGGAGGCGCCGATGCCGACGAAGAAGATCAGCATCATGTGGCGGCGGCTCCAGCGGTCCCCGAGCCAGCCGGTCAAGAGCGAGCCGGCGCCGAAGGCGATGAAACCCGGCGTCGCGTAAGGCAGCAGTTCCGAATAGGCCATGCCGAGCGCCGGCCCCATGATGATCACCGCGGCGGCGAAAATCAGCATTGAATAATGGTCGATGAAATGGCCGGCGTTGACGAAACTGATGACCCTGACGGGGCTGTTCATGTCCCGAATCCTCTCCTGCTCCGAAATGAGTTATATGTCTTGGCCATGACGGGGTGCTGCCAATGACTGTCTTGGAAACGCCAATCTTGGAAACGCCAATCCTGCGGGAGGTCCGGAGCAACCATCGCTCGCCCGCGGGCGTGCATTTGGTTGCGCGCGACTATCCCAGGGGGATGCGGATCGATCTGCACATGCACCGCGAAGCGCAGCTGATCTACGCGGTGAAGGGCACGATGCAGGTGAATACGCCCGGCGGACGCTGGCTGGTGCCGCCGGACCGCGCGGTCTGGGTGCCGGCCGGGCTCGAGCACGCCATCGACCTGCTCGCCGACACCGAGATGCGCACGCTGTATTTCGACCTCGCCTGGCTCAAGCGCGAACAGCGCTATGAAGGATTGACGCGGGAATTCGTAGTGCGGGTGTCGCCGCTGCTCAACCAGGCGATCCTGGCGCTGTTCGACGCCCGCAACACCGAAGAGCGCACCCAGCTCCTGGTGCGCCTCGTCATGCTGGAATTGCACCAGGCCGAGGATTCCGCGACCTTCGTGCCGCTGCCGCAGGAAGTGCGCTGCCGCCGCGCGGCGATGATCGTGCTCGACGATCCCACCGCCCTGCACGACATCGACACGCTGGCGCGCGAGGTCGGCACCTCCGCGCGCACGCTGTCGCGGCTGTTCTCGGCGGAGACGCAGCTCAGCTTCAAGAGCTGGTGCCAGCGCGCGAGGATCGCGGCGGCGATCCAGAGACTGTCGACGGATGCGAATGTGTCCATAAAGCAGCTCGCGACCCAGCTCGGCTACGCCAGCGTGCCGGCGTTCTCGGCCGCGTTCCGCCAGGTGACGGGACGGACGCCGACGGAGTTTGCGGGGAAGGTGTAGCTCCAGCCTCGTCATTGCGAGGAGCTCTTGCGACGAAGCAATCCAGACTGCCACCGCGGAGAAACCCTGGATTGCTTCGCTACGCTCGCAATGACGGTGGTTGAGGCAGCCGGCCCCCTCTCGCCTTCACCGAGCATAGCGGCATTCTCCAAACGCACGGCACCAACGAAAGTTGCCGCATTCCCCTGCTTGATTGTGATCGGCTTCCGCCTAAATCCCGTGTAAGCTTGCGCATCGCACAAACCCGGATTCGAAAAGCCCTGATGGCCAATGCCTTCTTCTCTGACCTGCTCGCCACAATTTCCGAGCGCGGCCGAACGCTGCTGCGCCGGAGGGATTCCGCTGACACCAAGCAGGATGCCGACGGGCTGATCGCGCTTTGCAACGCGCTACTGTCGGGCCGGGGCGAAGCCTCCGGCACCGCGATGGCGCGTGAGGTGCTCGACATCTACCAGGAGTTGGATGCGGCGGGACGACGCGCCTTCTTCGAAGGGTTGGTGCGCGATTTCGGACCGGACCGGGAGCGCCTGAGCAAGGCGATCGAAAAGTGGCGCAGTCAACCTGATGACGAGGACGCCAGCGCGCTGCATTTCGCCTCGGAACCGCGGCGACAGGAGCTGATCCGCCGGCTCAACCGCGCGCCCGGCGGCACCGGCGATCTCGTCGCCATGCGGGCCGACCTGCTCGGCATGATGAACGGACACACCGACCTCGCCGCGCTCGACCGCGACGTCTCGCATCTGCTCTCTTCTTGGTTCAACAGGGGGTTTCTCGTGCTGCGCCGGATTGACTGGTCGACCCCGGCCAACATCCTCGAAAAGATCATCCGCTATGAAGCCGTGCACGAGATCTCTGACTGGGACGATCTGCGCCGCCGCATCGATCCGGTCGACCGCCGCTGCTACGCCTTCTTTCATCCCGCGATGGTCGACGAGCCCCTGATCTTCGTCGAGGTGGCCCTGACCGAGACGATTCCCGGCGCGATCGCCCCGCTGCTCGCGGTCGATCGCCAGCATCTGGGAATCGAGAAGGCGCGCACCGCGGTGTTCTATTCGATCTCCAACACCCAGCGCGGGCTTGGCGGCATCTCCTTCGGCAGCTTCCTGATCAAGCAGGTGGTCGAGGAGCTGCGCCGCGAGCTGCCCAAGCTCGACAATTTCGTGACGCTGTCGCCGGTGCCGGGCTTCATGTCCTGGATCAAGCAGGACAAGGATCTGCCGCTGTCGGACGAGGACCGCGAGGTGATGAAGCGCCTCGACGATCCCAAATGGTATGAGAATCCGGAGACGACCACGCAGCTGCGCGCCGTGATCGAGCCGCTCGCCGCCTATTACTTCCTGAGGGCACGCACGCCGAAAGGCCGCCTGATCGATTCCGTCGCCCGCTTCCACCTCGGCAACGGCGCGCGGCTCGAGCGCATCAACTGGCTCGGCGACCTCTCGCCCAAGGGCCTGCGCGAATCCGCCGGCGTGATGGTCAACTATCTCTACCGTCTCGACGACATCGAGAAGAACCACGAGGCCTACGCCAATGACGGCGAGGTGGTGGCGTCGAGCGCGGTGAAGAAGCTGCTGAAGGGCGAAGGACGACGGCTGCTGGACATGCGGCTGTCGTAGGGAGCGCGTTCTCTCCGCCGTCATTGCGAGCGCAGCGAAGCAATCCAGAACCGCGGAAAGACTCTGGATTGCTTCGCTACGCTCGCAATGAAGGAGTGTGTGGCGGCACCTCGCGCAATTCAGCAATTCGCTCCCAGCAAGCAAGATCTCCGATAGATATCGCCGCTCTATCCCCGTCATTGCGAGGAGCCCTTCGACGACGCAATCCAGACTATTCCCGCAGAGGCAGACTGGATTGCTTCGCCACGCTCGCAATGACAAAAAGCGTGGCGGCGCCTTCGCGCATTGCAAGGTCAGATCAGCGTCTCGTACAAATCTCGCCAGTCCGGATTGACGCTTTCGATCAGCGCGAGCTTCTTGGCCCGACTACCGCCTTTGATCTGCTTCTCGCGCGTGATCGCGTCGGTCATGGTCGCATGCAGTTCGTACCAGACGAGGACCTTGCAGCCGTATTTCGCGGAGAAGCCTTTCACGAGGCCTTCCCGGTGCTCGAACGCGCGGCGCGGCGGGTTTGAGGTGACGCCGGTGTAGATCGTCCCGTTGCGACAATTGGCGAACATGTAGACGCAGGGTTGCTTCATGATTACCCTCACTTCAAGCGAGTCTGGAGCATATCACAACCAAGAGGTGATTGCGAGCAAGCACCCGCACTGAATGCGGTGAATCGCGAGACTGTCGCCACACCGTCATTGCGAGCGCAGCGAAGCAATCCAGCGTCCCTCCGCGGCAAGGATTCTGGATTGCTTCGCTGCGCTCGCAATGACGGAGGGTGTGGCGGCAGCTCGCCCTGGTGTCCCAGGACTTGCGGTAAAATTCGCCGAGACTCATTTGGAATGCATGCATGACGTCCGTTAGCACAGCATCAGCCCGACCGACGAACCCTGCGGACCGCATCGACGCCATCGACGTGCTCAGGGGCATCGCCCTGTTCGGCGTCATGGCCATCAACGTCGTGATGGAATTTCGCGTTTCGATCTTCGAGCAGTTTCTGGGGCCGAAGACGCTCGCCTCGTCAATCGATCGCGCCGTCGAGACGATCTTGACGCAGGCCGTCGAGCTCAAGGCATTTGCGCTGTTTTCGCTGCTGTTCGGCGCCGGCCTTGCCATTCAATTCGACCGGCTCGCCAAGAGCGAGCACCGCACCAGGCTGCTGGCGCGCCGGCTCGCCGTGCTGCTGGTGTTCGGCGTCATCCATTTGTGCCTGATCTGGAACGGCGACATCCTCACCGAATATGCTCTGGCCGGGTTCATTGTGCTGCCGCTGCTGTTTGGTCCGCGCTGGCTGATCGCTCTCGCTGCACTGGTGTTTCTGGCGCTGTATCTGGCGATACAGGACTTTCCGCCGGAGGGGTTCTTTCCGAGCCGGACCCTGATCTGGCGCGATGTCATGGATGCCAACCGCATCTATGCGACCGGCGGCTTCCTCGACGTGCTGGCGTTTCGCCTGCGCGAACTTCCCCTGATCGCCTCGCTCCACGCGTTCGTCTTCCTGCGCACGATCGGGCTGTTTCTGCTGGGGGCGCTGGCCTGGCGCAGCGGCCTCGTGCGGAATACGCGCGCCCTGTTCGTCATCGCGATTCCCGCGATCGCTCTCGGTGCGGCGTTGCTCTGTGGCGGCATGGAGCCGCTCGGCACCATCCTGCTGGCGCTGGGCTATGGTGCCGCCATCCTTGGTTTTGCCAGCTTTGAGCGCGGCAAGCAGTTGCTTGGCTGGGCCGCGCCGCTGGGACGGATGGCGTTCACCAACTACATCGCGCAATCCATCATCTTCGGCTGGATCTTCTACGGCTACGGCCTCGGCCTGTTCGGCCGGCTCGGCATCACCGAGGCCCTCGCCATCGGCATCGCCGTCTACCTCGCACAGGTGCTGTTCAGCGCCTGGTGGCTGCGCCGCTACCGCTACGGACCGCTGGAATGGCTGTGGCGGTCGTTGATGTATGGGGTGCGGCAGCCGATGGTGGTGGCGGAGGTGTGACTTAGCTCTCTCCCCGTCATTGCGAGCGCAGCGAAGCAATCCAGAATCTTCCTGTGGAGAGACTCTGGATTGCTTCGTCGCAAGTGCTCCTCGCAATGACGTGTGGAGAGAGCTGCGCTCGCAATGACGGAGGGGTGTGGACGCAGACGGGCTTACTCCGCCAGCGCCTTCATCTCCTTGTAGAGATCGGACTTGCCTTCGAAACCGATGCCCGGAAGGTCGGGCATGGTGATGTGGCCGTTCTCGACGCTGATACCATCCGGGAAGCCGCCATAGGGCTGGAACAGGTCGGGATAGCTTTCGTTGCCGCCGAGACCGAGGCCGGCGGCGATGTTGAGCGACATCTGGTGACCGCCGTGGGGGATGCAGCGGCTGGGGGACCAGCCGTGGGTCTTCAACACGTCCAGCGTGCGCTGGTATTCGCACAGGCCATAGGACAGCGCGCAATCGAATTGCAGCCAGTCGCGGTCGGGGCGCATGCCGCCATAGCGGATCAGATTGCGGGCGTCCTGGTGGCTGAAGAGATTCTCGCCTGTCGCCATCGCACCCGGATAGAATTCGGCGAGTGCGGCCTGCAGCGCGTAGTCGAGCGGATCGCCGGCTTCCTCGTACCAGAACAGCGGATAATCCCGCAGCATCTTGGCGTAGGCAATGCCGGTCTCGAGATTGAAGCGGCCGTTGGCGTCGACGGCGAGCTGGGCGTCCTTGCCGATCTCCTTCAGCACCGCCTCGATGCGGGTGCGGTCTTCCTCAATCGGCGCACCGCCGATCTTCATCTTCACGACGTTGTAGCCGCGGTCGAGATAGCCGCGCATCTCACCGCGCAGCATCGAGAGATCCTTGCCGGGATAGTAATAGCCGCCGGCGGCGTAAACGAACACGCGCGGATCGGCGGTGACGCCGTGACGTTCGGCGAGCAGGCGGAACAGCGGCTTGCCCGCGATCTTCGCCACCGCGTCCCACACCGCCATGTCGATGGTGCCGACCGCGACCGAGCGCTCGCCATGGCCGCCCGGTTTCTCATTGGTCATCATCGCGCCCCAGACCTTGTCGGGGTCGAGATTGTCGCCGGCCGCATCGAGCAGCGACTTCGGATCGGCTTCGAGGATGCGCGAGGCAAAACGCTCGCGGATCAGCCCGCCCTGCCCGTAACGGCCGTTGGAATTGAAGCCGTAGCCGACGACCCGTTTTCCCTCGCGCACGACATCGGTGACGACGGCGACCAGGCTCGTCGTCATCTTCGTAAAATCGATATAGGCGTTGCGGATCGGGGAGGAGATCGGCTTGGTGATCTCGCGGACGTCGACGATGCGGACGGACATGGGGCGGCCTTCGTGATCGAGAGGGACTTCGCCGACTGTCTTCCCATCATCCTGAGGTGCGAGTGGCGCGATGCAAAGCATCGCGCCGGGAGCCTCGAAGGATGAACGGCCGAGATGCAGCCGGGCCGTCGCCCTTCGAGGCTCGCCGAAGAGGCGAGCACCTCAGGGTGACGGGGAAACATTTAGGCACGTCGCGCTTATTTCTTATCCCTGAAATACGGCTCGACCGGGCCATGCACCTTGATGGTCAGCGGGTTGCCGTAGCGGTCCTTGGCGTTGCCGGCGGTGACGCGGACCCAGCCCTCGCTGATGCAGTACTCCTCGACATTGGTCTTCTCGATGCCCTTGAAGCGGATGCCGACGTCGCGCGAGAGGATGTCGGCGTTGTAATAGGGGCTGTTGGGGTCGACCGACAGTCGATCGGGGAATTCATCGCTCATGGATGTCTCGCTCATAACAGGGTTTCGATTTGCTGCCGCAGCCCTTCCGGTCGCGCGGTCGGCGCATAGCGCGCGGTCACCTTGCCGGCACGGTCCACCAGGAATTTGGTGAAATTCCATTTGATGGAGGAACCGAGCAGACCGGATTGCTGGCGTTTGAGGTACTCATACAGGGGATGCGCATTGGCGCCGTTGACGTCGATCTTCGCGAACAGCGGAAAGGTGACGTCGTAATGAGTCGAACAGAATTCCTGGATTTCGCTCGCCTGCCCCGGCTCCTGCGCGCCGAACTGGTTGCAGGGAAAGCCGAGCACCGAGAAGCCGCGCGGCGACAGGTCGCGATGCAGATCTTCCAGACCACGATATTGCGGCGTGAAGCCGCATTTGCTCGCGGTGTTGACGATCAGCAGCACCTGTCCCTCGAAGGCGCGCATCGACACTTCCTTGCCATCAAGCGAATTGGCCTTGAAGTCGTAAATCCCAGGCATCGCTAACCCACGGGATCGATCGGCGAGGCCGGCACGCCGCCCGCCTCGATCGCTTCGCCGGCGAGCAGGCAGAGATCCTCGCGGTAGCGGCCGGAGACGATGTGCACGCCGACGGGCGTCTTGCCGACGAGGCCGGTGGAGACCACGAGGCCCGGCAGGCCCATGAAGGGAATGGCGATCTGCGGCAGCTGCGCCTCCCAGACCCGCTTGAAGGACTCGTCGTCCTTGCGGTCGAGATGATCCGGGAACGGCAATTCGCCCGAGACCGGCGTCAGCAGCACCGCATATTTTTCGAAGAACAGCATCCATTCGCGGGTCAGCGTGGCTCTTCGGGTCAGCGCCTTGGCGTAAGTCGCCTGGTCCATCGGCGTGACCCTGGCGCGGACACCGCGCAGGCAGGCCAGCGCGCCGGGATCGCCCTCGCGTTCGGCCATCTCGAGCTGTGCCTCGAAAGCATCGCCGAGCCAGAGTTTGATTTGCCACTCGACCGCTTCGCGCATCGGCGGCGTGTTCTCGATCACATCGACGGTCCAGCCGGCGCGCTCGAGGCGCTTGCCGGCGTCGGTCACGGCGGCCTTGACCTCAGGCGTGGTGGCAAGTCCATCCGGGTTGAGGCAGAGCGCGGCGCGCTTCTCGCGCGCCGGGCCTTCCAGCGGCACGGGCACGTACCAGGGATCGCGCACGTCGCGCGCCGACATGGCGGCGAGGGAAATCCTGAGGTCATTCACAGTGCGCGCCAAGGGGCCCGAGACGGCCATGATCTGCGGACCGATCGGTCGCTCCGGCAGCGCCGGGTTGAAGGCGGGGATGCGGCCCAAGGTCGGGCGCAGGCCGTGCACGCCGCAGGCATAGGCGGGATAGCGGATCGAGCCGGCGATGTCGGTGCCGTGGGCGATGGCGCCGATGCCGGCCGCCACCGCCGAGCCGGCACCGCCGGACGAGCCACCCGGGGTCAGCGCGGCATCGCGCGGGTTCTTGGTATCGCCATGGACGAGATTGGTGGTGAACCAGCGATAGGAGAAGGCCGGGCAATTGGTGCGCCCGAGGAGAACCGCCCCGGCTTTGCGGAAATTGGCGACGACAGGATTGTCCTCGCGCGCGATCAGGTCGCGCTGGAATTTCAAGCCGTTGGTGGTGGCAAAGCCCTCCTGGTCGACATTGGCCTTGATGGTGACGGGCACCCCCGCCAGCAAGCCGGGGTCCTCGCCCCTGGCGATGGCGGCATCGACGGCGTCGGCCTGCTTGAGCACGTCCTCGGGCCGGTGGTCGATCACGGCGTTGAGCCTGGGATTGACGGCATCCAAGCGGTCGAGACCGGCCTTGGCCGCCTCCCGAGCAGACACCTTCCTGGATTTGACGAGGGCCGCGAGGTCGGCGGCCGACAGGCGCCATAGATCTTGCATGACATGCTCCGTATGACCGGCGTCTTTTAGCGCCGGGATCGCGGCAAAGCCATGCGGAATTCGCAGGGAGGAAAGGCGGGTTTGGTCCCGGGTCGTGCCTCATCCTCCGTCATTGCGAGCGAAGCGAAGCAATCCAGAATCCCTCCGCGGAGGCAGTCTGGATTGCTTCGTCGCATCTGCGCAAAATTGCTACGCAATTTTGTCGCGAGCTCCTCGCAATGACGTGGAGGGAGCGGCGGATCTCCCCCTAATGCCTTGTCGCGGATTCGTCCGGGAGGTCCAGCAGCGCCTCGGTGAAGGGGAATTCGAGCACGATCTCGCCGTCGTCATCGGTCACCTCGATGACCGCCTCGAGCAAGGCCGGCTGGGCGCCTTCGGATTTCACCACCTCCAGGATCATCTGGCGGGCGACCTCCCAGGCGCGATCGGGATTGCGCAGATCCTCGCCATCGGGGTCCACGATCAGTTCATCGCCGATACGGGTGTTGAAGAAATATTTTGGCATCACGAGATCCAGCTAAAGCGGCCTGTACCGGATTGAAAGCTGCACTGCACTCACAACTGCTTTATCAGGACAGGGTTCACGACCGAATGCGCCGGGCGCAAGGCCGTATCACCAGAAAGTACTGTTCCCCGCGTATGTCTCGCGGCGCAATATGGCCGTGCTCGGGAAAATTTCACTGGCGAACTTTTCCGCCCGCAGTAATTTAACCCCCGGGCGGAGACGTCCCAAAATCGCGAAAATGGAGAGCCGAAATGGCCTGGAAAGCCCCCAAGATCGTCGAAGTGCCCTGCGGCATGGAAATCAACATGTATGTGAGCGCCACCCGCAAATAAGCGGTCGGCAGTCAAGCGTTCTGCGCAGGTGGGTCTCTCGGTCACGATCGGTTTCCGACTGATGGAAACTGTGTCGTCCAAGTCCTTTTTGATCCTTTTGATCCACCTCGCGACGTTGCCTCCAGGAGACGGATCATGCTTCGCGTCGTCGTCCTGGGCGCCGGGGCTGGCGGCGGAGTCCCGCAATGGAATTGCGGGTGTGAGGGCTGCCGGGCGGCCCGTGAAAACGGCCACGAGCTTTGTCGAACCCAGGCCTCGGTCGCCTTCAGCGGCGACGACGAGCATTGGTTCCTGATCAATGCCTCCCCTGATCTGCGCCAGCAATTGAATGCCACGCCGCGGCTGCATCCCAAGGCGGGCGCGCTGCGCCATACGCCTGTCGCAGGCGTGATCCTGACCAACAGCGAAGTCGATGCCGTCGCCGGCCTGCTCTCGATGCGCGAGGGTTCGCCCTTCACGGTCTATGCGCATGAGAAGGTGCTGGCGATCCTGGCCAGCAACAGCATCTTCAACGTGCTGAACGAGAAGAACGTCAAGCGCCAGCCGATCGGAATCGGTGAGCCGTTCGAGCCGCGATTGCCTGATGGTGCGCGCTCGGGCCTGGAGGTGCTGCCCTTCGCGGTGCCGGGCAAATCGGCCTGGTATCTCGAGGGCAAGGTCCATCCCGGCGGCAGGAGCGGCGATGGCGATACGCTGGGCCTGAAGATATCAGACAAATCATCAGGCAAGTGCTTCTATTTCATCGCCGCCTGCGCCGAGGTCACCGATGCGCTCAAGGCCGAGATCGACGGCGCCGCGCTGGTGTTCTTCGACGGCACGGTCTGGCAGGATGACGAAATGATCAGGTGCGGCCTTGGCCACAAGACCGGCAAGAGCATGGGCCATGTCGCGATGTCCGGCGAGAACGGCGCCATTGCGCGGCTGGCCGATCTCTCGATCGGCAGAAAGATATTTCTACATATCAACAACTCGAACCCGGCACTGCTGCCTGCCACGCCTGAACGCAAGATGGCCGAGGGCGCGGGCTGGCAGATACCCGCCGACGGAACGGAGATCGTGCTGTGAATGCTGCATCCATGACGGGAATGACCGCGCTCTCGATCGGCAAGGACATCAGGCTCAGTAGCGCCGAGGAGCTCGAGGCGACGCTGCGCCATATCGGCGCGACGCGCTATCACAGCCTGCATCCGTTCCATAAGCTGCTGCATGGCGGCAAGCTGAACAAGGGCCAGGTGCAGGCCTGGGCGCTGAATCGCTACTATTACCAGAGCACGATCCCGATCAAGGACGCGGTGGTGATCTCGCGCTTCCGCGACCGCGCCACGCGGCTGGAATGGCGTCACCGCATCGAGGACCATGACGGCGATGTCGGCTCCGAGGGCGGCATCGAGCGCTGGCTGAAGCTGACCGAAGGCCTCGGCCTCGACACGGCCTATGTGGAATCAACCGAGGGCATCCTGCCGGCGACGCGCTTCGCGGTCGAGGCTTACGTGCATTTCTGTCGCGAGAAGAGCCCGCTGGAGGCAATCGCCTCCTCGCTCACCGAGCTGTTCGCGCCGAGCATCCACGAAGAGCGCATCGCCGGCATGTTGCAGCATTATGATTTCGTCAATCCTGACATCATGAGCTACTTCAAGCGCCGGCTGACGCAGGCGCCGCGCGATGCCAATTTCGCGCTCGATTATGTGCGGACGCATGCGCGGACCCCGGAAGAGCGGGCTTCGGTCTGCAATGCGCTGATCTTCAAGACCAACGTGCTGTGGGTGCAACTCGACGCGCTCTATCATGCCTATGTCGAGGGCAACATTCCGCCGGGCGCGTTCGTGCCCAAGGCGAGCTAAGGACAACAGATGGCCGGGCCGCGGAACATCAGCGTCAGCGAGGCAAGCCGCCCCGTGCTGCCGCGGCATGCCAAGCTGAAATATGACGAGACGCGAAAGGTCTGGGTGATCCTGGCGCCGGAACGCGTGCTGGCGCCGGACGAAATTGCCGTCGAGGTCTTGCAGCTCTGCAATGGCGAGCGCAATGTCGGCGAGGTCGCCGATCAATTGGCGGCGAAATACGCCGCGCCCCGCGAGGCGATCCTGACCGATGTCATCGCCATGCTGCAGGATCTCGCCGACAAGGGCTTTTTGGCCGAAGCCCGGGAGAAGACGCCATGAGCGATGTGCCCCTGGTCATCCCGCCCGACGCCAGCGACAGCCTCGCGGTGCTGGAGAAGAGCCGCTCGACGGCGGAGACCTTCGGTATTCCGCTCGCGGTGCTGCTGGAGATCACCCATCGCTGCCCGCTGCAATGCCCGTACTGTTCCAATCCGATCGAGCTGGATCGCTCGGCCAAGGAGCTGACCACCGACGAGTGGAAGAAGGTGCTGAGCGAGCTCGCCGAGATCGGTGTGCTGCAGGTGCATTTCTCCGGCGGCGAGCCGACCGCGCGGAAGGACCTGGTCGAGCTGGTCAAGCATGCCAGCGACGTCGGGCTCTATACCAACCTCATCACCTCGGCCGTGCTGCTGACGCGCGAGAAGCTCGGCGAGCTGGCCGATGCCGGGCTCTGCCATGTGCAGATCTCGTTCCAGGGCATCGAGGAAGGCCTCGCCGACCGCGTCGCCGGCTACAAGGGCGGCCATCGCAAGAAGCTCGAGGTCGCCAAATGGACGCGGGAGCTGGATTTGCCGCTCACCGTGAACGCGGTGATGCACCGGCAGAACCTGCACCAGCTCCCCGAGATCATCCAGATGTCGATCGATCTCGACGCCGACCGGCTCGAGGTCGCCAATGTGCAATATTACGGCTGGGCGCTGAAGAACCGCGCCGCCTTGATGCCGACGGTGGCGCAACTCGACGAGTGCACCCGCACCGTCGAGGACGCGCGCGAACGGCTGAAGGGCCGGCTGACGATCGACTACGTCGTCCCTGATTATTACGCGCTGCGGCCGAAGAAATGCATGGGCGGCTGGGGCCGACAGTTCTTCAACATCTCGCCCGCCGGCAAGGTGCTGCCCTGCCACGCCGCCGAGAGCATCACCGGGCTCGATTTCCTGTCCGTGCGCTCCAACCATTCGATCGCCTGGATCTGGCAGAACTCCGACGCCTTCAACCGCTATCGCGGCACCGGCTGGATGAAGGAGCCGTGCAAGTCCTGCGAATTCCGCGAGATCGATTTCGGCGGCTGCCGCTGCCAGGCCTTCGCGCTGACGGGCGATGCCGCCAACACCGATCCGGCCTGCGCGCTGTCGCCGCTGCACGAGACCATCTTCAAGCAGGCGGAAGCCGAGGCCGAGGGCGAAACCAACCGCTTCCTCTACCGCAATTTCGCCGGCGGCACCCTGGAATCCGAGAATGGCGCCTGACGCCGACGCTGCCGCATCCGCCAGGCGCGCCGATCCCTTTGCGCCGCTGACATCGGACATGCTCGATGTGGGCGACGGCCATGAGCTCTATGTCGAAAGTATCGGCCGCGCTGGCGGCATTCCCGCGATCTATCTGCATGGCGGCCCGGGCTCCGGCTGCCAGCCCGATCACCGCCGGCTGTTCGATCCCGAGCGCATGCATGCCGTGCTGTTCGACCAGCGCGGCTGTGGCCGCAGCCGGCCGAAGGGATCGCGCGAGCATAACACCACTGCGCATCTGGTCGCGGACATGGAGAAGATCCGCGAGAAATTCGGCGTCGCACGCTGGATCGTCGTGGGCGGCTCCTGGGGCGCGACGCTGGCCCTGGCTTACGCAGAGGCTCATCCCGAGCGCGTCTGCGGCATTGCGCTGCGCGCGACGTTCCTCGGCACGCAGGGCGAAGTCGAGACCGCCTTCACCTCGCGCCTCGCACAATTCTATCCGGCGCTGCACGAGGATTTCTTGAGCGTGCTGCCGCCGGAGGAGCGCGCGCAACCGGTGCAGGCCTATTATCGCCGCATCCTCGATCCTGATCCGGCCGTGCATGGTCCCGCCGCGCGCGCCTGGCACGACACCGAGCGCGCGTTGTCCGAGCACAAGGCGGCAAAGACGCGCATCGACCTTGCATCACTGAACGTCTGGCGCACGCTGCCGGCGACGCCGTTCATGGAGGCGCATTATTTCGTCAACAACTCCTTCATGAGCGACAACCAGTTGTTGCGAAATGCTACGAGGCTCGCCGACATTCCCGGCATTATCGTGCAAGGCCGCTACGACCTGTTGTGTCCTCCTGAGACATCCGCGCGGCTCGCGAAACTGTGGCCGGGTTCCGAGGTCAGGATCGTGGAAGAAGCCGGACATTCCCTCTATGATGCCGGCGTGCGCGATGCGGTGATGAAGTCGATCGCCGACCTTGCGTCGAAGGCCGCGCGCTGACGCGCGAAAGTAAGGACAACAAGAAAATGCCGCTCGCCGGGACAGGCATGCTGCTGACATCGATGGATATCGACGCGGCTGACGATGCCGATTTCAACCGCTGGTACGATCGCGAACATCTGCAAGAGCGCGTCGCGATCGAGGGATTTCTCGAAGCGCGCCGCTATGTCGCGCACGCGGCCTCTCCGAAATATCTCTCGCTGTATTCGACCACGACGCTCGAGGTGCTCGACAGTCCCGCCTACCGCGCCCGGCTTGCCAACCAGACCGAATGGTCGCGGCGGACCATGGCGCATTTCAAGAACATGCTGCGCGTGGTCGCCCGCATCACCATCAGCAAGGGCACCGGCCGCGGCGCCGCGCTTGGCCTGGTGCGGCTGCGGCCCACGCCTGACAACGCCGGCGCATGGCGTGACGCACTGCGAGAAAAGCTGGCGCCGGGGGATCGTGACGGCATCATCTCGATGCATCTGCTCGAAAGCGAGCCGGAATTGTCCGGCGCAACGGCGGACATCCCCGCGGTGCGCAACCAAGGCGCGCGCGACTGGTTCGTGCTGATCGACGGCACCCATGTCGGCGCCGTCTCCGCCGTCATCGCCGAACGCTTCACCGGCCCTGCGGCCGCGCCCTTCCCGCTCCCGGTCTCCGTCGGCACCTACTGCCTGATGTGGGACCTTGCCAAGAGCGATATTGCGGGCGGCTGAGGTGCCGAGATTGCTGCGCTGCCACCAACACCGTCATGGCGAGCGCAGCGAAGCAATCCAGGGTCTTTCCGCGGTGGCAGTCTGGATTGCTTCGCTGCACTCGCGATGACGACGGATGGAGCAGAGTGCGATGCTGCACCGCACGCATCTCGCGCGCGCGGCGCTAATGCTGTGTGCGCTTAGCTCCCATGAAACGCGGTGATCGCACAAATTTGCCGTTGTACTCCGGAACGGTTCTAATAAGCTAACCCGATGACGTCATTCAGAAACGAGATCGCCGCGCGTTAGGCGTCGACAAGCTCAAAGAAGAGGCCGCCAGGTCTTTGAGCCTGCGCGGACGAGGGTAGGAATGAAACCGACCGATATCGCGGCCCCCGACTACTTTCACAAAGTGGTCGATTGCCAGTGGGCCTGTCCCGCGCACACCCCGGTTCCCGAATACATCCGATTGATTGCGCAAGGCCGCTACAGCGACGCCTACATGATCAACTGGAAATCGAACGTGTTTCCCGGAATTCTGGGACGCACTTGCGATCGTCCATGCGAGCCGGCGTGCCGCCGCGGACGCGTCGAGGAAAATCCGGTTGCGATCTGCCGCTTGAAACGCGTCGCGGCCGACTTCAAGGACGACATCAAGCAGCGCCTGCCGCGGCCCGCAGCCAGAAACGGCAAGCGCGTTGCGCTGGTCGGCGGTGGTCCCGCCTCGCTGACGGTGGCGCGCGATCTCGCGCCGCTCGGTTATCACTGCACCGTGTTCGATGCCGACCCCGAAGCCGGCGGCATGATGCGGACGCAGATCCCGAAATTCCGCCTGCCCAATTCGGTCATCGATGAGGAGACCGGTTATATCCTGGGTCTCGGCGTCGAGTTCAGGGGCGGCCATCGCATCGAGAGCATGAAGGCGCTGCTCGCGGAGAAATATGACGCGATCTTCGTCGGGTCCGGCGCGCCGCGCGGACGCGAGCTCGACATTCCCGGCCGGAAAGAGGCCGCCGCCAACATCAACATCGGCATCGAGTGGCTGGCCAATGTGTCGTTCGGCCATGTCGACAAGATCGGCAAGCGCGTCATCGTGCTCGGCGGCGGCAACACCGCGATGGATTGCTGCCGCACCGCGCGCCGTCTCGGCGGCGAGAAGGTCACGGTGGTCGTGCGTTCCGGCTTCGAGGAGATGAAGGCCTCGCCCTGGGAGAAGGAAGACGCGATCCACGAGGATATCCCGATCCTCAACTACATGGTGCCGGTGGCCTTCAAGCATGTCGCCGGCAAGCTGATCGGCGTCACCTTCCAGCACGTCAAGGCCGAATACGACGCCAAGGGCCGCCGTAACCTGGTGCCTTCGGGCGATCCCGATCAGACCATTCCCTGCGACGACGTGCTGGTCGCGGTCGGCCAGGAGAACGCCTTCCCCTGGATCGAGCAGGATTGCGGCATCGCCTTCGACAAATGGCATATGCCCAAGGTCGACCCGAAGACCTTCGTCTCGACCAATCCGAAGGTGTTCTTCGGCGGCGACGCCGCCTTCGGGCCGAAGAACATCATCTGGGCGGTGGCGCACGGCCACGACGCCGCGCTGTCGATCCACAAGATGCTGTCGGGCGAGGACATCACCGAGCGGCCGCTGCCGGAGGTGCAAATCTCCTCGCAGAAGATGGGCATCCACGAATGGAGCTATGACAACGACATCTCCATCGACAAGCGCTTCAAGGTGCCGCATCGCGACAAGGTGATCGCGCTGAAGGACGTCAGGACCGAGGTCGAGCTCGGCTACGACGTCAAGCTCGCGCTCGGCGAAGCGCATCGCTGCCTGAACTGCGACGTGCAGACGGTGTTCTCGACCTCGCTCTGCATCGAGTGCGATGCCTGCGCCGACATCTGCCCGATGGACTGCATCACCTTCACTGACAATGGTGAGGAGAGCGACCTGCGCACGCGCCTGAAGGCGCCCTCGCCGCATCCGGACCAGGATCTCTACGTCTCGTCCGATCTCAAGACCGGGCGCGTCATGGTCAAGGACGAGGACGTCTGCCTGCATTGCGGGCTGTGCGCCGAGCGGTGTCCCACCGGGGCCTGGGACATGCAGAAATATTTCATCGAGATGACTCACGCAGGTTCGACATGCCCGACAAAAAGCCGATCAGCAGCGTAAACGACTTCGTCGTCCGCTTCGCCAACGTCAACGGCTCGGGCTCGGCCTCCGCGAACGAGATGTTCGCGCGCGCGATCCTGCGCCATGGCGTGCCGGTATCCCCGCGCAACATCTTTCCCTCCAACATCCAGGGCCTGCCGACCTGGTACGAGGTGCGGGTGACTGAAGCCGGCCATCTCGGCGCCCGCGGCGGCGTCGACATGATGGTGGCGATGAACCCGCAGACCTGGGACAAGGACGTCGCCGGCATCGAGCCCGGCGGCTATCTGTTCTACGATTCCACCAAGCCGATGCCGTCGACCAAATTCCGCGACGACATCACCGTGATCGGCGTGCCGCTCACCGCGATCACCAACTCGACCTACACCGATCCGCGTCAGCGCCAGCTGTTCAAGAACATCATCTATCTCGGTGCGCTCAGTGCGCTGCTGGAGATGGACCCGAAGCTGATCGAGCAGCTGATCGGCGAGCAGTACAAAGGCAAGGAGAAGCTGCTCTCCTCCAACGTCCATGCGCTGCATCTAGGCCGCGACTGGGCGCTGCAGAATTTGAAATGCCCGATCGGGCTCAGGGTGAAGAAATCCGACAAGGTCGGCGACCGCATCTTCATCGAGGGCAACAGCGCCGCCGCGCTCGGCGCCGTCTATGGCGGTGCCACGGTGTGCGCCTGGTATCCGATCACGCCGTCATCGTCGGTGGCGGAAGCCTTCACCGCGCATTGCAAGAAGTACCGGCACGATCCGGAGACCGGCAAGGCGAAATACGCCATCGTGCAGGGCGAGGACGAGCTCGCGTCCATCGGCATCGTCATCGGCGCCTCCTGGAACGGCGCCCGCGCCTTCACCGCGACCTCGGGGCCCGGCATCTCGCTGATGACCGAGTTCATCGGCCTCTCATATTTTGCCGAGATCCCGGCCGTGATCATGAACATCCAGCGCGCCGGCCCTTCCACGGGCATGCCGACCCGCACCCAGCAATGCGACATCATCGCCTGCGCCTATGCCTCGCATGGCGACACCAAGCATGTGCTGCTGTTCCCGGAAGATCCGGCCGAAGCGTTCGAGTTCGCCGCGGCCGCGTTCGATCTCGCCGAGCGGCTGCAGACCACGATCTTCCTGATGCTCGACCTCGACATCGGCATGAACCACCGGCTCTGCCGTCCGCTGAAATGGGACGATGCGCGGCAATACGACCGCGGCAAGGTGATGACCGCGGAGATGCTGGAAGAAGGCCGCGACTTCGGCCGCTATCTCGACGTCGACGGCGACGGCATTCCCTACCGCACCTATCCCGGCACGCATCCGACGAAGGGCTCCTATTTCACCCGCGGCACCTCGCGTGACCGTTACGCGCGCTATTCCGAGGAAGGCACCGTCTATGCCGACAACATGCAGCGCCTGGTCCGCAAATTCGAGACCGCGCAGGATCTGGTGCCGCGGCCGCTGCAGGCCAACGCGGAACGGCCGACCAAATATGGCGTGATCTATTTCGGCTCGACCTCGCCGGCGATGGACGAGGCGATCGGAATGCTGGAGGCGCGCGGGCACCAGCTCGATCGCCTGCGCATCCGCGCCTTCCCATTCCACTCCAGCGTCGCAAGCTTCCTCGCCGAGCACGATTTCGTCTATGTCGTCGAGCAGAACCGCGACAGCCAGCTCCGTCAGCTCATCGTCAACGAGAACGGCATCGATCCAGTCCGCCTCGTGCCGATCGTGCATTATGACGGCACCCCGATCACCGCCCGCTTCATCGCAAAAGCCATTGGCGACCATCAGGATCACCTCAAGGTGACCCCGCTCCGCAAGGCCGTGTCATGACCTACATCGCAAAGCCGAAATTCCACCATCCGGGCCTGAAGAAGAACGAGCTCGGCTACACGCATCGCGATTACGAGGGCAAGATCTCGACGCTGTGCGCCGGCTGCGGCCATGATTCGATCACCGCCTCGATCATCGAGGCCTGCTACGAGCTGTCGATCGAACCGCACCGCGTCGCGAAGATCTCCGGCATCGGCTGCTCCTCCAAGACGCCGGATTACTTCCTCGGCAATTCGCACGGCTTCAACTCCGTGCACGGCCGCATGCCCTCAGTGCTGACAGGCGCCAACCTTGCCAATCGCGACTTGATCTATCTCGGCGTCTCCGGCGACGGCGATTCCGCCTCGATCGGCTTCGGCCAGTTCGCGCATTCGATCCGGCGCGGCGTCAACATGACCTATATCGTCGAGAACAACGGCGTCTACGGCCTGACCAAGGGCCAATTCTCGGCCACTGCCGACCGCGGCTCGAAGTCGAAGAAGGGCGTCACCAACACCGACAACGCCATCGACCTCGTCGCGATCGCGCTGCAGCTTGGCGCCACCTTCGTGGCGCGCTCGTTCTCCGGTGACAAGGACCAACTGGTGCCGCTGATCGCCGCCGCGATCCGACACAAAGGTTCGTCTTTCATCGACGTCATCAGCCCCTGCATCGCCTTCAACAATCACGCCGGCTCGACCAAGAGCTTTGATTATGTCCGCGAGCACAATGACGCCGTGAACCGGCTCGACGTGCTGGTCGGCCGCGATCCGATCGCGGTGGACTACGCGCCTGGTACCGTGCAGGTGGTGGAGCAGCATGACGGCAGCAAGATCGCGCTGCGCAAGATCGACGCCGATTACGATCCGCATGACCGGTTAGGGGCCCAGACCTTCCTCGCCAGGCACGCCGCCAAGGGCCAGATCGTCACCGGGCTGCTCTACGTCGATCCTGACGCGGAAGATCTGCACGCCCATCTCAACACGGTCGAGACGCCGCTCAACACGCTGGAGGCGGACACGCTGTGCCCCGGCTCGGCGGTGCTCGACAAGATCAACGCCAGCCTGCGCTGACGCGCTGACGCGACCGGCCGGGCGATCGGTCGCTAGCTGACGGGCTCCGGCGTCGCACGGCGCAAATGAGCGAGCCGGCTGGCCGTCCAATATTGCCTGCAGGTCTGGGACAAGGTCTCGGCGTCCATGGTCAGGCCGCCGGCATTGATGATCACGCCGTCGGCGCCGAGCGCCTTGTTCATCAGCGTTACGATGTGCTTCAGCATGCCTCCGGCAAACTGCTCGGCAACGAGGGGATCAACCTTCAGTACCACGATCTTTTGGGTGCGAAGCTGCCAGACCAGGATGTCGCGCACCGATCGCCAGGCGATGGTGTCGTCGGCGATCCTGGTGTCGCGGATGCCGACGCGGGTGATGAAGATAACCGGCTCCCGGGCGGAGACCAGCCGCCAGATCGCCTGGCAGGTCGCAAAGCCGAACAGCGCAACACCGGCGGAGCAGATCACGATCTGGAGCGAGCTGATCTCCTTGCCGTGCAGCCAGTTGAAGGCGACGGCGGCACAGAGCAACGTCAGCAGCAGGCCCGCGCCGAGCACCTTCAACGACCTGGCCAGGGAATAGCCGATCGCAAGATTGGGCAAGTTCTGACTTTCGGACATGTTCAACCGCCTCCAGCCATTTGCAACGCCCGGGGTTTTTCTGCGCCCCCTCGCAAGGGTTAAGCCTGGAACCTTGCGCGAGGCTGCCGGCCAGGCGCGCGGTTGAACGCGCCGCGTGCGGCTTGCGACTAACCGCTGGTGGCCCGTCACCATCCCGATGCGGGCCCCAAATGGCTGACCCGGTGCAATCATGAAAATTGCCCTTATCCTTCCGCTTGCCTTCGTGGCCTTCATCGGCGTCGCCCGGGCCGAGGAGGCCGACGACTTCCGCGAGGCGAACAAGACCGAAGCCGAGACCTTCAACGCACGGATCTATGCGGGCACACCAGGCAAGACAGCCTATGCCTGCTTCGTCCGCCGCTACGATGCCGAGCATCTGGCGCGACATCCGAAGCAGAAGGTCGCTTCCATGAAGCTGCTGGTCTCCGCGGAGACCGACAGCGAGGACAAAGAGCTCCACAACTCGTTCCGGCTCGGCTTCCGCTATCGCCACCGTAGCGGTGATTTCGATTCCAGCGGCTCGTGTCACCACACGGTGCTCACCAAGGAAGGCAACGAGGTCAGACTCGGCTGCGGCGTCGATTGCGAGGGCGGCGGCATCGGTATCGCGCTCTCGAAGGACGACAAATCGGCCATCGTACGGCTCGAGAGCGTCAGGGTCTGGCTGCACAACAAGCCCGACGACGAGGCCGAGCGGTCGCTGGTCGCTGGCAGCGATGACGGGATTTTCCGGCTCGACCGGGCTGACAACAGCGAATGCGCCGCGCTCGCGACCGACCGCAAGGAACTCGCCGCGCTCCGCCACAAGTGATATCGCTCCGGCAAAGACGGGCGTCATCAAAGGACATCGCCATGAACCGCCGGAACATTCTGTGGAGCACGATTTCGGCGCTGGGCGCGGCCTTTGCCGCCTCGCGCGCCAACGCTGCGACTGAAGCCGCAAAGTCAGACAAGCTGAAGGTGGTGTATCACCTCAGCGACGCCGACAAGGTCAATTTCGTGCTCGGCAACATCCAGAACCACATCGACGGCGTCGGCGGCCCCGACCATGTCACCCTCGCGCTCGTCATCCACGGGCCGGCGCTGAAGGCCTTCCATCAGGCACAGGCCAATCCCGACGTCAGGGGGCGGATCAGCAATTTCGCCAAGGACGGCGTCGAGCTCGCCGCCTGCGGCAACACCATGAAGGCGCAGAACATCACGCTGACGGATCTGCTGCCGGGCTTCGTGAGCGCGGAGAACGGCGGCGTGGTTCGGCTCGCCGAACTGCAGTCGCAGGGGTATTTGTACTTGCGGCCGTGAGCCACATTCGCCCCCATCCTCCGTCATTGCGAGGAGCCCTTACGACGAAGCAATCCAGGCTGCCTCAGCGGAGAGATCCTGGATTGCTTCGCTACGCTCGCAATGACGGGCGAGAGAGTTGCGCCCGCCAGCACCAACCCCTTTGCCGCCCCTTGACTTACCCATAACCCTGCGGTTATGAATCAATCCATAACCTAGGAGTTATGGATTTCCCATGTCCTCCACCCCTGACCTTCTGTTCCGGACGCTCGCCGACCCGACGCGGCGGGCGATCTTCGAACGGCTGTGCCGGGAGGGCGAGCAGACGGTCGGAGCACTGACGGCGCGATCGGGCGTTTCGCAGCCGGCGGTGTCAAAGCATCTCGGCGCGCTGAAGCTCGCCGGCCTGGTGCGCGACCGGCATGAAGGACGCCAGACCCATTACAGCGCGCAGCCCGGCGCGCTCAATCCGCTGATCGACTGGACCAGCCAGATGGCCGGCTTCTGGCAGAACCGGCTCGATGCACTCGACGATCTCCTGAAGAGGATGGACCAATGACTGAGGCTGCGACCGAAACACGTTCCGTGGTGATCGAGCGGGAATTCGCCTATCCGCCTGAGCGGCTGTGGCGCGCGCTGACGCAGCCGCATCTGATCGAGGAATGGCTGATGAAGAACGACTTCAAGCCCGAGGTCGGCCACCGTTTCAATCTGCGCGGCGAATGGGGCGGCGTGCTGGATTGCGAGGTGCTCGCCATCGAGCCACAGCGCTCCCTCGCCTATACCTGGAACTTCACCAACGAGGACGCAGCCTACGACCTCAGAAGCGTGGTGACGTTCACGCTGACCCCGCAAGGATCGGGCACGCATCTGCGTGTCGAGCAGGCGGGCTTCCGCCCCAGCCAGAAGCAGGCCTATGGCGGCGCACATGCCGGCTGGAAGCAGTTTTTCACCAAGCTCGACGAGCTGCTGGCACGGGCCGAATAGCGAGCCACAAACGTTGATCCCGAATATTCCCAGAGGAGACTTTAGATGAACTCGAACATGTGGGTCCGGCAAATCCATCGCTGGCTGTCGATTGCCTTCACGCTGGCCGTGATCGCCAACATCGTTGCGCTGACCATGCAGATTCAGGCCACGTGGATTGGCCTGATGGCTTTCGTGCCCTTGATTCCGTTGCTCGCGACCGGGCTCTATCTGTTCGCACTGCCCTATCTCGGCCGCGGCAGCGAGGCGAGGCCATGAAGAAGACCGTGACCGCGAAGAAAGAGACGGATGGGCCGTCACCATCCAGGATGATCGACGGCCGGATCAAGGAGCTCGGCGACTGGCGCGGCGAGACGCTGAAGCGGATCCGCGCCCTGATCAAGGAGGCCGATCCTGATGTGGTCGAGGAATGGAAGTGGCGCGGCGTTCCCGTGTGGGAGCACGACGGCATCATCTGCACGGGGGAGACCTACAAGGCGGTGGTGAAGCTGACCTTTGCCAAGGGCGCGGCTCTGGACGACCCCGCCGGCCTGTTCAATTCCAGCCTCGACGGCAATGTGCGGCGCGCGATCGATATCAGCGAGGGCGCGAAGATCAACGAGAAGGCGCTGAAGGCGCTGATCCGCGCGGCGGTGGCGCTGAATGCGGCGAAGAAGAAGCCGGGGAAGAAAGCCTGACCTGATCTCTTCAGAAGCCGCGGACTGGCTCTAACCTCTCCCGCAAGCAGGCGGGCGAGGGAGCGCACCGCCTTCTGCGCGCGGGTCTCATATCACCTTGAAAGATGCCTCAGGCCACCGCGGCCGCGATTGGACGCGGGCTGACGACGTATTCGCGCAGCACCTTGTCGTTGGCATCGACCTCGATCAGCGCGACGTCGTAGGTCCAGAGATCGGCGAGGTGCTGCAGCACGCGCTTGGCGTCGGTCTCGTTGAGCTGCGAGCCCTTGATGACACGGTGATGCAGGATCAGCCGGCGGTCGCCGGAGAGATCGACGTCGACCACCTCGATATTGGCATCGATGAAGCCGACATCGTGCTGGCGCGCCAGCTCGCGGCGGACGCGGCGGAAGCCGCGCTCGTCGTGGATCGCGTCGACCCGGATGCCGGCGCGCTCCTCGGGATCGTCGTGCAAATGGAACATGCGGAAGTGCCGCATCAGCTTCGGGCTCAGGAACTGGCCAATGAAGCTTTCGTCGCGGTAATTGGCCCAGACGTCGCGCAGCACGCCCATCACGTCGTTCTTGCCGGCGATATCAGGGAACCATTCGCGGTCCTCGTCCGACGGACTGGTGACGATGCGCTCGATGTCCTGCATCATGGCGAAGCCGAGCGCGTATGGATTGAAGCCCGAGAAGCGTGGATCGTCGAATTCGGGCTGGAACACCACATTGGTGTGCGAGCCCAGAAACTCCAGGAAGTTGCCATCGGTGATGCGGCCCTGCTGATGCAGCTGGGTCATGATGCGATAGTGGACGTAGGTCGCCGTCCCCTCGTTCATCACCTTGGTCTGGCTCTGCGGATAGAAATATTGCGCGATGTGGCGGACGATGCGCAACAATTCGCGCTGCCAGGGCGCGAGGCGCGGCGCGCTCTTCTCCAGGAAGTAGATCAGATTTTCCTGCGGCAGGCCGAGCAGCTTGCGGCGGCGCTCGATCGAGAGCGCGGACCGGCTCTTGCTCTTGCCTGTCGGCACGGTGCGCCAGAGGTCGTTGAAGACCTCCTCCTCGTGCTGGCGGCGGCGCCCTGCCCGCTTCTCCTCGGCGCGCAAATCCAGCTTCTTCTTGCCCGGATACCGGTCGATGCCGTGCGACATCAGCGCATGCGCGGCGTCCAGCGTGCGCTCGACCTCGATGCGGCCGTAGCGCTCCTCGCACTGCATGACGTAGTTCTTGGCGAAATCCAGATAGTCGAGAATCCCTTCCGCGTCGGTCCACTGCTTGAACAGGTAATTGTTCTTGAAGAAGTGGTTGTGGCCGAAGGCGGCGTGCGCGATCACCAGCGTCTGCATCGTCGCCGTGTTCTCCTCCATCAGGTAGGAGATGCAGGGCGAGGAGTTGATCACGATCTCATAGGCAAGACCCATCAGGCCCTTGCGATACGAGGCCTCGTGATAGGCGAAGTGCTTGCCGAACGACCAGTGCTTGTAGAACAGCGGCATGCCGACGGACGAATAGGCGTCCAGCATCTGCTCGGCGGTGATGACCTCGATCTGGTTCGGGTAGACGTCGAGCCCGAGATCCTTCAACGCAACTTCTTCGCAGGCATCGGTGATGCGCTGCAAGGTGTGGAAATCCCAATCGGCGCCTTCGAACAAGCGTTCCGTCATGGAGCGGCTTTCTCCTGGGCAGTTTCGCGGCGCTGGAACAGATCGTGGAACACCGGGAAAATCTCGCTGCGCTCGGAAACCTTGCGCATCGAGAGCGGTGCGCCAGAATTGCGCAGGCGCTCATAGAGGGTCCAGAGCGAGGAGTCGGAGAGATCGAAGGCGCTGCCGCCTGATTCCCCGACCTCGAGATAGGCAAAGAACTGGCAGACCGGCAGGATCTTCTCGGTCAGCAGCAGGCCGGTCAGCTCGCCATCGGAATAGGAATTGTCGCCGTCGGAGGCTTGCGCGGCGTAGATGTTCCAGTCCGCCGGGCTGAAGCGCTCGCGCACGATCTCGTGCATCGCCTGCAGCGCGCTGGAGACCAGCGTGCCACCGGAGGCCGGGCCATAGAAGAAGGTCTGCTCGTCGACCTCCTCGGCGCGGTCGGTATGGCGGATGAAGACGATCTCGACATGCTTGTAGCGCCGCTTCAGGAACACGTAGAGCAGCATGTAGAAGCGTTTGGCCAGATCCTTCATGTGCTCGGACATCGAGCCCGACACGTCCATCAGGCAGAACATCACGGCCTGCGCCACCGGCCGCGGCACCTTCTCGTAGCGGCGATAGCGGATGTCGAGCGGATCGATGAAGGGAATGCGCTTGGTCTTCGCCTTGAGCTTTTCGAGCTGGGCGATGAGCTCGGCACGCTCGTCCTCGTCGGTACAGGCCTCGATCGCGGCTTCCAGCTCCTCGACCTCGTCCTTGCGCGGGCGCTTGAGCGCGATGCGGCGTGCGAGCGCCAGCTTCACGGTGCGGCTGACCGAGATATTGGCGGGCGAGCCCGAAGTGGTATAGCCGGCGCGCTGGATGCCTTCGCTCTCGGTCTGCGCGATCTTGCGCTTGGCGAGATCAGGCAGCTCGAGGTCGTCGAGAAAGAGATCGACGAACTCGTCGCGGCTGAGCACGAAGCGGAAGGCATCTTCGCTGTCGCCTTCACCGGGACCGGAATCCTTGGCGCTGCCCTGGCCCTGACGCTGGAGATAGTCGCCCTCGACGAACTTCTTGTTGCCGGGCAGCACCATGTCGCGCGTGCCGCCTTCACGGCGGAAACGCGGCTCGTGCATCCCGTCGAGCGGGATTGTGACCTCTCCACCCTCCAGGACGTCCTTGATGTCGCGTTCCTGAGAGGTCTTCTTGACGGCGCCCTGCACCAGGGATTTGGCCCGACGCAAGAACCGCTGGCGGTTCTCAAGACTCTTGCCGCCTGGATTCAGGCGCCTGTCAATAATGTGAATGGCCACTTTCTCATCCGCCTCAACCGGCTTGCTTCACGCGCATGTACCATTCGACCAGTCGGCGAACCTGACGCTCGGTGTAGCCGCGCTCCACCATGCGTGCCACGAACTCGCCGTGCTTCTTCTCCGTCTCGCCGTCCTTCTTCGAACCGAACGAGATGACCGGAAGCAGGTCTTCGACCTGGGAGAATATCCGCTTTTCGATCACATCGCGAATCTTCTCGTAGGAGGTCCAGGTCGGATTCTTGCCGCCGTTCTGGGCCCGGGAGCGTAACGAGAATTTGACGACCTCGTTCCGGAAGTCCTTGGGATTGGCAATACCCGCCGGCTTCTCGATTTTCGTCAATTCCTGGTTCAAAAGCTCGCGATCAAGCAGCTGGCCGGTGTCGGGGTCCTTGAAGTCCTGGTCCTCGATCCAGGCATCGGCGTAATCGACATAGCGGTCGAACAGGTTCTGGCCGTAATCCGAGTAGGATTCGAGATACGCCTTCTGGATCTCGTTGCCGATGAACTCGGCATAGCGCGGCGCCAGGTCGGCCTTGATGAATTCGAGATAGCGCTTCTCGACTTCCTCGGGCAGCTGCTCCCTGCGGATCGACTGCTCCAGTGCGTACATCAGATGCACGGCGTCGGCGGCAACCTCCTGCGGATCGTGGTTGAAGGTCGCAGCCAGGATCTTGAAGGCGAAGCGGGTGGAGACGCCGTCCATGCCTTCGTCGACACCGGCGGCATCGCGATATTCCTGCACGCTGCGCGCCTTCGGATCCGATTCCTTCAGGCTCTCGCCGTCATAGACCCGCATCTTGGCGAACAGCGTCGAGTTCTCGTGCTTGCGCAGGCGCGACATCACCGAGAACCGCGCCAGCGTCTCCAAGGTCGAGGGTGCACACGGCGCAGCCGCCAGCTCGGAGCCCTGGATCAGCTTCTCGTAGATCTTCTGCTCCTCGGTGACCCGGAGGCAGTAGGGCACCTTGATGACGCAGATGCGGTCGATGAAGGCCTCGTTGTTCTTGTTCGACTTGAAGCTCGCCCACTCCGCCTCGTTGGAGTGCGCGAGGATGACGCCGGTGAACGGGATCGCGCCGATATTCTCGGTGCCGATGTAATTGCCTTCCTGCGTTGCCGTCAGCAACGGGTGCAGCATCTTGATCGGCGCCTTGAACATTTCGACGAATTCGAGCACGCCCTGGTTGGCGCGGTTGAGGCCGCCGGAATAGCTGTAGGCATCGGGATCGTTCTGCGCGTAGGTCTCGAGCTTGCGGATATCGACCTTGCCGACCAGCGAGGAGATGTCCTGGTTGTTCTCGTCGCCGGGCTCGGTCTTGGCGATCGCGATCTGGCGCAGCCGCGACGGCTGGATTTTTGCGACCCTGAACTGGGAAATGTCGCCGCCGAAGGCCTCGAGGCGCTTGTAGCACCACGGGCTCATCAGGCCGGTGAGACGCCGGCGCGGAATGCCGTACTTCTCTTCCAGCATCGGCCCGAGCTGATCGGGATCGAACAGGCTGAGCGGGCTCTCGAACACAGGCGAAAGCTCATCGCCGGCCTTGAGCACGTAGATCGGATGCACCTCCATCAGCGACTTCAGCCGCTCGGCGAGCGAGGATTTACCGCCGCCGACCGGGCCGAGCAGATAGAGGATCTGTTTACGCTCTTCGAGACCTTGCGCCGCATGACGGAAGAAGCCGACGATGCGCTCGATGGTTTCCTCCATGCCGTAGAAGCCGGCGAAGGCCGGATAGGTCCGGATGGTGCGGTTCAAAAAAATACGGCCAAGGCGTGGGTCCTTGGCCGTGTCAATCGTCTGGGGCTCACCGATCGCTGCAAGTAGTCGTTCGGCCGCATTCGCGTATTTCATGGGATCGCTTCGACACGATTCCAGATATTCCGCCATCGACATGTCGTGCTGGCTTCTCGCCTCGAACGACCGAGCGAAAGCGTTGAATAGAGAATCGTTGTACATGATCCCTCTCCGCGTGAGTTCCGCTACAAGCTGAAACGAAAGCAGTTACTAGACTGTTCCTCAGGCCGCTTCTCGAATCAGCGTGAGCACATGCCGATCATTGGACACCCGGGTGCCGACGCGACGCAACGCACAAGGTAGGCACTCGCTGAATTACGAACAGGCACTTGCCTGTAATTTGTGCGAATCTTCCTATATCTTGGCGTATTTCCAGAAATTGTCACTGGCTGGCCACATCCGGGCGATACCGGGGCACCACTCCCTCCGGCACTGCAACATGACGATTTCCGAGCGGCAAACTTATGACGCTTGCAGGACGATCGCGTGGGTGCCGCGGTCATCTTCCTGCTGCAATGCGGTGCCCCGGCTGCCTGCAGCGGCCTGCTTACTTGCAGCCATGACGGTCGCGACAAGCGCGCAGTATCAAAATCGGTCGCCAGGCCCCTCCTGACGGATAACGTCGTTCTGCGTGGCAGCTCGGATGCAGTCGCATCAGGTATTGACCGACGTCGGGATCACAGGATGCGCCGACGCAGGCGACCGACGCGATCGATCGCCGGTGACCGGCGACGGCAACGCCGTCAGGACTTGCGTGCATGCTTTCCCCCAGCATGACCATTCGCGACCGAGCCGATCAGACAGGTCAAACAACCGCTGACCACACTCCGCGACGCGACAGGTGTCCTCACGCAGCAAGACGTTGGTCGAACCATCCCAGATTTATATTACGCATAAGCACGGCTCCCGCCTGGATCGCCATGATCGCGACGGAGTTAGACCGAGAGAATGACGCCAATACCCTTGATTGGTTCCCTCCCGGGAGCATGTGGGCTAAAGGATAGCGCGTCAGGACCGGCGCGGAAACCCCCTCCGCCCGCAGGCTTGGAGATAAATAAGCATCATGAATCCCGTCAAAGAACTGGAAAAGCACGGACAAGCCGTCTGGCTGGACTTCCTCGCCCGCGGCTTCATCGCCAAGGGCGACCTGAAGCGGCTGATCGACACCGATGGCGTCAAGGGCGTCACCTCCAATCCCTCGATTTTCGAGAAGGCGATCGGCAGCTCGGACGAATACGACGCCCCGATCGGCAAGGCGCTGAAGCGCGGCGACCGGACCGTGGCCGATCTGTTCGAGGCGGTCGCGGTCGAGGACATCCAGGCCGCCGCCGACGTGCTGCGCCCGGTCTATGACCGCCTCAAGGGCGGCGACGGCTATGTCAGCCTCGAGGTCTCGCCATATCTCGCGATGGACACGTCAGGCACGATCGCCGAAGCACGCCGGCTCTGGAAGGACGTTGGTCGCAAGAACCTGATGGTGAAAGTGCCGGCGACGGCCGAGGGCCTGCCGGCGATCGAGACGCTGATCGGCGAGGGCATCAGCATCAACATCACGCTGCTGTTCTCCAAGGCGGTCTATCTCCAGGTCGCCGAGGCCTACCTCGCAGGCCTCGAGAAATATGTTGCCGGCGGCGGCGACCCCTCGCATGTCGCCAGCGTCGCCAGCTTCTTCGTCAGCCGTATCGATACCATGGTCGACAAGCAGCTCGACGAGAAGATCGCGCGGGCCAACGACCCTAGCGAGAAGGAGCGGCTCGCCGCGCTGAAGGGCAAGGTCGCGATCGCCAATGCCAAGGTCGCCTATCAGGATTACAAGCGACTGTTCTCGGGCCCGCGCTGGGAGAAGCTCGCCGCCAAGGGCGCCAAGCCGCAGCGCATGCTGTGGGCCTCGACCGGCACCAAGAACAAGGATTACAGCGACGTCCTCTACGTCGAGGAGCTGATCGGCCCCGACACCATCAACACCGTGCCGCCGGCAACGCTGGATGCATTCCGCGACCACGGCAAGCTGCGCGACAGCCTGGAGGAGAATGTCGAGGACGCCTACCGCGTGCTGGAGGAGCTGGAACGCTCCGGCGTCTCGCTCGATGCCATCACCGAGGACCTGGTCAAGGACGGCGTCAAGCAGTTTGCCGACGCCGCCGACAAGCTCTACGGCGCGGTCGCCCACAAGCGCGCCACCGTGCTCGGGCCGGCAATCGACCGCCAGCTTCTCTCGCTCGGCGACGGCCTCGGCAAGGCCGTGGCCAAGAGCACCGAGGAATGGCGCGCATCGGCAAAAATCCGCAGGCTGTGGCAGCGCGACAAGTCGGTCTGGACCGGGACGGACGAGGACAAATGGCTCGGCTGGCTCGACAGCGCCGCCAAGGCCGACGTCGCCGATTATGAAGACTATGCCAGCCGCGTGAAGGGCCAGAAATTCTCCGACGCCGTCGTGCTCGGCATGGGCGGATCGAGCCTCGGCCCCGAGGTGCTGGCCGAGACCTTTGCCCGGAAGCCCGGCTTCCCGAAGCTGCACGTGCTCGATTCCACCGATCCGGCCGAGGTGCGGGCGATGGAGGCCAAGATCGACATCGCCAATACGGTGTTCATCGTCTCCAGCAAGTCCGGCGGCACCACCGAGCCGAACGCGATGAAGGACTATTTCCATGAGCGCGTCGCGCAGGCCCTCGGCCCCAAGGCCAAGACCGGCTTCCGCTTCATCGCAGTGACCGATCCCGGCTCCTCCTTGGAGAAGGCGGCCAAAAAGCTGAGCTATGCCCGCATCTTCCATGGCGAGCCCTCGATCGGCGGCCGCTATTCGGTGCTGTCGCCGTTCGGCCTGGTGCCAGCGGCAACCGCCGGCATCGACGTCAGGACCTTCCTCAAGCATGCGCTTGCGATGGCCCGCTCCTGCGGCCCGGACGTGCCGCCAGCCGAGAACCCGGGCGTGCAGCTCGGTCTCGCCATGGGCCTTGCCGGCCTCGAAGGCCGCGACAAGGTGACGATATTCTCGTCGAAGAAGATCGCCGATTTCGGCGCCTGGGCCGAGCAGCTGATCGCGGAATCGACCGGCAAAGAGGGCAAGGGCCTGATCCCGATCGCCGGCGAGCCGATCCGCGAATCCGCCGTCTACGGCAATGACCGCTTCTTCATCGACATCCGCACCGAGGGCGAAACCGATGCCGCCCATGACTCGGCGCTCGCCGGAATCGAGGCGGCCGGTCATCCCGTCGTGCGCATCGTGATGAAGTCGATCGACCATCTCGGCCAGGAATTCTTCCGCTTCGAGATGGCAACGGCGGTGGCAGGCAGCATTCTCGGCATCAATCCGTTCGACCAGCCGGACGTGGAAGCGGCCAAGATCAAGACCCGCGAGCTGACGTCGGCCTTTGAGAAGACCGGCGCGCTGCCGGCCGAACAGCCTGTCGTCAGCACCAAACAGTTCGATCTCTACACCGACGACCACAACGCCGCTGCGCTCCGCACGATGGGCGCCAATGGCGACCTCACCTCCTGGCTCAGGGCCCATATCACCCGCTCGCGGCGCGGCGATTACTTTGCCCTGCTCGGCTACATCACGCGCGACAAGGCCAACATCGAGGCGCTGCAGCAGATGCGCACCGCCGTGCTCGAGAAGCGGCACCTGGCAACCGCCGCCGAATTCGGGCCGCGCTTCCTGCACTCCACGGGGCAGGCCTATAAGGGCGGACCGGACAGCGGCGTGTTCCTCCAGATCACCGCCGACGACGCCAAGGACCTCGCTGTGCCGGGCCAGAAGGCCAGCTTCGGCGTGATCAAGGCGGCGCAGGCGCGTGGCGATTTCGACGTGCTCACCGAGCGCGGCCGGCGCGCGCTCCGGGTGCACCTGAAGGGACCGCTCAAGAAAGGTCTCGCGGCGCTCAATGCCGCGCTCAACGACGCGCTGAACTAAGGGAATTTCTCACATGCAACTCGGCATGATCGGCCTCGGCCGAATGGGCGGCAACATCGTTCGCCGGCTGATGCGTCACGGCCATTCGACCGTGGTCTATGACAAGGACCCCAAGGCCGTCGCCGGCCTTGCCGCCGACGGCGCCGTGGGATCGGCGACGCTGGAAGAGTTCATCTCGAAACTGGAGCGGCCGCGCACGGCCTGGGTGATGCTGCCGGCCGGCCGCATCACCGAACAGACCATCGAGACGATCGCGGGCGTGATGCAGGACGGCGACGTCATCATCGACGGCGGCAACACCTTCTGGCAGGACGACGTCCGCCGCGGCAAGGCGCTGAAGGCGCGCGGCATCCACTATGTCGACGTCGGCACCTCGGGCGGCGTCTGGGGTCTCGACCGCGGCTATTGCATGATGATCGGCGGCGAGAAGCAGGTGGTGGACCGGCTCGATCCGATCTTCGCAGCGCTCGCGCCCGGTGTCGGCGACATTCCGCGCACGCCGGGGCGCGAGGGACGCGATCCCCGCATCGAGCAGGGCTACATCCATGCGGGTCCCGTCGGCGCCGGCCATTTCGTCAAGATGATCCACAACGGCATCGAATATGGCCTGATGCAGGCCTATGCCGAAGGGTTCGACATCCTCAAGAACGCCAATATCGACGCGCTGCCGGCCGATCATCGCTACGATTTCGACCTCGCCGACATCGCCGAGGTCTGGCGCCGCGGCAGCGTGATCCCGTCCTGGCTGCTCGACCTCACCTCGACGGCGCTCGCCGACAGCCCGCAGCTCGCAGAATATTCCGGCTTCGTCGAGGACTCGGGCGAAGGACGCTGGACCGTGAATGCGGCGATCGACGAGGCCGTGCCGGCCGAAGTCTTGACCGCCGCGCTCTACACCCGCTTCCGCTCCCGTCGGGAACACACCTTCGCCGAAAAAATTCTTTCCGCGATGCGCGCGGGTTTCGGCGGCCACAAGGAGCCGAAGCAACCGGCCGCTTCGAAGCCCAAATAAGAACTCCATCAAGCGAAGGCCAATCGTTCGTGACCAAAGACCCGCAACCAAAGCGCAAGCCGGAAAACTGCGCCTTCGTCATTTTCGGTGTCACCGGCGACCTCACCCATCGCCTGGTGATGCCGTCGCTCTACAACCTCGCGGCCGAGCACCTGCTGCCGGAAAAGTTCTGCGTCGTCGGCGTGGCCCGCAGGGGCCAGTCGGACGACGAGTTGCGCGACGGCCTGATGAAGGGCCTCAAGCAATTCGCAACGCGGCCCGTGGACGACGACATCGCGACGAGGCTCTTGGAATGCGTGACCTTCGTCGAGGCTGATCCGAAGGACCCGCCCTCCTTCGACCGCTTGCGCGAGCATCTGGATACGCTGGAATGCGCGCAGGATACCGGCGGCAACCGCCTGTTCTATCTCGCGACCCCGCCGGCCGCCTTCGCGCCGACGGCGCGCGAGCTCGGCCGCACCGGCATGATGAAGGAGAATGGCGCCTGGCGCCGCCTCGTGATCGAGAAGCCTTTTGGCACCGACCTCGCCTCGGCCAAGGCGTTGAACGCCGAGCTCCTGAAGATCATGGACGAGCACCAGATCTACCGGATCGATCATTATCTCGGCAAGGAGACGGTGCAGAACATCCTGGTGCTGCGCTTTGCCAACGGCATGTTCGAGCCGATCTGGAATCGCAACCACATCGATCACATCCAGATCACGGTGGAGGAGAAGCTCGGCGTCGGTCATCGCGGCGGCTTCTATGATGCCACCGGCGCGCTGCGCGACATGGTGCCGAACCATCTGTTCCAGCTGATGTCGCTGGTGGCGATGGAGCCGCCGGCGCGCTTCGACGCGCATTCCGTGCGCTCCGAGAAGGCCGACGTCCTCACGTCGATCCAGCAGCCAAGCCGGGAAGAGGCACTGAGAAATTCGGTGCGCGCGCAATATCTCGCCGGCCGCATCGGCGACGAGGACATCCCGGATTATCGCAAGACCGAGGGCGTCAAGCCCGACAGCACCATCGAGACCTTTGTCGCCCTGAAGCTGATGATCGACAATTGGCGCTGGGCCGGCGTTCCGTTCTACTTGCGCACCGGCAAGGCACTGGGCCACAAGCGCACCGAGGTGGCGATCAAGTTCAAGCAGGCGCCGCTGTCGATGTTTTCAGGCACGACGGTCGACCGGCTCTCGCAGAACTTCCTCACCATCGGCATTGCGCCGACCGAAACCATCGAGCTTCAATTCAATGCCAAGATTCCGGGGCCGAGCATCACCATCGACGGTGTCGAGATGAAGTTCAGATATGGCGACTATTTCCGCGCCGACCCCTCCACCGGCTACGAGACGCTGATCTACGACTGCATGATCGGCGACAACATCCTGTTCCAGCGCGCCGACGGCATCGAGGCCGGCTGGGCGGCGGTGCAGCCGTTCCTCGACGCCTGGAAAACCGAGGGCAGCAACGGCATCGAGACCTATGAAGCCGGCAGCGACGGCCCCGCCTGCGCTGATGAACTGCTGCGCCGCGACGGCCGCAGCTGGCGGAAATTTTCGTGATGGCGGCGGTCGCAGAGCCGAAGTTGATCGTCGTCGCGGACGCCGAAGCCCTCGCACAAGCCGCCGCCGAGCGGGTGATGGCGCGGATAGCAGCCAATCCCGGCCGTATCGCGATCTGCCTGACCGGCGGATCGAGCCCGAAGAAGCTGTATCAGCTGCTCGGCAGCGACGGCTATCGCAGCAGGATTCCGTGGGACCGCGTGCACTGGTTCATCGGCGATGAGCGCTTTGTCCCCGAGAGCGATCCGCTCAACAACATGGCCGTCGCGCGCGCCATTTTTCTCGATCGCGACGCGCCGTCGGGCCATATCCATCCGATCCCGACCCTGGTTGAAAATCCCGACGAGAGCGCTGCGGCCTACGCACACGAATTGCAGGCCTTCTACGGATCTGAACGCCTCGATCCGGCTCGACCGCTGTTCGATCTCGTCCTGATGGGCGCAGGACCCGATGGGCATACCGCCTCGCTGTTTCCCGGCTATCCCGAGATCGAGGAAACCGCGCGCTGGGTGGTCGGCGTGCCCAAGGCCAATGTCGCGCCGTTCGTGCCGCGGGTCTCGCTGACGCTTCCCGCGCTGGCCTCGTGCCGCGAGATGCTGTTCGAGATTGCAGGGCATGACAAGCAGCCGATCTTGACGCGCCTTCTCAATGGCGAGAATCTGCCGGCGTTACGCGCGCGCTCGCATGGTGAGACCGTCTGGATGGTCGATCGGGCCGCGCTTCCGGAGGGGATTCGTGGGCCGCGTTAAAGCACCTTGTGCGTTGATTGTGATGGGCGTGTCGGGATCGGGCAAGAGCACGATTGCGGCTGCACTCGGCGAGCGCCTCGGCTGGCGCTTCGAGGACGGCGACAGCTTCCACCCCAAGAGCAATGTCGAGAAGATGCGGGCCGGCCATCCCCTCACGGATGAGGACCGCTGGCCCTGGCTCAACGCCATCGCCGACGAGATCGCGCGCGCCTGCGGCAAGGGCGAGCATGTCATCATCGCCTGCTCGGCGCTCAAGCACAGCTATCGCGAGGTGCTGCTGCGCGGACGTGACGACGTGCGCTTCGTGTTCCTGAAAGGCACGCAGGAGCTGATCGCCGACCGGCTGGCGCACCGCAAAGGCCATTTCATGCCGCCCGGGCTGCTCACCAGCCAGTTCACCACGCTGGAGCCGCCGGACGCGAGCGAGCACGTCATCACGGCCTCGATCGACGAATCCGTCGAGGCGATCGTCGACGGCATCGTGCGGCAGCTGAAAATCGACGGCGGGAAAAGCAGGGCTGAGCCATGACGAAGATTTCACTGGTCGTCTCCGATGTCGACGGCACGCTTTTGACCAAGGACAAGACGCTGACGGACCGCGCGAGGAGCGCGGTGCAGCGGCTGCACCAGGCCGGCATCGGCTTCACCATCACTTCGAGCCGCCCCGCGATCGGCATGCGCTTCCTGATCGAGCCGCTGGCGCTGTGGCTGCCGGTCGGCCCGTTCAACGGCTCCTCGATCATCGACCCCGAGATGAGGCCGGTCGAGCAGCATCTGATCCCGAAAAGCGCCGCCGAAAGGTCGCTTCAGATCCTGCGGGAGTTCGGCGCCGACATCTGGCTGTTCACGACCGACCAATGGCTGATCGACAACCCCAGCGGTAAATACGTCGCGCATGAGCAGCACACGATCCGCTCCGATCCCACCATCGTCACGGACTTTGCGCCGTATCTCGCCAGTGCCTGCAAGATCGTCGGCGCCAGCGCCGATGCAGCGGGCCTCGAGGCTTGCGAGAAGGCGATGCAACAGGCGCTCGGGAGCGAGGCGACCGCGGTGCGCTCGCAGACCTATTATCTCGACATCACCCCGCCCGGCTTCGACAAGGGCACCTTCGTGCAGGCCATGGCCAAGCGCCTCGGCGTTTCCCTGGATGCGGTCGCCACCATCGGCGACATGCAGAACGACCTCGCCATGTTCCGCGTCAGCGGCACCTCGATCGCCATGGGCAACGCCACCGACAACGTCAAGGACCAGGCCACCAACGTCACCGCGAGCAACGAGCAGGATGGTTTTGCCGAGGCGATGGAGATGATCTTGAAGCGGAATGGGGTGGGCTAGGGCATCCCGCGAGGGCAGGTTGAAGCGGCCCGCTCAAATCTCTCACCGTCATCCTGAGGTGCTTGTCCTGCAACGCAGGACGAGCCTCGAAGGACGACGGCCTGGCTGCATCCCCGGCCGCTCATCCTTCGAGGCTCGCCAAGCACCGCTTCGCGTCGCATGGCTCGCACCTCAGGATGATGGGTCTGACATGGCATCCTTGCGCGCAATCGAAGTTGATCTTTCGAGCTATTTCGACCGCTGCATCGCCGGCTTGTCGCCGGCGTGCCTTGCCGCCGAGAGATTGTGCGCGGTGTTGATCAGCGCGATATGTGTCAGCGCCTGCGGGAAGTTGCCGGTATGGCGGCGTGCGAGGGAATCATATTCTTCGGCGAGGAGCCCGACGTCGTTCGCAAGACCTGCGATGCGATCGAACAGCGCCTGCGCCCGATCGAGGTCGCCCGCGAGCACGTGGGCGTCAGCCAGCCACAAGGTGCAGGCCAGGAAAGCGCCCTCGATCGGCTGTGTCTCCTCGGAGACCTCGCGCGGATCGTGCCGCAGCACGAAGCCGTCGCGCATCATGTGCTTCTCGATGGCCGCGACGGTGCCGCGGATGCGCGGGTCATCGGCCGGCAGGAAGCCGACACCCGGCAGCAGCAGCAGGCTGGCATCGAGCCGTTTTGAGCCGTAGGACTCGACGAAAGCGTTCTCTTCGGTATCCAAGCCCCTGTGGCAGACGTCGCGGTGGATGGCCTCGCGCAAGGTGCGCCAATGCAGCAGCGGCGCCTTGAAGCCAAAAGTCTCGGCGCTCTTGATGGCCCGGTCGAAGGCGACCCAGGTCATCACCTTGGAGAAGACGTAGTGCTTCGGCTGACCGCGCCGCTCCCAGATGCCGTGGTCGGGATGATCCCAGACTTCAGCGAGATGATTCAGCACGGCGCATTCGAGCGCCCAGGTCGCCTCATCGTCGAGCTTCAGCTTGGCCATGCGCGACTGATGGAAGGCATCGATCAATTCGCCGTAAACGTCGAGCTGGAGCTGGGCATGCGCGGCATTGCCGACACGTACCGGCTTGGCGCCTTCATAACCGTCGAGCCAGGCCGCCTCCCATTCCAGGAGCCGCCGCTGGCCCCAGATGCCGTACATGATCTGCATGTTGGCCGGCGAGCCGGCGGCCGCACGCAGCAGCCAATTGTGCCAGGCCGAGGCTTCCTCGGTGTAGCCCGAGTTCATCAGCGCCAGCAGCGTGAAGGTGGCATCGCGCAGCCAGCAGAAGCGGTAGTCCCAGTTCCTGCCACCGCCGAGCTTTTCCGGCAGCGAGGTGGTCGGCGCCGCGACGATGCCCCCCGTCGGGCCAAATGTCAGCGCCTTCAGCGTGATCAGCGAGCGCATGACGAGATTGCGATACTCGCCATCATGGGTGGAGCGGCTTGACCACTCCTTCCAGAACTTTTCGGTCTCCTGGAGCGCGGTCTCTGGGTCGATTGCCTCTGGCGGATCGAGATGCGAGGGGCCGTAGGTCAGCACGAACGGCACGGTCTCGCCGGCCTTGACGTCGAAATCGGACACCGTGGTGAGATCCTCGCCGCGGATTTCGACCGGCGTGCGCAACACGGTCATGTCCTGGCCGGCGACCGCCAGCAGGGACCGATCTTCGCAGCGGCGCACCCAGGGAATATCGACGCCGAAGCCGAAGCGGATGATGAGCTCCATCCGCATCTTCACCGTGCCCTTGACGCCGCGCACCAGCCGCACGATGTCGGAGGCCTTGCCGCGCGGCGGCATGAAATCGATCAGCGCGGCGGTGCCGCTCTTCGTTTCAAAGCGCGTTTCAAGGATGAGAGTGTTGCCGAGATAGCGGCGCGAGATGCTTGTAACGTCCTCGCTCGGAGCGATCAGCCAGCGACCGTTCTTGCGCGTGCCGAGGATGGCGGCAAAGCAGGCGTCGGAATCGAAGGCCGGCCAGCACAGCCAGTCGATCGAGCCGTTGCGCCCGACCAGCGCCGCGGTCTCGCAGTCGCCGATCAGCGCATAGTCCTCGATCCTCTGCGACAATGTTTTGCGAGCCTAAAACCCTCGATATCAACGCCCACCGATGAGCGAACGTTCCCGCGTCGCGGCCTTCAGGGCCGCGAGATCGATCTTGGCAACGATCTGATCGAGCGCGACCGGAAGCCGCTGCCGCCAGTTCGGGTGCTCGTCGATGGTGCCGGGAATGTTGGGTTGGTCGATCACGCCGAGCAGGTCCTCCAGCGACACGGCGAGCAGCCGCGACGGCGTGCGCGACAGGAAGCCGAGCACAGAGTAGAGATCGTTGGCCTTGATCCCGTTCTGGCGCAGGATCTCGTCGAGCGCGCCGAGCGCGTCCCAGCGCGCCTGCTCGTTCTCGCCGGGATCGAGCCCGAGCGAGCGCTTCATCTTGAGATCGCTGAAGGAGCGCCAGCCCGCATAGGTGCAGAGATCATGGGTATTCAGCGTGACCAGCGCGTTCGGCCGGTAATGGTCGACATTGCGGAAATGGCCGGCGTCGTCGCGCTCGAACATCATGACGAGATAGGACCAGATGCCGAAATCCTGCATGGTCTCGCGGAAGCCTTCGGGCACGGTGCCGAGGTCCTCGCCGATCACGATGCATTTATGGGTCACGCTCTCGCACACGACCGCCGCCAGCAGCGCCTCGAGCGGCATCTGCACATAGGCGCCGTTGTCAGGCTTGAAGCCGCGCGGCACCAGGTACAGCCGCTTCAAGCCGAGCACGTGATCGAGCCTGATGGCACCGGCATGCCGCATCGAGGCGGCCAGCATGTTCGCGAACGGCACGAAGGATTGCGCCTCCAGGCCGCCCGCGTTGAAGCCGGCAAGGCCCCAATCCTGGCCGACGGTATTGAGGACATCAGGCGGGGCGCCGACCGCGAGATGGCGGGAGATGGACGTCTGCTCGTTCCAGGCATCGAAGCCGTTGGACTGCACGCCCACGGCAACGTCGAGATAGAGCCCGACGCGCATGCCGAGCTCTGCGGAGAGCTCCTTCGCAGCGCGCAACTGGCTGTCCGCCGTCCATTGCACGAATTCGACGAACTCGGTCTTGTGCTTGTCGGGTCCGTTGCGCAATTCAGCGCATTTGGCATCGTCCGGCTGCTGCCATTCCACCGGCCATTCCCACCACGGCACATTGAAACGATGCCGAAGTACCTCGAAGCAGGCAAAGCGCGACAACAGCGGCGCCCGCTCGGCGCGGAAGGCATCGAACTGGTTGCGCCGGACACCGGTCGCGGTCTTCAAGAAGCTGGCAAAGGCGGCGCGCAGGCCCAGCCATTTCAGCGCCGCCATGTCGGCATACGGGACACGATCGCCTTCGCGCAGCCGCGCCGCGGTCCTGGCAGCGTCCGGGATGAGGTCGGCCGAATATTCGGGGATGGCCTCCACGTCGATATAAAGCGGATTGAGAAACAGCCGGCTGTTCGGCGAATAGGGGCTGCAATCGGCCGGATGATCGTCGAACAGGACATGGAGCGGATTGAGCCCGACGCCGTCGGCGCCGAGTTGCTTGGCGAGCCTGACAAGGCCGGCGAGGTCGGTGAAATCGCCGATGCCCCAATTGCGATCCGAGCGGACGCTGTAGAGCTGCACGGCCAGCAGCCAGCCGCGGTCAAACTCACCGCCGAAGGCCCGTTCGGGCGCCACGATCATCGGCACCTCTTCGGTCGCGCCCGCAGCATCGGTCAGCGTCAGCCGGTGATAGCCCAGTGGCAGGCCGGCGGGCCAGGCGATGACAGGCTCGTGCGTCTCGCCCTGCCCGATCATGTTGCCGTTGCCCGTGATCTTCCATTGCAGCGGCGCGGCGCCGACGGAAGCGAGCTCGGTGCGCGGATTGCCGAGCGCGCGCACCACGACCGGACCGCTGACGAAGCGATAGACCCGCTTTTCCGGCAGGGCATCGAGGATGGACTTGAGCGCCTCGGGCGCAGTGACCCGCAGCTTGCCGAGGGCATCGACGAATTCGGACTGAACGCCCTTGATCCGGGCTTGAGCTAAAAGATCCATTCGGCACGCAGCTTGCAGGCCATTGTTTGGCCGGGGGCATGGATTTTAACGAGGTCGCGGAAGAGGTTAGTCAGGGGTAACTCGCAAACTGGGCCCGCCGTTCCCAAGGGAACCAATGACACACAAGCGGCTTTCTATAGTGGTACCAAGCGTAGGTTCCCGACAAGGGAAACGGGCTCCTGCTTTCTTGTCAATGGCATCACCGTGAACAAGACAATTCAAACTGTCGAGAGTGCCGCCGCCGGCAGCGCTTTCCTCATCGAAGATATCTATCCGTTGATCGATGGCGGCCGTTTTGCCGTGAAGCGGATCGCGGGTGATCGGGTCGACGTCTGGGCCGACATCTATCGCGACGGCGAGGCGACCATCAGAGCCGCGCTGATCTGGCGTGGCGAACAGGACCGGGAATGGCGGCGCGAGCCGATGACCCATCATGGCGACGACCGCTGGTGCGGCGCATTCACGCCAACCGAAGCAGGCCAATATGTCTATGCCATCGAAGCCTGGACCGACGAATTCGCCACCTGGCGTCACGGGCTCGAACGCAAGCAGCTCTCGGGCGGCGACGTGACGCTCGATGCGATCGAGGGCGCCGGCCTTTTGACCAAGGCGCATGGCGCGCGGCAGGACGCCGCGGCCGTGATTTTCAGGCAATGCGAGGATTATCTCCAGAACGGCGACGTCGCTTCGCTGCTCGCAACTGATCTCGGCGAGGCCATGGCCGAAAGCCAGGCGCGGCCCGACCTGACCCGCTCGCCAAACTTCCCGCTTATTGTCGACCGCGACAAGGCGCGCTTCAGCGCCTGGTATCAGATGATGCCGCGCAGCCAGAGCACGGTGGCCGGCCGGCACGGCACCCTCCGCGACTGCATCGCCCGCGTACCCGACATCGCCGCGATGGGCTTTGACGTCCTGTACTTCACGCCGATCCACCCGATCGGGCGCACCAGCCGCAAGGGCCGCAACAATGCGCCCGTCGCAACCGAGGGCGAGCCCGGTTCGCCCTATGCGATCGGCTCGGCCGAGGGCGGGCACGATGCGCTGCATCCCGAGCTCGGCACCATCGAGGATTTCCGCGCGCTGGTCGCGACCTGCCTCGAATACGGTCTCGAGATCGCGCTCGATTTCGCCGTGCAATGCTCGCCGGATCATCCCTGGCTGACGCAGCATCCGGAATGGTTCAAATGGCGGCCGGACCGCTCGGTGCGGACGGCGGACGGCCGCTATTCCGACATCGTCATCCCCGATTTCGCCTCGGTCGACCGGGTCGGGCTGTGGAATGCGTTTCGCGACGCCATGCTGTTCTGGATCGACCATGGCGTGACCATCTTCGCCATCGACAATCACGACACCGCGCCGCTGCCGTTCTGGGAGTGGCTGGTCCACGAGATCAGGCAGCGGCATCCCGAGGTGATCCTGTTCGCCAAGACGTTCGCGCGGCCGAAGCTGATGAAGGGTCTCGCCAAGCTCGGCTTCGCGCAGTCCTTCAGCTATTTCCCCTGGCGCACGGCGAAGTGGGGGCTGGAGCAATATCTCGGTGAGCTCTTGCGCTATCCCGAGCGGGATTTCTACCGGGCAAACCTGTTCGTCAACACGCCGGACCTGCTGCCCTATCACCTCCAGAGCGGCGAGGCCTGGATGTTCAAGGCCCGTGTCGCTTTGGCAGCAACGCTGTCGGGCAATTACGGCCTCTATAGCGGGTTCGAGCTGCTCGAGCACGAGGCCGTGCCCGGCCACGAAGAATATCAGGATTCCGAGAAGTACCAGATCCGCCAGCGCGACTGGGACAAATCCGGCAATATCAAGCCCTGGATTGCCGCGCTCAACCGCATCCGCAACGACAATCCGGCGCTGCAGCAGACCACCAATCTGCGCTTCCTCGGCATCGAGGACGGCGAGACCATCGCCTTCGTCAAGGCGGCCGCCGAACCCGCCAACACGATCGTCGCGGCCATCGCCCTCTCGCGCCATGTGCGCGAGACCTGGTTGCCGCTCGGCGACCTCACCATCGACGTCGGCGGCGAACGCCGCCCCGTCACCGCTCTTGAAAATCTCATGACAGGCGAACAGTCCCGCATCGAATGGGGCGGGATCAAATTGCGTATCGATCCCGACCGCGATCCGGCCCTGCTCTTCCGCTGCCTGGCGTAAGGATCACGCCATGAATGTTCTGTCTTCCGTCGACACCAAGAAGGCCGAGGCTGCCGGGATCGTAGATGAGCTCTGGTACAAGGACGCGATCATCTACCAGCTCCACGTCAAGGCCTTCGCCGACAGCAACAATGACGGCATCGGCGATTTCGCAGGGCTGACCGAGAAGCTGCCTTATCTGCAGGACCTCGGCGTCACTGCACTGTGGTTGCTGCCGTTCTATCCCTCGCCCGGCCGCGACGACGGCTACGACATCGCCGATTACGGCGCGGTCAATCCCGATTTCGGGACGATGAAGGACTTCAAGCGCTTCATCCAGGAAGCGCAGAAACGCGGCCTGCGCGTCATCACCGAGCTCGTCGTCAACCACACCTCGGACCAGCACAAATGGTTCAAGCGCGCCCGCCGCAGCCCGGCCAGCTCGAGCGCCCGCAACTGGTATGTCTGGAGCGACACCGATCAGAAATACCAGGGCACGCGGATCATCTTCACCGATACCGAGAAGTCGAACTGGACCTGGGATCCCGAGGCCGGCGCGTTCTACTGGCATCGCTTCTTCTCGCACCAGCCCGACCTCAATTTCGACAATCCGCGCGTCGTCAGCGCCATCATCCAGGTGATGAAGCGCTGGCTCGACGCCGGTGTCGATGGCTTCCGGCTGGACGCGATTCCCTATCTGTGCGAGCGCGAGGGCACCTCGAACGAAAACCTCCCGGAGACGCATGCGATCATCAAGCGCCTGCGCCAGGAGCTGGACGCCTATTCCAAGGGAAAGCTGCTGCTGGCCGAGGCCAACCAATGGCCGGAGGACGTGCAGGAATATTTCGGCCGCGGCGACGAATGCCACATGGCCTACCACTTCCCGCTGATGCCGCGCATCTATATGGCGATCGCGCAGGAGGACCGCTTCCCGATCACCGATATCCTGCGCCAGACGCCTGATATCCCCGCGAGCTGCCAATGGGCGCTGTTTCTGCGCAATCATGACGAGCTGACGCTGGAGATGGTCACCGACGTCGAGCGCGACTATCTCTGGACCACCTACGCCAACGATCCCCGCGCCCGCATCAATGTCGGCATCCGCAGGCGCCTTGCGCCGTTGATGGACAATGACCGGCGCAAGATCGAGCTGATGAACTCGCTGCTGCTGTCCTTCCCCGGCACGCCGATCATCTATTACGGCGACGAGATCGGCATGGGCGACAACATCTATCTCGGCGACCGCAACGGCGTGCGCACGCCGATGCAATGGAGCCCGGACCGCAACGGCGGCTTCTCGCGCTGCGACCCCGCCCGTCTCTACGCGCCGCTGATCATGGATCCGGTCTATGGCTATGAGTCGGTGAACGTGGAGGCGCAGTCGCGCAGCCTGTCGTCGCTGCTCAGCGCCACCAAGCGGCTGATCTCGGTGCGCAAGTCGACGCTCGCCTTCGGCCGCGGCACCATGACCTTCATCCGCCCGGCCAACCGCGCCGTGCTGGCCTATGTCCGGCAATATCGCGACGAGGTCATTCTCTGCGTCGCCAATCTGTCGCGCGCGGCGCAGGCGACCGAGCTCGATCTGTCGCCGTGGAAGGACCGCATCCCGCAGGAGATGCTGGGCCGCACGCGCTTTCCGCCGATCGGCGAATTGCCCTACATGATCACGCTCGGGCCCTACGGCTTCTACTGGTTCCAGCTCCAGGAGCGCGACAAGTCCGAGCCGGTGGTGCCGCGCGCGGTGCCGGAGTTCGAGACGCTGGTGGTTCCGGTCAATTCGAACTGGGTGTCGCTCGCCCGCGAGCGCGGCGTGTTCGAGCGCGACGTGCTGCCGGGATTTCTGGCAAGGACGCGGTGGTATCCCGAGCATAATCCCAAGCACATCAAGGCGACGCTGACGTCAGCGGTGCCGTTCAGCGACATCGGCGACAACAGGCCCTGGATCGCGTTCTTCGAAACCGCAGGGAATGATGTCACGACGCGCTACGTGCTGCCGATGCAGATCGAGTGGGTGCGCTTCGACCGCGAGCGCTTCAACCCGAGGGCGCTCGCCGCCGTGCGCCAGGGCGCGCGCGAAGGCACCCTGCTCGACGTCGCCACCGACCAGATCTTCATCGGGCTTTTCCTGCGCGGCTTGTCTCAGAACCTGGTGGTGGACGAAAACAATCTGCGGCTCGAGTTCAAGGCGACGAGCCGTTTCGCCGACTACACCGTCAAGGAGCCCGGGCGCATCCGCGCGATCGAGCAATCCAACAGCACCGCGCTGGTCGACAATCAATATGTGGCCAAGATCTATCGCCGGCTTGAAAGCGGCCCCAATCCTGAGATCGAAATCGGCAATTATCTCACCGAGGTCGCACGCTTTGCCAATACACCGGCGCTGCTCGGCAGCGTCGAGCTGGCCGAGGGCGACAGCCGCAGCGCGCTCGGCGTGCTGCATGCCTATGTCGAGAACCAGGGTGACGGTTGGGCGGTCACGGCGGGCTATCTCGACCGCTATGTCGACGAGCAGCGGGTGCTGCCGCCGGACGAGGAGTACCGGACGACCCAGGAGCAGTCGATCTATCTGCACTTCGTGGCGCAGATTGGCCGCCGGCTTGCCGAGCTGCACATGGCGCTCGCCGCTGCAAAATCCACCGACCTTGCCCCTGAACCGATCGGCAAGGCCGACGTCAAGCGCTGGACGACCGACCTCATGAGCCGAGCCGAGCGGGTCTTCGACCTGCTGACCGATGCCCGGGACGGCCTGCGCGAAAGCGACCGGCCCCTGATCGACCAGCTTGTCGCGGTGCGCGCGAGCTTGCCGCGCCACATCAACACACTCTTGCCATCCGAGATCGGCGGGTTGAACATCCGTCATCACGGCGACTTCCGCCTCGGGCAAACCCTGATCGTGAAGGACGACATCTTCATCATTGATTTCGACGGCGATCCGCACCTCGCACTGGCCGACAAGCGGCGCAAGCTGCCTGCCGCGCGCGATGTCGCGGGCCTGGTGCGCTCGATTGATCTTTCGGTTAACGCAGCGCTTGGCCGCGCGGGCTCGGGCGGCGGTGATGAACAAGGCCGGATCACGGCCGCGCTCGACGAATGGCGCGAGCGCGCCACCGCAACCTTCCTGTCCGCCTATCATGAGGCCATGACCCACCGGCGGCTCTGGCCGGAAGACGCGCACGGCGCGGAAAGCATGTTAAGGTTTTTCCTGCTTGATCTAGCGTTCGACGAGGTAGAGTACGAGCTGTCCCACCGGCCCGACGGGCTCCATGCGCCGCTGACCGGCCTGCTTCGCATTCTGTCCAGTGCCGGGAGCGAAGCCCATGCCTAAACTGCCAGCCGAAGCCTACGCCATCATCGAGGGTCGCCACTCCGATCCCTTCCACTATCTCGGGATGCATCCCGAGGGTGGCAGGAGCGTGGTGCGCGCCTTCCTGCCCGAGGCCTCCAATGTCGAGGCAATCGGCGAGCATGGCGAAGTCGCGCCGCTCGACCGTGTCCACGATTCCGGCCTGTTCATCGGCGCCCTGCCCAACGGCTCCAAGCACTACCAGCTTCGCGCCAAATTCGGCGACAACGTCGTCGAGTTCGAGGACGCCTATCGTTTTCCGCCCATTCTGACCGATTTCGATCTCTATCTGCTCGGCGAAGGCACGCATCAGCGCCTCTACGACAAGCTCGGCGCCCATCCGATGCGGCTGGAGGGCATCGACGGCGTCGGCTTCGTGGTGCTGGCCCCGAATGCGCGGCGCGTGTCCGTGGTCGGCGATTTCAATTTCTGGGATGGGCGGCGTCATCCCATGCGGGTGCGCGGCGCCGGCTATTGGGAATTGTTCATTCCGCACGCCAAGAGCGGCGATCACTACAAGTTCGAGATCATCGGGCCGCACGGCCATCTGCTGCCGCTGAAATCCGACCCGCTGGCGTTCGCCAGCGAGGTGCGGCCGAAGACCGCCTCGATCGTGTTCGACGAGGCGCATCTGCCGCGGCCGCGGCCGGCGCCCGACGGCATCAACGCACTGTCGGCGCCGATGTCGATCTACGAGGTTCATCTCGGCTCGTGGCGGCGCAAGAACGGCAATGAATGGCTGACCTATCGCGAACTCGCCGAGCAACTGCCCGCCTACGCCCGCGACATGGGCTTCACCCACCTCGAATTCCTGCCCGTGAGCGAGCACCCGTTCGACGGCTCCTGGGGCTATCAGCCGACCGGCCTCTATGCGCCGACCAGCCGTTTCGGATCGCCGGAGGATTTTGCGGCGCTGATCGATGCCTGCCATCGCGAAGGCATCGGCGTGCTGCTCGATTGGGTGCCCGGCCATTTCCCCGATGATCCGCACGGGCTCGGCAGCTTCGACGGCACGGCGCTCTACGAGCACGCCAATCCGCTCCAGGGCCGTCATCTCGACTGGGGCACGCTGATCTACAATTACGGCCGCACCGAAGTGACGAACTTCCTGGTGTCGAACGCGCTGTTCTGGCTCGAGCGCTACGCCATCGACGGCCTGCGCGTCGATGCGGTGGCATCCATGCTCTATCTCGACTACAGCCGCCCGCCGGGCGCCTGGATTCCCAACCAGTATGGCGGCCGCGAGAACATCGAGGCGATCAACTTCCTGCGCCGCTTCAATACCGAGCTGTTCGCGCGCTTTCCGCAGGCGACCACGGCAGCGGAGGAATCCACCGCATGGCCGCAGGTCTCGCGCCCGGTCGAATTCGGCGGGCTCGGCTTCGGCTACAAGTGGAACATGGGCTGGATGCACGATACGCTGAACTACATCAGCAAGGATCCGATCCACCGCAAATATCACCACGGCGAGATCCTGTTCGGCCTGCACTACGCCTTCTCTGAGAACTTCATCCTGCCGCTGTCTCATGACGAGGTCGTGCACGGCAAGCGCTCGATCTTCGGCCGCATGCCCGGCGACGAATGGCAGCGCTTTGCCAATTTGCGCGCTTACTACAGCTTCATGTTCGGCCATCCCGGCAAGAAGCTGCTGTTCATGGGCGGCGAGATCGCGCAGAGCCGCGAATGGAATCACGACCAGTCGCTCGACTGGCACCTGCTCGAATACAAATATCATCAGGGCATCCAGGCGCTGGTTCGCGACCTCAACCGCCTCTATCGCGCAGTGCCGGCGCTGCACCAGATGGACTGCGACCAGGCCGGCTTCGAATGGCTGGTCACTGACGATGCCAACCGCAACGTGTTCGCCTGGCTGCGCAAGGGCTTTGACGAGCACGCGCGGTGTCTCGTGGTCGTCAACTTTTCCCCCAATGTCTATCGCAACTACCGCGTCCCCGTGCCCTTTGCGGGCAAGTGGAAAGAGGTTTTCAACTCGGATTCCGCCCATTATGGCGGCACCAATGTCGGAAACATCGGCGAGGTGCAAACCGTTGCCGGCAAGGCGCCCGAGCTCCGCCTCACCATTCCGCCGCTCGCCGCGATCTTCCTCGTTCCGGAAAGCTGACCGATGCGCCTGACTGCTGGATCGCCCGCGCGCCTCGGTGCAAGCTGGGACGGACGCGGCACCAATTTCGCACTGTTCTCAGCCCACGCCGAGAAGGTCGAGCTGTGCCTGTTCGACAGCCAGGGTCGGCGCGAGCTCGAGCGCATCGAGCTGCCTGAGCGTAACGAAGACGTCTGGCACGGCTATCTCAACGACGTCTCGCCGGGCCAGCTCTACGGCTATCGCGTGCATGGCCCCTACGAGCCCGAGCACGGCCACCGCTTCAACGCCAACAAGCTTCTGCTCGACCCCTACGCCAAGCGGCTCGCCGGGCGGCTGGTCTGGAGTGACGCGCACTTCGCCTATCGCACCGGCTCGGCGCGCGAGGATCTGTCGTTCGACCGGCGCGACAATGCACGCGGCATGCCCAAGGCGGTCGTGGTCGACGAGACTTTCAACTGGGGCCGCCGCGAGATCAGGCCGAACATCGCCTGGGAAGACACCATCATCTACGAGGCCCACGTCAAGGGCCTGACCCAGAAGCGCGACGACGTGCCGCCGAATCTGCGGGGCACCTATGGCGGATTGTCGTCGCCGGCAATGATCGAACATCTGAAGAGGCTCGGCGTCACCACGATCGAGCTGTTGCCGGTTCACAGCTTCGTCGACGACCGCGTGCTGGTGGAGAAGAAGCTCACCAACTACTGGGGTTACAACACGCTGTCCTTCTTCGCGCCGGAGCAGCGCTACGCCCAGGACAATGCGCTGGATTCCTTCCGCACCACGGTGGCGCGCCTGCACGATGCGGGCATCGAGGTGATGCTCGATGTCGTCTACAATCACACCGCCGAAGGCAATCACCTCGGCCCGACGCTGTGCTACCGCGGCATCGACAATGCCTCCTATTACTGGCTGAACCGCGAGAACCCGCGCTATTATGACGACTTCACCGGCTGCGGCTCCTCGGTGAACCTGACCCATCCGCGCGTGCTGCAGATGGTGATGGATAGCTTGCGCTACTGGGTCGAGGTCTGCCATGTCGACGGCTTCCGCTTCGACCTCGCCACCACGCTGGCGCGCGGCCCGAACGGTTTTGACCGCGGCAGCTCGTTCCTCACCGCTGTCAGGCAGGATCCGGTGCTCGCCACCGTCAAGCTCGTCGCCGAACCCTGGGATCTCGGCCTCGGCGGCTACCAGGTCGGCGCCTTCCCCTCGCAATGGTCGGAATGGAATGACCGCTATCGCAGCGCCATGCGCCGCTACTGGAGCGGCGAAGGCAGCCTGATCGGCGACATCTCCAGCCGCATGACGGCCTCGTCCGACCTGTTCAATCACGACGGACGCCGGCCGCGCGCAAGCATCAACCACATCACCGTTCATGACGGTTTCACGCTGGCGGATCTCTTCAGCTACAACGAAAAGCACAACGAGGCCAATGGCGAGGACAATCGCGACGGCTCAAACGACAACCACAGCAACAATTGCGGTGTCGAGGGCCCGACCGATGATCCCAAGATCCTTGGCCTGCGCCGGCAGCTTCGCAAGAACGTGCTGGCCTGTCTGATGCTGGCGCAGGGCGTTCCGCTGATCCTTGCCGGCGATGAGGTCGGTAACACGCAATTCGGCAACAACAACGCCTATTGCCAGGACAACGAGGTCGGCTGGGTCTCTTGGGACAATCTCGGCAAGGACGGCGATGACATGATCGATTTTGTCGCTGATCTCGCAGACATCCGCCGAAAATTCTCGCAGCTCCGCAGCCATCGCTGGCTCGACGGCCGGCCCAAGGACGGCATCTCCTACGGCGCACTGTGGCTGACGCCCGAAGGCAACGAGATGACCGAGAGCGACTGGACATTCCCGGACGGCCGGTTCCTCTCTTATGTGATGGGACCGATGGAACCGGGCAACGCGGCGCTCTTTATCGTTCTGAACGCCGCCCCGGAAGAGATTGCATTCAAATTGCCCAAAATGCCCGAATACAAGAGTTGGCAGCAGATCCTGAACACGACGGATGCCAAGCTGAACAGCGTTGATTTCCTGTCCGGAAGCGACAGCAAGGCGCCGCCACGCTCCGTGCTCGCCTTCGCGGGGGCGCTATGAGGCCATCCTTCGGAGCGAAGCCGACCAAGGACGGCGTGTCGTTCCGGCTGTGGGCGCCCGCCGCGCGCCGCGTCGATCTCCTGCTCGAAAGGCGACATGCGATGCAGCGCCGGCAGGATGGCTGGTATGTCGCCGAGATCGCCGGCCTCGCTCCTGGCAGCCAATACAAGTTCAGGATCGACGACGAGATCGACGTGCCGGATCCCGCCTCCGCGTTTCAGCCCGAGGATGTGTTCGGCCCGAGCGAGGTGATCGATCACGACGCCTTCGCATGGCGCGCCAAGGATTGGCGCGGCCGCCCCTGGGAAGAGACGGTGCTGATCGAGACCCATGTCGGCACCTTCACGCGCGATGGCACCTACCGTGCCATGATCGACAAGCTCGATCATCTGGTCGCATCCGGTATCACCGCGCTGGAGCTGATGCCGCTGGCCGATTTCGCCGGCCGTCGCGGCTGGGGCTATGACGGCGTGCTGTGGTACGCGCCCGACAGCGCCTATGGCCGTCCGGAGGACTTGAAGACGCTGATCGACGAGGCGCACCTGCGCGGGCTGATGGTCTTCCTCGACGTCGTCTACAATCACTTCGGCCCGGAAGGAAACTACCTCGGCCGCTACGCGCCATCTTTCTTCACCGACGCGCACACGCCCTGGGGCAGCACGATCGATTATCGCATGCCGCAGGTGCGCGCCTTCGCGGTCGAGAATGCGCTGTCCTGGCTGACTGACTACCGGTTCGACGGTCTCAGACTGGATGCCGCCAACCACATCATGGCGATCCCGGGCGAGCAGTCGATGCTGCACGACCTCAGCGTCGCCGTCGGCGAGCTCGCCAAGGCCACCGGAAGGCACATTCATCTGGTGCTGGAGAATGGCGACAACCGCGCCAGCCTGCTCGATGCCGCGCAGGAGCCGCCGAGCGGCAAATATCGCGCGCAGTGGAACGACGACTATCACCACGTCTGGCACGTGATGCTGACCGGCGAGCTCAACGGCTATTATGCCGACTACCAGACCCCGCGCATGGACCTCGCGCGTGCGCTCGCCTCCGGCTTCGTCTACCAGGGCGAGATCTCGGAGTTCTGGGGCAAGAAGCCGCGCGGCGAGCCGAGCGGCGAGCTGCCGCCGGCGACCTTCGTCACCTTCCTGCAAAACCACGACCAGATCGGCAACCGCCCGCTCGGCGAACGGCTGGAGAGCCTGGCCTCGCCCGAGCAGATCGAGGCCGCGCTCGCGGTGACGCTGCTCGCGCCGATGGTACCGATGCTGTTCCAGGGCGAGGAATGGGGCTCGAAGATGCCCTTCCCATTCTTTTGCGATTTCCAGGGTGGCCTCGCCGATGCCGTGCGCAAAGGGCGCAAGCAGGAATATGCCTGGGCCTACGCGAAATATGGCGACGAGGTGCCGGACCCGCTTGATCCTGCCACGCCGCAATCGGCCGTGCTGGACTGGACCGGCCGCACGCCCGAACAGGACGCTCGGCTGGCGCTGGTGCGCGACTTGCTCGAGCTTCGCCGCAGGGAGATCATGCCGCGGCTGAAAGACGCGCGCTTCGGCGATGCCGAGGCGAAAGACAACGGCCTGCTCACCGCGCATTGGCGCATGGGCGACGGCACGACGCTGCAGCTCACCGCCAATCTTTCCGACAACGACATCGCGCATTCCAACGACAACGCGGGCACGCCGATCTGGGGCGGCGCTGCCGGCGACCGACTCCCGCCCTGGTCGGTGGTCTGGCATCTCGGAGGTTGAAATGCCTTCCGCGATCCCTCTTGCGACCTACCGGCTCCAGCTCACTGCGGATTTCGACTTCGACAAGGCCGCCGCGGTCGTGCCTTATCTGAAGGCACTGGGGATCACCCATCTCTACGCCTCGCCTGTGATGAAAGCGCGCAAGGGCTCGACCCATGGCTATGACACTGTCGATCACAGCCAGTTCAATCCCGAACTCGGCGGCGAGGCCGGCTTTGCCCGGCTGAGCGAGGCGCTCGCACAGAACGACCTCGGCCTGATCGTCGACTTCGTGCCCAATCATGTCGGCGTGCATTTCGCCGACAATCCCTGGTGGCTCGACGTGCTGGAATGGGGCCAGGCCTCGCCGCACGCCGTTTCCTTCGACATCGACTGGGACCAGCTCCCCTATCGTGCCCGCGGCGGCGTGCTGCTGCCGATCCTCGGCGCGTCCTATGGCGAGGCGCTGGAGCGCGGCGAGATTGAGCTGCGTTACGATCCCGATGAGGGCAGCTTTTCTGCCTGGTATTTCGAGCACCGCCTGCCGATCGCGCCGGAGCGCTATGGCGAGATATTGCGGATGATCGTGAAGGAGGCGGATGCTGCCGATACCGTTGCCGGCAAACGCCTGCTCTCGCTCGCCGCGCGCTATACCGGCCTGCGCAGGCCGAACCGCAAGGAGGCCCCCGCCTTCAAGGCAGAGCTGAAGGAGATCGCAGGCGGCGCCGACATCGTCATGCACGGCCTCCTCGCCTATCGCGCAGCCAAAGACCGCCCGGCGCAGACGCTGGCGCTGCATCACCTGCTGGAGCGGCAGAACTACAAGCTCGGCCATTGGCGGCTTGCCTCCAGCGACATCAACTATCGCCGTTTCTTCGACGTCAACGGGCTCGCCGGCCTGCGCGTCGAGGACGCGAGCACGTTCGCCGCCACGCACCGGCTGGTGAAGCAGCTCGTCGCCGACGGAAAACTGCAAGGCATCCGCCTCGATCACATCGACGGCCTGCGCGACCCTGCGCAATATTGCCAGCGGCTGCGCCGGCTGGTGCGCGACGCGCAAGGCAATGCCAAACCATTCTACACGGTGATTGAAAAGATCCTGTGCGAGCACGAGAAGCTGCCGCACTTCGCCGGCGTCCAGGGCACCACGGGCTATGAGTGGATGAACGCGATCACCCAGGTGCTGGTCGATGCCAAAGGGCTGGAGGCGCTGGACGAGACCTGGCGCCAGATCAGCAACCGGCCGCCGCGGCTCGCGCCCTATGTCAAGGACGCCAAGCGACGCGTGCTGGAAACGCTGCTGACCAGCGAGTTCACCGTGCTGACCCGCCTGCTCGCACGCATCGCCAACGGGCACTATTCGACCCGCGATTTCTCCGCCGACAGCCTGCGGCAGGCGCTCGAGCTCTACGTGCTGCACTTCCCGGTCTATCGCACTTACTTGACGCATAGCGGCCCGACCGCGCTCGACCGCAAGCTGATCGACGACACCATCGCGCGCGCCCGTACAGAGTGGTTCGCCGCGGATGAAGGCATTTTCGACTTCCTGCGCGATGCGCTGACCATGGACCTGCTCAAGCCCGGCCGTCCGCCGCACAGCGCGCCGCGCGTGCGCCGCTTTGCACTGAAGGTGCAGCAGTTCACGGGACCGATGATGGCGAAATCACTGGAGGACACCGCGTTCTACCAGTTCCACCGGCTGCTGGCGCTGAATGAAGTCGGCGGCGATCCCGCCAGCAAGGGTCTCACCATACGGGCCTTCCACGAGGCGATGCGCGCCCGCGCCAGGGAATGGCCGCAGGGGATGACGGCGACCGCAACCCACGACACCAAGCGCGGCGAGGATGCGCGAGCGCGGATCACGGCGCTGAGCGAGATATCAGGCGAATGGACCAGCGCGGTTTCGCGCTGGAAGGTGCTGAACGCGCCGCACCTCGCGCTGTCAGGCAATCTGCGCGCGCCGTCGGCAACGTTCGAATACATGCTCTACCAGACCCTGCTCGGCGCCTGGCCCCTTCAAGGGCCGGATGCCAGTTTCGTCGAGCGCATCCAGGCCTATGCGCTCAAGGCGGCGCGCGAGGGCAAGGAGGAGACGAGCTGGCTCAATCCGCATGAAGCGTATGAAAACGGCATCAACAGCTTCATCGAGAAGATTCTCGACCCCGGCCTATCAGGCGAATTCCTGGATGCGCTTGCCACTCTGGCTCGCCGTGTCGCGCTGCTCGGCGCACTGAATTCGCTGAGCCAGCTCACGCTGAAGGCGACACTGCCGGGGGTGCCTGATTTCTACCAGGGGACTGAATATTGGGACCTGTCGCTGGTCGATCCGGATAATCGCCGCCCGGTGGATTTTTCTGCACGGCAAGCGGCGCTGGCTTCGCTGGAAACACCGGATTGGGGCGGGCTGATCAGGACCTGGCCGGACGGACGGCTCAAGCTGGCCTGGACGCGGCACCTTCTCAGGCTCCGGACTGAGCTCGCCGACGTTTTTGCGCAAGGCGGTTACCAGCCGCTGGATGTGCGCGGCGCGCACGCCGATCATGTGATCTCTTTTGTCCGCCACCACGGCCGCGCTGCAGCGATCGTCGTGGTGGCGCGCCAGTTCGCACCCTTCACGCAAGCGGGCCGCGAGTGGCCGGCGCTCGAAGGTTTTGACGCAACCGTCGACATCAGCGGCTACACCGCGCCGGGCCTTGCGGGCAACGAATTGCCGCTCGCGCAGGCATTCCGTGATTTTCCCGCTGCGGTCATCGAGGCGCGCGCGGCAGGTGCCGTCAGGCCCCGGCGACAGCGCGTGGGCGCCTGACGCCTACTTTCCCTCATCCTTGGTCAGCAGCAATTGCCCGCGCTTCTTGATGGTCGCCTGCGCCATCTCGGCAAAGCGCTGCAGCAGCCACGGCAGCACCACCTCGACCTTGACATGGTCCTCAGTGACGTCGACCTGCCCGCTCGCGACCTGGCCGAGCGCGCGAATGCGGAAATTCATGGTGTCGCCGCTCCAGCGCTCCTCCTCGACCTGCATCACGGGAATGCTGGCGGCGGCGCGGCCGAGCCCGGTCTTGAGCCGGCGAACCGCTTCCTCGCGACCGAGGCGATGCGGAATGGAGACGACGAGCGGTGCTGACATGGCGCTGCCCTGTGGCGACTGATCCTCACATAGTCATGCCTGATAGAGGCGTAAAGGTTCCATGCAGGTCGGAACTGTCGCCCCGTTTCAAACCCGGAACTTTAAAACCCCGGGCAAGTTGCCCTCCGCACAACGGGACAGGTTGCAACAACCCTTTCGACAAAGGGCTGGAGGAGATTCGCATGTCTATCGGTACGATCATTCTGATCATCCTGGTTATCGCGCTGCTCGGCGGCTTCAGCGGCATCGGCGGCGGTCCGTTCTACGGCACCGGCTATTACGGCGGCGGCGGCCTTGGGCTCGTCATCGTCATTCTGCTGATCCTGCTGCTGATGGGCCGGATCTAGGACGAGATCTCGTAGGGTGGGCAAAGGCGCGACGCGCCGTGCCCACCTAATCTTCGCTCCAACGAAAAGATGGTGGGCACGCTCCGCTTTTGCCCACCCTACAGCAGTTGTGCCCGGCGCGCGGGTCTACTTCTTCGTAGCCAATTTCTTGATCGCCGCCTTGATCGACACGGCAGCATCATCATAGCCATCCCATGCCTTCGACCGCGCCAGCAGGCCCGGCACGGTGCGAACCGTGTAACGCTTCGGATCGAGATCGCTCTTCACCTGCGCCCAGGTCAGCGGCATGGACACGGTTGCGCCCGCACGTGCACGCGGCGACAACGGGGCGACCGCCGTCGACATCCGGTCGTTGCGCAGATAATCCAGGAAGATCTTTCCCTTGCGCAGCTTCTTCGACATGTTGAGCAGATAGCGCTCGGGATCGTCATCGGCCATCCACTGACAGATGCCTTGCGCGAATGCCTTTGCTTCCTTCCAGTCCACCTTGTCGCGCGCGCCATGCAGCAGCGGGACCACCACATGCAGGCCCTTGCCGCCCGTGGTCTTGCAGAAACTCTCCATGCCGATATCGGTGAGCCGCTGCCGCATCTCCTTCGCCGCTTCCACCACATCGGCGAATTCGACATCAGGCGCAGGATCGAGATCGAATACCAGCCGGCCCGGAACGTCATAGGCGTAGGGCGCACAGTTCCAGGGGTGCAGCTCGACCCCGCCGATCTGCGCGACCGCGGCAAGGCCCTCGATACGGTCGATCTGCAGGTAAGGCTTGCGATCGCCTGACACGCGCGCGAGCTCGAGCAGGTTCGAGGTGCCCTGCATGGCGTGGCGCTGGAAGAAGCACTCTCCCTTGATTCCGTCAGGTGCGCGGATCAGCGAGCATGGCCGGCCCTTGAGATGCACGATCATCCATTCGCCGACGGCCTCGAGATAGCGTGCGAGGTCGAGCTTGGTGACCGGCGCGCCCTCCCCATCGTCGGGCCACAGCTCCTTGTCGGGCTTGGAGATCACGACGCCCATCACTTCGGCGGTGCCCTTCCCTGCCGCCGGCTTTGCAGCAACGCGCTTCCTGGGAGAGGGCTTGGCGAGTTCTGTATCCGCAGGCGTCTCCGCCTCGACTTCCTCAGCGGGCTTGTCCTGCCGCAGGCCCTTGAAGGCGGCCTGGCGGATGTTGCCATCAGCGGTAAATCCGGCGAACTCGATCTCGGCGACGAGCTCGGGCTTCAGCCAGTGCACGTCACGGGTCTTCTTCGGCGCATTCTTGCCGCCGAACGGACTTTCCTTGGCTTCCATCGCTTTCAGCGACGGCATGATGCGCTTGATCTTGTCGGCACCAAATCCGGTCCCGACCATTCCGACGAAGGCGAGATGATCGCCCCGATGCACGCCCGCCATCAGGGAGCGGAATTTTCCATTGGTGGTCTTGTAGCCGCCGATCACCACCTCATGGCCGGCGCGGCATTTTGCCTTGGTCCAGCTCTCGGTGCGGCCTGAGCGATAGGGCGCGTCCAGCTTCTTCGAGACGACCCCCTCGAGCTCGAGCTTGCAGGCCGATTGCAGCACCGCATCGCCGCCGCTCTCGAAATGCTCGACATAGCGGATCTGGCTCGTCTTCTTCTTGCGGGCCTCCAGCAGTTTCTTGAGACTGGCCTTGCGCTCGCCGAGCGGCAGGCGGCGATAATCGAGATCCTCGGCGAACAGCAGGTCGAAGGCAAAGAAGATCAGCTCGTCGGTCTTGCCGTCCGACAGCGCGGCCTGCAGCGAGGAAAAGTTCGGCGCGCCGTTATGGTCGAGGGCGACGATCTCGCCGTCGATCATCACGTTCGGCAACTCGGCGGCCTCCTTCGCGATCGACGCGAACTTGCCGGTCCAGTCGAGGCCCTTGCGCGTCTTCAGCGTCGCTTCGCCGTCCTCGACGCGAAGCTGCACGCGATAGCCGTCGAACTTGATCTCGTGGCACCAGCCATCCGAGGCCGGCGGCCGCTCCACCGGGGTGCAGAGCTGCGGCGCCACGAAATCAGGCATGTCCGAGACCTTCCTGGCCGTCGTCGCTGATGTCGCTTTCTTCTTCGATGCCTTGCTGCTCTTCAGCGCCGTGCGAGGCGCCGGCTTGAGCGTGCGCCCCTTGGTCTCCTCGGCGCGGTTGGACTGCCAGACCGCATCGGCCTTGCCCTTGCCCTTCGCCAGCATGAACGGTTTTGGCGCGCGACCCTTCCCGCCTGCGATCTGCTCCATCGCACGGCCGGAGGCCACGGACTTGTCCTCCGCCAAAATATCCTCGTCTTCGCTGGCATATTCGTCGCGGTGCTTGATCAAGAGCCAGTTGGTGCGCTTCTCGCCGCCACGGTTACGCATGCGCACCAGCACCCAGCTGCCATGCAGCTTGTCGCCATGCAGCGTGAACTTGAGATCGCCCTTCTTGAAGCCGGCTTCGGGGTCATCGCACTCCCAGGTGCCGCGATCCCACAGCATCACCGTGCCGCCGCCATATTGGCCCTCGGGAATGGTTCCTTCGAAATCGCCATAGTCGAGCGGATGGTCCTCGACTTCCACCGCCAGCCGCTTGTCGTGCGGGTTGAGCGAGGGCCCTTTCGTCACCGCCCAGGACTTGAACACGCCGTCGAATTCAAGCCTGAGATCGTAGTGCAGGCGCGTCGCGTCATGTTTCTGGATCACGAAGCGGCGTTGCTTCGAGGGCGCCACCGCCGTCTTGCCCGACGGTTCGGGCGTCTTTTCGAAATCCCGCTTCTTTCGATAGATGGAGAGTTTTTGCAGCACGACGGGTCCCACATCCTCTGATCGCGTTGAAGCCTATCACGGCGAAAGTCCCACCCGGAACCAAAACCCCGGGGGCCGGTTGGAGTTCCTGAAAAGCCTTGAAATCACTGGAGAATGGAATGGCCCCGCGCGCCTATTGGAAGGGAACGTTGAAACTCTCGCTGGTCAGCTGCCCGGTCGTGCTTTACCCGGCGACCACGGCCGCCGAGAAGACGCGGTTTCACATGATCAACCGCGAAACCGGCAACCGGCTCAAGCAGCAGATGGTGGATGCCGAGACCGGTGACGTGGTCGAGAGCGACCAGAAAGGCCGCGGCTATGAGCTGCGCAAGGGCAAATATGTCGAGATCCAGCCGGAAGAGCTCGAGGCGGTGCAAATCGAGAGCAACCACACCATCGATATCGAGAGCTTCGTGCCGAGCGAGGAGATCGACCAGCGCTATCTCGACCATCCCTATTACATCGCGCCCGACGGCAAGGCCGCGGCCGACGCCTTTGCGGTGATCCGCGACGCCATGAAGGACCAGGACCGCGTCGCGCTCGCCAAGATCGTGCTGACCAACCGCGAGCACATCATCGCGATCGAGCCGCTCGGCAAGGGCCTGCTCGGCACCACGCTGCGCTTCCCTTACGAGCTGCGTGACGAGGACGAATTCTTTGGTGACATCAAGAGCACGAAGATCACCAAGGACATGGTCGAGCTCGCCGGCCACATCCTGCACACCAAGGCGGCGCATTTCGACCCGAGCAAGTTCAAGGACGAGTACGAGACCGCGCTGAAGGCGCTCGTCAAGCGCAAGGCGAGCGGCAAAAAGATCGAGCTGCCGGAGCCCGAGGAGCGGCCGAGCAACGTGATCAACCTGATGGATGCGCTGAAGCAGAGCCTGAAGGGGCGCGGCGGCGGAAAAACGGCGGCCAAGTCGCATGCGCGGCGTGCGACGGGGCGGCAGCGGGCGGCGAAGAAGACGCACCGGCCGACGGCGCGGCAGAGGAAGGCGGGGTAGCTCCTACCGTCATTCCGGGGCGCCTCGAAGTGGCGAACCCGGAATCTCGAGGTTCCGGGTTCGATGCTTCGCATCGCCCCGGAACGACGACCTAGTTAATCCCCCGCCTTCAGCCGGTACCCGATCCCCGTCTCGGTCAGCACATATTGCGGCCGCTCCGGATCGGCTTCGATCTTCTGGCGGAGCTGGCGGACGTAGACGCGCAAATATTGCGCATCGGTCAGCTCGTCCCAGAGCTCCTTGAGCAGAAAGCGATGGGTCAGCACCTTGCCGGCGTGCTGGACCAGCACGCGCAGGAGATCATATTCCTTCGGCGATAGCTTGATCTCGCGCTCGCCGAGCTTGACGATGCGGCGGACCAGATCGACCGAGAGATCGCCGCTGCGAAACACCGGACGCTCGCCCTGGACCTGCAACTGGTGCCGTAGCGCGGCGCGCAGGCGCGCCAGCAGCTCGTCCATGCCGAACGGCTTCGTCAGATAATCATCGGCGCCAAGATCGAGCGCCTGCACCTTGCCGGCCTCGTCGCCACGGCTCGACAGCACCACGATCGGCACGGCTTCGTTGCGGGCACGGATGGTGCGCAAGAGCTCGTGGCCCTGGATGTCAGGCAGGCCGAGATCGAGAATGATCAGCGCGGGCTCTTCGGCAAGCTTCTCAAGAGCGAGCTTGCCGTTCGACGCCTCCAGGATCTCGTAGCCTTGCGTCGACAACCCCATCCGCAGCAATTTGCGGATCGGCGGCTCGTCGTCGATCACCAAAACCTTGATTGGGGCAGCGCTCATGCGGCGGTATCCAAAGCCTTGGTCTGTGCCGGAACCGGCAGACGGATGGTGAGGACGGCGCCGCTGCGGTCGCTGCGATTGGCGGCCGAGATCGTGCCGCGCATCGCCTCGACGAAGCCGCGCGAGATGGCGAGCCCGAGCCCGGTGCCGGGACGGACATGGTCGCCCTTCTGCACGCGATAAAACTTGTCGAACACGCTCTCGAGCTCGTCGGGAGGAATGCCGGCGCCCTCGTCAGCGACCTCGAGCACCACATGGTCGCGCTCGCGCCGGCTCCTGATCGCGATCGTGGTTTCAGGCGAAGAATATTTCGCGGCATTGTCGAGCAGGTTGAACAGCACCTGCTCGAACAGCACGGCGTCGAGCTCGAGCATCGGCAGATCGGCCGCCAGCACCAGCTCCACCTTGTGCGCTGTCAGGATCTTCGATGCCCGCCGCAGTGCGCTGCCGACGATCTCGCCGAGATCGTGCAGCGCCGTGTTGGGCACGATGGCGCCGGATTCGAGCTTGGTCATGTCGAGCAGATTGGCGATGAAGCGGTTGAGCCGCTCGGACTCGTCGATCACGGTCGCAAGCAGGTCGCGCTTCTCGGTGTCGGACAGCGCGCCGGCGAGGTCGCGCATGGTCGAGGCCGCGCCCAGCACGGAGGCGAGCGGCGTCTTCAGGTCGTGCGAGATCGAGGTCAACAGCGCCGAGCGCAAGCGCTCGGATTCGACGGTGCGCTTGACGCGATCCATGTCCTCGACCAGCAGCACGCGCTCGATCGCCAGCGCGCCCTGGTCGACCAGCGCGTCCAGCAGCCGGCGCTGGTCCGGCGTCAGCAGCGGGCCGGTGCGGTCATTGTCGATGCCGATCACACCGATCGGACCGCGCCCGGTACGCATCGGCAGGAACAGCCGCTTGGCACCCGGCAGCGTATCCGAGCCGCGACCGGCGGAACGGTCATTGCTCCAGGCCCAGTTGGCGGCGGCAAGGTCGGCCTGGTCGAGCTGGTCCTCCGGCGGATAGCCCGACTTCACCGTGAGCAGGCCGTCTTCCGGCAGCAGCAGCACGACACGCACCTTCAGCATCAACGCGATCTGATAGGCGGTCGCCCACAGCACGTCGTCGAGCGTGGCGGTGCCGGCGAGCTTGCGGCTGAACGCATAGAGCTGCTCGGTGGTCCTGATCCGGCCGATCGCGGTGTCGGCCTGCGTACGCACGCGCGCGGCGACATTGGAGACGATCATCGCCACCACCATGAACAGGAAGAAGGCGGCGACGTTGGTCGGGTCGGTGATCGTGAAGGTGTAGATCGGCGGCAGGAAGAAGAAATTGTAGGACAGCGAGGCCCCGACGGTCGCGAGCAGCGAGGGCCACAGGCCATAGCGGACCGCCACGGCAACAACCGCCGTGAGCAGCACGAGGTCGACGTTCTCGATCCCGAAATAGGGCTGGATCAGCTCCGCGGCACCGAGGCCGACCAGCACGACGCCGAGCGCCTTCAGATAGGGTAGCGGGTTGAACGGCTCGGCCCGCGCGGCGGTCTGCACCGCCGTCTTCGCCGCCGCCTCGCCGGGCAGCTCGTCACCGGGAATGACGTGAACACTGATATTGCCGGCGCGCCGCACCAGATCATGCACGACCGAGCCGCGCGTCATCTCGAACCAGCGCGAGCGTGTCGACTTGCCGATCACGATCTGGGTGACGTTGTTGCCTTGCGCAAAATTGATGACGTCGTCGGCGATGCGGCGGCCGACCGCGGGAATGGTCAGCGCTTCGCCGCCGAGCGACTCCGCGAGCCGCAGCGTGTCGGCGAGCCGATCGCGCTCCTGGTCCGAAAGCTGGAGCGAGCGCCTCGTCTCGATCGAGATCGCTGTGAACGGCGCATGCAGCCGGTCAGCCAAGCGCTTGGTGTAGCGCACCAGGCCGGCCGCGCGGGGATCCTCGCTGACGCAGACGAGGATGCGCTCGCCTGCGGCCCAGGGGCCGGCGATGGCGTTCGCCTGCATGTGACTGAGCAGCTGCTCATCGACCCGCTCGGCCGTCCGCCGCAGCGCGAGCTCGCGCAGCGCGGTGAGATTGCCGGGCGAGAAGTAATGCTCCAGCGCCCGCTCGGCCTGCTTGGGAACGTAGACCTTGCCCTCGCGCAGGCGCTGGATCAGATCGTCAGGCGTGAGGTCGATCAGCTCGATCGCGTCGGCGCGGTCGAAGATCGAATCCGGCACGGTCTCGCGGACCCGCACATGGGTGATCTGGGCGACGACGTCGTTCAGGCTCTCGATGTGCTGGATGTTGACGGCGGTGTAGACGTCGATGCCGTGCGAGAGCAGCTCCTCGACGTCGAGATAACGCTTGGGGTGACGGCTGCCGGCTGCATTGGTGTGGGCGAGCTCGTCCACCAGCGCGATCTTCGGCCGCCGCGCGATCACCGCGTCGAGGTCCATCTCCTCGACGATCTGGCCGCGATAATCGAGCCGCTTGCGCGGGACGACCTCCAGTCCCCGCACCAGCGCCTCGGTCTCGGCGCGGCCATGGGTCTCGACGAAACCGACCACGACATCAATGCCGGCCTTGCGCCTGGCATGGGCGCTTTGCAGCATCTCGTAGGTCTTGCCGACGCCGGGGGCGGCGCCGACGAAAATCTTCAGCTTGCCGCTCGCGCTCTCCTCTCGGCGCGCAGCTTCCAGCAGCGCCTCGGGCGAGGGACGTTGTTCGGGATCGCGGCGTTGCTGAACCATCAGGCCAATATAATCATCCTGATATTGCCGGCCTAGACGCTACTTCGCGGACGCACGATCCAGCGCCAGATTCAGCGCCAGAACGTTAACCCGGGGTTCGCCGAGCAGGCCGAGCAGGCGGCTCTCGGTGTTGGCGGCGACCAGCCGCTTGAGCGACTCTTCCGGCATCTTGCGCGCCTTGGCGACGCGCGGCACCTGGAATTGCGCCGCTTCCGGCGAAATGTCGGGGTCGAGACCGCTGGCCGAGGTCGTGACCAGATCGACCGGCACGGCGGCATCCGGATTCTCGGCTTTCAACCTGTCCACATCCTCCTTCAGCCGGTCGGCCAGTGCCTTGCTGGTCGGGCCGAGATTGGAGCCACCGGAATTGGCGGCGTTGTAGGGCGCCGGGATCGTCTTGCTCGAATCGCTCGGGTCCGGCGCCAGCGTCGCCGAGGGGCGGCCGTGGAAATATTTGTCATCCCTGAACTCCTGCCCGATCAGGGCGGAGCCGATCACCTTGCCGTCCTTCTCGATCAGGCTTCCTTGCGCCTTGGCGGGGAAGATCGCGCCGGCAATGCCGGTCATGGCGAGCGGATAGGCCAGGCCCGTGATGGCGGTGAGCACCAGCAACAGGACGATGGCGGGGCGGATTTCTCTGAGCATGTGTTTTTCTCCAGTTACGTCGTCATTGCGAGGAAAGCGTCTCTCCTGTCGTTCCGGGGCGGTGCGAAGCATCGAACCCGGAACCTCGAGATTCCGGGTTCGCCTCTTCGAGGCGCCCCGGAATGACAGTGAAAATCGCTCCACTCGATGACGCGGTTAAGCCAGGTGCAGCGCGACGACCGCAAGGTCGATCGCCTTGATGCCGATGAAGGGAATGACGATACCCCCTAAGCCGTAGATCAGGAGATTGCGCCGAAGCAGCGCGCCGGCACCGACCGCGCGATAGGCGACGCCCTTGAGTGCCAGCGGGATCAGGCCGACGATGATGAGCGCGTTGAAGATGATCGCCGACAGGATGGCGCTCTGCGGGCTCGACAGGTTCATGACGTTCAGCACGTTGAGCTGCGGGTAGAACGCCAGGAACATCGCCGGGATGATCGCAAAATACTTTGCCACGTCGTTGGCGATCGAGAAGGTGGTCAGCGCACCGCGCGTCATCAAGAGCTGCTTGCCGATCTCGACCACCTCGATCAGCTTGGTCGGGTTGGAGTCGAGGTCGACCATGTTGCCGGCCTCGCGGGCGGCCTGGGTGCCGGTGTTCATGGCGACGCCGACATCGGCCTGCGCCAGCGCCGGGGCGTCGTTGGTCCCGTCGCCGCACATGGCGACCAGCTTGCCCTTGGCCTGCTCGTCGCGGATCAGCTTGAGCTTGTCCTCGGGCGTTGCCTGCGCCAGGAAGTCGTCGACGCCGGCTTCCGCCGCGATCGCGGCCGCAGTCATCGGATTGTCGCCTGTGATCATGATGGTGCGGATGCCCATGCGGCGCAGCTCGGCAAAGCGCTCGCGGATGCCGCCCTTGACGATGTCCTTGAGCTGGATGATTCCGAGCAGCCTGCCGTCCTTGGCGACCGCCAGCGGCGTGCCGCCGGACTTCGACACTTCGTCGGCAATCGTCTGGATCTCGCGGCCGATCTCGGAGAGAGCCGCAGGCTGGATCGCCCTCGCCGTGTTGCCGGAAGCGACGGCGATCGGAGCGCCGCCGCCGACATAGTTCAACATGGCATCCACCGCGCCCTTGCGCACCGACGAGCCGCCGGCATCGACGCCGCTCATGCGGGTCTGCGCCGTGAACGGGATGAAGGTCGCGCCAAGCTCAGCCATGTCGCGGCCACGGATGCCGTACTTTTCTTTCGCGAGCACGACGATGGAACGGCCTTCCGGCGTCTCATCGGCGAGCGAGGCGAGCTGGGCGGCGTCCGCGAGCTCCTGCTCGGTCACCCCGCGCACAGGGCGAAACGCCGTTGCCTGGCGGTTGCCCAGCGTGATGGTGCCGGTCTTGTCGAGCAGCAGCGTGTCAACATCGCCGGCCGCCTCGACCGCGCGGCCGGACATCGCCAGCACGTTGAAGCGGACCAGACGGTCCATGCCGGCGATGCCGATGGCTGACAACAGCGCGCCAATGGTGGTCGGGATCAGCGTCACGAACAAAGCGACCAGCACGATCACCGAGATCGAGCCGCCGGCATAAGCGGCGTAGCTAGGAATCGTGACGGTGGCGAACACGAAGATGATGGTGAGGCCGGCGAGCAGGATGTTCAGCGCGATCTCGTTCGGCGTCTTGGCCCGCTCGGCGCCCTCGACCAGCTTGATCATGCGGTCGATGAAGGTCGAGCCTTGGGCCGCCGTGATACGGACGCGGATCCAGTCGGACAGCACCTGGGTGCCGCCCGTCACCGCCGAACGGTCGCCGCCGGACTCGCGGATGACAGGCGCTGATTCACCGGTGATGGCGGCCTCGTTGACGGAGGCCACGCCCTCGATCACCTCGCCGTCGGAGGGGATGGTGTCGCCGGCTTCGACCAGCACCAAGTCTCCAACCTTCAGGCTCGTGCCCGGCACCAGCTTGAAATCATGGCCCGCGCCATTCAGGAGCTTGGCCTGGCTTTCGGTGCGGGTCTTGCGCAGCGAATCCGCCTGCGCCTTGCCGCGGCCTTCCGCGACGGCTTCCGCGAAATTCGCGAACAGCACCGTGAACCAGAGCCAGACAATGATCTGGAAAGTGAAGCCGAGATTCACCCCGCCCGTGACGAGATCGCGCAGGAAGATCACCGTGGTGAGCGCGGCCACGACCTCAACCACGAACATGACGGGGTTCTTCACCATCAGCCGCGGATCGAGCTTGGCGAAGGAGGCACGGATCGCGGGCAGCACGATTTTCGGATCGAGCATGGCCGACATCGGGGCACGCTTTTGCAGTTTCATCGTATCCATCGAGGGCACTCCGGAAATCAGAAGAGGTTAGTCAGAACAGTTGGCTTGCGTTCATCGCCAGATGCTCGACGATGGGGCCGAGCGCGAGTGCCGGAAAGAAGGTCAGGCCGCCCATGATCAGGATCACGCCGACGACGAGGCCGACGAACAGCCCGCCCGTGGTCGGGAACGTGCCCATCGACGGCGGGATCGATTTCTTCTCTGCGAGCGAGCCCGCAATCGCCATGGCCGGCACGATCATGAAGAAGCGGCCGACGAACATCGCGCTGGCCAGCGTGAGGTTGTAGAAGAAAGTGTTGCCGGTCAGGCCCGCAAAGGCCGATCCGTTGTTGCCGGTCCCCGAGGTGTAGGCGTAGAGCACCTCGGTGAAGCCGTGCGGTCCGGCATTGGCCATGGAGGCCACCGCCGCCGGATAGACCACGCCAACCGCGGTCCAGCCCAGGATCATCAACGGCAGCACCAGGATGGCCAGCATCGCCATCTTGACCTCGCGCGCTTCGATCTTCTTGCCGACATATTCCGGCGTGCGGCCGACCATCAGGCCGGCGACGAAGATCGCCAGGATGACGAACAGCAGCATGCCGTACATGCCGGCCCCGACACCGCCGACGACGATTTCGCCGAGCTCGATGTTGATCAGCGGGATCATGCCGCCGAGCGCGGTGAAGCTGTCATGCATGGCATTGACCGCGCCGCAGGAGGCGGCGGTGGTGATCACGGCAAACAGCGAGGAGGCAACGATGCCGAAGCGGACCTCCTTGCCTTCCATATTGCCGCCGGTGAGGCCGAGCGCCTGGAGCGTCGAGGTGCCGCTGGCTTCCGCCCAGTAGGTCACGGCAACGCCGGCGATGAACAGCACGCCCATCACGGCGAGGATCGCCCAGCCCTGGCGCTGGTTGCCGACCATGCGACCGAACACGTTGGTCAAGGCAGCGCCCAGCGCAAAGATCGACAGCATCTGCACGAAGTTCGACAGCGCGGTCGGGTTCTCGAAGGGATGCGCAGCATTGGCATTGAAGAAGCCGCCGCCATTGGTGCCGAGCATCTTGATCGCGACCTGCGAGGCGACAGGGCCGACCGCAATGGTCTGCTTGGCGCCTTCGAGCGTCGTGGCTTCGACATAGTCACCGAGGGTTTGCGGCATGCCCTGCCAGACCAGGAACAGGGTGTAGACGACACAGATCGGCAGCAGCACGTAAAGTGTGCACCTGACGACATCGACCCAGAAATTTCCGACCGTGCGCGCCGAGGCACGCGAGAAGCCGCGGATCAACGCGACCGCGAGCGCGATGCCGGTCGCCGCCGACAGGAAGTTCTGGTGCGTCAGGCCCAGCATCTGCACGAGATAAGAGATCGTGCTCTCGCCGCCGTAGTTCTGCCAGTTGGTGTTGGTGATGAAGGAGATCGCGGTGTTGAAGGACAGATCCTCGGCGACCGCTGTCTGCCCGGCCGGATTGAAGGGCAGAACGGCCTGGAGACGCATCACGGCGTAGATGATCAGGAAGCCGCCGACATGGAACAGCAGCATGGCGACCGTATAGGTCAGCCAATGCTGCTCGCGCTTCTCGTCGACGCCTGAAATCCAGTAGATCCCGGCCTCGATCGGGCGCAGCACCGGCGAGAGAAACGTTGTCTCGCCATTGAACACGCGCGTCATGTACCAGCCGAGCGGTTTTGTCAGCGCGACGATGATGAGGCAGAAAAGAATGATCTGGAGCCAACCGATCACGGTCATGGAATCAACCCTTCAGGCTTGGTGTCCGGCGCAACAGCTACGGCAGCAGCACCATCAACGGGCAGGCGAACAGCGAGGCCTCTGCCAGCAGCAATCCGACAAGCAGCAGCACCGCTCAGAATCGCTCCGGCCGCAGCAGCGCGTAAGTGAGGTAGATCAGAAGGCCGAACGAGACGGCGCCGGCGAGCGCATAATCGAAGATCATGGTCCGCTCCGTCACAGCCGTTCGCAGGCGTAGGTGTAGCCGATCGCAAGGGCAAAGAAGCCGAAGCCCAGCGCCAGCATGAGAATGTCCATCATAGGGATGCTCCTCGTTGCGTCCCCATATCGGGGGCAACACTCGACCGTGCTGAAGTGCCATCACGGGCATAGGTTTTCGAGACGAGGGCCATGGCGAAGTTATAAGAATCTCATAAAGGGCGGAGGCGGTGCTCGGCCAATTCTCTATCGTCGTCCCGGCGAAGGCCGGGACCCATAACCACGAAAGGGAGTTGGAGCGCAGAGCTCCCACTCCGAGTCTTCGTCAAACCACTGCCTCGGGGTATGGGTCCCGGCCTTCGCCGGGACGACGACAGAGAATGACGCTACAGACCGCCCCCTCCCACCTTTATGAAATTCCTATATCTGCCGCTCCCGCCCCATCTCGTTTTCCAATGCGCCTCCCGCCATCCTGAACAGGCCGGCCGACTGACCGACGCCGCTTCCAGGAGGCCTGACATGACTGCCGCTTTCCGACACTACGATTCATCCTCCCTCGGCGATCGCTTGCGTAACGCGCAAGGCATGACCGGTCCGCTGATGCGCGAGTTCATCGACAAAGCCTGCCGGCGACTCCCCTCACTCCACCAGAGCGAGCGCACGGCACGCCTGGTGCAGCTGATCGAAGCCGAAGCCTGGACCGATGCCGCGTTGGCACTGATGGAGCTTGAGCTGCCGCTGTGGCACGTCCGCCGCATCGCCTATGACGAAGGCGAGTGGCATTGCGCGCTGTCGCGTGAACGCGAGCTGCCCGACTGGCTCGACGCGGCGATCGAGGGATGCCATGGCGACCTCGCGATCGCGCTGATGTCGGCGTTCGTGGAGGTGCAGGCACGCACCGTGGACGCGCCGCGTCCGAGTGTGCCCAACGTGCGTCCCGCCCCGGATCCCCTCATTGAGCCGGCCTCGTGCGAGAACTTCAGCTGACCGAGCTCCCGCGGTAGTCGCACCGCCCTGACAGGGTTGCGTCCCTTGCGGAAAACGCCCCGGCCGATCTGGCGCAGCTTCGCGGAACCGTGTTAGATCGGCCGCATGAGCACATCTAGCGTCAACGTCGTCGCCCACCCCCTGGTCCAGCACAAGCTCTCGCTGATGCGGGAGAAGGACCGCTCGACCAAGAGCTTTCGCGAGATCCTGAACGAGATCGGGATGCTGCTCGGCTACGAGGTGACGCGCGACCTGCCGCTGGAGCTGGTCGACATCGAGACGCCGATCGCCCCGATGCAGGCGCCGAAGATCGCCGGCAAGAAGCTCACGCTGGCGCCGATCCTGCGCGCCGGCGTCGGCTTTCTCGACGGCATGCTGGCGCTGATGCCGTCGGCGCGCATCGCCCATATCGGGCTCTACCGCGATCCCGAAACGCTGCAGGCCGTGGAATATTACTTCAAGGCGCCGCAGGACCTGTCGGACCGTACCGTGATCCTGATGGACCCGATGCTGGCGACCGGCAACTCGGCCTGCGCCGGCGCCACGTTGCTCAAGGCGCGCGGCGCCCGCGACATCCGCTTCGTCTGCCTGCTGGCGGCCCCGGAGGGCATCGCCCAGTTCCAGAGCGAGCATCCCGACGTGCCGATCTGGACCGCCGCGATCGACGAGCGGCTCAACGATCACGGCTACATCGTGCCGGGTCTCGGCGATGCCGGCGACCGGATGTTCGGCACCAAATAGACGAATTTGCGCGATCGGGCTCCGGTTGCCATGCATGCTGACGATGTTTCACTGCAATCGCTGATCGGACCTGCGACATCAGCCGATCCCGCCTTCGTGTTTGGCGGCACGCCCGTTTTGCGCGCGGAATTTTCCCGCAAGGTCGAGCAGACCGCGGCCTGGCTTGCCGCGCAGGGTATCGGCAAAGGCGACGTCGTGGCGGTCTGGCTGGTCAACCGTGTGGAATGGATTGCGCTGCTGTTTGCCGCCGCCAGGCTGGGAGCGATCGTCGCCGCCGTCAATACGCGCTATCGCAGCGCCGAAGTCGCGCATCTGCTGAAGCTATCAGGCGCAAAGCTGCTGGTCATCGAGGCGGCGTTCCGCTCGATCGATTTCGCTGCCATTCTCGCCGACATCGCCAAGACCGATGTCCCCGCGCTGCAACAGCTCGCGGTGGTCGGCGCGGATACGGTTCCTGCGCAATGGCCCAGTGTGCGCTTCGACGCCTTCGACAAGCATTATCCCCCGGCTCCGACTCAGCACGACATCGATCTGCCCGTGCTGCTCTACACCACATCGGGCACGACCAAAGGGCCAAAACTGGTGGCACATTCGCAGCGAACGCTGGCGAGCCACGCCAAGGCCGTGGCCAACGCGCTCCAGCTTTCGCCGCAGCGTCATGCCCTGCTGGCGATGCTGCCGTTCTGCGGCACCTTCGGCATGACGAGCCTGCTTGGCTTCGTCGCCGCCGGCGCCACCGTCCACGTGCTCGATGCCTTCGAGGCGGCGCCGGCGCTGAAGATCCTTGCCGAGCACAAGATCACCCACAGCTTCGGCTCCGACGAGATGTTCCGCCGCATCCTTGCGCTGACCGACGCAAGGCGGCCGTTCCCGCATCTGCAAGTTTGCGGCTTCGCCGCGTTCCAGCCCGGCTGGCGCGAGCTGGCCGCGGAGGCCGAGGCACGCGGCCTGCCGCTGTTCGGCCTGTACGGCTCGAGCGAGGTGCAGGCGCTGTTCTCGATCGGGCGCGCCAGCGACGCCTTCGCCGACCGCATCGAGGGCGGCGGCTGGCCGATGTCCCCGGACGCGGAAGTCCGCGTGCGCGACACCGAAACCGGCGAGCTTGCGCCGCAAGGCGTCTCCGGCGAGATCGAAATCAGCGCGCCATCGCGCTTCCTCGGCTATTTCAACAATCCGCAAGCCACCGGGGATGCGATCACTGCGGACGGCTTCTTCCGCACCGGCGATATCGGCCGCCTGCGCGGCGGCGCCTTCGTCTATGAGACCCGCGCAGGCGATGCGATGCGGCTCGGCGGCTTCCTGGTCGCGCCCGGCGAGATCGAGGACGAGCTCAAGTCCTGCGCCGGCGTTGCCGACGCCCAGGTCGTCGCCGTCGATCTGAAGGGCCAGGCGCGCTGCGTCGCTTTCGTAGTCCCGGCCGGAGCTCCGCCGCGTCAGGAGGTGCTGACGGCCCGCCTGCGCGAGCGGCTCGCCGGCTACAAGATTCCGGCACGGATCTATGTCGTGGATGCCTTCCCGGTCACCGACAGCGCCAATGGCGTCAAGATCCAGCGCGCAAAGCTCCGCACCATCGCGATGGAGCGGATCGCGGCCGAACCGAGCTAATACGACTTGGCAAGCCCCAGCACCTTTTCCGCGATGAAGCTCAGTGCGAGCTGCGGGCTGACCGGCGCGATGCGCGGGATCAGGATTTCGCGCAAGTAGCGCTCGACGTGAAACTCCTTGGCGTAGCCGAACCCGCCATGGGTCATCACCGCCTGCTCGCAGGCATGGTATCCGGCTTCGCCCGCGAAATATTTTGCGGCATTGGCGCCAGCGCCGCAGGGCAAGCCCTTGTCGTACTGCCAGGCGGCCTGCATCACCATCAGCCAGGCCGCCTCGAGCTCGACCCAGTTCACCGCGAGCGGGTGCTGGATGCCTTGATTCTTCCCGATCGGCCGGTTGAACACGACACGGGTCTTGGCGTATTCGGTCGCGCGCGACAGCGCGAGCTTGCCGAGGCCGACGGCTTCTGCCGCGATCAGGATGCGCTCGGGGTTCATGCCTTCGAGGATGTACTGAAACCCTTTGCCCTCTTCGCCGATGCGGTCCTCGATCGGGATCTCGAAATCCTCGAAGAAGAGCTCGTTGGAATCGACGATCTTGCGGCCCATCTTCTCGATCTCGTGGACCTTGATCCTGTTGCGGTCGAAATCGGTGTAGAACAGGCTGAGGCCATGGGTGGGCGAGCGCACCTCCTCTAGCGGCGTGGTGCGCGCCAGCAGCAGGATCTTGTGCGCGACCTGCGCAGTCGAGATCCACACCTTCTGGCCGTTGACGATGTAGCGGTCGTTCTTGGCAACGGCGCGGGTCTTGAGCTGGGTGGTGTTGAGCCCGGTGTTCGGCTCGGTGACGGCGAAGCACGCCTTCTCGCGGCCCTCGACCATCGGCGGCAGCATGCGCTTGCGCTGCTCTTCGGTGCCGAACACGACGACGGGGTTGAGACCGAACACGTTGATATGCACGGCAGACGCGCCGGACATGCCGGCACCGGATTCGGCAATGGTGCGCATCATGATCGCAGCTTCGGTAATGCCGAGGCCCGAACCGCCATATTGCTCCGGAACGCAGATGCCGAGCCAGCCGGCATCCGCCAGCGCTTTGTGGAAGTCGTGCGGGAAGCCGCCGTCGTGGTCCTTCTTCAGCCAATAGGCGTCAGGAAAGCCTTCGCAGATCTTGGCGATGGCGTCGCGAATGGCTTCCTGCTGATCGGTGAGCGCGAAATCCATGGTCTTGGTCTCCTTGTTGGGAGCCGCGATTGCCCCATCTCCCGATCGCGTTCCCCGCGCAAAGGCCATGGCGCTTGCCGCGCCCGACATGCCCTGGCTTTTCGTTCTTTAGCTCGAAAAACCGCATGCAGATACGTGAATTTGTCCATCAACTGTGTCTAACATGCATGGCGTCATGCGGCGCAAAGCTAAGCGCGCCGTTATTTCGCAAGGAGGGAAACCGCGATGATGCACAAGAGGCCGGCCTGATGCGTTCGATGCTGTTCGTGCCGGGCGATTCCCCGCGCAAATTCGAGAAGGCGAGCGAAGGCAAGGCCGACGCCCTGATCATCGATCTCGAGGACTCCGTCGTCACCGACAAGAAGCCCGAGGCGCGGACCCTGACGCTTGCGATGCTCAGGAGCCGCCCCGGCCCGCACCAGCTCTATGTCCGCATCAACGCGCTCGACACCGGCATGACGCTGACCGATCTCGCCGCCATCATGCCGGGCAAGCCTGACGGCATCGTGCTGCCGAAATCGCAAGGCGGCGATGACGTGCGCCAGGTTGCGACCTGGCTTGAAGCACTGGAAGCAGCATCCGGAATCACAGCAGGCGCAACACGCATCGTCTGTGTGGCGACGGAAACCGCCAGCTCGATCTTCGGGCTCGGCAGCTACAGGGGCTGCTCCCCTCGCCTTGCCGGCTTGATGTGGGGCGCGGAAGATCTTTCCGCCTCGCTCGGCGCGACCGAGAAGGCGTCAGGCGGCGTGTTCCACAGTCCCTACCGCCTCGCGCGCGATCTGTGCCTGATGGCGGCGGCCGCGGCGGAAGTGGCGCCGATCGACACTGTCTATACCGACATCGACAATCTCGCAGGTCTCGAGCAGGAAACCCGCGCCGCGCGGCGCGACGGCTTTTCGGCGAAGGCGCTGATCCATCCCAAGCATGTCGACATCGTCAACGCGGCGTTCGCGCCGACCGACGCCGAGCGCATTTGGGCGGAGAAGGTCGTCGCCGCGTTCGCGAGCAATCCAAACGCCGGCACGCTGCGCCTCGACGGCCAGATGATCGACAAGCCGCACCTTCGCGCCGCGAAGAAGATCCTGGGCCAGATCTAGAGAAGTGGCCGCGCTGATGGCGCGGACGGTGGATCGGCTGCGGCCGAAGACCACCGCGGCCTGGTTTCAGTCGAATCCCTGAACGGGTGGCGTCGTGGTTGCCGCTGGCGCCGCAGGCGCAACTTGAGCCGGCTGCGACACGGGAGCGGCTTGGACCGGCGGATTGCCGGCCGCGCTCATCTGACCGTTGGCCTCCATCGCCTCGCGGGTGCGTGGGGGCGCACCGGCGGCCGTCGTCCCATACGCCTCGCGACGTGGCGGCTGCCGGTGTCTTGCCGAGCGCGAACCTCTCATGCCCCATGACCGGGCGATGGCAGGACCGGCGGTATAGCCGATCACGGCGCCCGCGACGGCACCGACCGGCCCCAGCACGACCGCGCCGGACACGGCTCCGAGCGCCGCCGAGCCGGCGCGCTCCTGCGCAACGGCGCTTGCGGGCACGGCGGCCAGCATCACAACGGCAGTGATCAGAGCTTTGTTCATGGAGTGCCTCCCTCACCGGAAACCACTCCTTCTCAAATATGGCCACAGGAGGTTCGCTTGCCGGCCAACAAAAGGCAATCGACGGGGGAACCCGGCGGTGGAAGCGACGATGACCTTAACCCCGCGAGCGCTAGGGCGTCGCAGATCGACGTTCACCGGAGGTCGTCATGCCCGGGCTTGTCCCGGGCATCCACGTTCTTTGTGCCGCGTAACAAGGCGTGGAGGGACAAGCCCGGCCATGACGATGTGAGCCGGCGGATTTCAATACGGCGACGAGCTGGACCTCGTGGTGGCCGGCGTTTGGCAAATCTCTTGACACGAAATTCGCGCTGCATATTTTTGCGGCGAGAACACCGTTCTCACCCTCGGAAATCAAAGGATCCAACGCGACCGTCTGGAGAGACGACGATGCTCGATGAGAATTTGGCCCGCATTCGTGCACATCGTAACAACATCCACCGTTACCGGCGTCTTCTGAAGACCAGGCTGTCGGAGCTCGAACGCCAGTTCATCGAGAGACGTCTCACGGAAGAAAGGTCGGCGCTCGAAAGCCTGACCGCGGCGACCTTCCCGGTTGCTCTCTCTGCCACCCAGGCGCCGATCGATGTGAGAGGAGCAATACAATGATCAGCCAGCGAGAGCTGCTCATTCGCGGCAGCGAAAAGGTGATCGGCCATTACGAACTGCTCCTGGCAGGCGCAAAGTCCGAGCAGGAGCGCGAGCTCTATCTCCAGCGGATCGAACGCGAGCGAAGGCTGATCCGCGACTTGCAAGGCGAGCAGGATCACCGCGCGGCTTGAGCCGCGATGTCATGCGGCTCACCACCCTCGCAGGGGATACACCGTTGATCTTCGGCCCCCTGCGACCGATTCAACGAACGAGGCGATTGGGCCCTGCGAGGGCGCTGCTGGACTCACTCGCGGGCGCGATCCTGACGCTCACGGTGAGCGGAACGCCGTTCCGCAAGACCGAGAGCCTCACATCCTCGCCGACGCGGGCAAGGCCGATCGTGTTGCGGAGCTGGGCGGCGGTGCGGATCGGGCGGTCGTCTGCTCCGGTGACCACATCCCCCCTGCGCAGGCCTGCCTTTTCCGCGGGCGAATCCGCGGCCACTTCGGCAATGACGGCGCCTTGAATCAATCCCCTGTTGGCCGAGGGATGCAGATCGTTCAGCGAGATGCCGATACGGCCGCGCTCGACGCGACCGTTGGCGATGATCTGCTCCATCACCTTGCGTGCCATGTTGACCGGAATGGCAAAGCCGATGCCGACATTGCCGCCGGCCGGAGAGATGATCGCCGAGTTGATGCCGACGAGTTCTCCGCGCAGGCTGACCAGCGCCCCGCCGGAATTGCCCGGATTGATTGCGGCGTCGGTCTGGATGAAATCCTCATAGCCCTGTTTGCCGATTCCAGTCCGGCCCAGCGCGCTGACGAGACCTGACGTCACGGTCTGGCCGAGCCCGAATGGATTTCCGATCGCGAGCACGAAGTCGCCGACTTCGAGCGCGTCGCTGTCGCCGAAGGGGAGCGCCTTGAGCCCGGTCGGGTTCTGAATCTGGAGTACCGCGACATCGGTGGGTGGATCACGTCCGACGACCTTCGCGGAAAACTGCCGGCCATCCTTGGTCGTGATCTGGACGGCGGAGGTGCCTTCGACCACGTGATTGTTGGTCAAGACATAGCCGCGCTGGGCATCGACGATCACGCCGGAGCCGGTCGCGTTGACCTCCTTCTCGATCTGCCTGGGGACGTCGAAGAACTCGCGAAACATCGGGTCGCGGTAGAGCGGGTTATCCTCCCGCACGCGGCCGTGCACGGAGATGTTGACCACGGCGGGCGTCACCTGACGCACCAGCGGCGCCAGGGTCGGCAGCGAGCCGCCGGTCTTCAGGTCGGGAATTTGGCCGGCAGCAGGCTGCAACGCCGTGGGCGTCAGCACCAGCATCGCCAGCAGGAGCAAACGCACAGCACGCATCTTCAGTACCTGCTACCTTGCCTGGGATTGGAACGTAAAAGCTCTGGCCTCAGATCTCGGCACGCGCCCCGGTGACGAGGCCTTGCAGAGCCAGAAATGGAACCGCCCAGACTGCCGAAGCCTGGCCGAGCAGCACGAGCCCGAGAACAGTCTGTGTGAGCATCATGCGCTTTGCCCCTCGGCGGCGGCCGATGGCCGCCGCAGCCGCATCGGGACGCCGCCGCCGCGCGGCGGGTCGTCATTGTCGTTGTCGCCGTCGAGCTTGCGCAGGGCAGCCAGGATATCGGCGAGCCGGACCGTGTGGCCCATGCCGGGGATCTCGCGCAAGGCGGGACAGGATTCCACCGCGTACATGTCGGACGCCCAGGACGACAGGATGACCCGCTTCTCCGGCGTGGAGAGATCCTGTGCATTCAGGACCTCGGTAGGTGAATCGTAATGGGCGGCGGGATGAAACAGCGGATTGAGATTGCCGAAATTGGTATTCACGTTGGTCATCGGCGGTTGCCTCCCTCATACTCCTTTCAAGGGACGGGTTCGTTGACGGGGGACGGCGGCGCCAGAGGCCGCCGTCCGGCTTGTTGCTATTGCAAATTGATCGCGATGCGCTTGACGCCTTCGCGCGCCCTCTCGGACTTCGGCAGCGACACGGTCAGAACGCCGTTCCTGAACGACGCCTCGGCCTTGTCCTCCTCGACGCCTTCCAGCGGGATCTGCCGCTCGAAGGCACCATAATAGCGCTCGGTGAAGTACCGGCCCTCGCCGTTGCGCTCCGCCTTCTTCTCGCCGCGGACTGTCAGGACGCCATTGGCGATCTCGACCTGGACGTCCTTCTCGGTCAAGCCGGGAAGCTCGGCAGACACCGTCAGTGTCTTGTCGGTCTCGCTCAGTTCGACCTTCGGCCAGCCGAAACGGCCTTCCATCAGCGGCGACAGACCGGTCCCACTGACGCCGCGGAAAACGTCGTCGAACAGACGGTTCATCTCGCGGTGAAGCGTCAGGAAGGGGTCGAAACTGTCCCGCGTGGGCGCAAGCTCCTGGTTTCTCGACCAGGGAATGAGGTCACGAAAAGCCATGCTTGTCTCCTTCATGCATCGGGAGCGCGGCGCGCATTGCACGCCGCGTTCCGCCGTTGGACCGATCGAGCGCTTTAGGCTGCTTTCTTCTGCTCGATCTGCGATGCCGCAGGAGCGCCGCCCGCGATCGGAATCCGACGCGGCTTCATGGCTTCCGGAACCTCGCGGACGAGGTCGATGATCAGGAGCCCGTCCTGGAACGAGGCCTGCTTCACCTGGACATAGTCTGCGAGATTGAACACGCGCCGGAACGGACGCGCGGCGATGCCCTGGTACAGGTATTCGCGCGCGGCGGTCTCGGGCTTCCTGCCCTCGATGGTGAGCGCGTTCTGCTCGGCCGTCACGGTGATATCGTTGGTGCTGAAACCCGCCACCGCAAGGCTGATCCGGTAATGGTCCTCGCCGGAGCGCTCGATATTGTAGGGGGGATAGTTGTCCTCGGTCGCCTGGCGCAGCGTGCTGTCGACGAGGTCGGCCAGGTGATCGAAGCCGATGGTGGAGCGCCACAGGGGCGCAAAGTCAAAACTGGTCCTCATAACCAAGTCCTCCAAAGAGCAAGATGGATACGAAGGAGCGCAGGACAGGGTATCAGACGGGTCCGACGACCGATCCGGCGCCCGCACCGGGCCCGATCTGGCGCCCGGCACACCGCTCTCGCGGCGAAAAATCAATTAGAAAAACGGCTGGCGGTTTCAAGGGGGAGGCTCGAAAAATTTTTGGCCGCCCAGGCCGGTCGCCGGAATGCCTCAGGACTTCAGCGCGTCGCGCGCCGTCTCCGGCGTCATCAAGGTCGCAATGATCGTGATGACCGAAAGCGCGATGATGTAGAGCGACACCGGCCAGGACGTGCCGGCCCAGCCGAGCAGCGCGGTCGCGATCAGCGGCGAGAAGCCGCCGCTCAAGGCGGCCGCGACATTTGCCCCGAGCGAGGCGCCGCTGTAGCGCACCTTTGTGCGGAACAGTTCCGGCATGAACGCCGCCTTCGGCCCGAACAGCAGCGCATGCGTCAGCGTCATCGTGACGACGAGCGCGAGCGTGATCAGCACCGGCTCCCTGGTGTCGAGGAACCAGAACAGCGGAAAGGCGAGCGCCACCGTGAATACGCCGCCGGCAAGATACAGCGCCTTGCGGCCGAAAAGATCGGATAGCCAGCCGGCGAGCGGCAACGTGGCGAACTCGACGAGCGCGGCATAGACGACAGCATTCAGGATCACCTGGCGCGGGAGGCCGAGTTTTGTCGTGGCATAAAGCACGGTGAAGACAGTGAGGAGATAAGCGAGCCCCACTTCCGAGATCGTGATGCCGATCGCCAGCAGAAAGCTGCGCCAGTCGCGGCGAAGCACCTCCCACACCGGCTGCGCCAGCACCTCCTTGCGCTCGACCACCTCCTTGAAGTGCGGCGTCTCCGCAAGCTTGAGCCGTACGATGAGACCGATGCCGACCAGCAGAATGCTGATCCAGAACGGCACGCGCCAGCCCCAACTCAGGAAGTAGGCCTCAGGCAGTTGCGTCATCAGCCCGAACATGCCGGTGGAGGCAGCAACGCCGACGGGAAAGCCGATTTGCACCAGGCTGCCGTAGAAGCCGCGCCTGTTACCGGCGTGCTCGACCACCATCACGACCGCGCCGCTCCACTCGCCGCCGAGGCCAATGCCTTGCACAAAGCGCAGGATGACAAGCAGGATCGGCGCCCATACGCCGATTTGGCTGTAGGTCGGCAGGCAGCCGATCAGGAAGGTGCCGAGCCCCATCGCGATCATGGTCGCGACCAGCATCCTCTTGCGGCCGAGCCGGTCGCCGTAATGCCCGATGATGGCGCCGCCGATCGGCCGTGCCACGAAACCGACCGCATAAGTGGAGAATGCCGCCAGCGCGCCGACGAAGGGATCGAAGCTCGGGAAGAACAGCTTGTTGAGCACGAGCGCGGCCGCCGTGCCATAGATCAGGAAGTCATACCACTCGATCGCAGTGCCGAGCGCACTCGCCCACACCACATGCGCCGTCGTCGATCGCTCCGTTTCGCCGGAGACTCCTGTTGCCGCCGTCATTGCCCATCCGCCCCAAAAGATCCCGGGAGCATCATGGCCAATCGTGGTGTGGGTTGCAACTTGTCCGCGCAATGCCGTCAACCCGGATCACAGCGGGAGAGGATGCTCACAACTGTTTCAACCACGTCGTTGCGAGGAGCCCTTGCGACGAAGCAATCCAGACTGTCTCCGCGGAAAGATTCTGGATTGCTTCGCGTCGCTCGCAATGACGGGTGCTGAGGCAGTTGCGCACACGTCTCCGCAGCGCTTCTCGGCGAGAAGGAACCCTCATTGACGCCTGTATTTGTCATTGACAAACTTATTCACTAATATCTAATTTACCGCCATAACAGCCGGCCGCACCAAGCGGCCAATAACGAGAGGAAACATCGATGAGAGGGCTTTTGGCCTGCGCCATGCTCGCGGCCATGACTTCGGCTGCCATGACCAATGTCGCGCGCGCGCAGGTCTCCGACGATGCAGTGCGGATCGGCGTGCTGACGGATCTGTCGAGCTGGGGCCGCGACAACTCCGGGCCGGGCTCGGTCGAGGCCGCCAGGATGGCGGTGGAGGAGTTCGGGCCGACCGTGCTCGGCAAGCCGATCGAGATCATCAGCGCCGATCACCAGATGAAGACGGACGTGGGCGTGCAGATCGTGCGCGGCTGGTTCGACAACGGCAAGGTCGACGCGGTGGTCGACATCCCCAATTCCGGCATCGCGATCGCCGTGCACAACATGGTGCGCGAGCGGGGCAAGATCGCCCTGCTCTCCGGCCCCGGCGCGAGCTCACTCACCGACGAGCTGTGCAGCCCGAACACAGTGCACTTCACCTACGACACCTACGCACTGTCGAAGGTGACGGCGTCCGCCGTGATTAAGGAAGGCGGAAAATCCTGGTACTTCATCACCGCGGACTACGCCTTCGGCCAGCAGCTCGAGAAGGACGCCACGCGCTTCATCAACGAGATGGGCGGCAAGGTGCTCGGCGGCGTCAAGCACCCGACCAATACCGCGGATTTTTCGTCCTTTGCGCTGCAGGCGCAGAGCTCCAAGGCTGACGTCGTCGCCTTCGCCAATGCCGGCCAGGATACGGACAACGCCATCAAGCAATCCGGCGAGTTCGGCCTGGTGCAAGGCGGCCAGAAGCTCGTCGGCCTCTTGATGTTCGACACTGACGTGCACGCGATCGGCCTGAAGTCGGCGCAGGGCACCTACATGACGACGGCGTCCTACTGGAACATGGACGAGGCCACGCGGGCATGGTCCAAGAAATTCTATGCGCGCACCAACGTCATGCCGACCATGATCCATACCGGCGTCTACGGCTCGGTGCTGCATTATCTCAAGGCCATCAAGGCTGCAGGCACGGACGACCCCGCCAAGGTGATGGCCAAGATGCGCGAGCTGCCGATCGAGGATATTTTCGTCCATGGCGGCAAGTTGCGCGAGGACGGCCGCGTCATCCGCGACATGTATCTGGCCAGGGTGAAGGCACCAGAGCAGTCCAAGGAGCCCTGGGATTATCTTGACATCATCAAGACCGTGAAGGGCGAGGATGCCTTCCGCCCGGTCTCCGAATCCAAATGTCCGCTGCTGAAGCAGTGAGGTGAGACATGGCCGGCAGCGAGCATAGCGCAAGCGAAACATACGAGTGCGACGTGCTCGTGGCCGGATCAGGCTGCTCCGGCATGTCGGCGGCGATCACCGCGAGATATCGCGGCCTCGACGTGCTGATCGTCGAGAAGGAACCGCGCTTCGGCGGCACCACCGCGCGCTCCGGCGGCTGGCTGTGGATTCCGGGCACCGCCCTGGCGAAAGCCTACGGCATCGAGGAGACGCCGGAGCAGGCCCGTACCTATCTGCGCCACGAGGCCGGCAACAATTTCGATGCGGCGCGCGTCGATGCGTTCCTCAGCGCCGGCCCCGAGGCGGTGGATTTCTTCACCACCAAGACCGCGCTCCGCTTCGACATGCCACTGGTGTTCCCCGACTATCACGCCGAGGCGCCCGGCGGCGCGCAAGGCGGCCGCTCCATGGTGACATGCCCGTTCGATGGCCGTGAGCTGGGCGACCTCATCAAGACGCTCGGCATGCCCCTGCCCGAGCTCACCGTGTTCGGCATGATGCTGGGGTCAGGCAAAGAGATCATCCATTTCATGCGCGTCACGAAGTCGCTGACGTCAGCGGTCTATGTCGCAAAGCGGCTATCGCGCCACCTGATGGACGTGCTGCGCCATGGCCGCGGCATGACCTTGACCAACGGCAATGCGCTGGCGGGTCGGCTCGCAAAGTCCGCGCAGGATTTGAAGATCCCGATGTGGTTGTCTTCGCCGGTGCGCGAGCTGACGGTCGAGAATGGCACGGTGACCGGCGCGATCGTGTCGCGCGAGGGACGCGACGTCCGCGTCCGCGCGCGGCGGGGCGTCGTGCTCGCCTGCGGCGGCTTCCCGCATGATGTCGAGCGCCGCAAGAAGATGTTTCCGCATGCGCCGACCGGCGCGGAGCATTTCTCGCCGGGGCCGACCGGCAATACCGGCGACGGCCTGCGCCTCGCCGAAAGCGCGGGCGGACATATCGAGGATCGCCTGCCGAACGCGGCGGCCTGGGTCCCGGTGTCGCTCACGACGCGCAAGGACGGCTCGAAAGGCGTGATGCCGCACTTCATCGATCGTGCCAAGCCCGGCGTGATCGCGGTGATGCGCGACGGCAAGCGCTTTGCCAATGAAGGCAATTCCTACCACGACTTCGTCCAGGCCATGATCAAGGCGGCCAGGCCCGGCGAGGAGATCGCCGCCTATCTCGTCTGCGATCACAAGACGTTGCGCAAATACGGCCTCGGCTGCGTGCCGCCGTTCCCGGTGCCGCTGGGACATCATCTCGCGAGCGGCTATCTCATGCGCGGCGATACGCTGGAAGCGCTGGCGGCAAAGGCCGGCATCGACGCGAAGGGCTTTGCGGAGACAGTCAGGCAGTTCAACGCGACCGCGCCGCTCGGACAGGACCCCGCCTTCGGCAAAGGTTCAAAAGCCTATAACCGCTACCAGGGCGACGCGCTGCACGGTCCCAATCCTTGCGTCGCGCCGATCGAGAACGGCCCGTTCTACGCCATCAAGATGGTAACAGGCGATCTCGGCACCTATGCCGGTATCGTCACCGACGAGAACGCGCGCGCTCTCGACGCCGAAGGCCGGGTGATTCCCGGGCTCTATGCCGCCGGCAACGACATGGCGAGCATCATGGGTGGCAATTATCCCGGCGCCGGCATCACGCTTGGGCCGGCGCTGACCTTCGGCTACATTGCCGGGCGACACCTTGCCGACAGCGCCAGCAAGCGCGATGCGGCGTAGAGCATGATCCGGAAAAGTGTGCAGCGGTTTTCCGAAGAGATCATGCTCAAACAGGGACTCAAGCGCATCGGGAACGCATGAAGAAAGAAAGCCGCGGCATCCAATCGATCGAGGTCGGCGGAGAATTGCTGCGCGCGCTCGCGAGATGCGGCGAGCCGATGATGCTGCGCGATCTCGCGCGCGAGGCCGGCATGACGCCGGCCAAGGCGCATCCTTATCTCGCCAGCTTCTCCCGCATCGGGCTGATCGAGCAGGACGAGACCACCGGCCGCTACGAGATCGGCGCGCTGGCGCTCGAGCTCGGACTGATCAGCCTGCGCCGCCTCTCCGGCGTGCGCATCGCGCAGCCGAAGATCGCGGCGCTCGCAAGCCAGATCGGCCACGCGGTCTCGCTCGCGGTCTGGGGCACGCACGGCCCGACCGTGGTGCAGCTGGAAGAGCCCGGCCAGCCCGTCCACATCGTCATGCGCGCGGGATCGGCGATGGCGTTGCTGGAGACCGCCACGGGGCGTGCCTTCGCAGCGTTCCTGCCGGAGAAGACCATCAACGCCGCGCTCGAGAGCGGCCTCGATCGCCAGGGCGTCGGCTACAATCCGAAGCGGCCGGTGAAAGGCAAGGTCGCGGAGATGCTGACCGAGGTCCGCAAGCACGGGCTCGCCCGCGCGCTCGGCGATCCCCTGCCCGGCGTGAACGCGTTCGCCGCACCGGTGTTCGATCATTCAGGCCATGTCGCGCTGGTCGTCACCGCCATGGGACCGGAAGGCACGTTCGAAGCGCGCTGGGACAGCCCGATCGCGCACGCGCTGCGCGATTGCGCGGGGGCGATTTCGAAGCGGCTTGGTTACGGAATGAATGTTGCGGCGGAGTGAAAGGCGAACCGCCCGCCTCACAACAGGTGTCATGCCCCGCGCAGGCGGGGCATCCAGTACGCCGCGGCCTATCGGTTCAATCACCGCCGTCTCGGCGTACTGGATCGCCCGGTCAAGCCGGGCGATGTCAGCGAGAATGGAGCCGCCCTGCTTATCCTTCACCGGCACCGTGTAGAAATCGTAGGGTGGGCAAAGGCGCACTTGCGCCTTGCCCACGACTAGGTGGTGGGCACGCTTCGCTTTGCCCACCCTACGATACTGCAGAAGAGCCTCAATTCGCCCCAGCTCTCAGCGCCGCCGGCATATAGATCTGCGCGTAGCCTTCCTTGATCGCGGAGGTGATGCGGTCGAGGCGGCGGTCGATGTGCTTCTCCAGCACCGAGACGCAGACCTCTTCGTTGCGTGCCATCAGGCCCTCGATCACCGCGCGATGCTCGGCCTGGGTGTTGGTACGGTTGATGCTGTCCATGTCGATCCAGCGCACGAAGCGGATGCGGGCGTTGACGTTGCGCAAGACGCGCAGCATCTCGGCATTGTTCGACATCGCCATCAGCCGCTCGTGAAAAGTCTCGTCCAGCTCGACGAGCTCGACCGATGTGCGGTCGCCGGGATCGGGGCCGGTGGCCTCGAGGAATTTCAGCAGCGCGTCGATATCTTCGTCCTTGGCGCGCTTGATGGCGAGGCGGACCGCGGCGACTTCGATCGACTTGCGCAGCTCGTAGAGATCGAAGATCTCGTGGGCGTCGAGCTCGCGGCAGAAGAAGCCCTTGCCCGGCGTGAAACGCAGAAAACCTTCGGTGTTGAGACGATTGAGCGCTTCGCGCAGCGGCGTGCGGCTGACGCCGAGGCGCTTGGCCAGTTCGCCTTCGTTGAGCCGCTCGCCCGGCTTGAACTCATAGCTCACGGCCATGGCCTTGAGCTGTTCGTAGACGCGATCGACGATACTGTCGGAGGCCAGTTCCACGTTGCTCATCATCAACTGCATTCATGACCGAACACAGCCAAATATACCGGGGCTGCGGCGGCGATTGCAATGCAAACAACAGCAGAGGTGCGAGGAGCTGTGTGACATCAGGAATCAGCCGAAGGCGCGCGGGCGCAGTCCAGCATGAAACCAGGTGATCATGGAATAGATGTCGTAAACGGGCAACCCGACTTCGGCCTGCAGCGCTGCCGCATAAGGCGGCATGTTGGTGCATTCGAGCACGATGGCGCCGACGTCGGGGTTTTTCGCGACCAGCTCTTTGCCGGCCTCGACCACGTCGCGCTCGGCCTGCGCGACGTCCATGTCATCCTTCTCGGCCTTGATCAGGACGCGGAAAAACTCCTTGCCGTGCTCGGTACCGACCACCGGCGTATCGAGCGGCACGCCGGCACCTTCGAGATGGGCCGGTGTCAGGGTCGAGCCCGATACCGTAACGAGGCCGACGCGCTTGCCAGGCGGCAAGGTCGCCTGCACCCACGGCACCTGCATCAACGACGAGGTCGCAACCGGCACGCCGACCGCGGCGGCGATCTCCTTCTGGAACAGGGAGAGGAAGCCGCAATTGGTGGTGATGGCTTCGGCCCCGAGCCGCACCAGGTCCTTCGCCGCATCGATGAAATCAGGCAGCAGGCCAGCCGCGCCCTTCAGCACCACCTTCTCCGGCGACGCCCCGCTCACCACGCGATAGAGCACGGGGAAGGGCCAGGTCGTGCCATTGCCCATGTCGCCGGGGATGCGCGGAAAGCGCGCTTCCAGCATCAAAATGCCGAGCGGCGCGCCGTAGATGGCCTTGCCGCCACGGGCGATGCGGGATGAGGAACTGGACGTATAAGTCATGTTGCAAGCTCAGAGGAAGCGATCGGGAGAAAACGGCGCGAGCGGAATTTCGGGCGGCTTGCCGCTCAGGAGCTGGGCGACGAGGCGACCGGTGCGAGCTGAGCCGACCAGGCCGACATGACCATGGCCGAAGGCATAGACGATGTCGCGCGAGGCGCGGGAGTAGCCGATGCAGGGACGTCCGTCCGGCATGCTCGGACGATGGCCGAACCACATCTTGATGCGCGAGGCGGGAATGTCCCTCGGCAGTTTCGGAAACATGCTGAGAAGGTGGTCGCGCAGAATCTCCGCGCGCTTCCAGTTCGGCGCGGCCGCGAGGCCCGCGATCTCGACCGTGCCTGCGGCGCGCAAGCCCTTGTTGGTCCAGTTTGCCACCATCTTGGCGTCGGAGGCCATCATCGAGCTGCGCGGACCTACTTCCGGGTTCTCGATCATGACGTGATAGCCGCGCTCGGTCTCGAGCGGTAGCGGATCGCCGACGGACGCAGTCAGCCGCTTCGACCGCGCGCCGGCGGCCACCACAGCGGCATCGCAAGCAATCTCGCCGGTGTCGGTGAGAACGGCGACGAGCTTGTTGCCGCTCAGCTTAAGCCCGGTTGCCTTGGCACGAACCAGCTTCGCGCCGCTCGCTAGCGCTTGTTGGGCAAGCGCGGCAACATAAGCGCCGGGATCACGGCAGCGTCCCGCCTCCTCCACCACCACACCAAAGGTATAGCGCGGATGCAGATCCGGCTCGCGCTGACGCATCTCGTCGGCGTTCAGCTCCAGCCATTCGACGCCGACCTTCCTGCGCAGGCGCCAGCCGAGATCGTTGTCGAAATTGCCGCGCGACGGGAACACATGCATCACGCCGTTGCGCTCGATCAGCTCAGGCACGCCAGCTTCTTCCGCCAGCTTCCGGTGCAACAGCGGCGCGTCCTTCAGGAGGTCGCGCAGCGCGAACGCTGTCTTCTCGACACGCGCCTCGGTCCAGCCCGACAGCAGATATTTGATCAGCCAGGGCAGCGCCTTCGGCAGATATGACCAGCGGATCGCGAGCGGGCCGAGCGGGTCCATCAGATAACCCGGCACCTTCTTCCAGACGCCGGGCTCGGCCGGCGGGATCACCGAATGCGACGAGAGCCAGCCGGCATTGCCGTAGCTTGCCGCCTGTTCGCCGCCCGGCTCGCCCGGATCGATCAGCGTGACGCGATGCCCTTCGCGCAGCGCCTCGATGGCGCTGATCACGCCGATCGCGCCGGCCCCGATGATGGCGACGTGGCGACCCTCTGCCATCGCCTACGCCTTCACCTGCGGCACAAAATCCTTGCCGACCGAGATCGCGCGGGGATCGATGATGCAGTGGAGGATCGACGGCTTGCCGGAAGCGAGCGCGCGCTCGAACGCCGGTGCGAATTCCTCGGTGCGCTCGACCCGCTCGCCATGGCCGCCGAATGCTTTCGCGTACATCGCGAAATCAGGATTTTTCAGCTGGGTGCCGACGACGCGGCCGGGATAGTCGCGCTCCTGGTGCATGCGGATGGTGCCGTATTGCGAGTTGTCGATCACGATCACGATCAGCGGCGCGTCATACTGCACGGCGGTCGCAAACTCCTGGCCGTTCATCAGGAAGCAGCCGTCGCCGGCGAAGGCGACGACGACGCGGTCAGGATATTGCCGCTTCGCCAGCACGCCGGCCGGCACGCCATAGCCCATCGAGCCCGAGGTCGGCGCGAGCTGCGAGGCAAAGCTGTGGAAGCGATGATGGCGATGAATCCAGCCGGCATAATTGCCGGCGCCATTGCAGACGATCGCATCCTTCGGCAAGCGGTCACGCAACCAGGTCATGACCTGACCGTACTGGAAATTGCCCGGCAGCTCCCGCGCCTTCTCGGTCCAGGCGAGATAATCGGCATGCGCCTTGGCGGCCTCGCCCTTCCAGGCAACGGCACTCGAAGGCTTCAGCGTCTCCACAGCGGCTGCGAACGCGGCCGGCGTCGCCTGCATCGCCAGCTCCGGCTGATAGATGCGGCCGAGCTCTTCGGAGCCGGGATGCACATGGATCAGCTTCTGCTTCGGCGAGGGAATGTCGAGCAGCGTGTAGGACGAGGACGGCATCTCCGACATGCGGCCGCCGATGAGGAGAATGACGTCAGCGTTGTCGACGCGCGCTTTCAGGCCCGGGCTCGGCCCGATGCCGAGATCGCCGGCATAATGCGAATGATCGGCATCGATCAGCGAGGCCCGGCGGAACGAGGTCGCGACCGGCAGATCGAAGCGCTCGGCAAACCGCGCGATGCTCTTGGTAGCCTCATCGGTCCAGCGCGAGCCCCCGAGAATGACCAGGGGTGCCTTCGCGCCAGCGAGCAGCGCACCGACACGTTCGATGTCTGGTGGCGCCGGCCAGCTCACCGCGGGCTCGATGCGCATGGCGTCGGCCACAGCGGCGGTCTCGGTCAGCATGTTCTCCGGCAACGCGATCACCACCGGACCCGGTCGGCCCTGCATGGCGACGCGGAAGGCGCGCGCGACCAGCTCGGGAATGCGGTCGGGGCGATCGATCTCGACGGCCCATTTCGCCATGGAGCCGAATACCGCCTTGTAGTCGAGCTCCTGGAACGCCTCGCGCTCGCGCATGCCGGTGTCGACCTGGCCTACGAACAGGATCATCGGGGTGGAGTCCTGCATCGCGATGTGGACGCCGTGGCTGGCATTGGTGGCGCCGGGGCCGCGGGTGACGAAGCAAACGCCGGGGCGCCCGGTGAGCTTGCCATAGGCTTCCGCCATCATCGCAGCGCCGCCCTCGGCGCGGCAGATCACGACGTCGATCGGACTGTCGTGCAAGGCATCGAGCGCCGCCAGATAGCTTTCACCGGGAACGCAGGTAACCCGCTCGACGCCTTGCGCGACCAGCTGATCGATCAGGATCTGGCCCCCGGTGCGGGTGTTTCTGATGGTCATGACGGCTCCCTGCATGCTTTAGCGAACGCGCTGTTGTTCCGAGGTGGCGTAGGACAGGAGGACATGAGGTGCAAGGCCGATGCTGACAGTGCAGAGAGCATCGGCACGCCTCGGCTTCACAAAATTTTCTCTCGCTTTGCCAACGGACTAGGCTCTAACCTGCCGCACCGCTCAAATGCCCGGCAGGGCTGCGATACCATATTGCATTATGTTCTGAATACAGAAATAGTCCGCCTGCCGGCTAATGATCCCATCCCCAGGGAGTACCGACGATGAACCGCAGGGACGCACTCACCACCGTCGCGCTGGCGGGCGCCGCAATGGCCGCGACCGCGCCAGTCAAGGCCGACACCGCGCCGACCTCCACGCTCGATCGCATCAAGAAGAGCGGCGTGCTGCGCATCGCTGTCATCGCCGGCCAGGACCCCTATTTCCACAAGGATCTCGCCACCAATCAATGGTCGGGCGCCTGCATCGACATGGCGAATGACATTGCGGGCAAGCTGGGCGCCAAGGTCGAGATGCTGGAATCGACCTGGGGCAACCAGATCCTCGATCTTCAGGCCGACAAGGTCGACCTCGCCTTCGCCGTGAATCCGACGCCGGAGCGCTCGCTCGTCATCGACTTCTCGACCCCGATCCTGGTGCACTCCTTCACCGTCATCACCAAGAAGGGCTTTGCCAAGCCGCAGACCTGGACCGAGCTCAACAAGGCGGAGGTCAAGATCGCCGTCGACATCGGCTCGACGCACGAGACCATCGCGCGCCGCTACTGCCCGAAGGCTGACATCCTCGGCTTCAAGACCCGCGACGAGGCGATCCTCGCGGTGTCGACCGGCCGCGCCGACTGCAACGTCTCGCTCGCGGTGCTGTCGATCTTCACACTGAAGAAGAATCCGACGCTCGGCGAGCTCGCGATCCCGCGGCCGATCCTGACGCTGCCGACCAATCTCGGCATCCGCGCCGAAGCCGACCGCCGCTACAAGGATTTCCTCAGCGCCTGGGCCGACTACAACCGGTCGCTCGGCCAGACCCGCGAATGGCTGCTGAAGGCCTATCAAACCGTCGGCCTCAGCGCCGACGACATTCCCGGCGAGGTGCAGTTCTGATCGGTCAATCATGTCAGGGACGCGTCAGCCGCGCAGCAAGCGGCTGAAGACGTTCTTGAGCCGGTTGCACCGGACACATTGACGCGGATGCCCTGAATAAACCGGGAAGCTGATATGCGCGCCGCCTGACGTGGCACTTCCGGTGTTGACGCGAATCCACGCGCGTTTAAGTAGGTGAGACAAAGACTGCAGGGATGGCGACGTTTGCTGGGCTGGTTCCCGTTGCCGTCACCTAAGCAGGACACATGACGACCTCGCCTCACGCGACCTCGCCAAGCGCGAAACCGAAATCCCATTCCCCTCATCTCGCCATCGTCCTGTTCTCGCTCGCGATGGGCGGCTTTGCGATCGGGACCACCGAATTCGCATCGATGAGCCTGCTGCCGTTCTTTGCGGCTGACCTTCATATCGACGAGCCGACCGCCGGACACGCGATCAGCGCCTACGCGCTCGGCGTGGTGCTGGGCGCGCCGCTGATCGCGGTGCTCGGCGCGAAATTCGCCCGGCGCACGCAGCTGTTGGCGCTGATGGCCGTGTTCGCGCTCGGCAACGCCCTCACCGCGCTGGCGCCCGGCTTCGGCTCGATGGTCGCGGCCCGCTTCCTCTCGGGCCTGCCCCACGGCGCCTATTTCGGCATCGCCGCGCTGGTTGCGGCCTCGCTCGTGCCGCAACACCGCCGCTCGCAAGCGGTCGGCCAGGTGATGCTGGGCCTGACTATAGCCACCATCATCGGCGTGCCGCTAGCCAATCTGATCGGCCAGATGGTCGGCTGGCGCGCGAGTTTCGGCCTCGTGTCGGTGCTGGCCCTGTTCACGATGCTGCTGTGCGCGTTGTTCGCGCCGCGCGACCGGGCCGGCCGGTCGGATCCGCTGCGCGAGCTCGGCGCGCTCAAAAGCCGCCGGGTCTGGACCACGCTCGCGATCAGCGCCATCGGCTTCGGCGGCATGTTCGCCGTCTACACGTATCTCGCGACGACCTTGATCGAGGTCACCAAGGTCAGCACCGAGGTCATCCCGTTCTTCCTGGCCATCTTCGGCGTCGGCGCCACGCTCGGCAATCTGTTCGTGCCGCGCTTCGCCGACCGCGCCTTGATGCCGACCGCGGGCGGCATCCTGGTGTTTGCGGCCGTGGCGCTGCTGGCCTTTCCGCTTGTGGCCGGCAATCCCTGGCTGCTCGCGATCGACATCTTTGCCATCGGCGCGAGCGTCGCGCTCGGTGCCGTCTTGCAGACGCGGCTGATGGATGTTGCCGGAGATGCGCAGGCGCTTGCCGCCGCGCTCAACCATTCGGCGTTCAACACCGCCAATGCGCTCGGCCCGTTCCTGGGGGGCCTTGCCATTCGTCAGGGGCTCGGCTGGACCTCGACCGGTCCCGTCGGCGCGGGGCTGGCGGTCCTCGGCTTGCTGATCTGGTTTGTTGCCTGGCGCGACACCGGCGCTGCGCCGGTCGAACACGTCCCAGGCAGCGATACCTCGCCACGCGAAGCAGCTCCGCTGGAGCAGGCGCCGCCGCTGGCGCCGCGTGAGCGAAGCCGTCCCAAGGAACCCGTGGCCTGACGGCGATTGCGACGCGCTCAGAACAGAGCGGCGTTGAGAGCCTGTCCGTAGATCATCGCGGCGACGAGCGAGACCAGGAGGCCCGCGCCCGAGAAGATCACGAGGATCTTCAGGGTTTCGAAATCGACATTGGTTCCCGTCGCGCGGGATATTGCTCTTGCCAGTGCAGCAATCATCGCCAACTCCGAAGTCGGCCGCTTGGACAGGGCCTGACTTCATCTAGCGCAGATCGACGCATTCGCCTGTGAAGCAGATTACAGGGGGCGGCTTCGAGCACCCCGTCTCACGCGCTCAGTTCCGCCCACAGGCGGGCACGTGCGCCTTCGTTCAGGGGCACAACATGAAACGGCTGACCGAAGATGGCGAGCGATTCCTTGTGAGGCTCGAACCGCGGCCAGGCTTCCGCAACATCGGGCATGCCTGAAGTCACGAAGCGCAGCAGGCTGGTCTGAAACCGTGCTGCGACGTCGATATCGGCAGGCGTCATCGGTCCGCCCTTGCGCTTCAGGATCGGGCGATCGATGAAATCAGGCAGATGCGCCCACAGGCAGGCATTGTCGGCGCCATGCGTCGGCCCCTGCGACAGAAACGGCTCCAGCGCCGGGCGATGGTCGAACCGGCTGAGCCACACCGCGCCGCCTGCTTCGGCGTGGCTCCGCGCCAGATCGGCCATCGGGCGGTGCCAGAACGCATCCGACAGCAGCGCCTCGTACGGGTTCTCGTCGGGACGCACTGAACCGCGATAGCAGGCCAGCAGCCGTTCCCAGCCGGCGTCGCCAAAGGCAACGCGCAAATTGCGCTCGCTGGTGCGGATCATCGCGGCGGGCGGGGTGCTCTTCAGGAACATCACCATCTCGTCGCGGCAGGAGCCGAGCCAGAGCTCGACATCGCGCAGAGCCCCATCGGCAAACACATCGCGCGGCTCGCGCGGGATCACCGTGCCGTCCAGCACAGGCCCGAACACGGTGCCTGCTTCCGTTTCGTCCGCGATCCTGCGGCCGACACGCTCGACGGCTGCAAACAGGTTCGGCAGCGGCACCGATGCGATCGCGCTCGGGTCTTGCTCGATCTCGAGCTCCGCGAGCACCCGGCGCGCGATGTGGTCGGCATGATCCGCGCTCATGATGTTGCGCCCCGGCGCGCTCAGCGCCAGCGCACGGGTGAACTTGCCCCTCGCCTGCGGCAAAGTCGCGAGTGCAATCACCATCGACGCACCGGCCGACTGGCCCGACAGCGTCACCTGGTCAGGATCGCCGCCGAAATTGGCGATGTTGGCATGGACCCAGTCGAGCGCGGCGAGTGCATCCGAGATCGCGAGATTGCTGGCTTCGCTCAGGCCATGGCGATGCAGTTGCAGGAAGCCGAGCGGGCCGAGCCGGTAGTTGATGGTCACGATGACGGCCGGGCCGTGCGCGGCGAGGAAGGTGCCGTCATAGTCGGCGCCGCCACCGGTGACGAAGGCGCCGCCATGGATGAAGAACAGCACCGGCAGCGGGCCATCGGCGCCGACAGGCGTCCAGATGTTGAGGCTGAGACAGGAGTCTTCCGGCTGATCGAGCTGCCCCGGCTGCGGTGCGTAAGGGCCGTAATCCGTGCAGCGGCGCGGCTCGGTCCACGCAAGCGGCGGCGTCGCCTTGGCAAAGCGCCGCGCCATCGCGAACGGCACGCCCTTGAAGGCGCGGACGTGCCCCTGCTCGGCCCCGATGACGGGACCGAGCGTGGTCGGAACGGCGCAGGTCAGCATCGGTCTTTGTCCCGTCTTGCGCTCACGCGCGCCGCTTGCCGAGATCGGCGATGTCGACCTTATGGGTTTCGCGCGCGGTCGATGCGGCCGCGGCCGAGGCGACGCAACAGCCCGCGACGAAGATCGCCACCGGGATCCAGCCGTTCGGACCCTCGCCGACGAGGCTTGCGCTCACCAGCGGCGTGAAGCCGGCGGCGAGGAAGCCAAGCTGGGTGCCGATCGCCGTGCCGGAATAGCGCACCCGCGCTTCGAACATCTCGGCGTAGAACGACGGCCAGATCGCGTTGGGCGCGGAGTAGATGATGTAGAGGCCGATCGCAGCAGTGAAGATCGCGGTCGTGCTGCCCGTCGTCACCAGCATGAAGTAAGGGAACAGCAGCACGGCGCAACCGAGCACGCCGCCGATGAACACCGGCTTGCGGCCGATCTTGTCGGCGAGCAAGGCCCAGAGCGGCTGCGCGAACAGCGCCACGACATTGCCGAGCACGCCGGCCCACAGCATGGTCGGACGCGCGACGCCGAACTTGCTGGTGGCATAGCCGAGCGCGAACACCGCCGTCAGCGTGCTGACGGTCGCGATCAGCGCGCAGACGATCACGCGCAGCACGTCCGGCCAGTAGTCGCGCAGCAGCGCCACGACGGGGAAGCGCGCCACCTGCGCCTTGTCCTTGATGTCCTCGAACACTGGCGTTTCCGGCATGGTCCGGCGCACCAGATAAGCCACCAGCAGCACGAGCGCCGAGAGCAGGAACGGAATGCGCCAGCCCCAGCTCAGCAATTGGTCTTCCGGCATGCCGGCGACGGGAATGAACACCAGCGTTGCCAGGATCGCGCCGGCCTGGGTGCCGCTCAACGTCCAGCTCGTGAAGAAGGCGCGGTTGGAATTGGCGGAATGCTCCAGCGTCAGCGAGTTCGCCCCGCTCTGCTCGCCGGCGGCCGACAGGCCCTGCAACAGGCGCAGCAGCGTCAGGATGATGGGCGCGGCATTGCCGATGGTCTTGGCATCAGGCAACAGGCCGATCGCCAGCGTCGAGAAGCCCATCACCACCAGCGTGAACAGCAGCACCGTCTTGCGGCCGATGCGGTCGCCGAAATGGCCGAGGATGACGGCGCCGACGGGGCGCGCGATATAGCCGATGCCGAACGACAGCAGCGCAAGCAGCGTCGCGGTGCCGGGATCGACATTGGCGAAGAACACTTTTGGAAAGATCAGCGCCGCCGCAGTGCCGTAGATGAAGAAGTCATAGTATTCGAGCATGCTGCCGACGAAGCTGACGAGCGCGGCGCGCTTCGGCAGCTTGTTCTGTGTTGTCTCCGCGCTGGACGGCGCGTGCAGCGATGCAGTTGAGGTCAAGCTCATCAATCGTCCTCCCGTATGCGATGGCGACCGCAGCCCGCGTCATGCCCATCCGGCTTTCCGCGGGCTTTTGCTTCTGGTTGCCGCAACCTTGGTTTCGCCGGATAATGTACGAACTAGTACGTTTATGCAAGCATCCTGGGTCGTCGGATTGGGCGAAATTTGCCTTCACCTTCAAGGTGATCCATAGAACCGGCGGGAGAAATTGTGATGCTCAAGCGCAAGCCGCCCCCATCCAAGCGCACCAACGACCCCGAACGCACCAAGCGCGACATCCTCGAAGTGGCGATGGCCGAATTCGCCTCGGAGGGCTATTCCGGCGCCCGCGTCGACGCGATCGCCGCGCGGACCCGCACGTCCAAGCGGATGATCTATTATTATTTCGGCGGCAAGGAGCAGCTCTACCTCGCCGTGCTGGAAGAGGCCTATCGCAGCATCCGCGCGCTGGAAGACCAGCTCGATATCGAAAGCTGCGACGCGCGCGAAGGCCTGCGCCGGCTGATCGAGGCGACCTTCGACCACGACGAGCGCAACCCGAACTTCATCCGCCTCGTCTCGATCGAGAACATCCACCACGGCAAGCATCTGAAGCAGAATCTCCAACTGCGTGAGCTCAACGCCAGCGTGATCGCGACGCTCGACAGCATCCTCAGGCGCGGCCGCAGCGAGGGCGCGTTCCGCGACGACGTCGACGCCATCGATCTGCATCTGGCCATCTCCTCCTACTGCTTCTTCCGCGTCGCCAACCGGCATACGTTTGGGGCCCTGTTCGATCGCGACCTGAGCGAGCCGAAGGTGCTGGCGAGGAGCAGAAGCCAGATCGTGGAGATGATCCTGGCGTGGCTGGAGGCCAAGGCTTAACAGCCGCCACACACTCGCTGTCATTCCCCGCGAAGGTGGGGAATCCAGTACGCCGCGCCTATCGAGGAATCACTGCCGTCTCTGGAATACTGGATTGCCCGCCTTCGCGGACGATGACACCGGGAATGGAGCCCTACCCCGCCTTCTTCTGCCGCGTACTCGCCGCGAGCACCAGCAGGAACGACGCCGCCGTCATCAGCGTCGAGATCGCGGCGATGGTCGGGTCGATCTCGTCGCGGAGCGCGGTGAACATGCGTTTGGTCAGCGGCTGATACTGGCCGCCGGAAATGAACAGCGCGACGATGGTCTCGTCCATGGCCGAGATGAAGGCGAAGATGCTCCCCGCAATCACGCTCGACTTGATCTGCGGCAGCGTCACCGCAAAGAAGCTGCGCAACCGGTTCATGCCGAGGCTGCGCGCCACCATCTCCTGCGCGGGATCGAAGCTTTGCAAGCCCGCGAGCACCGAGATGACGACGTAAGGCAAGCCCAGCATCACGTTGGCCAGCACGAGGCCGGGCATGGTCGCGACCAGGCCCACCTTGGCATAGACGAAGAAGATGCCGACCGCGGTAATGATGATGGGCACCACCAGCGGCAGCAGCAGCGCCATGTGGATCAGCCGCATGATGCGCAGTTTCGACTGGCTGATGGCATAGGCGGCGGCGATACCGCACGGCGTTGCGATCACCACGGTGAACAGCGCCACCGTCAGCGTCACCCGCGTCGCCTGCATCCAGGCCGGATTTGAAAAATACTGCTGGTACCAGCGCATGGAGAATGACGGCGGCGGGAAGGTCAAAAAGCGCGCACTGGAGAACGAGATCGGCGCGATGATCAGCACGGGCAGGATCAGATAGAGCAGCACCAGCGCGCTGATCACGTAGAGGGCAATTCGAGCGGGCGAGATCCGCGTCATTTCTGCCCCAACACGCGATCGAGCGAAATGAAGCGGCTGACGACGAAGAAGATCGCGAGCACACCGAGGAGCAGCACCACCGCGACCGCGCTCGCGGCACCGAACTGGTTGTAGAGCTCGACATTGCGGCTCACCAGCATCGACACCATCACGGTGCGGCCGCCACCTAGCAGCTCCGGCGTGATGTAGAAGCCGAGGCAAAGCACGAACACCATGGTGCAGCCCGCGAGCACGCCCGGCAGCGACAGCGGCAGGAACACGCGAAAGAATGTCAGCGACGGGCTTGCGCCCAGGCTGGCGCCGGCCTGCATCAAGTCACCCGGGATCTTCTGCATGGTGGCGTAGAGCGGCAGCACCATGAACGGCAGCAGGATGTGCACGGTCGCGACCACCGTGCCAAAGGTGTTGTGCACCAGCGCCAGCGGCTCGGAGATCACATCGAGATAGCGCAGGAATTGATTGATCACGCCGGTGCGTTGGAGCAGCGCCAGCCAGGCATAGGCGCGCACCAGCACTGATGTCCAGAACGGCAGCACCACCAGCGACAGGATCAGGATGCTCCAGCCCTTCGGCACGGAATTGGCGAGGTAGGCGACGGGATAGCCGAGCAGCAGCGCGATCACGGTGACCGCGAGGCTGATCTCGAAGGTCAGCGCGAAGCTGCGCCAGTAGATGTCCTCGGTGAAGACGCGGCGATAGTTCTCCACTGTAAAGCCGTCATGGTAGATCGACTGCCAGGCCAGCCAGCCGACCGGCAGCACAATCAGAGCCAGGATCACCAGCAGCGCCGGCGACGCCAATGCCAGCATCAGGCCGTGCTCGCGGCGCTGATGCTTTTGGGAGGGATCTGGCACTGAAGTCGCCAAGGCTGGCCTCACTCACTTCTGCATGAACGACGCCCAGCGCTTTTCGGCGGCTTCGCCCGCCGGCGAGGACCACCAGGCGTAGGACATCAGCGCTTGTTTCGAAGCGTTCGCCGGCTCGCTCGGCAATTGCGCTGCGCGCTCGGGGTTGATCACGCCCGTCTCGAACGCCTTGGGATTGCCTGGGCCGTAGTCGATGTTGAGCGGCAGATTGGCCTGGTGCACGGGATCGACGGCCTCGTTGAGGAACTTTACGGCCGTGTCGAGATTCGGTGCGCCCTTGAGGATGCACAGCGATGTGCTCTGCAGGATGCCCTGGTTGTAGGTGAAAGCAACCTTGGCGCCTTCCTTGGCGACGGCGCTGACGCGGCCGTTCCAGGCCATCTCCATGTCGACTTCGCCGTCATTGAGCAGCTGCGCCGACTGCGCACCCGAGGTCCACCACACCGTGATGTTAGGCTTGATCTCCTCGAGCTTCCTGAAGGCGCGGTCGACGTCGAGCGGATAGAGCTTGTCAGGCGCAACGCCGTCGGCCATCAGCGCCGCCTCCAGCGTCGCGAAGGGATGGTTGCGCAGCGCGCGGCGTCCGGGGAATTTCTTCACGTCCCAGAAATCGGCCCAGCTGTTCGGGGCGTCCTTCGGGAACGTCTTCTGGCTGTAGGACAGCACGCTGGAATAAAATTCGTAGGAGACCGAATAGGGACTGCGATAGGCTTCCGGCATCGCCGCACCGTTTGGAATCTTCGAGAAGTCGAGCTTCTCCATCAGCCCCTGCTCACCGCCACGCAGGCAGTTGCCGGTCGGGGTGTCGACGACGTCCCAGATCGGCTTGCCGCTGCCGACCTGGGTCTTGATCGCAGGCCAGGCGTCGGGGATCGAATCCTGGTTGATGGTGATGCCGAGCTTCTTGGCGGAGGGATCCAGGATCGCCACCGTCTGCGCCTGCTGATAGGCGCCGCCCTGCGAGACGAAGGTGATCTGCTCGGCGGCATCAGCCGAGGTGGTCAATCCCATTGCGCCCACCAGCGCACAGCCCAATCCAAAATTCCGTTTCGTCATCATCCTCGCCTCCTTCAAAGTGATTTCACCGACCGATCGCATCGAGAAACTGGTACCAGCCGGCGACCATGCGCACGGCGGGCTCGCGCAGCGGATAGAACGGAATGGGTTTCATGCGGCTGACGTCGAGCAGTGCGACATCGGGCCTCTCGCCGCGCACGAAGGCGGCGAGATAGCGGCCCATCAGGCTCGACATGGCAACGCCGGCGCCGTTGTAGCCGAGCGAGACCAGGGTGCGGTCGTCGATCCGGCCGATATGCGGCACCGAGTCCAGCGTCATCGCGACAAGGCCCGACCATTTGTATTCGAGCGGGACATCGGCCAGATCAGGGAAGATGCCGACCATCGCCTTGCGCAGCGCGTCGAAGGCGGTTTGCGAATCCTGCTTGCCGAAGGCTCCGCGGCCGCCGAAGATCACGCGATTGTCGACCATGCGGAACCAGCGCATCATGCGCTTGGTCTCGGTATAGGTGCGCCCCGTCGGCATCAGTTTGCCGGCGAGATTGCGCGGCAGTTTTTCCGTCGCAATGAGGGCGCTGCGGAACGGGATCAGCGTGCGCTGGAGTTGCGCGGTGGCGCCGGTGAGATCGGAATAGCTGTTGGTGGCGATGATCGCCTGCCTGGCGCGCACCGCACCTCGCGGCGTCTCGGCGACGACACCCTCGCCCTCGCGCCGGAGTTTTACGACCGGCGATTCCTGGAAGATCTGAACGCCGCGGCGCGCGACGCCGTCGGCGAGGCCGCGCAGATAATTCAGCGGATGGACGCCGCCGGAGCCGGGATTGAGCACGCCGCCGACGAAAATGTCGGAGCCGGTCTCCTCGCGCACGCCGCGCTTGTCGAGGATACGGACCTCGGCCGAGCCCATTTCGCGCGTCATCCAGTTGGCTTCGTCGATGGCAGCCTTCAGCGTGGTTTCGTTGTGCGCCGCCTTGACCTGGCCGGTGCGGGTCAGGTTCGCACTGGTGATGCCGAACTCGGAGACAAGCTCCTCGACCATGTCGGTGGATTCATGCGCGATCTCGTACATGCGCCTCGCCATGGCGCGGCCATGCGCGGCATCGATCTCGCGAAACGAGAGACGAAACTTTGCGGTGATCACGCCGCCATTGCGCCCGCTCGCTCCCCAGCCCGGCCTGTTGGCCTCGAGCACGACAGGGGTCAGCCCGCTCTTGGCGATGTGGTGCGCGGCGGAGAGGCCGGTATAGCCTGCGCCAACGATCACCACATCCGCCTGTTGCTCGCCGGAGAGCACCGGAAAGGCGCGCGCCGGCTCCGCCGTGGCTTCCCACAGCGAGTTGGCCGATGGCAGCGCGCGCCAGTCCCGTGTCATGCCGGCACCCGTCCCTTAAGCCGGGCCGATGGCCGCGTCGGCCAGCGCCTTCAGGGTCGGGTAGTGGAAGTCCGGCTTGGTCAGCGTCTCCACCGCCGGCGTCCCGCCGAAACCTGCGATGCCCCGGCGGCGCTCGATCCAGCACACCTTGTAGCCGAGTTTTCGCGCGATCCCGATGTCGTGATACTGGCTCTGCGCGACGTGCAGGATGTCGGACTGCTTGTAGCCGAAGGCGGATTGCCGGCCCTTGTTGTAGGCAAAGAACTCCGGATTCGGTTTTGCCACGCCGGTGTCGTCGGCGCAGACGGTGTCGTCGAAGGGATTGCCGAGCGCATGGGCGTAACAGGAGAGCGCGACGCGGTCGGCATTTGTCATCGCCACCAGGCGAAACTTTGTCCGCAGCCGCTTCAGCGCCTCGACGGAATCGGAGAACGGGCCCCAGCGCAGCACCGAGAGCTGGAACACGTCGCAGGATGCGTCGTCGGCAGGCAAACCGAGCTCGGTGGCGAGATGGCGATAGACGTGGAACATCACCTCGCTGGAGCGCTCGTAATGCTTGTCGCGGCCGCGCTTGTAGGGCTCGAAGATCTGCTCGTCGCTGAGCTCGGCCGCCTTCCTGCCGCCGATCCTGCGCACGGCTTCGAGCACGCCGGTTTCGAAATCGATCAAGGTGCCGACGACGTCGAAGGTGAGAACCTTGAAATTGCTGAACGCGGCTTGGGTCGACATGTGCTTCTTCTCTCAGGTTGCAACAAGGCTTCAGTCCACCCGGGGCACAACGATGGTGTCCTCGGGGTGGAGGGTGACGGTGAGGCTGCCGCCGAGCGGCGGGATGCGCAGGTAAGCTTGATGATAGGAAGGCTGGCGCAGGCTGAGCGCGACGCCGCCTTCGAGCGCCAGGAAGATGCGCAGGCTCTCGCCCTGATAGACGATGTCGGTGACCGTGCCGGTCAGCCGATTGCAGGCGGCATCCTGCGCGCCGTCGTCGATCAGCAGCTTCTCGCTGTGCACGGCGAGCATCAGCGCATCGCTATCAGGAATGGCGCGGGCGCTGCGCAGCAGCGCGTTGCCGAGCGCGACACTGCAAGCATCGACGCGGCGGACGGGAAGCATCGTCGCCTCGCCGATGAAGCTGGCGACGAAGGAATCGGCCGGGTGATCGTGCAGGCGCGCCGGCGCGTCGATCTGGATCAGCCTTCCATCCTTCATCACGGCGACGCGGTCGCTCATGGTCAGCGCCTCGCGCTGGTCATGGGTGACGTAGATGATGGTCGCGCCGATGCGCCTGTGCAGCGCGCGCAGCTCGATCTGCATGGTCTCGCGCAGCTGCTTGTCGAGCGCCGAGAGCGGCTCGTCCATCAGGATCAGCCGCGGCTCGAAGATCATGGCGCGCGCCAGCGCCACGCGCTGGCGCTGGCCCCCCGAGAGCTGCGCGATGCCGCGCGCCTCGTAGCCGGCAAGGCCGACCATGCTGAGCGCCGCGCGCACCCTGTCAGGCCAGCTCGCCTTCGGCAGGCGGCGTGCGCGCAAGGGAAAGGCGACGTTCTCGCCGACGCTCACATGCGGGAACAGCGCGTAGTTCTGGAACACCACGCCGATGTCGCGCTTGTGCGGCGGCATGTAGGTGACGTCGCGGCCGCCGAACAGGATGGTGCCAGAGGTCGGCAGGATGAAGCCGCCCAAAATTCCGAGCAGCGTGGTCTTGCCGGAGCCGGAAGGACCGAGCAGCGAGACGAACTCGCCGGCGCCGACATTGAGGGACACGTCGTCGAGGGCGCGAACGGCGCCATACGCCTTGCTCGCGGACCTGATCTCGACGCTTTCCGCTCGTTTGTCCAACGATCGACCTCGCGCAATCCCGCCATGACGTGCCTGACTGCACGCCATAAGCCTGCTTTATAGACAGGGTTTTGCAGCATTCAGAGGCGCGGCGTGCACCGCACCAAATCTTCGCTCGCAGGCCCCTGTCTTTAAGGCTGTCATGGCAATGACACCAGACTTGCGAAAATCCGGCAATTGCCAAATTCTCACCAGGATCATAACATGACGTTATGCCAGAGCTCCGCCGCATGCTGCCCTCCAGCAACGCCCTGTTCGTCTTCGACGCAGCGGCGCGCAATGGCAGCTTCACGGCCGCCGCCGCCGAGTTGAACGTGACGCAGCCGGCGGTGAGCCGCATGCTCGGTCAATTCGAGGAGCATCTCGGCGTGCGGCTGTTCGACCGCAAAGCCGGCCGCGCGGTGCTCACCGAGGAAGGCGAGCTGCTCTATCGCCGCGTGCTCGAGGGCTTTCGCAGCATCGAGACCGGGCTCACCGAGATCGAGCGGCGTCGCAAGGGCACCGAGACGGTGACGCTGTCGGTCTCCTCCGCCTTCACCACGCATTGGCTGATGCCGCGCATCGACAAGCTGCAGAAGCAGTTTCCGCAGGTCGATCTGCGCTTCCAGCTCATCTCCGGAGCGCTACGCGGGCCGGTGGAGAATGTCGATCTCGGCATGCGCTTTCGTGATCGCGAGGAGCCATCGTCCGGCGGCACGCTGGTGATGAAGGAGGTGATGCTGCCGATGTGCAGCCCGACCTATCTCGACGCGACCGATCCCGCCGAGGGCAACACCATCATTCGCCTCGCCGAGACGCCGGGCGACTGGGCCGCGGATTACGCCTCGCTGCTCACCGGCCGCCGCGGCGCCGCCAAGGGCTTGAGCTTCACCGATTATGCCGTCGTGGTGCAGGCGGCGCTACTCGGCCAGGGCATCGCGCTCGGCTGGCTCACGGTCGCCTCGCACTGGCTTTTGACCGGCGCATTGGTGCCGGCCTCCGACCGGCTCACCACCACGCGCCGCATCTGCGAATTCCTCCCCCCGCGCAACCGGCCGATGCGCCCCATCGCCGCCGAGATCCGCGACTGGATCATCGCCCAGATGCACAGCGAAATCGCGGCGATCGACAAGCTCTATCCCAAGCTCGGAGCGATGGCGGCCTGCTATTGAGAGCAACCGGCTGATGATCCGCTCCTGAAGCGCAGATTGGCACGCGACAGCTGGCCGAGCGAGGTACATCCCATCAATTTCATGTCGCGCTCGAGCTCGGCGCGCAGCAGGCCGAGCGCACGCTCGACGCCGGGCTGGCCGGCCGCGGCGAGCGGATAGAGATAGTATCGTCCGAGGCCGACGGCCTTGGCCCCGAGCGACAACGCCTTGAGGATGTGGGTCCCGCGCTGGATGCCGCCATCCATCATCACATCGATGCGGTCGCCCACCGCATCCACGATTTCGGCAAGCTGATCGAAAGCCGAGCGGGAGCCATCGAGCTGCCGTCCGCCATGATTGGACAGAACGATCCCCGCGCAGCCGATCTCGACCGCGCGCCGCGCGTCCTCCACCGACATGATGCCCTTGAGACAGAACGGCCCGTTCCAGGTCCGCACCATCTCGGCGACGTCGTCCCATTTCATCGACGGGTCCAGCATGTCGGTGAAATAGCGGCCGATCGACATGGCGCCGCCGCTCATGTCGACGTGCTCGTCCAATTGCGGCAGCCTGAACTTCTCGTGAGTGGCATATTGGATGCCCCACATCGGCTTGATCGCGAACTGAAGCATGCCTGATAGCGTCAGGCGGAAGGGTATGCTGAAGCCGGTGCGCAGATCGCGCTCGCGATTTCCTCCGGTGATGCTGTCGACCGTCAACATCATCACGTTCACGCCGGCCTCCTTGGCACGTTGCATCATGGCGCGGTTGAGGCCTCGATCCCGGTGGAAATAGAACTGATAGACCTGCGGCGTGGGGTGGGCCTTGCGCAGCTCCTCGAGGCCGACCGTGCCGAGGGAGGAAACGCCGAACATGGTGCCGTAGCGCGCCGCGGCCGCGGCGACGGCACGCTCGCCTTGGTGGTGGAACAGGCGCTGCAAGGCGGTCGGCGAGCAGTAGAACGGCAGCGCCAGCTTCTGGCCCATGACGGTGACCGACAGGTCGACCTGCCCCACGCCACGCAACACATTGGGCACGAGGTCGCACTGCTCGAAGCTTGCGGTGTTGCGCCGAAGGCTCGTCTCGTCGTCGGCTCCGCCGTCGATATAATCGAAGATCGGTCCCGGCAGCCGGCGGCGTGCCAGCCGCCGGAAGTCATGGAAATTGTGACACTGTGCGAGACGCATCTTGCGGCCTCCCCTCAGAGCATGATCCGGAAAAGTGTGAAGCGGTTTTCCGAAAAGATCATGCTCAAAACAAAGAACTAAAGCGCGATGACGATTCAACCCAAGCTCATCGCGCTTTAGGGCACCAGGAGCTTCAGCGGCCAGAGATAGGCCTGGCCCAGCACCATCACGCCGACCAGAACGGCCAAGGCGAGGCTGTGGAAGAAAACGAAGCGCAGGATCGTGCCTTCATGGCCGTACCATTTCGTCGCGGTGGAGGCGACCACGATGCTCTGCGCGTCGATCATCTTGCCCATCACGCCGCCGGAGCTGTTGGCAGCCGCCATCAGCACCGGGCTGACGCCGATCTGCTCGGCGCTGATGCGCTGCAGCCCGCCGAACAGCACGTTCGACGACGTGTCCGATCCGGTCAGCGCCACGCCGATCCAACCGATCAATGCACCGAAGAACGGATAGAGCGATCCGGACTTGGCAAAGGCGAGCCCGAGCGTGGCGTCCGTGCCGGAGTAACGCGTGACGAAACCGAGCGCCAGCATGCAGGCGATGGTCGCCAGCGAATAGCGCGTCAGATGCAGCGTACGCACATACATCCGCGCCAGGCCGAGCGGGCCGTAGCCGACCAGCAGTCCCGAGATGATCGCCGCCAGCAGGATGCCGGTACCAGCCGCCGAGAGCAGATTGAGCACATAGACTGCGCCTTCGGCTGCGGGCTTTGCCACGACCGGCGGAGCCTTCTGCACGAGGTTGTGCAGCCCCACGACGGGAAACTTGGCAACCCAGATACTGTCGAGCCAGCTCTTCACCTGCGGCGTTCCCCAGGCGAAGACGAAGGCAGAGAAGATCAGCCACGGCGTCCACGCCTTGGCGACGGCCGCCTTCGTCGTCTTGCCGCTGGGCGCTTCGGCCGCCAGCGGCGCGCCATAGCGCACCGGCATCTCCTTCATCGCATTCGCAGGGCGCCAGATCTTCAGGAACAGCGCAAGGCTCGCCATCGAGACCACTGCGGCGATCACATCGACCAGCCACGGACCATGGAAGTTGGAGACCAGATATTGCGGAACGGCGAACGAGACGCCCGCGACCAGGATCGCCGGCCAGATTTCGAGCATCCGCCGAAAACCGACGAAGGCCCAGATCAGCCAGAACGGCACGAGCAGCGAAAAGAACGGCAGTTGCCGACCGATCATCGCGCTCAACGCCTGCAGATCGAGCCCCGTTACGGCGCTGAGCGCAATCACCGGCGTTCCGAGCGCCCCATAGGCGACCGGAGCCGTATTGGCGATCAGCGACAGGCCGGATGCGGCGAGCGGAGAAAAGCCCAGTCCGATCAGCATTGCGGCGGTGACGGCGACGGGCGTGCCAAACCCGGCGGCTCCCTCGAAGAAAGCCCCGAGCGAGAACGCGATGAACAGCAGCTGCAGCCGCCGATCGTCGCTGATCGAGCTGATCGAGCGTTGCAGCACCGCGAACTCGCCCTTCTCGTTCAGCAACTGATAGAGGAAGATGATGTTGATGATGATCCAGCCGATCGGCAGGAGCCCGAAGCCCGCCCCATAGATCGCCGCCATTGCAGCCATCGGCGCCGGCATGCCGAAGCCGAGGATGGCAACGCCAAGCGCCGTCACGAGGCCGATCGCCGCCGCCCAGTGCGCCTTGATCTCGAAGATCGCAATCGCGCTCAGCAGGACGACCACGGGAAGGGCCGCCGCCGCGGTCGAAAGCCACGGATTATTGAAAGGGTCGTAAACCTGCGTCCACGTCATGAGACTTCTCCTCGCGTTTCCTCACGCCGCCGCGCTGAACCGCGATCTTGGGCATATCTGTTATCCTATACTCATATTGGTAAAATTAATTTACCAGTTCTGTCAATTGGGAAAGATATTTCATAATTGATCGATGCGGGGAGCAGACTTGACCGATGCCTTCCAAGGTCCATAGTCGCAAGACGAATCCATACGCTCGCCCAGACAGATAGGTGCCACTTGAGCAACGTCGTTCGCACACCCAAGATCGCGGAAGCGATGGCCGATCACATCGAGCGGCTGATCCTGGAGGGCGTGCTCCGGCCGGGTGAAAAGCTGGCGGCCGAGCGGGACCTGGCCGAGAAGCTGGACATCTCGCGGCCGTCGCTGCGCGAGGCGCTGCAGATCCTGGAACAGCGGGGGCTGCTCGCCACCACGCGCTCGGGAACGTTCGTCGCCCAATTCCTCTCGCCGCTGTTTCGGCCGCTCGCCACGCTGCTGCAGGACAAGCCGCGCGTCACGGCCGACTATTTCGAATTCCGCCGGATTCAGGAGGCCCATGCGGCCCGCTTTGCCGCCATGCGCGCGACCGATCTCGACCGGAAGGCGATCCGGCACTGCGTCGACCGGATGCAGAAGGCTCACAAGCTCGAGGATCCGACGCAGGAAGGCGACGCCGACGTCGACCTTCATTTGCTGATCTACGAGGCCAGCCACAACGTGGTCCTGCTTCACGTCATGCGCGCGCTCGCCGACCTCCTGCGCAACAATATCTTCTACAGCCGCGCCCAGCTCTATCTGCGCGAAGGCGTCCGCGATCAGTTGCTCCAGCAGCACCTGACGCTCGCGGAGGCCGTGATCGCCGGCAAGGCCAAGGAGGCGGAGGCGGCAGCGGCCGCGCACATCGGCTTCACTTTCGAGACGGTCGAGGAAATCAGGCGCGACAGTGTCCGGCTGGAGACATCGCTGAGCCGCGTCAACCGCAGCGATTTTCTCGCCTGACCGCTAAAACGCGACGGGATTGGGATGAATCGGTGCGCGCCAAGAACTCGAGTCACCTCTCCCGCAGGGAGAGGTCGGATCGCATCGTAAGATGCGATCCGGGTGAGGGGTTACAGTCTCACTGTGCGCCGCGGCCCCTCACCCGGATTGCTCAGGTGCGCAATTGCGCACCGTAGCAATCCGACCTCTCCCCGCTTTGGAGAGGTGAAACACGGACCCGCCGACCAAACCTAATTTCACGCTTTAATGACCGGCCGTCAGCTCGCATCCAGCGGCCATTTCGGGCGGCGGATCTTGCGGTATGGCAGCGAAGTGATGTCGCGGGCCACGACGCCGGGCGCGTCGACCATGATGACGCGCGTGGCGATCGGCTCGAACGACGCGCGGAAATGCTGCGATGACTTGACGACGGCGATCTTGCGCTGCGCGGGATCGAGCCCGAGCTGGGTGAAGACGTCGACACCGAAGGTCTGGCAGCGGAAGGTCGAGAGCACGACCTCGACGCCGTCAGAGGCAATCAGGGCGCAGTCGCCGAGCTTCGCCGGCGTCCCCGCAAGTCCCGTCATGACCATGTCCGGCTTGATCGCGCGGATCTCCCAGACGGCGTCGACAGGATCTCCCGACAATGGCCCGATCTTGCCGCCGATGCGCAAGGCGATGCGCGCGCCGACGCCGGCATCGAAGGCGATCCGCACCGCACCGGGATCCCACAATGGCCCGAGACAGGCGCTCGCGACCTTGCGATCGATGAGCCTCCGCAGGATATAGGTCGAATCGCCGGGTGCGCCGCCGCCCGGATTGTCGCTGCCATCGCCGAGCACCACCGTGCCATCAGCGGCGAGCGCGGCGTCGATCGCGGCATCGATCCCGACCGGTCGCTCGCTCAGCGCCCCGCGCAGGTCGCACAGCTCGCGCGCCAGGCGCTGCGCCACGTCTTGTCCCCGTGCGCCGTCCGGATCGGCGGCGGCATCGCTATAGACCAGCATCTTGGTGCCCATGTCAGGCACGTCGCCCGATGCAAAGCCGTGCACGACGGAGATGGAGACGATGCCGTCCTTGCCCTCGAGTGCGCGCACGCGGTTCACGAAACTCTTGCCCGGCTCGCGCGTGGTGTGCAGCGGCGCGATCATCCCGGTGTCGATAACAGCGACGCGCAGCTCGAGGCGCTGCTCGGCCAGCGCCGTGCAGAATTCGACGAGCTCCCGCGCCCGCTCCAGGATGTCCGTGTGCGGATATTCCTTCCAGCAGATCAGGAGGTTGGCATTGCCGACCATCGCGTCGCTGAGATGGGTGTGCGGGTCGAGCGTCCCGCCGACCACCGTATCCGGTCCCACGATCTGCCGGACGCGCGCCAGGAGGTCGCCTTCGCAATCGTCATAGCCGTCGGCGACCATGGCGCCGTGCATGCCGAGCAGGACCATGTCGACGGGAAGCGCCGCCTTGAGATCCCCGAGCAGCTGGTCGCGGAGACTTTCATAGGCTGTGCGCGTCACGATGCCGTTCGGCACGGCTGCCGCCACCAGACCCTCGATCAGCGTCCAGCCCCGCGACGGCCCGACCTCCCGCGCGGCCCAGAGCGGGCCGCCGTGCATCTGCATCGCATCGGGATGCTTTCCCGCGGGATAGTAGGCGCGCTCATGAAACGCCGACACGCCCGTCGGCATCGGCGCAAAGGTGTTCGTCTCGGTGGCAAGGGCGGCAGAAAAGACGCGCATGGGATTTCACTTCTCACGTTGAGAAGCGCAATAACGCCCGCTATGGCGGCAGGCGCAACCGTCTTTAATGCATGATCGCCCGGATGGCGCCACGCAGCTGGGCGAAACCGCGGAGGCGGCCCGGCCACCGGCGCGACGCGGCTGACGAATTCGACGAGTTCGTTGCGCATGATTCAGGCTCCAGTTCGGGAGCTTGAATCACGGCAGTCCGGCCAACCGCAACGCCGCTGGCCCGACGCTTACGGAAAGGAGCGGACATCAACCAGCCCGCAACCTCTGCCAAAACCGCCGAAAGTGACCCATCTCCGACATCACCCTTCCGGCACCCCCGCCATGCGCATGCCCTCGTAGACGCGCTTGCCTCCGGCGATGAAGGTTGGATTGTTGCTGGCTGCATGGGCGTTGAAGCGGCGGAGGGTGCGGAGGGTAAAGTTTGGGTCAAGCATAAGTCCTGCCTGCACAGCGGCCTTTGCCTCATCGAGCGAGCCGAGCAGCGCCAAGGCGGCGGCGAGATAGAAGTTTACACGGGGATGATTTCGGTTGATGTCCATTGAGCGACGGAACCGCGCGACCGCTTCCTCGTCGGCGCCGAGCTGTAGCTTAGCGTGGCCGGCGATTATCATCCAAATAAAAGCGTCCGTATCGCGAGGACTGAGGCGGAGTGCGTTCTGGATATGGGCCTCGGTCTCAGCGCCGCAACCAAGAAAATACTTAGCCATACCGATGGACCCGTGTGCGCTGGCCAAGTTTCGATCCAGTGCCAATGCCTGCTCGCATTCAGCAAGGCCTTGAGCCGCGCGGTTGGTGAAAATCTTGACGTGTCCAAGATGCCGGTGGGCCCGCGCGTGCTGTGGGGCCAATGACAGAGCCTTGATCAAGGCCGTCTCAGCCGCCGCGAACCGTGCGGCCGGATCATCTGTCAAATAGAATGCACCACTATTCAGGTCAATATTTGCCAACGCGACCAGCGCCTCGACATTTTTGGGATCGAGCGCCAAGGCGCGTTCAAGAAAACTGCGCGCTTGGGCAAGATACTCGGGAATCCTTCCCTTGTTTAAGCAAGCCATGCCTTGGAAATACAAATCCATCGCATCTGGATGCAGCGCGCGATCTGCTCGCCGCGCCTCAACCTCAATAAGCTGCGCATTCAAGCTGTTGGCGAGCCTCGATACAATTTCGTCCTGCATATCAAAAAGATCCGCGACTGGCTTATCGAAGCGTTCGGCCCAAAGGTGATTGGTGGTCTCGGCGTCAACCAACCGCACGTTCACGCGAACCCGGTTGCCACCCCGCTGCACCGAGCCTTGCAGCACGTAGCGGACGTTCAACTCCCGCCCGATCCGTTTCAGGTCGACCGCTTTCCCCTTGTAGGTGAATGCTGTGTGCCGTCCAATCACGAATGAGCCGCTAATTCGCGACAAGTCGGTGGTCAAACTCTCGGTTACGCCATCGACAAAATAGTCCTGCTCGCGCTCGCCGCTCAGGTTGGCGAACGGCAGCACAACAATGGATAAACGCGGCGCCGTAGATGAGCTTGACATCGTATCGCTGCGCTGCACTGCCGAACCGAGAGGGTCAACAGTGCGTCTCGGGACTTCCCGAACGGCGCCAACAAAGCGGAAGCCTTTGCGAGGCAATGTTTTTATTAGGCGCTGCTTCTCGCCCGTGTCGCCAATTGCGCTCCGAGCGGCATTCAGGCGGGTCGTCAGGGCGGCATCGGAAACGATACGTCCGTTCCAAACGGCGTTGGTGAGGTCGTCTTTGCTGACGACCCGCTCCCTGTTTCGGATCAGGTAGTCAAGCAGATCGAACACCTGAGGTGTGACAACAATCACGTCCGTTGCGCGGTGCAGTTCGCGTCGGTCAGTGTCCAAGGCGTAGTCATCAAAGAGATAACGCAAGCTGCCATTCCTTTTCGAGGTCACCTCTGAAGCCTCAGGAGCGCAAAGAATAAGCTGCCGGTAAGGAGAATGTAAGCCACCTGTTAAGCGCGCCAGCGGATGTGCAGGCAGCTTTAGTTTGGTGAAACAGCCCAACTTGGACACACCGCGATGAGCACGATCCACGGGACCACTGAGTTTGGACCGGCAACTGCAAGGCGGCAGTATTACAGCCCCCTCGAAGCATATTGGGATGCGTTTTGTGAGTGGCGCAAACGCGAGAGGCTGCGAATGCAGCTGTGTTGCCTGACGGATAGCGAGCTTATGGACATTGGTATCACGCGCGGTGAGATCGACTTCGTCACCTCGAACCCATCCATCGAACCAACCATCTTTCGTTCATCCTAGCTCGGCAATCGGCGATAGGCGTGCTCACTGTCACTACGATGGGCGGTCTGTTTGTATCCCGGCGAGGTACCACCCGCGCCGCTCACCAGCATACTCGGTGACCGGCGTTGTGGCTTCTCTGGTGTGAATGGGTTCACAATGGCGTCGGCAAGCGAATGCTATGATTCAGCCATTCAACTGCTGACTAAGGGTATTGGAAGAGCGTCCGTATTCCGAACAGCCTCTAGGAGAGGGTCATGTTCAAAGAATTTCTTATGGTCGCTGTAGTTGCCTCTCTCACGTTGGCGACATCCTCAGGAGGTCATTGCGAATATGCTTTGGAGGGCAGCGCGTCCACCGGGTCGCGTTCGGTCTTGTTGCATTCTGACGCGGTTCAACCTTCGGAAGACCTGTTGGAAGAGATTGTAACTTGGCTCTCGTCAAATTTTGACCTCCCAGCCAACAAAGATCGTCCTGCCATTGAATTTGCATCAAGGATGGAGCTTGCGAGGTTACGTGCAAGGGACCTTGCGTCTTCGCAAAGCTTCATGGGAAACGATGGGCAAGCCGCTCAGCGCGAGGTCGTCGCACTCTACGACAACCATAGGAGTACGATCCTGCTTCCTGACGATTGGGACTCGACTTCGCCGGCGGACCAATCGGTCCTGGTCCATGAAATGGTTCATCACCTTCAGAATCTGGGAAAGCTCAAATTCGATTGCCCCCAGGCGCGGGAGAACACGGCCTACCTGGCTCAGGCAAAATGGCTGGAGCGGTTCGGTCTGAGCCTGGAGAAAGAGTTCGACGTGGACATGTTTACGGTGCTGATTTCTTCAGCATGCATGTATTGATCTGGTCGCGGACGATTGCTTTTACGACGCAGCGCAAAGCCAAGAACTTGGACGTACGAACAAGTTTTCAGCAGAATTCGATCGATGGTCAAACTTCTCGCGGTCATTGCAATCATCTTGATAATCCTGGCGATGGCCCGGGGGCAGCAGAATCAATTTGTCCCACTGCCAACGGGGCCGCTGCCAGCGCCGCTTATTCCCTGAGTTCGCCGACGGTGGCGCACCTACCCAATTTGTCGCTGACGCACAGGTCGGCTCTTGGCCCGAATGCGAAGTTTGGGCGGCGTCTTCAATTGTCAGCTTATCGGATTGGACCAGAAGCAAGGGCCAACCGTCGAAACGGCGCTCCTCACCCGAAGCGGACTTTGGGGCCTAGCCGCTCCCCGCTTCTGTGTGGTTGAATGACCGAGCAAAACGAAGGCGATGCGATATGGACAAGCTCAGCTTTCACGATCCGCTTTTTCGTACCTATGCGATCGCTGCCTCCATCATGGTTCTCAAAGCTCTCACGATGTCGTGGTTGACGGTTGTTCGGATGATGCAAGTAAGAGGCGGATTTCGCTCACCCGAGGACATCAAGAAGACCATCCTCAACCCACATCCAAACTCAGAACAACTAGCACCAAATGAATATGTGGACCGCATCCGGCGAATTCAGCTGAACGATCTCGAAAATCTGCCGTTTTTCCTAGTCGCTGGATTCCTCTTCATCTTGACCGAGCCATCAATAGCGCTCACGCAATGGCTGCTGTACGGTTACGTGGTCTCGCGGCTATTGCATTTCGCCGCATATTTCACGGCAAGGACTCACGATACGCGCGCAACACTCTGGACGGTGGGTTCTCTAATTCTAATCTTTATGACTTGCTGGACGCTGATTGTTGCTTTGCGTCAATGATGTCGGCAGCCACTGGGCCCTTCGCATGTAAGTTCGCAGCTTGCTATCGCATCCAACGTGGCATGGGCAGAAGCATCTGCCGGAGGTCCATTCACCGCTCCTCAACGGACATCCTGCGATAGCATAGGGCGTTGGGCTCCGTTCCTTTGGCACTCTCAAGGAATTAACCGCATTGCCTCATGAAATCCATGCATTTGGCATCTGTGCTGCCGCGGCTGGCGACACAAGGGCGGTGCGAGAGTACATCGAAGGCTTTATCTGATATCTCTCGGGTCTATGTCTGCCTTTGGCCCATCGCGACATACTGCGCTGCCGCACGAACTTGGTCGCTATAGGGGCAAAGCGGACATTGCTTTCGTCGCATCAAATCGCCGGGCTTATGGGTACACGGCCTACATTCTCCCTATTCCCGTTCCTACGGGGCCGGGACGAGCTGCGCTCGCCCTGAGAGGGTGGGGCGAGGGGCTACTTCCGCAATCACCGTCAGAGATGGACCCGCGGAGAGTCCCCTCACCCGCAATCAGCGCTTTCAGCGCGCATTCCGGCCTCTCCCGCACGCGGGGAGAGGCGAAGAGTTCACCGATGCCCGATCGCCCGGATGGCGCCACGCAGCTCGGCGAGACCGCGGAGGCGGCCGATTGCGGTGTAGCCGGGATTGGTGCGCTTGGTGGCGGCGAGATCGTCCAGCATGCGATGGCCGTGATCGGGACGGAATACGATGCGCTGGTCCGGCGAGCGTCGTGCGTTCTCCTTCAGCAGCGCCTTCAGCACCGCGATCATGTCGACGTCGCCGTCGAGATGATCGGACTCGTGGAAGGACAAGCCGTCGGCTTCGCGCCTGGTCGCGCGCAGATGGGCAAAGGCGATGCGCGGGCCGAAGCGTTCGGCCATGGCAGGCAGATCGTTCTCAGGGCGCACGCCGAGCGAGCCTGTGCACAGGCAGATGCCGTTCGCCTTTGAGGGCACGGCATCGAACAGCGCTTGGTAATCCTCTGCCGTGGAGGCGATGCGCGGCAGGCCGAACAGCGGCCGCGGCGGATCGTCCGGGTGCAGCGTCAGCGAGACGCCGAGCTGCTCGGCGACCGGCGCGACGCGCTCGAGAAACTCGACGAGATGCTGCCGCAGCATCTTTGGCGTGATATCGCGATAGGCATCCAGCTTGTCGCGAAATTGCGGGATGGTCAGCGGCTCGGTGGTCGAGCCCGGCAGCGCGCTGGCGATCGCCATGATGAGATAGTCGATGTCGGCCTGGCTCATCTTGTCGAACCGCGCCTTTGCGCGCGCCTGCTGTTCGGGCGAATATTCCCGCAGTGCTGCCGGGCGCTGCAGGATATGCAGTTCGAACGCCGCAAACCGGTCCTGATCGAAGCGCAGGGCGCGGGCGCCGTTCGGCAGCTCCCATTCGAGATCGGTGCGGCACCAGTCGACCACGGGCATGAAATTGTAGCAGATGATCTTGATGCCAGAGGCGGCCACCGCCTCCAGGCTCGCGATCCAGGCGTCGATGGATTTGGTCGCCTTAGCCCCGAGCCGCTTGACGTCATCGGGAATCGGGATCGATTCCACCACCGACCAGGTCAATGGCGAGCGGCCGGGCTGGCCGTCCTCGATGAAGCTCTTGCGCTCCTCGACCGCCCGGCGCGTCCAGGCCTCGCCGATCGGCACCTGATGCAACGCCGATACGATATCGCTTGCGCCGGCCTGCCTGACATCGTCCAGCGACACGGGATCGTTTGGCCCGTACCAGCGCCATCCCTCGCGCATCATCGACATTCTCCTAAAGCGTTTTCGAGTGGGCACCGGTTCGCGTGAAGAAAACGCGTCAAAACGAGATTCAGTTCGCAGTCAGCACGACCTTGACGCTCTGCGAACGGTCGAGCGCCAGCCGCAGCGCGTCGGGCGCGGTCGACAGTGGTCGCTCGGCGGTGACCAGCGCCAGCACGTCGACGCTGCCCGCGCCGATCAGTTCCACCGCGGTCATGAATTCCAGCCCGAAGCGGAACGAGCCGCGCAGGTCGATCTCCTTGGCCATCACCGCATTCGACGGCGTCGGGATCTGGCCGCCCGGCAGATTGCCGATCTGCACCACCACGCCACCGCGCCTGACGATGCCGATGGCGCTGGCAAGGCCCGCGGCAGTGCCCGAGACTTCGAACGCGACGTCATAGGGACGCGACGCCGCCTGCGCCTTCAGGCCCTCCTCGCCGCCCGAGACGTTCTCGACATGGGACGCACCGAGCCTGGTCGCGAACGCCAGCGGCGCCGGCGCGATATCGGCCACCGTGATATCGGTCATGCCGGCGCGGCGCGCGGCCAGCATGGTCAGAAGCCCGATCGGGCCGGCGCCAAAGATGATGCCGCGCTTGCCCTGGATGTTGCCGGCGCGCGCGACGGCGTGCAGGCAAACGGCGAGCGGCTCGGCGAGCGCCGCGGCCTGATAGGAGACGTGGTCGGGAATCTTCACGCATTGCGCCGGGATCGCGTCGAAATAGTTGGCAAAGCCGCCCTGCATGTGCGGCGTCTTCGAGGCCGAACCCATGAAGTAGATATTTTCGCAGAGGTTCTGCCGCCCCTCGCGGCAGGCGACGCAGTGACCGCACCAGCGCGACGGATTGACGGCAACGCGGTCGCCGACCTTCAGGTTCGCAGGCATACCCGCGATCTCCACAACCTCGCCCGAGATCTCGTGACCGAGCACCAGCGGCGACTTCACCACGAAATCGCCGGTGCGGGCATGGCGGAAGTAATGCATGTCAGAGCCGCAGATGCCGCCGGCGCCGAAGCGGATGCGCACCATTCCGTCAGCGAGCTTGTCGAGCGGATGCTCGATCATGCGCAGATCTTCGGGTCCGAACAGGGTTGCGGCGAGAGCGGTCGAGGTCATCGGTAAAATCCCATTGTGTCTGCAGCTTCGTTCACCCGCCCTAACAACGAGACGAGCGGTCCAATCTCATCGTCGCCCCGCGCTGCCGCCTTTGGCTTGCACGCCAGAGGATCGTTTTGGCTTCGCCGGCTGATCTCCGGATCGCGCCGTCCGCTTCCGCGCCCCCGGCGCGCCTGCTGATGTCTCGGCGCCAAAGCTCTGCGCAAAGCGCTCCTGCGAATGCGCGAGGTGATCGCGCATGGCGTCGTGAGCCGACATTGGCCGGCGCGCCGCGATGGCGTCGCGCACGGCGCGATGCTCGCTCAGCGCGGCGAGCCAGGTGCCGGGGTTTTCGAAATAATGCGCAAGCTGCGTGAAATAGGGATTGAGGCGCTGGTCGAACAGCTCGCCGACGACGCGCACCAGCACGGCGTTGCCGAGGCATCCGGCGATCGCGATGTGGAAGGCGCGGTCATGGACCATCGAAGCTTCGCTGGGATGCTCGACCTCAGCCATCGCGACAAGGGCCGCGTCGATGCGCGCGACATCGTCGCTGGTCGCCACGCGGGCGGCCTGCTCCGCGATGGCGCTTTCCAGGAATTCACGGGCGCGCAGCAGCTCGAACGGCCCCTCGAGGACGGCCGAGGACACCGGCGCAGCGTCGACGGGCTCTGTTACATAGATGCCGGAGCCGACGCGAATGCGAACGCGTCCCTCCACTTCGAGGGCGATCAGGGCTTCGCGCACCGTCGGCCGCGAAATCTTGAGCTGCTCGGCGAGCTCGCGCTCGGTCGGCAAGCGGCTGCCGACGGCGTACTCGCCGCTGTCGATCAGGCTTCGCAATTGATCGGCGACCTGGCGATAAAGCCGTCTCGCCTCCACAGCTTCCAGCGGCACGCCGGCCTCCCCGAACGGTCTCGCCGGATGGATTGCTGCCGGCGGCCACGTCCACTTTGGATAATTGGCCTTACCAATTGACCCGATACGGCCGCCATGTCAAGCAACGGGCTAAACCCAGGGAGACGACCATGCGGCTTGGTCACGCCCATCTCGACCTGTTGCCAGCGGCCATCCGCCGCCCGGCCTATGACCGTTCCCTGATCACGCCAGGCATCGTGCATCTCGGTCTCGGCGCGTTTCATCGTGCGCATCAGGCTGTCGCCATCGACGATTGCCTGGCCGCAGGCCCCACATCCTGGGGCATCGTCGGCGCGAGCCTGCGCAGCCCCGATACGCGCGATGCTCTCGCCCCGCAGGATCATCTCTACACGGTCGCCGTGCGCGCCGCCGAGGGCACCGAGCATCGTGTCATCGGGGCATTGCTGGACAGCGTCGTCGCGCGCGAGAAGCCGGCTGCGCTGGTCGAACGGATGGCTGATCCCGCCATTCGCATCGTCTCGCTGACGGTGACCGAAAAGGGCTATTGCCACACGCCGCAGTCAGGCGATCTTGACGAGCGACACCCCGATGTCGTGCACGACCTCAACGATATCGACGCGCCGCGCTCGGCGCCGGGCTTCATCGTGGCGGCGCTGGCGCGGCGGCGGGCGCAGGGGATTGCGCCCTTCACCGTGCTGTGCTGCGACAATCTCGCCGCCAACGGTCACACCGTGCAGCGGATCGTGACGCAATTCGCCGCGCTCCGCTCAGAGGAGCTTGGCAAGTGGATCGCCGCTAACGCCACTTTCCCCTGCACCATGGTCGACCGCATCGTGCCCGAAACCACCCGTGCCGATCGTGATGGGGTCGCAGCAGTGCTCGGAATGCGTGACGCCTGGCCTGTGATGACAGAGCCCTTCACGCAATGGGTGGTCGAGGATCGCTTTGCCTCGGGAAGGCCCGATCTCGCCGCGGCAGGTGTCGAGCTTGTCAGCGACGTCAAGCCGTTCGAGCTGATGAAGCTGCGGCTGCTCAATGCCAGCCATTCAGCGCTCGCCTATCTCGGCTACCTCGCCGGGTACGAGACCATCGCCGACACCATGCAGGATCCGCATTTCGCGCGCCTCGCCGCACGGGTGATGGAAGAGGCCGCGGTGACGTTGACGATGCCTGAAGGCACCGATCTTGCCGCCTATCGCGCCTCCCTGCTCCAGCGTTTTGCCAATCCGGCGTTGCATCACCGCACCTGGCAGATCGCGATGGACGGCTCGCAAAAACTGCCGCAGCGCCTGCTCGGGACGATGCAGGATCGTCTCGCCATGAACCTGCCGATCGCGACCCATGCGCTCGCGGTGGCTGGCTGGATGCGCTACGTCACCGCATCTGACGAGCAGGGCCGCGCCATCGACGTGCGCGATCCCTTCGCGGCCGAGCTGGCGGCGCTGGCGCGCGAGGCCGGTCCCGTCGCCGAACGGCTTGCGCCTGCATTGCTCGGCGTCACGAAGGTGTTTGGGCCGCTTGGCGCCGAGCCGCGGCTGCGCGAGGCGGTGACCGTAGCGCTTGGGCGCCTCTACGCGGAAGGTGCGCGGCGCGCGGTAGAGATGCTCGTTTCGGCATGACCAGAAACTGGGCAGCGATGCTGCACTGCGTTCAAAGTCGGACTGAAGTCGCGCTTGATTTTTGCCTTCCATTGCCCCACCCGAGAGAGATGGCAAAGGACAGCAAGGTCATCGCCGCGAACGCGGCTTTTTACGCCGCCTTTTCGACGGGCGATTTTGACAGCATGAAGCGGATGTGGGCGGACGACGACGCCATCTCCTGCATTCATCCCGGCTGGCCCGCGATCGTCGGCCATGCCACTGTCATCGGCAGCTGGCGCGACATCCTGCAAAATCCTGAGAGGCCGCAGATCGTCTGCGCCGAACCGCAGGCGATCGTCGACGGCGACAGCGCCCGCGTGCTCTGCATCGAGATCGTCGACGGAACCGCGCTGGCTGCCGCCAACCATTTTCGCCGCGTCGGCGACGACTGGCGCATGGTGCATCACCAGTCGAGCCCGATCGCACAGATTGTCGAGCAGGCCGAGGACGATAGGGCGAGCCACCGGGTGCACTGAGGGCAACCCTCACGCCGGCGTGATGTACTATGCATGGGGTTGTTTTGCGGTTTTGATCTCTTATGAGCGAGGACGCGCCGGCTCGCGCGAACGGAACTCGGACCCGGCACGGGAAGACGCATGCGGCTCTTCATTCTTGGCCTCGGCTATAGCGCCCGGCATTTCGTCCGCAGGTTCGGCGGCAGCTTCTCGCATGTCGCCGGCACCGTGCGCGATCCCACCACGCGGGACGATCTCGCCGGCGTCGAGCTGCATGCCTTTTCCGGCAGCCGCCCGGCTGATGCGACCGTCAATCGCATCCGCGATGCCGATGTTCTCCTGATCTCGATCCCGCCTGACAGCAGCGGCGATCCCGCGCTCGCAGCGCTCGGCGATGTGCTGGCAACAGGCCGCCGCAAGGTCGTCTATCTCTCCACCATCGGCGTCTATGGCGATCATGCCGGGGGATGGGTCGACGAGAGCACGCCGCCGCAGTCTTCCCTCGATCGCGCCCGGCTGCGCGTCGCGGCGGAGCAGGCCTGGACCGAGACGGCGCACGGCGATGTTGCGATCCTGCGCCTTGCCGGCATCTACGGTCCCGGCCGCAACGCGCTGGTGACGCTGCGTGGCGGCACCGCCCGCCGCATCATCAAGCCCGGCCAGGTTTTCAACCGCATCCATGTCGACGACATCGCGAGCGCCATCATGGCCGCGATCACCCACAACAGCGGCGGCACCTGGAACGTCTGCGACGACGAGCCCGCACCGCCGCAAGACGTGATCACCTATGCCGCTCAGCTGATGGGCATCGCGCCGCCGGCCGAAGAAGCGTTTGCGACCGCCGAGATGTCGGCGATGGCGCGCAGCTTCTATGCCAGCAGCGCCCGCGTCTCCAATGCGAAATTGAAGCGCGAGCTCGACGTCGCGCTGGCCTATCCGACCTATCGGCACGGCCTCGATGCGCTGTGGCGCGGCCTCAGCTCAGAACGCCATATTTCTTGAACCAGGCTTGCGCCTGCGCCCAGGCGTCGTCCGCCGCGTCCTTGCGATAGCTGCCGCGAAAGTCGGCATGGAAGCCATGCGGCGCGTTCCGGATAGATCAAGCTGCAGTCCCTGATCTGATGATGTGACTGATTTAACCGTGTAGCCGCGTTGCGTCGCAACATCCATTAACCGAAAAAAGGGTTCTCCCGCCTTCCGCTGCGCCATCACGCGTTGCCGATCATGCGTGGCTTCGCGCAACTCGAAACGGTTTGCCGCAACAAACAGGCTCCATCGTGGCCGCATTGACACATCATGTTGCCCAAGCACTGCATAGCGTCCGACATTTGCACGCAAGCTCGCACCATTTGACTGAAATTTTCGGATCAGTTGAGCTTTGCAGTTTACTCGAACTTTCTTTGTGACGCTCTAGTTCCACTCCCGAATGTTCCATCTCCAGAACGGAGAGGCGTCTTCCAAGCGCGGCATGTTCCTTTGGTCTCGCGCGAAGCAACGCTAGACGGCTTCATTCCGAACCCGCAGCGATTGCGCCCCCGAACGCTCAATTGAACAAAGCTTGATCCTATCTGGCATCGAAATGAATTTGGCTCGCGAAGCAATCGAATTGTTGGGACAGGTGGCGCGGATCCTGTGGTTCGAAGGCACCAAGCATGGCATGCGGGATCGCGAGTGGATGGCGCTGCGCTTCCTCTTCCGTGCGAATCGGTTCTCACGGACGCCGTCGGCGCTGGCAAGCTATGTCGGCACGACGCGCGGCACCGCCTCCTTCATCATCGGCGAGCTCGAACGCCTCGGTTATGTGGAGCGAACCCGCTCCTCCAAGGACAAGCGCTCGGTCATGCTTAGCGTGACGCAGCAAGGCAAGAAGTTTCTGGCCCGCGATCCGGTCAACGGCCTGGTCGATGCCTTCGCCATTCTCGATGATGACAGCAAGCTTCGCTTCCGCGACACGTTGCGTCACGTGCTCGATCAGGCGGATGCCGCCGAACAGCGGCACCACACCGACATCTGCAAGCGATGCATCTTCCTGCGGGAGGATCGCACAGCTTCCGAGAACAAGTCGACGGTCGAGTTCACCTGCCGGCTGTTTCGTGCGCCGATCGCGGAGGCCGAGATCGAGCTGCTATGCACCAGCTTCGAGCATCACCGACAATAGAAGCCTCCGCCGCTCACTTGCGCGCTGAATAGATGACACCGCCGCCGCTGGTTTCCACGACGAGACGGCCGTTCTCGTTCCTGATCTCCTCGATCCGACCGAGATTCGGCACCTGCTGCCCGAGCACGGCCTCGACGACACCGTTCGGGCCCTGCAGGATCGCGATGCCCTCATAGGCCTGGCGAACCGACCAGCCCTTGACCACTTTGCGCGGCGCCGAGCTGCGCTCGACCGGAGCCACCGAGCCCGTGGTCTCCGGCGCGGCCACCGACGCCATCACCGGCATCGCCGGCGACGGCTGCGCGGCGACTTGCACCGGCGCCTGGATTTGGGCCTGGGCGAGCCTGTCGAGCTTCGCCGTCGAAGACGAACTGACTCGCTCGATACGATCCAGATTTTCGGCAAACCGACCGAAACGATCGCTGGTTGCCTTGCTTGATTGATCGACCGCGGTGCGCAGGCCATCGAGATTCTCTGATACGCCGGACAATTGCTTGCGGAGCTGGGCGACCGTTTCGCGCAGATTCCTGATCTCCGCATTGGCCGTGGCATTGGTCTGGCCCGGCTGCGTGGTGAGATAGGCAATGACGCCGGTGCACGCGCAGACCACCAGGATGGCGGCAATCGCCAATGTCGCGAGCGGAACGACCCAAGCGGGGCGCTGCGGCGGCGGCTTGGCTACGATCATCGCCGGCTTGATGACGGCAGGCGCAGGCTTTGGTATCGCCATCTTGTCGAGGCGCGCCTTGGCACGAATGCGCTTCAATCCCTCGAGCGCCTCTTTCGCTGCGGCTTCGTCGTTCGACAATGATGCAGGCTTCGCGCCTGCCGCGGGCTTGGCCGTGCGCGTGTTATTATTGGGCTTGGTGTCGCGTGTGTCCGGAGCAAGCTTCGCAGCTGCGGTCAAATCCGCAGCTTCAGCGGGACGCGTTTTTCCATCGGACAACATTTGAAAATGCTCCGTTCGTTTTGATCTGTCGAACGAAGCTAGTTGGCGAAGCTTGCCTGAAACGTGCGCATCAGAACTTTTTCGTCGCGCATGAAGCACAGGCGAGTCTGGCGCATCATGCGTGATTCAAAAGTGCGACTCGAAAGACACACACTCGCCAAGATTTTGCCAAGCTGGAGTCTCGCCGCCATACATGAGTCGAATTGTCGCACGTGAGTACCCGGCCAGAGGAGTCAATCCCGGGTTGAAAATCCCCCGTATGACGGCTCAGTGACACGACTCAAAACGGCTTTATTTGTACGGGCATAGGAACTTTATAACCGCTAAGGTGCAAAACTGGTTCGAATTTCAAATCAACTGATGCGTTCGGACATACAAAGAGACAACTGGAAACAAACCAACAGCATCAAGCACACGTAGCAAACGCTTTGTTCCGCACGCTTGATCGGAAATCGGCAATTGTTACGGTCTGTCTTAAGTGATTCTCGCCCGTTGGCGAGGAGATCGACAGAGTTCAGTGGCGTTCGGACGCGATGAGCAACGTAACGCAGCTGTACTACGTCGCTATCTCAATCCGCCCCGCAAGGTGATCTGTAAGACACCCGCCGGGCTTCACGCAGTAAGCGTTCAGTATCGAGTCGAAGTAGCAGGCCCACACATGTGGGCACTGAATGCGTAGGGCTGCCCGCGAATATCGAGACCACAATAACGGTTCGCGGGAGGGAATATCGTCAAACAGCATGGCTGCCGAACCGGGGCATCACAACAAACCTCCCGGCTACAGCAAGTGCGAAACAGGGGCGAAAGACTGATGTATATTATCGTTGATGATCGCGAGAGCGTCACGAACAGCTACGTAGGAGGGCTCGTTCGCGAAGGCGTATCGTCGATCGGCTTCTCCTCCGGAGAATTCTGGGACTGGCTGCAATCCGCGAGTGAATCGGACCTTGCAGCCGTCGATGCCTTCCTTCTGGGGGACTGCGATGCCCGCGGAAGCCTGCCGCGGGCGATGCGCAAGCGGTCTACGGCTCCGATCATCGCCATGAGCGGCCAAAAGATGCTCAAGAATACGCTGGAGCTGTTCGAATCCGGTGTGGACGACGTCGTCCACGTGCCGATCCATCTGCGTGAGATCCTCGCCCGAACGGCCGCGATCGCTCGCCGCCGGGTCGGAGAGTTGCCGAGGCCCTGCGAGACCAGGATCCAGGTCTTCTTCAACGGACGTGACCCCGAAATCGCGGGCCACGCCCTGACGCTGCCGCGCCGCGAGCTGCGCATCCTCGAATATATGGTCAGCAACCACGGCAAATGGATCACCAAGACGCAGATCTTCAACGCGGTCTACGGCATCTTTGAATCCACATTCGACGAGAGCGTGATCGAAAGTCACGTCAGCAAGCTACGCAAGAAGCTCCGCGACCGCCTCGGTTTCGACGCGATCGTGGCCCGCCGCTATGTCGGATACCGGCTCAACATCCCGGCCAATGAGACGATCGACGAGCCGATGCAGGAGCTCGACGAGGTCGGCATCCTCCTGAACCGGGCTCATGCCGCGCCTGCGGCCTACCCGGCCGGCAACTGACGCGGCAAGCCGGCTCGCAAACGACCACCGGCCCCTGCGGGAAGCTCGCGCAGGGGCCGGTTGTTTTTGACGGCCTGGATGTCGTCGGGCCTGCGCGGTTTCGCGGACCGGCGCACTACGGCTTCTGCTGGAATTCTTCCTTGGAGACGTAGTTGAAGTCCTCGACCAGGACGTCCTGGACGATGTCGGCCTGCATCCGCTCGTTGACGCGCTGCTTGATCGCCGAGGTGAGCACGGAGAGATCGTAACGGGCGAGCTTCCTGAAATCGAGCTTGTCGTCAGCGTAGATCCTTCGGAAAGCCTCGTCGACGACGAACGGCTCCGGCGGAACCGTCAGCTGGTGCATGGTCTTCGCCTCAACTGTGTAGACGAAGCGCGCGACGATGTAGCCCTGCACAGCGCCGCCCTCGACCATGGGCACGCTCAGCGCCCGCGTCTTCTGGTATTGCAGGCCTTCAAGATATTCGTCCTTCGCGGGCAGCAGGCTGCCATTTTCCTTCCAATAGGCAACCCCATAGCTCGTGCCCGCGGTGAGGATGCATACCCAGAGCCCGGCCAGCACCAGCTTGATCATTTTCTGTCCTGCGCTGCGCGACCGGTGTACGTGCCGTCCGATTCGGCTTCCTTGATCGCCCTGAGGATGATGCTCGCGACCTCACGCACGGCGTCGTAGTGCATTTCGAGGAGAGAGCGGTTTCGCTCGAGCTTCTCGCGCAGCCGCTGAATTTCCTCGGTGATCTCGGTTTCGCTGCCGAGATGCATCCGCGCCCGCATCAGGCGGACGAATTCCAGCATGCTCCGGCTCTTGCGGGCGCTGAAGTCGTCGAAGTCGACCTTCTGTCCGGTGGCGAGCGCGGCGGTCTCCTCCTCGACAATGGTTTCGAGCCGGCGAATTGCGACCAGCAATCCGCGGACCTCTTCGGACCGCACCACCTCCAACCTCGCCGCCGCCTCAGGGTCGTCGGGCGTCATGTCGCTGCCGACATTAGGCAGGAGCGCGGGCAACAGAACGTCGCTCGGCGCAGCCTCCGTCACGGCCTCGATGTCAAGGACGTGTTGCTCAATGACCGGCTGCTCCATCACCTGGGCCGTCGCGCCTTGTTCTACCTGCATAGCAAATCCACCCCTCAACTTTCGTCACCCAGGTCCCATATCCATCAGTCCGACTTGCCCGCGGCCTCCGGGCCTGCCGGATGCGCAGCCGCGAGCTGCTTGGCAATTCCGATCCCCTTGCCCTTCGCGAGCTGGGCGCCGAGCTGCTCGGCCAGCATCGATTTCCAGATGCCGCCCGCGGTGCCCTTGCCGAATACTTCGTCAGACTCCTTCGGCAGCATCGTCTCGACGAAGGTCTGGAGAATGAACGCTTCGAACTTGCGATAGACCTCGTCCGGGCCAGGCTTCTTGATCACCTGCACCGGCGGCCCGTTCACCACGCCCGATTGCGCCTCCGTCAAACTTGCGGCGGATTGATCGGCCGCCTTGCTGGTCGTCGCATCCATCGTCGCAGCGAAATCGGCGCCCGACGATCTCAGCGACTCCAGCTTCGCCGTCGCCATCCGCTGCGTCACCGGATCGGCGGCGTCGAGGACATCAAGAACGAGGTCGGATGTCGGTGTTACGATCATGTCTTGGTCCGGGTGGTTGGCCGCGGCGTCAGATCGCGCGCGGCGGCGTGTGTTCCCATCATGTCTTCGAGCGAGCGCTTCTCTGCGGCGCGCAGCTTGTCGGCGAGCGCCGCCCTGGCGACCTCCTCGAGCTGCTTCACACGCCGGGTTTCCGAGCGCACCCTGTCGAGCTGCATCGCGGCGCGTTCCTGCACGGCGCGAGCGCCGACGCTGGTCTTGTTGAGGCGCCGCGCAATCGAATCGCTCGACGATCCCGCCGGCGTTTTGCCTTCGTTCAGCGTTCCCACCAGCCAGGCCTGCTCATCCTGCATGGTCTGCTCCTGCTGCCGCAATTGTGAGAGCTGCCATTCGGACAGCCGGAGCTGAAGCTTGATCAGCGAGACGATTCGACTGAGCTTGTCCGCGCGCGAGACCATGACCCGTCATCCCGGCAGCCATGACGACAGGCCCAGCATGAATTGCGCCAGCAGCTCGTCGCTGGTGAGATAGAGCAGCAGGAAACCACCGAACAGGACGAATGGCACCGAGACGAAATAGACCGGTATCGCCGGGGTCAGCTTGTTGATGAGACCCACCGAGAAATTGACGATGACGGAATAGACGATGAAGGGGCTGGTGATCCGCAGCGTCAGCACGAACGCGTCGGCGAGACGGCTCACCAGCTGGTTCAGCGCCATCTCGCCGGTCAGCTTCTCGCCGGGATGCCAGACGTCGTAGGAGTTCATCAGCCCGCGCAACACCTGCCAGTGCTGATCGGTCAGGAAGAACAGCGTAGTGACGGCGGCCATGATCAGCGGCACCACGGGCGGCGCCGGATCGGTGTCGCCGACGGGCGTGCCCGGGATGCTGCTGAGCCCGATCGCGCTCGCCATCACGGTGAGCATGGTCTGGAGCGCGAGGAAGAACACACGCCCGCCGAGACCGATGACGCCGCCGACCAGAAGCTCTGTGCCGATCAGCAGCGCCATCGTCAGCGGCGAGGCGCCGTCGACGAGCGGCTTCAGGATGGCGACAAGAATCGGCGCCAGCGCGAAGGTCGTGACCAGGGCGACGAACAGGCGGATTTGCGGCGGAACGTTCACGCTGGAATAGCCAGGCACGAGCATCAGGCAGGCGCCGATACGGCAGAACACGATGAACGTGACGAGCACCTGGTCAGTGAGGCCGATGATCACGAAATGGCTCCGAGCGCCCGGATCTCGGCGCTGCGGGCGACCTCGACATGCGACAGGATCGGCAGGGTCGGGAACACCCGCTCCAAAATCATGCGCACATAGGGTCGGGCCTCCGGCGTCACCGCCAGCACCACACTGGTGCCGTCCTCGGTGAACTTCCGGACCGCGGCGCTGGCTTCGGTCGCGAACTGCTCGATCAGCCGAGGATCGGCGTCGAACTCGACGACGTCACCCTTGGCGTCGCGCTTCAGGCTCTGATGGAAGGCGAGATCCCAGCGATTGCCGAGGCGAAGGACGTTGAGCACGCCGTTGTCGGAGAGGTCGCCGCAGATCTGCTGGGCCAGCCGCATCCGCACGTGCTCGGCAACCTGCTCGGACCGCCGGACATGCGGCGCGATCTCGGCGATCGCCTCGAGGATCAGATGCAGATTCCGGATCGACACCCGCTCGCCCAGCAGGATCTTCAGGATCGCCAGCAGGCCGGAATAGGAAATCTGGGACGGGCAGAGATCGTCGACAAGGCGCTTGTATTCGGGTTCGAGCCGGTCGAGCAGTGCGCGCATGTCCTTGTAGGACAGCAGCTGCGACAGATTTGCCCTCAGCACTTCGCTCAGGTGCGTGAGGAGCACCGACAGATTGTCGACCGGCTTGCAGCCCTGCCGCTTGACCTCCTCGGTGAAGGCTTCCGTCACCCACAGCGCCTTCATGCCGAAGGCGGGCTCGATCACCTCGTCGCCGGGCACGTCGGGCTTGCCGTCCTTGTCCACCAGCACCATCACCTCGCCGATGCGGAGCTCGCCATGGGCGACGCGCGTGTCGTGGATCCGGATCTGGTATCCCTTGGGGTCGATCGACAGATTGTCCGACAGCTTGATCTCGGGGATGACGAAGCCGTACTGCTTGGCGAATTTCTTGCGGATCTTGGCGACGCGGTGGGCAAGCTCGTTGCGCGAGCCGAGCAGGTGAACCGACAGATGGCTGCCGAGCGACAGCTCGATCTCGGCGGTCTTGAGCGATTCCTTGACCGATTCCTTGGCGTCGTTCTGGGCGCGCTCTTCGGCCTTGCGCGCATCCTCCTTCTGCTTCGCGGCCGCCTGCCGCTTCGGCAGCGAGTAGCCGACGAAGGCCATGACGCCGCCCAGAAGCACGAACGGTGCCATCGGCAGCCCCGGCATCAAGGCAAGCACGAACATCATTAAGGAGGCGGCAGACACCGCGCGTGGATAGCCGCCGAGCTGCCGCAGCACCGCCTGCTCCGCCGAGCCTCTGGTGCCGCCCTTGGACACCAGCAGACCCGCCGACAGCGACACGATCAGTGCCGGCATCTGCGTGACCAGACCGTCGCCGACGGACAGTTTTGTGTAGACGTCGGCGGCGCGCGACAGGGTCAGACCGTGATGAGTGACGCCGATGATGATGCCGCCGAAGATGTTGATCGCCGTGATGATCAGGCCGGCGATGGCATCGCCGCGCACGAATTTCGAGGCACCGTCCATCGCGCCGAAGAAGGAGCTCTCCTCTTCGAGCTCGCGGCGCCGGCGTTGGGCTTCCTTGTCATCGATCAGGCCTGCAGAGAGGTCCGCGTCGATCGCCATCTGCTTGCCGGGGATGGCGTCCAGGGTGAAGCGCGCGCCGACTTCGGCGATACGCGTTGCGCCCTTGGTGATCACGACGAAATTCACCGTGACCAGGATCGCGAAAATGATCAATCCGATGACGAAGTCGCCGCCCATGACGAACTTCGAGAAGCCGGCGACGACGTGGCCGGCAGCGGTCTCGCCCTCCCCGCCGCGCGACAGGATCAGGCGGGTGGTCGCGACGTTGAGTGCGAGCCGCAGGATCGTCGCGATGAGGAGCACGGTCGGGAAGGCGGAAAAATCGAGCGGCCGCTGGATCCACAACGCAACCATCAGGATCAGCGCCGCCAGCGCGATCGAAAAAGCGAGGCCGAGGTCGATCAGGATGGGAGGGATCGGCAGGAACAGGATCGTGAGCATGGTCACGATACCGCCAGCGAAGACGGCGTCCGCGCCGAAGCGTCGCGGGTTCGGCAGGCTAGCAGCTAACGTATCGGCCATAGGTCACCGGGCAGCAGGGTCCGCCCTGCAATCTGCCCCGCAAAGCTTACGCGAGGGTGGTGGCCGGCGGATCAGAAGCCGTGCTCGATCCGCGAATAGACCATCTCGGTGAAGGTGGAGAGATGGGCGCCGATGAAGGAGCCGGAGATGGCCACGACCACCAGGATGACGATGATCTTCGGAACGAAGGTCAGCGTCGCCTCCTGGATCTGGGTCAGGGCCTGGATCAGCGCGATGACGATGCCGACCAGCATCGCCGCGCCGACGGCGGGTCCGCAGGCAACGAGGATGGTCCAGATCGCTGCCTGGACGAGGTCGAGGGCGTCCCGCTCGTTCATGGTTAGTTGCTGATCGTGAGACCAGGGCCGACCGCGACCTTGGTGCCGTCCTGGAGGGTCGCGACGGAGCCGTTGCTGTTGATCGAGATCGAGGCGACCTTGCCGGTGAACGTCGCTCCGGTCGAGTCGGTGAAGCTGACATTCTTTCCGATCAGCCCGTCCGCCTGCGACAGCGACTGGGAGGACAGCAGCGCATCCAGCTTCGTGTTGGTTTGCATGGCCTGCTCGACCGTCGACAGCTGGGCGAACTGGCTCATGTATTGCGACGTATCCGTCGGATTGGTCGGATCCTGGTTCTTCATCTCGGCGATGAGGAGCTGGAGGAAGGTGTTGTAGTCGACTCCGCTGCTTGACGGCGTCGAGCTGGACGAGGTCGAGCTGGTCGAATTGGTGCTCGTGGTATCGGTCGCGCTGGGAACGTTCATGGGCCTCTCCGCTGTCAGGCAGCCTTGAATGGAGATTTGGTGGTGGTGCCGGCCAGGATCGCCTCCTCGAGAGGGAACAGCGCCCGGATCCGCTTGAGCGCCTCGAAGTAGCGGGTTCCGCCGACCATCTCGTCGATCGCGGCGAGCCCGTCCAGCATCTCGCGGTTCTCGCAAACGGCAAGCAGGGCCGCGTGGTGCTGCCCATAGAGCGAGGCGGCGGCGCCAACATCTGTCGGGTTCATCAGCATGAGCTGAACGATGAAATAAAGCTGCCGCATCGCCGTGGTGGCGTCGGCAGCCTGCATCACCTGCCCTTCCAGCAGGAACATCACATCATTGACGAGTTCGAGCGAGACCTTGCGGTCCACGCGCAACACCGCGCCGTTGATGTAGACTCGTTCGCCCGCTCGCAAGGAGATCTTCATTAGAGCGCGTCTCTAATCAGGCGGTTGATTTCGACGAGCTGCGTCACGTCGTTCGATTTTTCCTCGCGAAGGCGATCGGCTTCCTTGACGACCCACAGACCGATCGAGATGATGTCGGCGCGCAGCTGCTCGGGCAGTCCGTTCTCGGGATGCGCCAGATCCTCGATGAAGATGGTCCATAGCCGCCGGACATAGAGCAGGCTCTGAACCTGATCCTCAAGGCTGAAACACTCGCGCTGGAGCCGCTCCAGCCGGTCGATGCCGAGGCTGAGCGCCTGGCGCTCGCGCCCTCGCGCCTCGTAGCCGCTGTCTTCAACGACCGTCTCATAGGCTTCAAAAGTCATCCGTAATACTCTGCGCAGGAAACTGAAAGCGTAAGCGGCTCGGGCTCAGAGATAGTTGATGAGACTGATCTTCTGGAGCTGCGAGGTCAGTGCGAGCGCCGTCTGGATCTGGGTCTGCAGCGTGTTGACGCGTACCGACGCTTCGGTCGGATCGACCTTCTCTATGCCGACGATCTGATTGTTCAGAATGTCCTTCTGAGTCTTCAGCTTGTCGGTCGCGTTGGTGATCCGCTGCTGGACCGTGCCCATGTCGCCGCCCAGCGTTGCGAGGTCGGTGATGGCGCTGCCGACGAGGCCGATGGCTTTGTCCACGACCACCTGGAACGTCGACTGGTCGAGGTTCGCATTCCCGAGATCGGCCATCATCGTATAAGCCTCGGCGAGCTTGCGAAAACCGGTCTGGTTGGCGCTGACGGATGTATCGGCGATCTCCGTCGTCGAGATGCGGCTTTGCATGACCTGGTCGGTGGCCGTTGACCAGTTGGTGTTCCAGGCAGGACTTGCGAACTCGGCGTCGAAGGGACCGTTGAGGAATGTCTGCATCTGGGCCGGCGTAATGGTGTTCACGCTGGCCGAGGATTGCGTGAAGCCGAAGGCCGCAAGGAAATCGGCATCGACCTTGTTCTTGCTGGCCGAGCCGGCCTGGTAAGGCGTGATCGGCTGGGTCTGCGTGTTGATGCCCGAGAACAGGAACGAGCCATTATAGGAGACGTTCAGCGCGCCGATCAGGTCCTGGAGATTGGAGGACGCCGGCGGCAGGATGATCCGGCCGCCACCATCGGTGCTGCGGGCCGCAATCAGGTCCTTGAGAAAATCAGTAGCGGTCGACCCGAGCTGGGTGATGCGGTCCTGGGTCACGTCCAGGCGTCCCCCGACCAGGCCGTTGGTATCGACGAGCTGGTCGGCGAAGCTGAGGTCCGCCCGCAAGGTGACGTCTCCCCCCGTCGTCGCCCCGAGCTGGAGGCCGACATCGGCGAAACGCCCGGTGGTCGCTTCCGTCGACGCTTTGCTCAGCGCAGCCTGGTTGTTCGTGATCGAATACCTCAAGGACGAGGACAGCACGAGGGTGGAAATGTAGTTGGCGCTCATCATCACGGATTCCCCACGGCGGCTAGCAAGGCTTGCAACATCTGGTCAACGGTCGAAATGATCTTGGAGGACGCCGAATAGGTGCGCTCGACCTGGAGCATCAACGACATCTCATCGTCCATGTTGACGCCGTTGACGTTCGACAGCGCCGTCGTGCTGCGGTCCAGCAGCGTGTTCTGATATTGAGAGCTGTCGCTGGCGGCCTTGCGCTGGTTCTCGATCCAGCTGGTCGACGACGATGCGTAGTCGATCAGGCTGCCGTTCGGCTTGCCCTGCGTTGTCGCATCGAACGGCTGCGACGCGTCCATGTTGCCGATGAGCTGCTGCAGCCGGGCCGAAAAGCCGCCGTTGCCCGCAGTGTTGTAGTTATAGGCCGGGTTCCCGCTGATGGCACCGTCGCGCAGCAGATTCGGGTTGCCACCCAAGGCGGGATCGACCGACGCCGCGACCGAGATCGTGCCGGCGAGGCCCACCGAGACGGTAGCGCTCGCGGGCATCGTCGGCGCGCCAGGGTACGTGAAGAGACCGGGAACGTTGGGCAGCGCAGCGGCCGTTTGGTCACTTTCCTTGAAAGCATTGATCAGGCCGCGGGCGATTTCGTCGAGCTGGCTCTGATAGGTGACCGTGTCGCTGTCGCGCAGTCGGGCGAGTCCGGAAAGCTTGCCGGACTTGATCGGCATCACCGAATTGGCGCCGGTCACCGGCACGCCGTCGATGAAGACCGCGTTACCCGTGATGCTCGCCGAATACGATGTGGTGGGAGCGAAAGTTACCGCCCGCGCCGTTTTGTCGAACAGCACCGCGCCGCTGTCGGCGTAGAGGGCTGCATCGCCGTTGGTGCGGATCGTCATCGTGACGCCGACCTCCTGCGACAATTGCGAGACGATGCTGTCGCGCTGGTCGAGATAGTCAGTCACGTCGTCTCCGGCGATTGTACCCTTCACGATCGCCGTATTTACCGTCTGGAACTGGGAGAGCAGCTGGTTGATGTTCTGGACCGACGTTTTCATGTCGGCGTCCGCACCCTCGCGCACCGACTGCACGGTCTCGGTCGCCTGGTTGAGCGCGGTCGCCATGTCTTTGGCGGAGGTGACGGCGGCCTGAGCCAACGTGGTGTTATCGGGCGCGTTGGCATATTGCTGCAGCGCCTGCTTCAGCGCGTTGAGCTGCGCCGTCGGCGACTGGTCGAGCTGCGGATCGTCCACCGTGGCAGCGGCGATCTTCTGGAGACCGGCATAGATCGCGCTCTGCGTGGCGGCTGCCGAGGTCGCGGTCAGGACGTTGCTGTACAGGCCCGAAGAGGCGGCGCGCTGGATCGCCGCGACGTAAACGCCGGCGCCGGGAAGATTATCCAGCTCGGTGATCTTGCGCGAATAGCCGGTCGAACCGGCACCGGCGATATTGCGCGAGATCGTCGAGGACTGGATGCCCGACGCCATGAGCGAGTTGCGGGCCGAATCGAGGGCTGAGGTAAGGGACATGGCGTGCTCTTGAACGTTCTCTGGCCCGGAATCGGCGTTGAGCTACTCAGCGCTTCAGGTTGACGACGACGTCAAGCAGATCTGCGCCGGTCTGGAACGATTTCGAGTTCGCGGTGAAGCCGCGCTGCGCCGAGATCATGTCGGTCAGCTCGCTCGCAAGATCGACGTTGGAGTCTTCGAGAGCGCCGGATTGGATGGTTCCGAGGCCACCCTGCCCGGCCAGACCGACCTGCACGTTTCCGGAATCAAGGTTCGGCGAATAGACATTGCCGACCTCCGGCGTCATGTGATCCGGGCTCGGCACGGTTGCGAGTGCAACCTGGAAGCTCTGCAACTGCGTGCCGTTCTTGAGCACCGCGCTCACCACGCCCTTGCTGTCGATGTTGACTTTCTCGACGGCGGACGGCGCGTTGCCATCAACGGTCGCCTTGAAGTCGAAGCTGGAGGCAACCTGGGTCATGGCCGAGAGGTCCATGGTGAAGGCCGAGCCGCCGGGGACGGTGAACGCGAGCGTCTTGGGGCTCGCTGCGGCCAGCGCGCCCTTTCCGGCCGCCGTGACGTTGAAGGTGAAACTGGTCGCAGCCGAGGGACCACCCGTCAGCAAGGCTGCGCCGTTGTAGACTTCGATGTCCCAGGTGTTCGCAGCGGTCTTCGCGGCATAGACGTCGAGCGTCACGGCGTTGCCGATGTTGTCGTAGGTAACCATCGACGTCTTCGACGTGTAGTTGCCCGGACCAGCAGCCGCCGCCGGAGCAGCGACGATCGCCGCGCTCGGATCCAGATTGGCAGCCACGGTCGCCTTGGTCGAGGGCGAGGCCTGCAACGCCATCTGGTTGACGTTGATGACCTGGAGGCCACCGAAGCCATTGGCGGCCACGTTGGGGATGGCGCCGTTCTGGATGTTGTAGCCCATCAACTGGAAGCCGGCGGTGTTGACGAGGTTGCCGGTGCTGTCGGGCACGAATGAGCCGGCACGCGTGAGGAAGTTGTTGCCGTTCGCATCCTGCACGACGAAGAAGCCGTTGCCCTGGACCGCGAGGTCCGTCGTCGAGGTCGTGAACTGGAGATTGCCGGGATCGGTGATGGCGTAGCGGACCGTGGTCTCGACCGCGCCGGAGTCGTAGTTGCCGGAGCCGCTCTTCAAGATCAGCGAGGAGAATTCCGTCGAAGCCCGTTTGTAGCCGACCGTGTTGACGTTCGCGATGTTGTCCGAGACCGTCGACAGCTTGTTGGACTGCGCGTTCATCCCGGAAACGCCGGTGCGCATAACACCATACAGGCTCATGTAGTGGGCTCCTTTGGCAGATTGGAATTACAATGCGGGGTCTTGCTTGCGCGGGGCTGATGGTTGGTGGCGATGCACAACTTGATGTCGTGCCTCGACATCTCAGGTCGTCGTTTCATGTTGTCTTGGGCTGACAGAACGAGCGCGCCTTGTCGGTCCACGCGCCGAAGCCGCTGGAGACGAGATGCGCAACGATGTGGCAGACGTAGCGCTTCTGCGCCGGTTGATTGTTGGGACCGGCATTGTAGCGGGCGACCGCCATGGTCCAGCTTCCCTCGCGCTGCTTCAGCTCTTTCAAGAAACGCGCGGCGTAGTCGACATTCTCCGCCGGATCGAACATCGCCCGCACCGACGCGAATTTGTCGCCGTGAAAATAGTGATTGATCTGCATGCAGCCGAGATCGATCAGCTTGATGCCCCTGGCCCGCATCGCCTCGAAATTCGCGATCGCATCGTCCATGTCCTTGGCGAACACGGTCTGCCCTTCGGCGCCCAATGCATAAGGATAGAGCGCGCCGCGGCGGCCGGTCTCGGTGAGACCGACCGCATAGAGGATGCCGAGCGGAATTCCGTGCTGCTGCGAGGCGCGCGCCATCTCGCGCTCGCAAGGGCGCGCAGTGTCAGTCGCCGCCGCGGCGACGCCGACATTACAAATAAACAGGGCCGCGACGAGTATGTGGCGCCACGTCCTGATCATGGCGTGCCTCCTGGTTGGGCTGCTGGTCTTGGCGGGCTTGCCTGGCGCCGCCGTCGGACTGGCCGGACGTGCCTGCACCGCCGAACGCGCCTTGCGACTGCGATGATTGCTGTTGCTGGCCGGAGAGATGCGGCTGCGACTGGCCAGATCCCGACTGGAACCCGTCGAGCGAACCGTGCTGCACCGGCGCGACGTCGGCGACATATCCCGCCGACTGCATCAGGTCGCGGATCTGATCGCGCTGCTGATCCAGCATCGTGCTGGTGTCCTTGCGTTCGGCGGCGAGCTGAACCGAGACCTCGTTGCCGACGAGACGCAGACGCATGGTGACATTGCCGAGATCAGGCGGCTCGAGATTGACGGTGAGGATCTTGAGCGGCTGATCCGGGGCATTGTTCTGCGTGCCCAAGAGATCCGTCGCGACGGACGCGGCCGGCGCGGGTGAACTCTTGAGCTCGGACACCACGGCGTTCGCCACCTGTTGGGTCGCGCTGAACGGCCCCACGGGAGGCAGATGAGTCTCCTGCTGGACGACCGTGACCTTGGTCGTCTCAGGCAAGGCGTCGCGGCCCGCGGACTTTGCGACGCGCTCGACATTCGCCGCGACGGCTTCGAAGCCCGGTGTTGCCGGCATGGCATCCGTCGGAGCGGCACTTCCCTGCGGCATCGCTGCAGCCTGTGCACCTGCGGCCGCCTGCCCGCGCGCGAGGGACGTGTCGGCGCCGGAACGCGCCACAAACGAAGGCGCGGCGGTGGATCCTGCGACGTCTGCCGCCGCCCTTGCGTCGCCGATGCCCTGCTTTGCCACTGACGGACGCTCGTCCCGGGCCGACGTCTCCTTCTTGTCGCCGGACGGCTGTGGTGTCTGCATTGCCGCCGCCTGCGCGGCAGCGAGCTCCTGCCCCAGCATCGCGGGAAGGTCCAATCTGGGCGAGACATCAGCCTTCGCGACCCGATCGAACTGCTCCGGCTTGTTCGACGATCTGGTCTGCTCGGTGCGTTCGTGCACCGGTTCATCCTTCGACGTGCCAGGCTCGCTCAACTGTCTCACGCGCGGGCGCGCCGGGGCAGCTTTGGTGGTCGTATCGGTGGTCGTATCGGTCTCCTGATCGTCCAAAGCCCGCTTGGCCATGTTTGAGACGGTGTGGAGCAGATCGTGAAACGAGGAATCGTCGGCGGTTTTAGTGCCCGGTGTTGCCACACCTTTCGTCGACCGGGTCACCCCGCGCGCAAGGCTTTCGGCGAGACCGGCGAAGAGCTGTCCGGAGGTTCCAGTGAGCTTGGTCATGGGCGATGATCCCTGGTGAGAAGCTCCAGTTCGCCGAGCTGCGACTTCGCGCGTGCGAGCGTCGCGTTGGACGAGGCAAGATCGATCCGTGCCGGCGTGGGCGGTGGCTTGTCGGCCATCATGACGGCCGCCGGTCCCGTGATCGACTTGCGAATGTCGAGCGCGAGCTGGAGGGTTGCGTTGAGGAGCAGGACATCGCGCTCCGCCAGCTTCGACCGGTCGAGCGCCCTCAGCTCGGCGAAACCGCCGTCATATTCGTCGGTCAGCGCGCGGGATGCGCCGCGATAGAAATGTGCGCGTTCCCGATCGGGCGCGGCATCGGCGCTGAGCGTCAGCGCCCGCTCGGCCGCAAGGCTGACGACTGTAAGCTTGCCGCGGATCAACGCACCGCGCGCAATCACCAGATACAGCTTGAGGCGGCTGGCGCGGTCGACATGTTCCAGCAGCGCCGCGACCCGTGCAAAGCGACGATCGTCCAGCGCAAGATTCGATTGCGTCAGGCCCGTGGAGAAACGCTGCCAGAAATCGCCGGCATAGACCGAGTTGCGGTAGTGGCGAATATAGGCCAGCGTCAGGAACTCGAACTTGTCGAAGTCCTCGGCCTGCCCGACCAGAAGGACCTCGCGCCGCAGTGCCGCCTCCTCGACCAGCGTGCCGGGCAGCAGCAGGCGTGCGTCGTCCAGACGCTCGATCGCGAGCGAGGCCTCTGACCGGGCGAACAGCGCGCCCTGGACCAGCGCCACCTGCCCGCCCATGCCGGACGAAATCGTGCGCGGCTTGACGTCCTTGAGCAGCTCCCTCGCCTCGTCCTGCCGTCCCTCGACATAAGCGAGCGCGCCGTCGAACAGCGCCTTGTCGACATTGATCTTGTCGCGCGGCAGCTTGCGAACGATCTGCGGCGCGCCGCCGGACAGCAGGTAGATCACGACCGCCTGCCCGTTCTGCGGGTTGCTCCACACGTTCGGATCGGCGGCAAGAAATTTTTCGCCGATCTGCCGGATCAGCGCGATGTGGCTGCCATGCGCCGCGGTATCGCCACGGGCGATGCCGTCTTGCACCGCCTGCAGCGTGCGGACGAGTTCATACGGCTCGCCCGACGGAGGCGCTGGATCGGAAAAGGCACGGGTCGCGGCCAGCGACAACAGCACCAACAGAACGGTGCGGAGCAGCGGTCTGGTCAAGGACGCTTCTCCCGGATCAGGATCTCGATCCGGCGATTTTGCGCGGCCGCAGGATCGTTCGGAAGTTTCGGCCTCCGGTCGGCATAGCCTTCGACATGCTCGATCCGCTGGGCATCGATACCGGAGCGGACCAGCATGTAATAAGCCATCTGTGCGCGCGCGGTGGACAGCCGCCAATTGTCGTAATTGTCAGATTTGTAGGGCCTGTTGTCGGTGTGACCACGTACGATGATCGTGCCGCGACGTTTTGCGATGAGCGGGCCGATCTTGTCGATGACGCGAACGAGCTCGGGCTGCGGCTCCGCCGAGCCGACTGCGAACATGCCAAAGCTCGTATCGTCGGTGAGGCTGACCAGCAGGCCTTCTTCGATCTGGCGGACCTCGGCCACCGGACCGGCGCCGGCCTTGATGTCCGACAGCGCGTCGGCAATCGCGGACTGGAGCTGCTTCACGGTCGGCTGCTGGGCCTGGGTGGCATCGCGCGCCTCCGACTCCTTCGGGACATCGGTCGGGCGCGCCTGCGGCGTCGCGTTGGCCTGAAGATTCGCTTGCGGGCTTGGCCGCATGGCGGCCTCGCGCGCAGACGGTGATGGCACCGGACCCGGCGGCAGCAGCGGCGACATGCTTGTGGACGACGCCTGAGCGTCGGGAGCCATGCTGCCGCCGGCATCATCGGTCCTGCCCCGGCGCGGCTCGCCCTGATTTGTGTTGGCCGGATTGTCGCGTGCCGAAGCACTCGCCTTCGGCTCGCCCTCCATGATCCTGTCTGCTTCCTTCGAAGCCTCGGGCGCAAGCTTCCAGTAGCCGGGATCGAACGGATCGCGATAGGCATCGCCGCCCTTGAGGCCGTCCTCTTCCGCAGACGTCAAAGCCCCGGCGCGCCGCTGGCCCGAGGCCTGGTTCGCGCTGGTCGCGATCTCGGCGAGAGTCGCATAGGGATCGCGGAACAGGACCTTCTCTTCGTAGAAGGGCGGCTTCTCTTCCGTCGGCGAGTCACCGCGGCGCTCCTCGTTCGGCCCGGCCGGCTTGCGCCGGCCGTCCTGCCCCTCGAACGGCGTCGACTCCTTCTTTGAGAGATCCTTGAGCCCCTTGGGCGCGGGCGCGTTCTCGGCGAGCTTGATCGGATTGAAGTAGCTTGCGACAATCTGCTTCTGATCCTGGTTCAGCGCGTTGAGCAGCCACATCACCAGAAAGAACGCCATCATCGCGGTCATGAAGTCCGCGTAGGCGATCTTCCAGACGCCGCCGTGCGCCTTCTCGTCCTCGAAGGCGCTCCGCCTGCGGATGATGACCAGCTCGTGCTTGACCTCCTCCATGGTGCAACTACCGGCGCGCCTCGTTCAGCCGGTCGACCCAGGTCGAGATCCGCGTCTCGATCGTGGTCTGATCGGCAAGGACGCGCACCTCGACGGTGTCGGCCGACTGGTATTCGACACCGGTGCGGCCGGCCAGATTGAGTTGTGCCCTGACGAGGTCGATGAGCTCGCTGGGGCCGGTGACGCGGAACACCGACACGGGCGAGTTCGAGGTCAACGCCGCGATCTGCTCGACCAGGGATCCGATCGCCTTGTCGCGAACCGCTTCAGCGAGGAATGGCAGCAATATCCGAGCCACCGAGCTTGCGATGTTGCTCTCGATCTCGCGGCAGGCCGCGTCGAAGCCGTTGACGATCGCGACGGCCTGCTGGTCGGACCATTTGGCCCGCTCCTCTCCCAGCCGGATCGCACTGCGGACCCGCTCTTCGGCGAGCTTGGCTTCACCCTCCGCAACACCGGCAGCATGGCCGCGCCGATAGGCGTCTTCGAGAAGGTTCAGCGGTGCAGCTTCCGGCGCAGACGCCGGAGGCGGCGGTTGAAGTTGCGGCTGCGATTGCGCCTGGCGCTCCTGGCGCTGCGGTTGAGGCTGCGGCTCGCGCCGGACCTCCTTCTGCTTCGTCAGCACGTCCTGGACCTTGGGCAGCGGAGCCGGAGGTGACTTGGCCCGGCCGTTGGCGTCGAATTGCGTCAGGAGTTTTCCGATTGCCGCGTTCATGCCGCCTCCTCGCGTCGCATCCAGTCCTTAAGGATTGCTGCCGCCTGCATCTGATCGAGGCGGACGATCTGCTCGAGCCGCTTCTGCGGCGTACGCTGCATCTTGCCTTCGAGGTCCTCGACGAGATTGAGCTCGGGGTCCTGGCTCTCAGCCAGAGCGAGGGCCGTGGCAGCTTCGAGTTCAGCCGCTTCGGCCGCCTCGCTCTGTTCCTGCGCTGCACGATGGGTCAGGATGCCGTTGACCGCCGGCCGGAGCCCGAACCAGACCAGCATCGAAGCGACGGCCAGGATCGTCACCGCATTGATCACGCTGCCGAGCTGCTTGTTCATCATCTCGACAAAGCTGATCGGCGGAACCGGCGCCAGATCGCGCGAGCCCTCCACGAAGTCGACCGCCGTCACCTGGATCTGGTCGCCGCGGGTCTTGTCCAGGCCGCCGGCGGTTGCCGCCAGCTGGCTGATCTCGGCGAGCTTGCTGTCGACGATGGCCTGGTTGGTCTTGTCGCCGAGGTCGGCGACCAGCCGAGCCCGGTTGACCAGCACGGCGATGAAGAGCTTCTTGACCGAGTAGCCGTCACTGACCGTCGTCGTGGTCTTGGACGAGACCTCGAAATTGGTGACGTCCTCGCGACGGGTCTTGTCCTCGCTGGAATTCTTGGTGCCGCCGGCATTGACCTGCTGGTCCGGCAGGTTTTGCTGGACCGTCGTCGGCGTCGAGCGATCGGCGTTCGATGACTTCTCGTTTTCGCGAACGTTGCGTACGGAACGCTCGGCGCGTGTCTCCGGATCGTAGACCGTCTCGTTGATCTGGCGCTTGTCGGTCGAGAGCTGGGGCGCGACGCTGACCTCGAAATTGTCCAACCCCAGATAGGGCGTCAACGCCTTGCGGATGTTCTCCTGCACCATTCCGCCGACGGTCTTCTGAAGGCTCGCCATCTTGGTCGGCGCGGCGCTGGCCTCGTCTTCCTCCGCCAGCAGCATCGAGCCGTCGGCATCGAGCACCGTGACCTTGTCGCGCGTCATGCCGGGAATGGCGGCCGCGACGAGGTGGCGGATCGACTGCGCCGTCCGCGCCTCGATCGCACCGTCAGTGCGCAGCACGACCGACGCGGAAGGCGGCTGCTGCGTCGCGCGGAACGAGCCGCGTACCGGCATCACGATGTGCACCCGTGCCGCCTTGACGCCTTTCATCAGCTGAACGGTGCGCGCAATCTCGCCTTCGAGTGCACGCAGCTTGGTCACCTCCTGCATGAATGAAGTCAGCCCGAGCGAACCGATCTTGTCGAACAGCTCGTAACCGGAATTGGCGCTGGTCGGCAGCCCCTTCTCGGCGAGCAGCATTCGCGCCTGCGCGGTCTGGCTCGGTCGCACCGAGACGGCATCACCGGCCGCGCTGATATCGAAGGTGATGTTCTGCTCGCGCAGCGCAGCCCCGATGCGTGTCACGTCTTCGCGCGTGAGGCCGGTATAAAGCGTTTCGTATTCCGGACGGCTCAGATAATAGGCGCCGCCGACCACGGTGACGAGGACGGCGAAGCCGATCAATCCCAAGGCCATCAGACGTCGCGGCCCAAGTTCCAGCAGATTGTTGAGCAGCTGCTGTAGCTGCGCGCGACTGAGCATGTGACCTCGTACCAATGCGAATGGCAAGGACACTCCGCCGCCAACCTTGTCTGAGGGTTGCGCAAGCATGCGAATAAGTCGCTTCGCAGGCGAGACGTTGCAATTTTGCAGGAAGTTCAGACGTCGCAACCGGCTCAACGGCAACGAGCGAGCGCCCGCGCGAACGACACGTCGCTTTGACGTCTGGCGTCAGGAAATCAATTGCGGGCACGTCATGTGCCGTCACGTCCGCCGGTCGAGGCGGGACCGTGCTCCCCAGGGAGCACGGTCGCTTTCGAAGCCGAGGCTTACTTGAACAGCGAGAGGATGCTCTGGCTATTCTGGTTGGCGATCGACAGCGCCTGGACGCCGAGCTGCTGCTGGGTCTGGAGCGCCTGCAGGCGGGTGGATTCCGCGTTCATGTCGGCGTCAACAAGCTGCCCGACACCGCGGGTCACCGAGTCCATCAGGGTCTTGACGAAATCGGTGTTGGTCGCGAGGCGGTTCTTGACGGCGCCGAGGTCGGCGGCAGCCGAGGCTACCGAGTTGATCGCGGCCGTGACCTGCGTGATGTAACCGTCGAGCGTGGCCTGGTCGGCTGCCGAGTCGGTCAGCGTTGAGATGCTGATCGTGTCGACCGATGCGCCGGCACTCACCTTGTCCAGGATACCGCTGGTGGACGAAGTGTAGAGCGAGTAGTTCGAAATCGTCAGCGTGATGGAGCCGATGGTCGGCGTGCCACCGACGCGCGAGAACGAGGACACCAGGTCGAACGTCGCGGGCGTGGCCGTCGTCGTGCTCAGCCAGTTCACGCCGTTGAAGGTCGCCGCCGCGGCGGTGCCCTTCATCTGCTGCTGGATCTGGGTGATGTCGGCCTGGATCTTGGTGCGGTCGATGCCGGCGGTCTTCGCCTCCACCAGCAGCGACTGCAGCTTGGTCAGGCCGCCGGTGCTGTCGCCGACAACGGCGGTCAGCGCGGTATATTCGGTGTCGACGGTCGCAGCCGACAGACCGAGCGAGTCGGAGACGGCGGAGAGCGCGGCGTTGTCGGCGCGCATCGAGGTCGCGATCGACCAATAGGCGGCGTTATCCGACGCGGTGGCGACGCGCTGGCCGGTCGAGATCCGGTTTTCGGTGGTCTGCAGATTGGAGCTGACGTTGCGCAGCGTCTGCAGCGCGGTCATTGCTGCGGAGTTGGTGAGAAGGCTAGAACTCATGTTTGACGTCCCCTGAAAACGACTTGAAATTGTTGGGACATACCGGGCTTGCACCGGTACGACAGGGCGGCATCATGCCTTTGGGCTGCAAAAAGCGCGCTCAACCTGCCGTAACGGCGGCGATAGCACGCGAAGTTTGGGCGAAGCTTGTGGCGTCGTGATTGCACCGGGGAGGAGCGACAGTTCGAGGCGCGAAGTCGAGATCTTTCCGGCACGCCAACAACGCACCCGAAATGAAAAGAGCCGCGCTTCGCGAGAAGCGCGGCTCCCTCAGGTCGTGTTCAGGGTTAGCGGAACAGCGAGAGGATGCTCTGGCTGTTCTGGTTGGCGATCGAGAGCGCCTGGACGCCGAGCTGCTGCTGGGTCTGAAGCGCCTGAAGGCGGGTGGATTCCGCATTCATGTCGGCGTCGACGAGCTGACCGACACCGCGATTCACCGAGTCCATCAGGGTCTTGACGAAGTCGGTATTGGTTGCGATGCGGTTCTTCACGGCGCCGAGGTCGGCGGCGGCCGAGGCTACCGAGTTGATCGCGGTGGTGACCTGCGAGATGTAGCCATCGAGCGTGGTCTGGTCGGCTGCCGAGTCGGTCAGCGTTGAGATGCTGATCGTGTCGACCGATGCACCGCCGCTCACCTTGTCGAGGATGCCGCTGGTGGACGAGGTGTAGAGCGAGTAGTTCGAGATCGTCAGCGTGATGGAGCCGATGGTAGGCGTGCCACCGACGCGCGAGAACGACGACACCAGGTCGAAGGTCGCGGGCGTCGCCGTCGTCGTGCTCAGCCAGTTCACGCCGTTGAAGGTCGCCGCATTGGCGGTGCCCTTCATCTGCTGCTGGATCTGGGTGATGTCGGCTTGGATCTTGGTGCGGTCGATACCGGCGGTCTTGGCTTCGACCAGCAGCGCCTGCAGCTTGGTCAGGCCGCCGGTGCTGTCGCCGACAACCGCGGTCAGAGCGGTATATTCGGTGTCGACGGTCGCAGCCGACAGACCGAGCGAGTCGGAGACCGCGGAGAGCGCGGCGTTGTCGGCGCGCATCGAGGTTGCGATCGACCAGTAGGCGGCGTTGTCCGACGCAGTGGCGACGCGCTGGCCGGTCGAGATGCGGTTTTCCGTGGTCTGCAGGCTGGAGCTGACGTTGCGCAGCGTCTGCAGCGCGGTCATAGCGGCGGAGTTGGTGAGAAGGCTAGAACCCATTTTGATGTCCCTTTGAAGATCGAGTTGTTTTGGGGACATACCGGACTTGCACCGGTACGACAGGGCGGCGTCATGCCTTTGGGCTGCGCAAGAGCGTTGAGGGCCCAACCTGTCGTACGGCGACCGTAACGCTCGAAGCTTGTGCGAGGCTTGTGGCTCTGTGTCCTCGCCGCAACAGCGAAGCCAAAGTTGCGACGCGCCCTGGACGTCGCATCAAACGAAAAGGCCGCACTTCGCGAGAAGCGCGGCCCCCTCAGATTGTCGTCAGACTTAGCGGAACAGCGAGAGGATGCTCTGGCTGCTGCTGTTGGCGATCGAGAGCGCCTGGACACCGAGCTGCTGCTGGACCTGGAGGGCCGACAGGCGGGTGGACTCCTGGTTCATGTCGGCGTCGACGAGCTGGCCGATACCGCGGCTCACTGAGTCCATCAGCGACTTCACGAAGTCGGTGTTGGTCGAGATACGGTTCTTCACGGCACCGAGGTTCGCAGCGGCCGAAGCCACCGAGTTGATCGCACCAGTGACCTGCGCGATGTAGCCATCGAGCGTGGTCTGGTCCGCCGCCGAGTCGGTCAGGGTGCTGATGTCGATCGTGTTGACCGACGAGCCGCCGCTCACCTTGTCGAGAATGCCGCTGGTGGACGAGGTATAGAGCGAATAGTTGGCAACGGTCAGGGCGATGGAGCCGGTGGTCGGCGTGCCGCCAACGCGAGAATAGGACGACACCAGGTTGACCGTCGTCGGCGTTGCCGTCGTCGTGCTCAGCCAATTCACGCCGTTGAAGGTCGCCGCAGCCGCGGTAGCCTGCATCTGCTGCTGGATCTGGGTGACGTCCGCCTGAATCTTGGTGCGGTCGATACCAGCCGTTTTGGCTTCCACCAGCAGCGACTGCAGCTTGGTCAAGCCGCCGTTGCTGTCACCGACAACAGAGGTCAGAGCAGTATATTCAGTATCGACCGTCGCGGCCGACAGACCGAGCGAATCGGAGACCGCGGAGAGCGCAGCGTTGTCGGCGCGCATCGAGGTCGCGATCGACCAGTAGGCAGCGTTGTCGGAGGCGGTCGAGACGCGCTGACCGGTGGAAATGCGGGTCTGCGTGTTGGCGAGTTGGGAGCTCACAGACCGCAGGGTCTGGAGTGCGGTCATGGCGGTCGAGTTCGTAAGCAGGCTTGACATTGCGAATGTCCCTTTATGTACGCGTTACATTTTCACGAGGGGACATACCGGGCTTCCACCGGTACGGAGGGGCGGCATCATGCCTTTGGACTGATGTGGGTAGGGTCCAACCCGCCGTGCCGCATTGCTAGCACGCCGAATCTTGCTTCCAGATTAAAGCGAGATTGAATTCACCAGCAAAATCATATGGTTAATATTACTCTTTACTAACCTTAACGATTCTCGTGGGCCGGTGATCGCCCTCACGAGAACGATCGCACCAGTCCGGAAGCAAGCAGATTCCAGCCGTCGATCAGCACGAAGAACAGCACCTTGAACGGCAGCGCGAGGATCGACGGCGGCATCATCATCATGCCCATCGACATGGTCAGTGTCGCCACGATCATGTCGATGACGAGGAACGGCAGGATGATGAGGAAACCGATCTCGAACGAACGCCGGAGCTCGGAGATCATGAAGGCCGGGATGATGACGCGCATGTCGATGCGCTTGTCGTCGAACTTCTTGCGAAAGCTTTCCGCGGCGAGCGACTCGAACGTCTGCAGATCCTTGTCGCGGACGTGTGCCAGCATGAACTCGCGGAACGGATCGCTGATCTTGAGATAGGCGTCCTCCTCCGAGATCTCGTTCTTCATCAGCGGCTGCACGCCGGTCTCCCAGGCCCGATCGAAAGTCGGTGCCATGACGTAGAAGGTCATGAATAGTGCGAGGCTGATCAGCACGAGATTCGGAGGCGTCGTCTGAAGACCGAGCCCGGCGCGCAGGAACGACAGCGCGACGGCGAAGCGGGTAAAGCTCGTGACCATGATGAGCAGTCCCGGCGCGACGGACAGCACCGTCAGCAGCGCCATGAGCTGGATGATGCGGCCGCTGGTCGAGCCGTTGCCTGGCGGCAGCAGCGAGTTGAGGTCCGGAATCTGGGCGAATGCCACTTCGGGCAGCACGACCAGCAGCAATGCGAGCAGCAGGACTCTCAATTTCACTGGATCACCAACGTCTCAATGATCAATTCGCGGACCTTGCCGGACGAGCGGATGCTGGCGCGTTCGGACAGATCGTCGCGCAGATGCTGAAGCCCTCGCGCGCCTTCGAACTGCGTGACCGAGGCCGAGCGCAAGTAAGTGACGATGTCCTCGCTGATATGGGCAGCGAGGATGCCGGCATCCTCGTCACTCATGCTGTCGGTCACCATGGAGGCCTCGACCCGGGCCCAGTTGTTGGCTGGGGCCGCAAGATTGGTCACGATCGGTGACAGCTTTCTCAGCCGCGCGCTTCCCGAATAGCTCGACGCGACCGGCGGCGGGGTAGCGCCCTTCTTTGCATCGGCGACGCGCTCGGCGGCGGCGAACAGATGCAGGCCAGCAAGCGCGCCGGCGCCAATCGCGACCAGGGTCAGCACGACGATGGCTGCGATCAGGCGCATGGCGCCCCCCGCTGCCATGACGCGCGAGCCTCAGAACGGTGCCACGGCATCATAGATCCGGTGTCCCCAACCAGGCTGCTGCACGTCAGACAGATTTCCGCGACCACCATAGGACACGCGCGCCTCGGCGATCTTCTCGTAGGAGATCGTGTTGGTTCGCGAAATATCCCGTGGACGCACGATGCCGCCGACATTGAGCACGCGCATCTCCGTGTTGATGCCGAACTCCTGCGAGCCGCTGATCATCATGTTTCCGTTCGGCAGCACGTCGGTGACGACGGCCGCGATGGAGAGCTTGATGTCTTCGGAGCGGTCGATCTGGCCGTTGCCTTTGATCTGCGTATTGGTGTTGAGATTGGCGTTGGCCTGGCCTTTGTCCTGCCATCCCGCGACGTCCATCAGCCAGTTCAGTCCGAACTGGATCTGCGAATCGCGCGAGCGGCCGGTCTTGTTGTCGAGCTTGGCCTTGTCCTGCATCGAGATGATCACCGTCACGACGTCGCCGACGCGGCGCGCACGGGGATCGCGGTAGAGATCGGTACCGTCGTCCCAGGTCGAGCGATAGCTGACGGGCTGGTGCATGCGGGGCGTCACCGGAATAGGCTCGGTCGGCGTCCTCAGGCCGCTGCCCACGGGCGACAGCTTCGGGCCGGTCAGGATTTCTGCCGGATCATGGGAGCAGCCGGTGAGAAGCAACAGCGACAGGATGAGGCATGGCGTCTTCATTTACTTGGTCTTTCCGTCATCCACGCGACGCATTCCACCGAGCAGGTCAGCGAGATGCGCTGCGCGCCCGGTCTCCATCTCGTTGAAAATCGCGCTCGAGCTCCTCGGGCTCAACTTTGCAAGAACCGCCGCGGCTGTCTCGTCCGCCATGCCCGCGATCTGGGTTGCGGCCGCGTCCGGCTTCATGCGCGAATAGATCTCGACGACGCTGGCTTCGGCCTTTTTCAGGAAGTCGTCGCGGAGCGCCATCCACTTCTCATACTCGGCCCGCTTGGCCTCGACTTCGGCGATCCGCTCGCGCAGCAGGCTCTCGGCCTTCTCCAGCTCTTTCAGCTGCCAGGCGAGCCTGGCGTCGACGGCTGGATCGGCGACGTTGCTACAGAACAGCGCGACTTCGTTGTCCGCGGGCGCAGCGGTTTGTGCCGGCACCGGCTTCGGCGGCGCCATGCCGCCGCCTGACTTCGCCGGACGCGCCGGAACGGGAGCCGGTGCTGGAGCGGCCGCTTCGGGCACCGCACCGGTGGTGGCGGGCCCTGAATCCTCGGCCGCCCAGGCCGTGGCCCGCGAATTATCACCTGGAACAGACGCTGCCTGTGCATGCGACCTCTGCGGCCCGGGCGCGCGAGCGCGTGCGAACGAGAGCAGATTGAGCGGCTTCGACGGCTTCGGTTCGTCCAGCCCGAGCACAGGCGAAGCGTGCGCGAGCACGAACACCGTGGCCAGAAGGAGGTGCGCTTTGTGATCAAGCTTCAGCATCGGCCCGCGTGCGATTCCCGGTCAGGACCTGAGCATTGAGGGACCAAGCTTGCACGACGCTTGTGCATCATTGCACTATGACTTCAGCCTGCAGCGCGCCGGCGGTCTTGATCGCCTGAAGGATCGCGATGATGCCGGATGGTTTCAGTCCGATCTGGTTCAATCCGCGCACCAGGCGCTGCAGATCGACGCCGCTCAGGATCGCTACCTGCGATCCGGCCTCATTGGCCTCGACGATGGTCTGGGGGACGACGACAGTCTGGCCTTGCGAGAACGGCGCCGGCTGCGACACCACGGGCAGCTCGGTGACGCGAACTGTCAGGTTGCCATGCGTGACAGCGACGGTTGATATCCGCACGTCGCGTCCGATCACCACCGTGCCGGTGCGCTCATTGATCACGACGCGCGCGGGCGTGTCGGGCTCGACGGTCAGCTCGCCGATCTCGGCGAGAAAGCGAACCGGGCCGACATAGCGCGGCTTCGACAGCACGATGGTCCGGTAGTCGCGCTCAAAGGCAATCTGGGCACGATAGCGGCCGCCGGCATAGCGATTGACGGCGTCGAGGATCCGCGTCGCCGTGACGAAATCGGGGTTCTTCAGCTCCAGCACCAGGAACTCCATCTCGTGGAGGCTTCCCTGCACCTCGCGCTCCACCAGCGCGCCGTTCGGAATTCTGCCCGCGGTCGGCGTGCCCTGGCTGACGTTCTGGGCCTGGCCTCCGACGCTATAGCCGGCGACCGTGACTGCACCTTGCGCCACCGCATAGACCGCACCGTCGGCCGCGCGCAGCGACGTCATCACCAGCGTGCCGCCGAGCAGCGAGGTCGCATCGCCAAGGGACGACACGGTGACGTCCATCCGTTCGCCCGGCCCGATCGAGGGCAGCAGGTCCGCGGTCACCATCACGGCGGCGACGTTCCGCGTGCGCAGCGTCGTCGGCCGCGACTGATTGTTCGTGCTGCTCGTCTCGTTGCGGACGTTGATGCCCATGTTCTCGAGCATCGACTGCAGCGACTGTTCCGTGAAAGGAGCGTTGCGCAGGGTGTCGCCGGTGCCGTTGAGGCCGATCACCAGGCCATAGCCGACGATCTGGTTCTCGCGCAGGCCCTTGATGTCAGCGATGTCCTTGATGCGGACGGCTGCATGGGCGCTGGCGGCGCAGAAGATCAGCAGAAGCGCGGTCAGGACTCTGGTCATGACCCGTCCGCGACCTTGACGGTGCCGTCCGGCTGGACGATGGCCCTGATGATCACGCCGGTGTCGGTGTTTCGCACGGTGATGAGCGAACCCGGCGCACCGGATTGCATCGCCGATCCGTACGTCACGATCGACAAGCCGGAGTCTTCGACAACCACCTTCACCGTCGCGCCGCGGGCGATGGTCCAGGGGTCCTCCACCGAATTGGTCGGGATCGGCTGACCCGGCAACAGCGCCCGCCGCGCCATCCGGCCGACCAGGACCTGACGGCCTTCGACGAACATAGCGACGCCGAGCGCATTCTGGTCAAAGCTGCGTTCGGTGATCATGTCTTCCCTGATCAGCTCGCCGGCGCGGATCGACGTCGCGGGCACGGGAAGCCGCTTCTCGTCCGCGGCGGCGTACTCCGCGAAGACGAGAACCAGCAGCGCGGCGGCCAACCCGCGCACGATCAGGCCCTCCCAGTTCAACATGGACACACCGAAACTAGCGACTGAGACCCTTCGATACCGTCGAGGCCATGTCATCCGACGCCTGGATCACCTTGGCGTTCATCTCGTAGGCGCGCTGCGCCGAGATCAACTCTGTGATTTCCTTGACCGGATCGACGTTCGAGGCTTCGAGATATTGCTGATTGATCTTGCCGTAGCCGGCATCGCCGGGCAGGCCAACCACCGGCGCGCCCGACGCCGTGGTTTCGCGATAGAGATTGCTGCCGAGCGGCTCGAGGCCTGCCTCGTTGGCGAAATTAGCAAGGTTGAGCTGGCCGATCTGGCGCGGATTGACCTCCGTATCCAGCTTGGCGAAGACCTGACCGGTCTGGTTCACGGTGACCTGCACCGTTCCCTGCGGCACGGTGATATTGGGATCCAGCAGGTAGCCGTCCATCGTCACCAGCTGACCGGTCGCGTTGGTGTTGAACGATCCCGCGCGGGTGTATTGCACCTCGTTGTTCGGGCCCAGCACCTGGAACCAGCCCCGGCCGTTGATCGCGAGATCGTAAGGATTACCGGTCTGCGTCAGCGCGCCCTGGATGTGCAGTTTGCGGATCGCCGCCGACTTGACGCCGAGACCCAGATTTGCGCCCTCCGGAATCGGCGAGGAGCCGTTGACGTTTGCGACCCCCTGCATGCGGTCCATCTGGTAAAACAGATCGGTGAACTCCGCACGCGCGCGCTTGAACGACGTGGTGTTGATGTTGGCGATGTTGTTCGCGATGACTTCGATGTTGGTCTGCTGGGCATTCATGCCCGTGGCCGCGATGGCGAGCGATTTCACTTAGGTCACTCCTTCAGATCAAATCGACATTCGAACGACTTCCTGGTAGGCCTGCACGACCTTGTCGCGAACCGCGACCGCGGTCTGCAAGGCCTGCTCGGCCGACATCAGCGCCTCTACGACCTTTCGCGTCGATTCCTTGCCCTGCATCGCCGAGATCGACGCCGCTTCGCCCGTCTTCAACGTTCCGATCGCGTCCGTGGTCACCTGCTTCATCACGGAATCGAAGCCGACATCGTCGGCGGACTGGACCGGGGACGCCCCCGTAGGCGCAATGGCTTGTGTCTCGGTCGCGCGAGAGGCCGCCTGCCCTGCGGTGATCGCGGTCGATGAAATCGCTTCCAGCATTGTCAGCTCCTCAGCAGGTCGATGGTCATGCCGAGCATCGACCTCACCTGCTTCACGACCTGGAGATTGGCCTCATAGGAGCGGTTGACCTCCCGCATGTCCGCCATCTCGATCATCATGTTGACGTTGGGCATCTTGACGTAGCCGGCCTTGTCGGCAGCGGGATGTCCCGGGTCGTACTCGACGCGATAAGGCGTGGTGTCGACCCCGATTTCCTTGACCTTCGCCAGCTGCGTGCCGGAGGCCCGATCGAGCGCGGCATCGAAGGTGATGGTCTTGCGCTGATAGGGATCGGCCCCCGCAGTGTGCCCGGTCGACGTGGCGTTGGCGAGGTTTTCCGAGACGACGCGCATGCGCGTCGATTGCGCCTCGAGCCCGGAGCTCGCAACCGTCAATGAAGCCGATAGAGCGTCAAGCATATCAGTTCACCTCAAGTCTTCGCGCTGGTCATGACCATGCGGTTGAACGAGCGCACAATCGCCGAATTCATCGAATAGTCGCGATTGACGTCGCTGCCCTTGATCATCTCCTGCTCCAGGCTCACGGAGTTGCCGGAGTGGACGACGTCCCAGCTGTCCTTCTTGGCGGTAGCCCGCGTGTCGGTTTCCGCCGGCGACAATTGCATGTGGCCGGGCGAAGTGGTGGCCAGTCTCACCGGCACCGCGTCGAGCACCTTATTGAACGGCTCGACATCGCGCGCCTTGAATCCCGGCGTATTGGCATTGGCGACATTGGTGGCAATGGTCGACTGACGAAGCTCGAGCCAGCGTGCCTGCGACGATGCGAGTTCGAAGAGATAAAGCGGTCCCACGACGGCCCCATTATGGTTCATTGGAGAGAACCCTAGGGCGTTAAGCTTTCGTCAAGCTGTTGAGGAGCACCATCCCAGAGATTCTATTGAACCTTCGCGGGCCGCGCGGCCTGCTTTGACTGCAGGAAATAGATGATCTCGGCGACGGGACGGAAGAATTCGGCCGGGATCACCTGATCGACCTGCACCGCTTCGTAAAGCGCACGCGCGAGCGCCTTGTTCTCGATCACCGGAATCTTGCTCTGCTCGGCGACCTCGCGAATCTTCAGCGCGATCACGTCCATGCCCTTGGCCACCACGAGCGGTGCCGGGTTTTCGTCGCGATTGTAGCGCAACGCGATCGCGAAATGCGTCGGGTTCGCGATCACCAGCGTCGCGCGCGGCACGGAAGCGATCATGCGCTGGCGCGAGCGGTCGCGCGCGAGCGAACGCAGGCGCGCCTTGATCAGCGGATCGCCCTCCGCCTGCTTGTGCTCGTCCTTGATCTCCTGCCTGGTCATGCGCAGCTCGCGGCGCCAGTGGAAGCGCGCCCAGGCAAGATCGATCGCGACCAGCACGATCGTCGCGATGCAGATCGCCGACACGATCCGCATCGCGATGGTGAGGATCATCTCGGGCAGCGCGACCGGATCGGTGTACATCGCTTCGAACGCCCTCGCCTCCGACGAGCGCAATACGAAGCAGACGACTGCCGTCACCGAGACGAGCTTGAACATCGACTTGGCGAACTCGACGAGCCCTTGAGTTCCGAAGATGCGGTTCCAGCCGCTCGCGGGCGAGATACGCGAGAAGTCTGGCTGAATGCGCTCCAGCACCAGGCGCGGCGCGTTCTGCAGCAGCGACGCTGCGAGCCCGAACACCGCCAGGATCACGACCAGCGGCACCAGGAACCGCAGGGCCTCGAGGCCGACCACGGTGAGCAGGTTCTGCGCGTCTGCACCGGTATGAAGCGGGAAGCCGTCGGGATCGTCGAGAAAGCCCTTCAAGGTCGGCGTCAGCTGCTGCACGCCCTGGCCGATCAGGAACGCCTGAATCACCATCAGCGCCGTCATGGACGCGAACATGGACGCCTCCCGAGAGACCGGAATCTTGCCCTGTTCGAGCGCATCGCGGACTTTCTTCTCGGTCGGCTCTTCTGTTTTGCTCTCCTGATCGGATTCTGCCATGCCCGTTCAGCGGTCAGCGGAAGACCAGCTCATCCTCCTGATCGGGGTTGAGCTCGATTTCACCCTTTTCAGCGAGGTCGAGTGCAAGATCAGTGATCACGCGGCGCGCCTCCAGCACGTCGCGCTGGTTCGACGGCTCGCCGATGGCGAGCTCGGCTTCGACGACGCGGCGAACGCGCGAGGCGACCGCGGACAGGATCAACTCGCGGAAATGCTTGTCGGTGCCCTTCAGCGCCACGACGATGCGGTCGGTCGGCACCTGATCGAAGATCATGGTGCGCGCCTTCGGCGCCAGGTTGATGACGTCGTCGAAGGTGAACAGCAGCTCCTTCAGCACTTCGGCCGATTTCGGCCGCTTTTCCGACAGGCTCTTCAGCATGTCCTCGATATGACCGCGCTCCATCTTGTTGATGATGTCGGCGACACGGGCGTAAGTGTCCGCACCGAGATTGCGAGCGAAATTGAGCGTCAGGTCTTCGTGCAGCGTCTTCTCGAGCACCTTCATCGCATCGTCGACGATCGGCTTGAGGCTGAGCACTCGCCGCATCAATTCGTTGCGCAGGCTCGACGGCAGCTGGCTCATCACCTTGGCGGCGCAAGACGGCTTGACCTTGGACAGGATCAGCGCCGCGGTCTGCGGATGTTCCTTGGAGAGGTAGGTGGCCAGCGAATTTTCCGACACCGACGAGACGCGATCCCACACCGACCGGCTGGAATTTCCGAGCAGGTCCGACATGATCGCCGTGACCTGGTCGGCGGGAAGCACGTCGCCCAGCACGGCTTCGAGGCCGCCGAGCGTGCCGAGGATGTTGGCGCCCATCGAGAATTGCTGGGCAAATTCCTCGACGATTGCCTCGAGTTCCTGCGCCGTGATCGGCCTCAGCTCGGCCGCGGCCTTGGTGACGACGCGAATGTCCTGCGGTTCGAACTGCGCGAGCACGCTGGCCGCGGCCTGGCGGCCCATGGCCAGCAGCAGCGCCGCGACCTTTTCCGTTCCGCCCAGCGTGGCAACGCCGCGCTGCTTGATGGGAGCGACCGGTGCCGCCATGGTCAGGAATCACCCTGCCCCAGCGGTCCGACAATCTCGGTCAGCGAGACACCGAAGCGGGAATTGTCCTCCTCGACGACGACAACTTCGCCGCGGGCAACGACGCGGCCGTTGACCACGACATCAACGGGCTCGCCGACGCGGTGATCCAGCGGAACGACGGCACCGCGGCCGAGCTTCATCAAATTCGCCACCGGGATGGTCGCCGATCCCAGCACCACCTGCATGGTGACGGGAATGCGCATAATGGCATCCACATTGGCGAACTTGCCGGTCTCCTCGGCGGTGCGGGCGGCGATCTCCGCCAGCCGGTCGAGCGGAGAGGTCTCGGCATCGTCGGATGCGGTTGCAGATTCGTAGTCGAAGGATTGCGCCATCTGGTATCGCCTCTTGGTAGTTCCGCTCCCGGAGCGTCGCGTTCCGATCTATCTCTTCGGCCGTTTCCGGCCCTAAAGCGCGATGAGATTGGGTTGAATCGTCATCGCGCTTTCGCTCTTTGTTTGAGCATGATCTTTTCGGAAAACCGCTTCACACTTTTCCGGATCATGCCCTAGTGCTTGTTGGCCTCGCCCTGCAGCCCGTTGCGTGCATCGAGTGCGGCGATCGCCTCATGGGCCTGATCGATCTTTGCGCTCAGCACATTGGCAAGCCGGCCCAGATTTGCCGTGGAATCATGCGCCGCGGTAATCACGGTGTCGAAGGCGCCGGCGGTCTCGTGGACAATGGTCGAGAACTCGCCCTGGTAGCTGCGCAGCTTCGCGAGCTCGCGGTGCATCCGGGTCACCCGCATGCTCGTGAAGGCCAGCGCGATCAGCAGCACCGCATCAACGAGATAGGATATCATCGACGAACTCCCGCTTCTGATCGACGGGATCCGCCACCTGCATGGCGTAGTAGCCATCGAGCTGGCCGATCTGACACCAGAACAGTACCTGGTTGTTGCTCTCGAGCCGCGCCAGCGTACGCGGCGTGGCCTCAAGCTCCAGGACCTGCCCCACCTTGAATTTGACGACGTCCTCGAGGGTGATCATCTTCTCGTCGAGCACCGCGCTCAGGGTCACCTCGGTGCGGTGAACCTCGCTCTCCATCTGTTCGCGCCAGCGCGGATCGGCCGCGCCGCCTTCGCTGACGACGACATGGGCAAGCTTCTGCCTGAGCGGGTTGAGCGCGGAGTGCGGAATGATCAGGAACATCTGACCGCCGCGATAAAGCGCCTGCACCATCATGTTCGCACAGATCGACATGTTGCTGGCGCGCCCGATCGCCAGCGACGCCATCGCCGTCTCGACCCGCTCGACGCGGAAGGTGACGTTGGAGGTGCCGGCGAAAGCCGCCTGCAGCGCCTTGGCGAACCGGTCGAACAGCGCCTGGACCAGGCGGATCTCGATGTTCGAGAAAGTGCGTTCGACATCGAGCGGCGGCTCGGCACCGTCGGAGCCGAACATCGCTTCGACCATCGTGAACACGAAGTCACGGTCGAGCATGATAATGACGCGGGAGTCCCACTGCTCGGCGTAGAGCACGGCGGCGACCGCATTGCCCTCGTAGTCCTTGATGATGTCGCCGACACGGTCATTGGTGATGCCGTTGACCGAGAAATAGCAGGGCGTGCCGGCCATCGGCTGCAGGCTGTCCGTGCACGATGCCGCCATGCGATCGAAGATCACATTGAGCATCGGCATGCGCTCGATCGAGATGCCGGCGGCGTCCAGCAGATAGTTCGGCAGCTGCTTGCGCTGATCGACCTCGACGTCTTCCATCGTCATGCGCGTGCGGCCTTGGGTTCAGCGTCGGTCACGACGGCCTTGGGACCTGCGATCGTCTCGTTCTCGACGACGTCGATCGACGGCCGTTCGGAGCTCGCGATCATCTTGCGGCCGTGCTCGACGGCGATTTGCGGCATGGCGCCGTTCATGAACGCCAGCAGGGTCTGCTTGACGATGATGTAGGGCCGGCACTTCTTCTCGCGCGTCATCTTGATCTTCAGTGCGAAGGGCGAAATGATGCCGTAGGACAGGAAGATGCCGGCGAAGGTGCCGACCAGCGCCGCGCCGATGAAGCCGCCGAGCAGCTTCGGCGACTGATCCAGCGCGCCCATGGCCTTGATGACGCCGAGCACCGCGGCGACGATGCCGAGCGCGGGCAGCGCTTCGGACACCACCACCAGCGCATGATAGGGCGTCAGCTTGCTCTTCACGATGGTGTGGATCTCCTCGTCCATCAGCGCCTCGATCTCATGGGTACGGGCATTGCCCATGATGATGAGGCGCACATAGTCGCAGATGAACTGGAGCAAAGACGGGTCGCCGAGCACGCTCGGGAACGCCTTGAAGATCTCGGAGGACGAGGGATCGTCGATATGCGCCTCGACCTCATTGCGGCCCTTGCCGCGCAACTCGCGCATCAAGGCATGAAGCGCGCCGAGCAGGTCAAGGTAGTAGCGCTGGCCAGGCACCGCGCCGGTGACGGCCTGCATGCAGGCGACCCCGGTGTCGACGACCGTCTTCCAGGGATTGGCCACGATGAAGGTGCCGACCGCGGTGCCCATGATGATCACGAACTCCCACGGCTGCATCAGCACGGCCAGGTGCCCGCCCATGGCGGCAAATCCGCCAAGCAGTGCTGCCACCGTGATGACAATCCCCACGAAACTGCCCAACGCGCCGCTCCATCACCGATCCCATCGGGAACATCTAGTCGGCCACGCTTGCGCGAAGCTGGCTTGGGCGTCCTTTCGGCCGCGCCAGCCCCGCGCAAGCAATTCGCGGCAGCTTGCGACGAGGTCGCAGCGGCGACCAGAGGGGCGCATGCCATGCTATCCACCATCGCGGATTACACCAGGCTGACTACGGACATGAGCAAGTCGCTGACTCAGGTCGAGCAGCAGCCGGACGTGAGCCGCGACACCGCCTATTATCTTGCCAATATCGGCAAGGTGAAAAGCATCGACGATCTCCTGAACAACTATAGGCTCTACTCCTACGCGATGAAGGCCTATGGCCTCGACGACATGATCTACGCCAAGGCGTTCATGCGGAAGGTGCTGACCGAGGGCATCGCGACCTCCAACACCTTCGCCAACAAGCTGAGCGACAGCCGCTACCGGGAGTTCGCCGCCGCCTTCAACTTCGCAGCACTCGGCGCCGCCGCGACCCAGAGCACAGCGGCCACATCAGGCACGACCAGCCATTATGCCACCCAGACGCTGGAGCAGAACGCCGGCGACCAGAATGAGGGCCTCCGGCTCGCCCTGTATTTCACGCGCAAGGCCGCCTCGATCACGAGCCCCTACCAGATCCTCGCCGACAAGGCCCTGACCCAGGTGGTGCAAACCGCAGAGGGCTGGTCGTCGACGATCAGCTCGTCCGACATCGACATGCAGGCCAAGATGATCACGGACAAGATCAACCTCGCCGATTTCAAGGACCCGGCCAAGGTCACCAAATTCGTGCAGCGCTTCGCGGCGATGTGGGATGCGACCCAGGCCCAGAACGACAGCTCGACCAACCCCGCGCTGGTGCTGATCACCGGCGCCTCGACATCGTCGGCCAGTCTCGACACCGATATGCTCACGACGCTTCAGAATATCAAGTTCAACAGGTAAGCCATGCAATCGGCCCTCTATGTCGGATTGTCGGCGCAGGTCGCGCTCGAGAAGCGCCTCCAGACGATCGCCAACAACGTCGCCAACGTCAACACATCCGGCTTCCGCACCGATGTCGTGAAATTCGAGACGGTGCTCTCCAAGGCCGGCGCCAACCCGGTCGCGTTCTCCTCGCCCGGCGACAACATCATCTCGCGCGAGGCCGGCAACATCACCGAGACCGGCAACCCGCTCGACGTCGCCGTGGTCGGCCAGGGCTGGATCGCCTTCGCCGGCCCCAACGGCACGGTTTATACCCGCGACGGCCGCCTGCAGATCGCCGCCAATGGCGACCTCCAGACGGTGTCGGGTTTCCCCGTCATCGATTCCGGCGGTGCGCAGCTCACGCTCGACCCGAACGGCGGGCCGGTCTCGATCTCGCGCAGCGGTGCGATCACCCAGGACAACAACGAGATCGGCACCATCGGCCTGTTCAATATCCCTGCCGATGCCACTCTCGATCGCTACGGCAATTCCGGCGTCACGCCCGACCGGCCCGCGACTGCCATCGCCGATTTCAGCCGCGATGGCTTCAAGCAGGGCTATGTCGAGGGCTCCAGCGCCAATCCGATGATGGAATTGACCAAGCTGATGTCGGCCTCGCGCGCCTTCGACAGCACCAACTCGCTGATCGACGGCACCGAGAGCACGCTCCGCAACGCAATCCAGACGCTGGGCGATCCTGGCAAGTAGACTTGAGAGGCGGCTTGCGCGTCGCGCGTAATTGGGTGGACGGTTTCCTTGAACGCTCTTCGGCAACTTGAGTGGGCGCTGCTCGAGCTCGAGCAGAGCACGCCTCTGGCAAGCGTCAGCGGTGCGATCTCCGAGATCGCGCCGACGCATTTTCGTGTCTCCGGCCTGTCGCGTTCGGTCAAGCTCGGCGAGCTGATCGGCGTCAATACCGGGGCCAAGCCCCAGATCGGCGAGGTGGTGCGGATCGACAGCGACGGCATCGTGGCCAAGCCGTTCGACCGGCACTTCGCCGGCGGGCTCGGCTCGGTCGCCTATCGCATGCCGCCCCTGTCGTTCGCGCCGGATCCGAGCTGGAAGGGCCGCGTCATCAATGCGCTGGGCGTGCCACTGGACGGAATGGGGCCGCTCACGCCAGGGTCGAGGGCCGTTTCGGCCGAGGCGGAGGCGCCGCCGGCGATGAAGCGGGCGCGCGTCCACAAGCCGCTGCGCACCGGCGTGCGCGTGATCGACCTGTTTGCGCCGATCTGCGCCGGCCAGCGCGTCGGCATCTTTGCCGGCTCGGGCGTCGGCAAATCCACGCTGCTCGCCATGCTCGCCCGCAGCCAGGGCTTTGACAGCGTCGTGCTGGCGCTGGTTGGCGAGCGCGGCCGCGAGGTGCGCGAATTCATCGAGGACGTGCTCGGAAACGACCGCAACCGCGCCGTCGCCATCGTCTCGACGGGCGATGAAAGCCCGATGATGCGACGGCTGGCGCCGAAGGCGGCGATGGCGGTGGCCGAATATTTCCGTGACCGCGGCGAATCGGTGCTTCTCATCGTCGATTCGATCACCCGCTTCGCCCATGCCGCCCGCGAGGTCGCGCTGGCGGCCGGCGAGCCGGCGGTGGCCCGTGGCTACGCACCGACCGTCTTCACCGACCTGCCGCGCCTCCTGGAGCGCGCCGGGCCCGGCGAGGACGGATCCGGCACCATCACCGGCATCTACTCCGTGCTGGTCGACGGCGATGATCACAACGAGCCTATCGCCGACACCATCCGCAGCACACTCGACGGGCACATCGTGCTCTCCAGGCACATCGCCGACCAGGCACGCTATCCGGCCGTGGACGTGCTGGCCTCGGTCTCGCGGCTGGCGCACAACGTGTGGGATCCCGAGGAGCGGGAATTGGTGAGCAAATTGCGCACCCTGATCGCCAAATACGAGGACACGCGCGATCTTCGCCTGATGGGCGGGTACCAAACCGGGCGCGATTCGGGGCTCGACCAGGCCGTCGACATGGTGCCGCGGATCTATCAGGCCATGCGCCAGGACGCCTCGGCGCCGCCGAGCGCCGATCCGTTCCGCGAGCTCAGGGACATGCTCAAGGGCGACTAAAGCCCGATGAGACTAGGATGAATCCTCATCGCGCTTTAGGCTATTGTTTGAGCATGATCTTTTCGGAAAACCGCTTCGCACTTTTCCGGATCATGCTTTAGCGGCACGGCGTGCTGCCCGCGTCGGGTCAGCGCCCCTCGCATCCTGACGAGGTGCTGCATGTCGCGGCACAAACTGCACAGGCGTTTGTGCGCTGGCGGCGTTAGCCGCCAATCTCAGCCGTCGGGATGAGACCATAGTCCTGAAAGACGACAAGCAGATGATGCTCCCCGCATAGTCCAGCAACAACCGCCACGTGCATTCCCTGCAAGTTCCCCTGACCCTGTCTTGGCAATTCCCGAAGCAGATCGCGGAAGTTGTGGATGACTCTCGTGTTGCATCTCACCCGTCCTGCACAAGCTTCGATCAAACTGCATCAACGACAGACAGCAATATGCGTGCAATCCGCCATGCGTAGAACTACGTGCATCTGCCTTGTTTGACTGTGTATTACGTTCACCTTCATGTGTCCCGACCAGCGAGATTGACTTGAACAATACATTGGTCTGCAGCGACATCCGCTCTCGAGTAGTCTCACTACTTGATTTTGTTGAGAAGCTCATTCATCGTTTCGACGGAACAAAAGAAACGTCTGCGTGTGACTTGAACTCAGGGGCTTCGGTTGAACAATTCCGATCCATCGTCCAGAGGTGACGGCAACTCGGGCTTGCGTTCGACGACCTTGTGGTTGGAATGGCATCGGCGGCACCGTTTCTTGCGCAGCATCCTGCGACGCTCATTGGTCCTGGGCGAATGTCTCGCCATCCAAGCCTTTGTGTTGGGCATGAGGCATTCATCGGACACGGCTGAGCATCCGGCTTTGCGCGAGATATTCGTGCGCCAAGGTGGAAAGCGGCTTCGGGGCGCCGCACACGCGATCCCCGGGGTGAGGTAGGAATTTTATGCCGTTGGCACGCGAAGCAGTCGAACTGCTGGTTCAGGCGGCCAGAGCCTGGTACTTCGAAGGAAATCAACACGGATTGCGCGATCGGGAGTGGATGGCGCTGCGCTTTCTCGGCCGCGCCAATCGCTTTTCGCGTACGCCATCTGCGCTCGCCGGCTTCATTGGCGCGACCAGGGCGACCGCGTCGCAGATCGTGAAGACGCTGGAGAGCAAATCCTTCCTGGTCCGGAAGCCGTCGCAGGAGGACAAGCGCTCCGTCGTTCTGGACGTCACGGCGCAGGGTGAGAAATGCCTGAACCAGCATGATCCGATCAATCACGTGTTGAATGCGGTCAATGCGCTCGGCACCGAGGAATGCATCAGGCTGCGCGACTCGCTCCGTGAGGTTCTCAATCATCTCGATGCGGCGCATCAGCGGCTCGATGCCAGCATCTGCCGCGATTGCATGTTCCTGGCCGAGCGCGGCCCCGCCCCGGGCAAGGGCCGCGCCACCGCCGAGTTCATGTGCCGGCTGTACCGCGCCCCCGTCTCGCTCGAGGAGACCGAGCTGCTGTGCACCAGCTTCGAGCGCACCCGCGACCGCCCCAAGATCGAGGAGCATTTCGATCGCGCGCGCGTGGCAAGCCAGGGGTGACGGCGGGCGCGCGCTCTCCCCCGTCATTGCGAGCGCAGCGAAGCAATCCAGAGTCTTTCCGCGGAGGGATTCTGGACTGCTTCGCTGCGCTCGCAATGACGGAGTATGAGGCGGCAGCATCGCTTCTCCGAGTGACACTGTCATTCCCCGCGCAGGCGGGGACTCCAGTACGCCGCGGCTTCTCGGCTCAATCATTGCTGTCTCGGAGTACTGGATCGCCCGGTCCTAGCGCGCAATTGCGCACTGGCCGGGCGATGACAGCGAGTGTGTAGATGCAGTATGAGACCACGGCATCGCTCTTCCGTTCGCAGGTGTCGTAGGGTGGGCAAAGGCGCCAAGCGCCGTGCCCACCATGTGCTTGTGGTGGGCACGCTTCGCTTTGCCCACCCTACGATAGCGTCGCCTGTGGCAAGCAGCTCCAATCGCAGACACGCCTTCGCCTCCTCGCGGCTCATTTCGCCCGAGCTTTGCTTGATCACCCTCTCAATCAAGAGGGCGCAGGGAAGACCGGGTGCCGGCTTGGCACCCGCGGTCCGCTGCGCGAAAATGTAGCGCAAGAAGACCGCACAGCAGCATACAGGTGAAGCCCAACACACGGCCTTCCCTGCGCGATGGGTTGACGGCTTATGCCGCGCTCTCCCGGGAGCCGAATTCCTTCTGGCCTCCCTCGCCTCGCGAATTGACGATGTGGCCAGCCCGGTTGGACGCTCCACACCTCCGCAAAGGCTTGACCGTAGCGACGACGGCCGGGACCACACGGTTTTGCCGTACGCGCGGTTCGCTGGTTCACCGCATTATCTCCCAGCGTTGTCGACATTGCCGGAAGAATGCAGGCGAGACGAACCTCAACAGCGCCGCTCATCCACACGCGGTTTCGGGCTCACAGGGACTACCCGCCCTGCCCGCACCCTCTCGTGCCGACGCTGCCGCGTCCACCGCATCCCCGGCTCGCGAAGCGTGACGACGTACGATCGCCCCTCAAGGTGAGCCGGGATGGGCGATACATACGCTATTTCCGAATTTCGGTAAAGTGGAATATTTTTGCGCACGTGGATTGACAGAGGGCGACACGCCGGCCTCTCCGTGTCATTCCGGGGCGCGCCTCTCGGCGCGAGCCCGGAATCCATTTCACAGCGTGACCTGGGGCCCGATGGATTCCGGGCTCGATGCTGCGCGTCGCCCCGGAATGACGATGGGGAGAGTCCGTGGGCCGCTACTGCGCACCCGATCCGCCCTGCACGATCTTCTCGTTCAGCTTCTGGTCGACGGTATCGACCATGCGGTCGATCTCGGCATTGGGCGCGCCGAGCTGATGCGAGATCAGCTTCACCAGGAGGTCGACGCGCTCGATGAAGGGCGCTCCGCTCGCGACCGCGCGCGCGGCCGAGGAGGGCTTGAGCAGGCTCTCGGCGGCTTTGGCGTATTTCGCGAAAGGGACCTGATCCGCGGGATCGGCGCCGAGCCGGCGGGCGATGGCGTCGACATGGTCGTAGATCGTCTGCGAGCGCTTGAGATCGCCATGCACGGCGTCGCGGATCGACTGCGGTTCGTTCGGCGTGATGCAGCGGTAATTGCCGGTGAGCAGCATCGACCATTTCGCCAGCGGCACGAACAGGGACGAGAACACTTTCAGCTTCACCGGCACGTCCTTGCCGTCGAGCGTCACGGCATCGATGTCGGCCTCGAGCTCGCGCAGCACCTTGTTGTGCGTCTCGTCGGCGAAGACCGAGGCCTTGAAGTTGGTGGGCAGGCCGACATGCAGCACGTTCGCCGCTTCCTCCGGCGGACGGAAGGCCTGCGGATCGGGCGAGCACAGCGTCACCAGACCGGGCTCGAACCGCTCCCACACCTGCGCATTGGTGTAAGCCTCCTCCAGATCCATATCGGCGAGCGCCGGGATGCGCTTGAGATAAGGCAACGGCGGCATGTTCATGATCGACAGGCAGGGCAGCTTCGCCGCGGCGATCTTGACCATGAGCATGCGAACTGTGTGGTTGGTGTATTGCGGCTCCTGCATCGCCAGGCCAACAAGGTCATAGCGCGACACGTCCACATTCTGCGGCGTCACCGCATCCAGCTTGCCCGGCAGGTCGCGCGAGAAGATCGCGCGGTGCACCGCTTCGTCGCGCAGCTTGATGCGCACCTCGGTGCCGTCGCGGTTGATCAGCTCCGCAGTCTTGGCGCGGCAGACCAGGGTCACGTTGTGCCCGGCCATCAAGAGCTTGGTGCCCAGCAGGGAGCCGTAGGAAGCTCCCAAAATCAGTACGTTGCGCGCCATGATCGTCCCCTCGATATCTTGTGTGATTTTTGGGCCCCGGCTGTGATCCGCGGGTGCGTTGCAGCATCTAAGGCAAACCGATCGGGGCTGGCAACTGGGATAATGCATACAAGGAGGGAGCGAATATTCCGTCACACGGACCGGGCCGGCGGGTCAATTCTCGACCAATTACGGCTTAGCCGAAATCTGGATGCAGCACCGATCCCGCCCGTCGTTCCCGCCCGCAGGACTACGGCTTTCAAATCCCAGCAGAAATTCCGCCGTGGGCAACACGGCGTGTTCCCAGCTGTTTCGCTCGACGCATCCCGCTTCGGTTGATAAGCCCTTGCCGCGAATGACGGGGCTTTGAGTCGGGGACATGACGGTTGCGATCGAGATGGGGCTGACCACGGCGGGCGCCGGGGCGGCCATGGACCTCGAGGAACTCTTGGCGACCCGTCTCCTGGTGCAGGGCAATTCCGGCTCCGGCAAGTCGCATCTGCTCAGGCGCCTCCTGGAGCAGAGCGCGCCCTGGGTGCAGCAGGCCATCATCGACCCCGAAGGCGATTTCGTCACGCTGGCCGAGCGCTTCGGCCACCTCGTGATCGAGGCCGAGGATCACACCGAGCGCGGCCTGCAGGTTGCCGGCGAGCGCGCCCGGCTGCATCGCGTCTCCACCGTGCTCAATCTCGAGGGGCTGGACGCCGAGAACCAGATGCGGCGCGCGGCCGCCTTCCTCGGCGGCCTGTTCGACGTCGAGCGAGATCATTGGTACCCGATGCTGGTCGTGGTCGACGAGGCGCAGCTGTTTGCGCCTGCTGTCGCCGGCGAAGTTTCAGACGAGGCGCGAAAGCTCTCGCTGGGTGCCATGACCAATCTGATGTGCCGCGGCCGCAAGCGCGGCCTTGCCGGCATCATCGCGACGCAGCGTCTGGCCAAGCTCGCCAAGAACGTCGCGGCCGAGGCCTCGAACTTCCTGATGGGCCGGACCTTCCTCGACATCGACATGGCGCGCGCTGCCGATCTGCTCGGCATGGAGCGGCGGCAGGCGGAGGCCTTTCGCGATCTCGAACGCGGACAGTTCATGGCGCTGGGGCCTGCGCTGTCGCGCCGCCCGCTGCGGCTGAACATCGGCCCGACCGAAACATCCCCGCGCAATTCGACCCCGCGGCTGATGCCGCTGCCCGAAGCGACGCTGGAGGATGCGCGCGCCGTGATCCTGGCCGCGCCGCCGCCGGATGCGAGCCGGCCGCAGCGCCGGCCGGCGCCCGACCTGCTGGAGCAGCTCCGCGCAGCCAAGGCGGCAGCGCCCGAGATCAGCCCCGAAGAGGTCGAGGTGCCGGTCAGCGCCGAGGAACTCGCAGAACGGCGCGAGCGCGTCGATCGCACGCTGCGCGCCGTGCTGGCTGCGCCCGATGCCGGCTTCCGCGCCATCGGCGTGCTCTATCAGGAATTCGTGGTTCGCTGCCGCATCGAAGGCCTCGGCGCGGCCGTACCTGACCTCACCGAATTCCGTCGCATGCTGACGCATGCGCGCGCGGGCCTCGGCACCGACATCGCCGAGGACGATGCCTGGCAGGAGGTGAGCTTGCGCGCCTCGATCCTGCCCGACGACATGCAGGGCGTGTTCATGATGATCGCGCGCGCCGCCAAGGAAGGCTGGCCCTGCCCCGGCGATGCCGCGATCGCCCGCGCCTATGGCTCGCACTCGCTGCGCCGGGCGCAGCGTCTGCTCGGCTATATGGAGGAGCAGGGCCTGATCGTGGTCCAGCTCGACGGCGGCGGACGCAGGATCGTGACGCTGGTGGAATTGGCCTGGGCGACCGCGCCGGGTGATCCCCACGGCGACGACCAGCCGGCCGAGCAGATGCCGAGCGCGGCGTCGGCTTGACGCCCTCAGGCCGTCGCGAAGATGCGGCGGTAGAGCAGGCTCGAAACCAGCCAGGCGATCACGAACAGCGCGATCACGGCGAAGCCGACATTGGCAAGCGACGCGTTGAGACCATCGACCAGCGCCCACACGCCGCCATTAAATCCGAGCCGGTCGCTGATCAGGCCGAGCGCCTCAATGCCGCCGATCAACAGCGCGACCGCGACGGATGCGCCTGTGATGGTGAGGTTGTACCAGAGCTTGCGCATGGGATCGACGAAGGCCCAGCGATAGGCGCTGACCATCAGCGCGGAATCGGCGGTATCGACCAGCGCCATGCCTGATGCGAACAGCGCGGGGAAAACCAGGATGTCGGCGAACGAAGCACCGCGTGCCGCTTCGGTGGCGGAGATGCTGAGCAGGCCGATCTCGGTCGCGGTATCGAAGCCGAGACCGAACAGCAATCCGAGCGGAAACATGTGCCAGGGCTTCGTCACCAGGCGGAACATCGGGCCGAGCAGGCGCGCGAGAAAGCCGCGATGGCCGAGCAGTGCCTCCGAACCTGCGGCGTCGTGGACGCCCTGCTCGCGCGCGGCGCGAAACGTCCGCCACAGGCGGGCGAAGATGGCGAGGTTGATCGCTGCGATCACCAGGAGGAACAGCGCCGACACCGAGGTGCCGATCAGGCTGCCGATATCCTTGAGCAGGCTGTCGCCACCAAGGCTGACCACGCCGAGCGCCAGCAGCATGGTTGCGACCACGACGATGGTGGAATGGCCGAGCGCGAAATAGAGACCGACACTGCGCGGCATATCGCCCGCCTGCATCTGCTTGCGCACGACATTGTCGATGGCGGCGATGTGGTCGGCATCGACGGCGTGGCGCAGGCCGAACACCCAGGCGAGCAGCGCCGTCGCCATCACCGCGGGCCGGTCACCGAACGCCGCGAAAGCCCAAATCCACGCGGCGATGTTGGCGGCGACGAGCCCGCCGAACAGCAGCACCGTTCCGGACTCAATCGTCCGCATAGACCATCTCGTCACGACCCGCATTCCGCCCGCACGCCTCATTGCGCCAACGGTATGATCTTTTCATAAGATGGTCATACTGACCAGTGCAATCGCGCAAGAGCAGCGGTGCTTGCGGCCATCCTTCCCCGGCAGGCCGAGGCCAAGCTACGCGGCCTCGGAGCCGCCGAGATAGGCGTCGCGAACGCGAGGATCGTCCTTCAGCGTGCGCGCCGGGCCCGAGAGCACGATCTTGCCGGTCTGGAGCACATAGGCCTCGTGCGCGATCTCGAGGGCGAGGCTGGCGTTCTGCTCGACCATGAAGATCGAGACACCGTCCCGGTTGATGGTGCGGATCAATTCCAACACGCGGTCGACATAGAGCGGCGACAGGCCCATGGTCGGCTCATCCATCACGATCAGGCGCGGCCGGCTCATCAGCGCGCGCGCCATCGCCACCATCTGCTGCTCGCCGCCGGACAAGGAGCCGGCGCGCTGCGACAGCCGCTGGCCGAGCTTCGGAAACAGCGTCAGCATCTTGTCGAGATCCTGCGCCACGGCGTCGCGGTCGTTGCGCACGAAGGCGCCCATCAGGATGTTTTCGCGCACGCTCATATCGGCGAACAGCCGCCGCGCCTCGGGCACCGAGGCGATACCGCGGCGGACAATCTGCGGCGTGGTGAGGCCGATCAGCGAGGCGCCGTCGAACGTCACCTCGCCGGAGCGCGGCTTCACCAGACCCAGGATGATCTTCATGGTCGTCGACTTGCCGCTGGCATTGCCGCCGAGCAGGCAGACGATGTGGCCGCGGCCGACTGATATCGACAAGTCGAAATGGACCTGGGCCTGGCCATAGAACGTGTTGACGTCAGTCAGTGCCAGCAGCGGTTCGGCTGCGCCCGTGGTCATGCCGCGCTCTCCTGCTCCGCCGCCCCTGCTAGCCCGTGGCCGAGATAGGCCTCGATCACCTTGGGATCGCTGCGCACCACCTCGCCCGGCCCTTCCGCGATCTTCTTGCCTTCGTCCATGACGATGACGCGATCCGAGAGCTGCATCACCATCTCAAGCTTGTGCTCGATCAGCAGGATGGTCAGCCCCTCTGCTTTCAGCTCGGCGACGAGGGCCTGCATTTCCGCGGTCTCGCTCGGGTTCATGCCGGCGGTCGGCTCGTCCAGCAGCAACAGGCGCGGCTTGAGCGCGAGCGCACGCGCGATCTCGACGCGGCGGCGGTTGGCGTAAGACAGGCTATAGGCCGGCTGGTCAATGCGCGGCAACAGGCGCTCGCCGAAGCGGGCGAGGATGGCTTTGACCTCTTCGCGCAGCCGCTCTTCCTCCTGCCTGACGCTCGAAGGGCGCAGCAGCGCCAAGCCCAATTCCAGCAACGGGCCGATCACAGGCACGGCCGGCTTCACGGCACGCAGGCGCGTATGGGCGCCGATCAGGACGTTGTCCATCACGCTGAGATTGCCAAAGACACGGCCGAGCTGGAAGGTGCGCGCGATGCCTTGCGCGGCGAGCCGCTCCGGCGAGAGGCCGGTGATGTCCTGTCCCTCGAAGCGAACCTGGCCCGCATCCGGCCGGTCGAGCCCGGTGACGAGATTGAACAGCGTGGTCTTGCCGGCGCCGTTGGGGCCGATGATGCTGACGAGTCCGCCCTTGGCGAGATCGAGATCGATGCCGTCAACGGCCGTGAGGCCGCCGAAGCGACGCGTCAACCCGCGCAGGGACAACAACGGTGCGTGCGCTTCCGCCATCAGATCGTCCCCAACAGGCCCTGCGGCCTGAATCGCACGAGCAGCAGCAGCACGATGCCGTAGATCAGGATGCGGTACTCCGCCGCGACCCGGAACATTTCGGGGATGCCGACCAGCGCCACCGCGCCGACGATGGCACCGACGACATTGCCGAGGCCGCCGAGGATCACGACCGTCAGCGCCAGGATGGATTGCTGCGTGTTGAAGGTTTCATGGTTGATATAGGAGTAAAGATGCGCGGCGATGCCGCCGCTGAGGCCGGCGGCGAAGCCGCCGAAGATGAAGGCGAGCGATTTGTAGCGGTTCAGGCTCAGCCCATAGGCACGCGCCGCGATGTCGTCATCGCGAATGGCGCGAAAGCTGCGGCCGAGATGCGAGCCGAGCAGGCGCGCCTGCAGCAACGCGAGCACGACCATGACGGCGAATGCGAACCAGTAGACCGAGGCCGGGCTGATCAGATCGTAGCCGAACAGCGACAGCGGCGGGATGCCGGAAATGCCGATCGGCCCTCGCGTGACGCTTTCCCAGTTCAGGATCACCAGCGACACGATCTCGCCGATGGCGAGCGTCGCGATCGAGACGTAGTGGCCGCGCAAGCGGAATGACGGCGAGATCAGGATCGTGCCGAGCGCGGCGCTCATCAGGCCGCCGGCGATGATGGCAAGGCCGACCGGGACGTTGAGCGTCAGCGACAGCAGCGCGGAGGTATAGGCGCCAATCGCGAGCAGCGCGGCGTGTCCGAGCGAGACCTGGCCGATCGTGCCGGCGACCAGCGTCAGGCTCAGCGCGAGCATGCCGAGCAGCCAGGCGTTGATCAGGGTCTGGAGCACGTAGAACGACACCGGCAGCAGCGGCAGGATCGCGAACGCGGCGACCGCGACGGCCAAGGCCCAGCGCGGAATGCGCAACGGTCGGCTCGGCGCAATGAACGTGCCGGTGAGCGGCTCGGGCGGCGCCTGCCGGGCGCTGGCAAACAGGCCGTTCGGCCGCAGCACCAGCACGACGACCAGCAGCAGGAAGGCGAACAGATTGCGATAGCTGGTGCCGAACACGGCGACGCCGTAGCTCTCGACCAGGCCCAGCAGCATGCTGCCGACCACGGCGCCCGGCACGTTGCCGGCACCGCCGACGACTTCAGCGACGACGCCCTTCAGCGTCGCCTGCAGGCTCATCGCGGTGTCGATCTGGTTGTAGTACATGCCGACCAGGAGGCCGGAGACGCCGCCGAGGGCGGCCGCGATGCCGAACACGGTCTGATTGACGCGGTTGACGTCGACGCCCATCTGCATCGCGGCGTCGCGGTCCTGCGAGGCGGCGCGCACCGCCCAGCCGAGCTTGGTGTAGCGCAGGAACACGAACAGCAAGAGCGCGCTGGAGATGCCGACGCCGGCAATCAGGAGATCGAGCGGCCCGATGGTGCCGCCGCCGACCTGGAAGCGGACATCAGGCAATTGGCTCGGCAGCGCGCGCGGATTGGGCGAGAAGGTCAGCATGACCAATTGGTCGAGCACGAAGCTGATGCCGATGGTCGCCAGCAGCGGCGCGATCCGCACCGAGTTCTGCAGCGGCCGCAGGCCGAAGCGCTCGATGATCAACCCGACCAAAGCGGCCACCACCGCGACGAAGATGATGGTGAGCGGCAGCGGCGTGTGCAGCTGCACCACCGCGACCCAGCCGATATAGGCGCCGACGAGATAGATCGAGCCCTGCGCAAAGTTGATCAGCCGGCTGACGCCGAAGATCAGCGCGAGCCCGACTGCAACGAGGGCGTAGACGTTACCGACGATCAGCCCGTTGATGGTGTAGTCGAGCCAGGAAGACACGCAGGGTTCCTAATGAAGGGGAGAAAGGCCGGAGCGAGAGCTCCGGCCGTCAGGTCAGGTGGGCTTGCCGTCCCAAAGCGCGAACTTGCCGTTGCGCACGACCAGCTCGGCGTTCATGGCGCCCTTGATGCGACGGGTGGCAACGTCAAAGGTCGCGGTGCCGAAGATCACGCTCGGGACGTCCTTGACCTTGGCGAAGGCATCGCGGATCGCCTTGCGGTCGGTGCCGCCGATCCTGATCACCGCGGCCGCCATGTTCATCGCATCATAGGCGTAGGCGTTGAACGCGTCGGGCTCCTGCCCGTTGTACTTTTTCTTGAAGCCGGCAATGAAGTTCTGCACCTCGGGCCGCTTGTCCTCCGGGAAATAGCGTGTGCCGACATGGACGTCCTCGACGGCGTCGCCGCCGAGCTCCAGGAATTTCGGCGAATAGACGGAGCTGGCGGCGCAGATCACCTGCTTCAGCCCGACCTGACGCGCCTGGCGCGCGATCAGCGCACCATCGGAATAATAGGAGATCAGCACCAAGCCGTCCGGATTGGCATCGCGCACCCGCACCAGCGTGGAGCGGAAATCGCGCTCCTCGGCGATATAGCCTTCGGTGACGACGATCTCCGCGCCATATTCCTTGGCGGCGTTGTTGAAATAGTCGCGGCTGGTGCGGCCCCAATCGGTGTTGAGATGCAGCACCGCAAGCTTCTTCAGGCCGAGACTCTTCACCGCATAGCGCGCCAGCAGCGGCTGCTCGTCGGCCTGGCTGACCGACGTGCTCCACATGAAGTCGCCGCCCTTGGTGAAGTCGGGGTGCGAATTGGTGAAGCCGAACTGCACGAGGCCGCCGCGCTGATAGATCGGCGAGGCCGCCATCGAGGCGGGGCTGGAGAAATCGCCGAGCTCAAGCACGATGCGGGGATCGGACACGAACTTCTGCGCGATCGCCACCGACTGGCGCGGATCGCTCTGGCTATCCTCGAAGGTATAGGCAAGCTTGCGGCCGTTGATGCCGCCGGCGGCCGTGATCTCGTCCAGCGCGAGATCAAAGCCCTGCTTCCATTGCGTGCCATATTGTGCATTCGGCCCCGTCAGCGGGCCGCTGACGCCGAGCAGGATCGGATCGGCGTCCGCGAGGGCTGCGCGCGAGAAGGCGGCGCCCGCCATCATGGCGAGCGAGCCTTTGACCAGGGTTCGGCGATTGATGTTGCTCATGTGCGGCTCCATCCAGTCAGGTGTTGAAAGCTCTAGTCTTACAAACAAGCAGCAAGTCTTGTGCCGGTGACTATTTCGAGGGCTCGCCCAGCGACAGCATCAGCCGGTTGGCCCAGTTGAAGAACGAGGCGCCGTTGATGACGTCGACGATCTCGGCATCGTCGAGGCCCGCACTGCGCAGCTCCCTGATATTGTCGGGGCCGAACGCGATCGGCGTCGACGCCAGCGCCACCGAGGCCTTGACCACGGCGTTCCAGCGTTCGCCGAGATCGGCCTTGACGCCCTCGTCGAGCAGCTTCTGCACGTCGTCACGGCGCTTGGAATAGGTGCTGGCGAAGCGCGCATGCACCGAGGCGCAATAGATGCAGCCATTGTAGCGCGAGGTGGCAGCCGCCGCGAGCTCGCGCTCGGCGCGCGGCAGGCCGTCGGCGACGTTGTAGAAGATGTCCTTGTCGGTCTTGGTGCGAGCTTCCAGCACTTCGGGGTCGCGCACCAGGAGACGAAAATATTCCGACTTGGCGCGGGCGCGGTCGACGAGGCCGGCATAGTGCCGCTCGGTCAGCTCGGCCTCGGGCAGCGGCTCGATCCAGGAGACCCAGCCGAGCTCATCCTGGGTGAAGACATCAGGCGGATTGACGGTGGCGTTCATGATAGCGGCCTCCTCTTATGCGTTCACTGCTGCAAGCGTGCGCAAGCCGCTGACGACGCGCACCTGAAACGACAGGAACGCGACGAGTTGGGAGAAGGTGACGATGCCGGTGGTCGACCAGCCGGCCGCCTGCAGCGCCTTCATGTCGGCGGCCGCCGCATCGCGTGGCCGGAACACCAAAAGATGGGCGTGCTCGAGCGCCGCGACGAGCCGGGGACCGAGCGCGGACTTGCTATCCGCGTCAACGCGATAAATCAGGCCTGCCGTATTCTCGACCGAGAGGGGGCCCGCCGGAAACGAGCCATACGGACCCGAGGTCTTGCCCCGCGCGATCTCGGCGTCGACGGTCTTGACCAGAGCCGCGCCGCCGGCGGTCGCCGCAAGCTTGTCGCGATAGAAGCTGGCAACCGGGGACTCGCCATGGAGCCCGGTCACGAAGGCCGCGATCGCGGCGCGCTCGAGCAGCGAGAATTCGCCGGCGTCGATCGGTTCGAACAGGGAGAGATAGCTCTTCTGCGCGTTCTCGCGCGCTTGCAGGCGCTTGGCGCGGATGGCGTCCAGCGCCGATCCCGGCTTGATCCCGGCGAGCGTGTCGATGATATCAGGCGTACTCATCATGAAGCCTCGTGAAATCCATCAAAGCCCGACTAGCCGGCGAGGGCTACTTCGGGCGCGGTCCTGGTCCAGCCCAGCGCCGGCGCGACCTTGTCGGCCACGAGCTCGATCGAGCGCAGCACGTAGGGGTGCGGCGCATCGACGGAATGGACCTGGAAGACGAGATCGGTGATCCGCTCCAGCGTCGCATCGGTACGTAGCGAGGCGATAACCTCGTCGGCGCCGCCGACATGGGTGTCGAACGCCGCGATCATTTCCTCCAGCGTCTCGCCCGGGGGAAGATGCCCGCTTTTCATGAATTGCGGCAGCGCGCGGCGCAGCCCGATATCGGCAAGACGCATCGCCTCGCGATGATCATCGGCGACGAACACGCTGCGCGAGGCCATGATGCGCGGTTCAGTGCCCGGCGGCAGCGCGGCGAGATAGGCGTCGATGATCGGGTTCTGGATCTCGGCGAGCGTCGCGTTTGGCGCGTCCTTGGCCCGCGGCTGGGTGCGCGACAGCAAGAGGCCGTCGCCGGCCTTGCCGGCGCGGGCCCCGCCCGCGACCGAGAACGTCGCTTGCCAGATGCGCTTGTCTAGTTGCGGCCGCTGCGGGTAGAGCGTGTCGCCGCCCTCGAGCGGCTTGCCGGTCAGCGCCTTGCGGACCACCTCGAGATTGCGCGCAAAGATCTCGTTGCGCTGGGCGCCGTCGAGGCCGAAGGCGGCAAAGGCCGACGGGTTCCCGCCGGTGCCGACCCCGAGCTCGAAGCGGCCGTTGCAGAGCAGATCGAGCACTGCGGCGTCCTCCGCCACCCGCACCGCGCTCTCCAGCGGCAGGGTGACGATGCCGGTGCCGAGGCGGATGCGCGAGGTCTGGGCGGCGACATAGCCGAGGAAGGTGAAGGGCGACGGCAGTCCGCCCTCGCGCTCGTGAAAATGGTGCTGCGCGATCCACGCGGAATCGAGGCCGGCCTTCTCGGCACGTACGATCTGCTCGGCGGCGAAGCGATAGCGCTCGGCCGGCGGGGCCTCATCGAGCAGTCGCGTGAAGAATCCCAGGCGTTTCAGATTTGCAAGACGTTTCATACGACCCCTGTCGGGCGAGGATGGATCCCGATGATGTCGGTTGCCGGCGCTGGAGACAAGCGGGCAAAGCGCAAGGCTGCCCGCCGGGATCGCACCCCAGCGCTAGACCTTTGGCTAAGCAGGCTGCCTACCAGCTCGGCAGCACCGCGCCCTTGAACTTGGTGAGGACGAACTCCTTCACCTCGGGCGTGTGATAGCTGTCGACCAGGATCTTGACCCAGGGCTTGTCCTTGTCGGCGCTGCGCACTGCGATCAGGTTGACGTAGGGACCCTTGGGGTCCTCGCGCAGAATCGGATCCTTGACCGGATCCAGGCCCGCCTGGGTTGCATAATTGGTGTTGATCGCGGCGGCGTCGACATCATCGAGCGCGCGCGGCGCCTGCGCCGCGTCGACCTCGATGAATTTCAGCTTCTTCGGATTCTCGGTGATATCGAGCACGATCGGCTTGAAGCCGACACCGTCCTTCAGCTTGATCACGCCCTTGTCGCGCAACAGCAGCAGGACGCGGCCGCCATTGGTCGGATCGTTGGGGATCGAGACCTTGCCGCCGTCGGGAATGTCAGCGAAGGCCTTGTGCTTCTTGGAATAGACGCCGATCGGGAAGTTCACGGTGAGGCCAACCGCCTCGATCTTGTAGCCGCGATCGGCCTTCTGGTTGTCCAGGTAAGGCTGGTTCTGGAACGAATTGGCCTGGATCTCGCCGGCATCGAGCGCGGCGTTCGGCACCACGTAATCAGAGAACTCGATGAGCTGGATGTCGAGGCCCTGCTTGGCGGCGATCGGCTTTACGGCCTCCAGAATCTGCGCATGAGGACCCGGCGTCACGCCGATCTTGATGGTCTCGGCTGAGCTTGCCGCCGTCCACGCGGCGAGCACGGTAGCGAGGATCAGGGTGGGGCGAAGCGACATCTTGGTCTCCATGACTTATCGATGGGAACCGTATTCGCTTCTCCGCCGGACGAAATCAATGAAATGAATATCCATATTGACCGCCGACGACGGGCAACACTTCTCCGTTCGCCGGCAAATGGGAAATGATCGCAAATTGGGGCTGGTGCAAGCCTTCCTAGGCGCGCGGCTCGGCACGCCAGGTCGACGGCGACAGCATGATCCACACGCAGATCGCAGCGTAGGCGACAAGCGATACCGTGACCATGATGGCAAGCCCTGCCATTCCCACCCCGAAGCTTGCCACCGCGATCCAGCCGCCGCCGGCCGCAATCAGGATGCGCACGACGGAGCCGACGAGTGGACCGAGCGCGCGACCGGTGCCCTGCACCGCGAACGACACGACAAAGCCGAATCCCAGCGCCGCATAGGCCGGCGCGACGATGCGCAGGTAAATCATGCCTTCGTCCGCGACGCCGGCGTCATGGCTGAACAGATGCAACCAGGCTGTCGGAACAATCGCGACCATCAGGCCGATCGAGCCGGTCATGATCATGCCCGCGGCGCCGCTGACCCAGCCGATCCGCTGCGCTCGCGCAATCTGGCCCGCGCCCATGTTGACGCCGACCATGGTCAACGTCGCGGTGCTGAGGCCGAACAGCAGCGGGATCATGATGTAGTCGAGCCGCGAGGCGATGCCGTAGCCGGCAAGCGCCGAGGTGCCGAACAGGCCGACCGCGCCGGTGACGAGGATGACGGTGAGGTTGGTCAGCACGGCATTGAACGCGGTGGGGATGCCGACCTTGAGCATGTCGCCAAAGATCTTCGCGCGCAGCGGCACGACGTGCAGCCGCAGCCCGGAGGAGCCCGAGGACATGTAGCGCAGCAGGAACAGCATCGCCGCGCCGTAATAGAGACCGAAGGCAATGCCTGCGCCGCCGATGCCGAGCCTCGGCACCGGGCCGAAGCCGAAGATCAGCAGCGGCGAGACCGGAATGGTCACGATCGCGCCGATCAACGTCACCAGCGCAGGCACCTTGACGTTGCCGGATCCGCGCAACGCGGCGGCCTGGAGGTTGACGATCCACACAGGAATCGCGCCGGCGAACAGATAGCTGGAATAGGTGACGGCCGCATCGAGCGCACCGTCGCGGCCGCCGAGCGTTCGGAACAGCGCCGGGCCGCCGAAGTGCACGCCAAGCGTGAACACCCCTCCCGCGATGATCGCAAGCACGACGGCGTGGAACAGCGCCGCATCGGCGTCGTCGCGACGGCCCGCGCCGACCGCGCGCGCCAACGACGAGGCGACGCCCGAGCCGAACCCGCCATTCGACATCATGGTCATCAGCATGAAGATCGGGAACACCAGTGCGGCACCCGCCAACGCATCGGTGCCGAGATAGCCGACATAGTAGGCCTCGGCGATATTCACCGCGGTCTGCGCCACCAGCACGGTCACGGTCGGCGCGGCGAGCTTGAGCAGCGTCGGCAGGATCGGCGCGGCAAGAAGCGCGGCACGGCGCTGGTCGGCGGTCGGCGCCACGGTGCGAGGCGCTGCCACGCTGCGCACAGGGGCCTCCAGGGCGGACATAGGCTGCGCCGCGACGTCCTCGACTGACATTGCTGAGATCCTGTTCTGTTCCGGGGCTGCCGCAGCAGCCATTGCATTATGCTCATAATGTATTATTATGATCGTAATGCAATAGAGAACAGCTCACGATCCCGTGGCCGTGTCCTTGGGCGGAGGTCGGGAGGGAGCTGAGGGACCATGCGCTACGATAAGGGACACAAGGACGAGACCCGCCGGCACATCCTCGAGGTCGCCTCGGCGCAGTTCCGCGAGAGCGGGATCGCCGCGGTTGGGCTCGCCGGCATCATGTCGGAGGCCGGCCTGACCAACGGCGCCTTCTACACCCACTTCGCCTCCAAGGAGGAGCTGGTGCGGGAGGTGCTGACCGATGCCCTCACCCGCCGCGAGGAGCGGCACAAGGCCAATCTCGAGAATGGCGTCGCGGTCGAAACCGTGATCCGCGACTATCTCTCGACACGTCACCGCGACCACGCCGGCACGGGCTGCCCGACCGCCGCGCTGGTTGCCGAAATCGCGCGGCACCCCAAGGCAACGCGCGAGGCCTTTACCGGCAAGGTCTCCGACATCGTCGGGCTGATGGCAAAGCAGATCAGGCAAGGCACCCCGGATGAGCGGCGGCGCAAGGCGATCACGATCTATTCGACCATGGTCGGCGCGCTGCAATTGTCGCGCGCCGTCAACGACGGGCAATTGTCGGACGAGATCCTGGAGAATGCGGTGGACGCCGCGCTGGCAATCGCGAACGCGCGCTGACGCGGTCGCACGTCCACCGCCCTGTGTGCCTACACCGGATCGAACGCCCGGATCGGCGGCAGGTTGCCGGTGAACTTCTCCACCTCCACCGTGGTGAGCTGGCCGGTGCAGCCTTGCGCAAAGGACGAGGTGCCGACGTCGCGGGTGAGCACGTTCGGATTGCCGTGCACACAGAGCGGCGCGTCGTCCTCAGGGTCCATCGGGTCGTACCAGGCGCCGGTCGGCAATTGCACGACGCCGGGCGCGATGCCATCGGTGACATGCACCGCGGCGAGGCACGCGCCGCGCGCATTGAACAGGCGGATGACGTCGCCGTCTTTGATGCCGCGCGCATCTGCATCCCGCGGATTCATCCGCGCGACCTCGCGGCCGCGATGCTTTGCGCCCAGCGAATGCCCGCCGAAATCGAGTTGGCTGTGCAGCCGCGTCACCGGCTGGTTGGCGACGAGGAAGCACGGCGCGCCGGGCTTGGGCATATCGCTCTTCTCGAGCCAGACCGGATGGCCGGGACAATCCGCATCGCCATGGCCGGCGATCTTCGCCGAGTAGATCTCGATGCGTCCGCTCGGCGTCGGCAGCGGATGCGCGACCGGATCTTCGCGAAAGCTGCGCAACCTTCCGCCGTCGTCGGGCTGCTGCGGCACGACCAGGCTGCCGCGCTTCCAGAATTCTTCGAAACTCGGGGCCTCAAGCCCGCGCTTGGCGAGCGAGGCGCGGGTCGGCTCGTAGAGATGCTCCAGCCATTGCCGCGAGCTGCGCCCTTCCGTGAAAGGCTCGCGGGCGCCGAGGCGATCGGCGAGATCGGCAAAGATCTCGTAGTCGTCGCGTGCCAGCCCGAACGGCTCGGCGATGCGGTGCATCGCGACCATCAAGGGATCGCTGCTGGAATAGCCGATGTCCTCGCGCTCCAGCGTCATGGTCGAGGGCAGCACGATGTCGGCATGGCGCGCGGTCGCAGTCCAGGCGAGCTCGTGCACGACGAGCGTGTCGACTTTCGCAAAAGCCTTGCGCAGGCGGTTGATGTCCTGGTGGTGATGGAACGGATTGCCGCCGGCCCAATAGACCAGGCGAATGTCTGGATAGGTGCGCGTCTCGCCATTGTAGCGGTAAGTGCTGCCGGGTTTGAGCAGCATGTCGGCGATGCGCGCCACCGGAATGAAATCCCTGACGCCGTTACGCCCCTGCCCGAGCGTCGGCCCCGGCACGTCGTTGACGCGGCGGCCGTAATAGCCGATTGCGCCCAGCGAATAGGCGTAGCCGCCGCCGGGAAGGCCGATCTGGCCGAGCGCTGCCGCCAGCACCATGCCCATCCAGACCGGCTGCTCGCCATGCTCGGCGCGCTGCAGCGAATGCGAGACCGTAATGAGTGCGCGCTTGCCGGCAAGGCGCCGCGCCAGGGTCCGGATCGCGCTCGCGTCGACGCCGCAGATCGCGGCAGCCCATTCGGCATGCTTGGGCTGTCCATCGCTCTCGCCCGTGAGATAGCGCAGGAACACCGGCCAGCCTTCCGTGTAGCGATCGAGGAAAGCCTGGTCATGCAAGCCTTCGCTGACCAGCGTGTGAACCATGCCGAGCATCAGTGCGGTGTCGGTGCCGGGCGTGCATGTCATCCACTCGGCACCGGCCTCGGCCGGCAAATCCTCGCGCAGCGGGCTCATCAGGATGAACTCGCAGCCGCGCTTGCGCGCTGCTTGCATCGCACCGCGTTCGACATGCTTGCTGATCGAGCCGCCGGCCACCATCGAGTTCTTCAGCGCCATGCCGCCGAATGCGAGCACAATCTCGGTCTTTTCGGCGACCTGCTCCCAGGTGACGTTGCGCTTGGTGATGTCCTCATAGCCCGCCAGGATCTGCGGCAGCAGCACGGAGGACGCGCCGGACGAATAGGAATTCACCGAGCGGACATAGCCGCCCATGGCGATGTTGAGGAAGCGATGCACCTGGCTCTGCGCGTGATGGAAGCGGCCCGCGCTCGACCAGCCATAGGAGCCGCCGAACACGGCGCCGGGGCCGCGCGTGTCGCGGATGCGCGCGAGCTCGTCGCCGAGCAGGTCCAGCGCCTTCTCCCAGCTGACGGAGACGAATTCGTCGCGGCCGCGCCTGTCATCGGGCCCGGGCCCACGCTCGAGCCAGCCCTTGCGGATGGCGGGCTGCGCAACACGGGCCTGATGGCGCAGAGCGCCGGGGAAATTGTCGATGATGCCGCTCGGATCGGGGTCGCCGCCATAGGCTCTCACCTCCAGCCCGGCCGCGCCATTGCGTGCGGAAAACACGCCCCAATGCGAGGTGTGCGGCTTGAAGCCATCCGACAAATCGAGGCCGGGGTCGGGGAAGCCAATCGTATCGTCCATCGCGTGGCCCTCAATCGCTGGAAGCGCCGCGCAGGCCGCTCCGGTTGCATCGTTCGCCAATATAGTGAGGCCCGCGCATACAGGGCAACGGAATACCGATGCGCGGAACCGCGCGCATGGCCGCCTCCCGCGGACCGCAGCCCTTTTGAAGCACGCTGCTTCCAACCGCGTCATTGCGAGCGCAGCGAAGCAATCCAGACTGTCGCCGCGGAGGGATTCTGGATTGCTTCGCTGCGCTCGCAATGACGGAGCAAGGGGCACCGGCATCGATCTTCTGGCTGCGTTCGAACTTGGAGATGCGTCTTCTCGTTCTCTGGATGGACACTAACCGCGGTCCTGGCTCGGCATTTCGTCGCACCGCTTTCCACCATTGTCGGCATTGCTGCCCACACAACGATGCAACATGATGGCTCCGCCGGTGACGACTGTTGTTGTGGCAGGTGGAGGTCATCCGATGGACGAAAACGACATCCGCGGGCTCATCGCGGAGGTGAAGCAGGGCACGCTGTCGCGGCGCTCCTTCATCCAGACGATGGCCGCAGCGGGGATCACGGCGCCAATTGCGAGCCAGATCCTGCTCTGGAACGACGTGGCGATGGCTAATGCCACACTGGCCTACAAGCCGACGAAAGCCGGCGGCGGTGGTCCGCTCAGGATGCTGGTCTGGCAGGCGCCCACCTTGCTCAATCCGCATTTCGCGCTGGGCACCAAGGACCAGGTCGCCTCACGCATCTTCTTCGAGCCGCTCGCCGGCTGGGACAAGGAGGGCAATCTCTTCCCCTGTCTTGCCGCCGAGATCCCGACCAAGGCGAATGGCGGGCTGTCGGGTGACGGCACCAGCGTGATCTGGAAGCTGAAGCAGGGCGTGAGATGGCATGACGGCAAGCCCTTCACCGCCGACGACGTCGTCTTCACCTGGACCTATGCCGCCGACCTGGCGACGGCCGCCTACACCACGGGATCCTACAAGGACATCATTGTCGAGAGGATCGACGACCACACCGTCAAGGTGATCTTCAAGGCGCCAACCCCGTTCTGGGCCGATCCCTTCGTCGGCTCGGTGGGCCAGATCCTGCCGAAGCATCATTTCGGCGACTATGCCGGTGCGAAATCGCGCGACGCGCCGGGCAATCTGAAGCCGGTCGGCACCGGTCCCTACAAATTCGTCGAGTTCAAGCCGGGCGATCTGCTCCGGGCCGAACGCAATCCTGATTATCACGTCAAGAACCAGCCTTTTTTCGACACGTTCGAGATCAAGGGCGGCGGAGATGCAGTCTCTGCCGCGCGCGCCGTGCTACAGACCGGCGAATACGATTATGCGTGGAATCTGCTGGTCGAGGACGAGATCCTCAAGCGCATGGAGGCCGGTGGCAAAGGCAAGGTCGAGTACACGACCGCCGGCGGCATCGAGTTCGTCATCCTCAACACCACGGACCCCTGGACCGAGGTTGACGGCGAACGATCCAACGCCAGGACGAAGCACCCGACGCTGTCCGATCCGGCCGTGCGGCGGGCACTCAACCTGCTGATTGACCGCGAAGGAATCCAGAAGTTCATCTACGGCCGCGCCGCCGTCGCAACGGCGAGCTTCGTCAACCAGCCGCCGCAGTTCAAATCGGGCAAGCTGAAATACGAATTCAACATCGAGAAGGCGAACAAGATTCTCGACGAGGCCGGCTGGAAGGCTGGTGCCGACGGCATTCGTACGAGGGACGGCAAGCAACTGAAATACGTGTTCCAGACCTCGATCAACGCGCCACGCCAGAAGGCACAGGCCATCATCAAGCAGGCCTGCCAGAAGGCCGGGATCGAGATCGAACTCAAATCGGTCACGGCGTCGGTGTTCTTCTCCTCGGATGTCGGCAATCCCGACACCTACTCGAAATTCTACTGCGACATGGAAATGTACAATGCGACGCAGCCCCAGCCCGATCCGGAGCGGTTCCTGAACCAGTGCGTCTCCTGGGAAATCGCGAGCAAGGACAACAAATGGCTCGGCCGCAACGTCTCGCGCTGGTCCGACCCGGAGGCCGACAAGGCCTACAAGGCCGCGCAGAACGAGCTCGATCCCGTCAAGCGCGCCGCGCTGCTGATCAAGGTCGATGAGATCTTCTGCGAGGCCAACATCTTCCTGCCGCTGCTCTCACGCTACATCGTCGGCGGCGCCGTCGATGGCCTGATGACTGACATCTCGGGGTGGGACGTCACGACGTGGAATATTGCGAGCTGGTATCGGAACACGAAGGTTTTGTAGGAGCGTAACGAAACCCATCGAAACACGATGGGTTTCGCAAGTGCTCTGCCCTCGTGATCCGGACCTGCGTTTTCAGCTGGTCCGAGAGCTCGGCCGGCACGAACATCTAACCAATTGAAAGAACTGAATTGTCGCTTCAGCCCAGCACCGACGCTCGTTCTCTCCTCTAGGTTGCGATGTCACCCGCAGGAGACCTCTGTTACATGCCGACGTGCTCGAATGGACTTTGCGAAGTCTCGTCGGCCGTCCGTTGACGAGATTGAGGCAAATGATACGATTTAACGGTGCCCGGCCTCGCCGATCGGACCGGGTACCGGAATGACGGCGTGAGGGGCCAGCCTTATCGTGCCAAGCGTTGCACGTGCGTCCTGCCCTTCATGCGTCCCGCACGCGGAAACTAAAGCAACGATAACGGCGCGCGTTGCCGCATCGGAGCGGTCTTGCGGAGGATGAGGTGGGGGACCGGGCGAGCCTGTTACGGTTCGGACCTGAACCCGGCGACGGCACGGTCTACGGATATGAATCTCTCATCGTTTATGGGCACCGGCTGGGCCCACGGTCCGCAGGTTCTCTGCGACGAAGACGGGATTCTGCTGTGCCGCACCTCCCGCGAACGCATGGACGGTGACCGGCAGGTCGTGCTGGCCGTCGTTCCGGCCGCGGAACATCCAAGCCCGCAAAGCCTCGACCGGCTGGCTCACGAATTTGCGCTGAGGGACGAACTGGATGGTGCCTGGGCGGCGAAGCCGCTCGAGCTGCTGCAGGATCACGGCCGCACCATTCTCATCCTCGAGGATCGCGGCGGCGAACCGCTGACTTGGCTGACGGACGCACCCATGGAGACGGGCAGCTTCCTGCGTCTCGCGATCCAGATCGCCGCCGCGCTGGGCAAGGTCCATCAACAGGGCCTGGTGCACAAGGATATCAAACCGGCAAATATCCTGGTGAGCCGCAACAATGGCGGCGTGCATCTCACCGGCTTCGGATTCGCAACACGCCGCCCCCGCGAACGGCTGTCCGCGGCAGCGCACGAGCAGATCGCCGGTACGCTCGCTTACATCTCTCCCGAGCAGACGGGACGCATGAACCGCTCGATCGACTCGCGGAGTGATCTCTACTCGCTCGGCGTCACGCTCTACCAGATGGTCACCGGCTCGCTGCCATTCGCCGCTGATGATCCGATGGAATGGGTGCATTGTCACGTCGCAAGGGAGCCCGATGCGCCGGCCAAGCGATGCAGCAACGTGCCCGGCACGGTGTCCAGGCTGATCATGAAGCTGCTCTCCAAGATGGCGGAAGAGCGCTACCAGACCGCCGGCGGCGCCGAGCGGGATCTGCAACGCTGCCTCGCAGAATGGGAGCTTCGGCGTTCCATCGACGACTTCCCGCTGGGCCAGCACGACACGCCGGACCGACTTCTCGTACCCGAGAAGCTGTACGGAAGGACATCCGAGTGCGAGACGTTGTTCGCCTCGTTCGAACGCATTGCCAAGAGCGGCGCGCCGGAGCTTGCGCTGATCGCCGGATATTCCGGCATCGGCAAGTCATCTGTCGTCAACGAGCTGCACAAGGTGCTGGTGCCGTCGCACGGCCTGTTTGCGTCAGGCAAATTCGACCAGCACAAACGCGACATCCCCTACGCCACGCTCGCCAAGGCATTCCAGGGCCTCGTCCGTCCTCTTCTCGGCAAACGCGACGCCGAGCTGAGCGAGTGGCGCCAGGCCCTGCTCGGCGCGCTTGGTCCAAACGGACAGCTCGTCGTGGACCTGGTTCCGGAGCTGAAGGCCGTCATCGGCGAGCAGCCGCCTGTCACCGAGCTGCCGCTCCAGCACGCGCAAAGCCGCTTTCACCGCGTGATCGAACAGTTCATCGGCGTGTTTGCGCGGGCCGAACATCCCCTGGTGCTGTTCCTCGATGATTTGCAATGGCTTGATATGGCGACGTTCGAGCTGCTCGAGGACATCCTGACGCGGTCAGAGCTGAAGCACCTGATGCTGATCGGTGCTTACCGGGACAACGAGGTGGATTCCGCTCATCCCGTCATGCGCATGCGCGAGGCCATCAAGGCGCGCGGGCGAGGGGTGGTGGAGATCAAGCTCGCGCCGCTCGGTCGCAGGCACCTCGGCCAGTTGCTGGCGGACACGCTCCGTTGCGAGCCGAGTCACGCTGCGCCGCTGATCCAGCTCGTGCACGAGAAGACCGCAGGCAATCCGTTCTTCGCCATCCAGTTCATGTTCTCGCTGGTCGACGAAGGCCTGCTTGCGTTCGACCATGATGCCGTGCGCTGGGCCTGGGACCTCGAGCGGATTCACGCCAAGCGATACACCGACAACGTCATCGACCTCATGCTGGGGAAGCTCACCCGGCTGCCCCTGGCGACACGCACGGCTCTGCAGCAGATGGCCTGCCTCGGAAATGTCGCCGAGGTGGCAGTGCTTTCGATCGTGCTCGACGCCTCCGATGATCAGGTCAACGCCGATCTGTGGCCTGCCGTTCGCCAGGAATTCGTCGAGCCGCAAGCTGGCGCCTATCGCTTCGTCCACGACCGGTTTCAGGAGGCGGCCTATGCACTGATTCCGGAGCAAGGACGGGCCGCGGCGCATCTGCGCATCGGCCGCTTGTTCGCAGCGAGAGCCGCGCCTGAAACGATCGAAGAACACGTCTTCGAGATCGTCAGCCAACTCAACCGCGGCGCAGCCTTGATCACGGCACCGGAGGAGCGCGTCAGGCTGGCGGAGCTCAATCTGCTCGCCGGTCGCCGCGCCAAGGCCGCAACGGCCTTCGCCATGGCGCACGCTCACTTCGCGGCCGGCGAAGCCATGCTGCCCGGGGATCGCTGGGAGCAACATTACACGCTCAGCTTCGCGCTGGCGCTGCAGCGCGCCGAATGCGAATTCCTCGCAGGCGACCACGCGACGGCGAACACGCGCCTCGCCGAATTGGCGGAACGAGCGGCCACCCTGCCCGATCTCGCGGCGGTCACCCGGCTGCGGATGGAGCCCAGCGATCGCAACGTCGAGACCGCGCTCGACTATCTGCGGCGCGTCGGCATCGACTGGTCCGCGCATCCAACGCCGGATGAAGTCCAGCGAGAATATCAGCGGATGTGGCAGGCGATCGGCGACCGTCCGATCGAGGCCCTGCTCGATCTGCCGCAGATGACTGATCCGGTCGCGCGCGGAACGATGGATGTCCTTACGGTGCTGGTTTCGCCGGCCTGGTACATCGATGAGGGCTTGCGACGCCTGATCATCGGACGCATGGCCAATCTCAGCTTGCAATACGGCAACTCCGATGCCTCGTGTCTCGCCTACATCGTGCTCGCCACCGTGCTCGGTCCCGACTTTGGCGACTACGCTGCCGGCTATCGCTTTGCCCAGCTCGGCCTCGATCTGGTCGAGACGCACGGACTGGACCGGTTCAAAGCCCGCGTCTATCTCGGCTTCGGCAGCTGGACGCGAGATGTGAGGACAGGACGCCCGTGGCTGAAGCGCGCCTTCGACGCTGCGCAGCAAGTCGGCGACGTGAACTATGCGAGCTTCACCCGCCATCATCACCTGACGCACCTTCTCGCTTGCGGCGATCCGCTTGCCGAAGTGCAGCTGGAGGCCGAAGCGGGGTTCGATTACGCACGCCGGGCGCACGTCGATCTTGCAGCGGATCGAATTATTGGGCAGTTGCAGCTCATCCGGTCGCTGCGCGGCCTCACCGCGAAATTCGGTAGCTTCGATGACGCCGGCTTCAACGAGGCGCAGTTTGAACGTCGTCTCGAGACCGAGCCATACCTGGAGCAGGCCGGATTCTGGTACTGGACCCGCAAGCTGCAGGCACGCGTGCTTGCCAACGATCCCACCGCCATCGCTGCCGCAGCAAAGGCCGACAAGCTCTTGTGGACCTCGAAAGCCCTGTTCGATCGGGTTGACTTTCACTTCTATGCGGCCTTGGCCGAGGCCGCGTGTTGCGAGGTCGCCATCCCAGCCGAACGAGCCCGGCATCACGACGCTCTGACCCGCCACCACCGCGAGCTTCAGCAATTGGACGAGATCAGCCCGGAAGACTTCGCCGACCGGGCCGCTCTCATCTCGGCTGAAATCGCCCGCATCGAAGGTCGCGAGGTCGATGCGATGCGATACTACGACCGGGCGATCGCCGAGGCGCATGCAAACGGCTTTCCTCACAATGAAGCCATCGCAAACGAGCTCGCCGGACGATTCTACACGACGCGCGGCTTCGACAAGATCGCCAATGCCTATCTACGCGATGCCCACTACGGATTTATCCGCTGGGGAGCCGAGCCAAAGGTCAGGCAGCTCGAACACCTCTATCCGCGCCTCCACGTCGCCGAAGATACCAGCTCCGGCAGCCGGCCGACCATCCAGCAGATGGACGTTACCACCGTGGTGAAGGCGTCTCAGGCCGTCTCAAGTGAAATCGAGCTGCCGAAGCTGATCGAGACACTGATGAAGATCGTTCTGCAGAACGCTGGTGCCGACCGCGGCCTGCTGATCCTGTCGCGGCACGACGACTTCCTTATCGAGGCGGAGGGTCAATCCAGGGGCGACGTGTTCACGGTCGCGATGCGTCAAACCTCGCTCTCGACACCGGATTGTCCGGAGGCCCTGCTGCGCTACGTCATTCGCGCGCAAAAGCCTCTCATCGTCGACGACGCAACGCGGCCCGATCCGCTCTACGGTGACGACTATGTGCGTCGCCGACACCCGAGATCCATGCTCTGCCTGCCATTGCTGAAACAAGCCAAGCTGATCGGCTTGCTGTATCTGGAGAACACGTTGACGACGCACGCCTTCACGCCGGATCGGGTGGCGGTGCTGGACCTGTTGGCGGCACAGGCCGCGATCTCTCTGGAGAACACGCTGCTCTATCGCGATCTTCAGGAGCGCGAGGCGCGCATCCGCCGGCTCGTCGATTCCAATATTATCGGCATCCTGTTCTGGGAGGGCAGCGGCGACATCAGCTACGCCAACGACGCCTTCCTGAACATGACCGGATATTCCAGGCAGGACCTGGTCTCGAAGGCCATCCGCTGGAACGATATGACCCCGGCGGAATATCGCGACGAAGACACGCAGCGGGTCGAACAGCTCAGGACATCGGGGCAGACCGCCTCGCGGGAGAAGGAGTTCATCAGGAAAGACGGCAGCCGCGTTCCTGTCCTGATCGGGTCCGCCTCGCTGGCCGGGTCGTCCGATCAGTGCGTCTCGTTCGTGCTCGACCTCACCGCGCGAAAGCAGGCCGAGGAAAAATACCGCCTGCTCATGGAGCAGGCGCATGACGCAATCCTGGTGCTTGACCAAAGCGGCCTTGTGATCGAGGCAAACCGCACTGCCGGTGTGATGCTGGGACGGCCGCGGGAGCAGATCATCGGCCTGCCGTTCCGATCCATGCTCGTTGCTGCCGACCCAACCGAGGTCGCCAGATTGCTGGCGCCGGATTCGACGAGTCTGCTGCAGCTTCGCCTGGGCGGCGCCGACGACAAGGGCCTCGATGTCGAAATGTCTGCCGCTCACGTCTCGACGGGCGGCCAGGAGCTGATCATCGTGATCGGACGCGACATCAGCCAGCGGCTGCGCCTCGAGCAGCAGTTGCGCCAGGCGCAGAAGATGGACGCCGTCGGCCAGCTCACCGGGGGCGTCGCCCATGACTTCAACAACATCCTGACGGTGATCACCGGAACCATCCAGATCCTGATCGACGATCTTGCGGATCGGCCTGACCTCGTCGCCATTGCACATATGATCGACGACGCCGCCACGCGCGGCGCCGATCTGACGATGCAGCTCCTCGCCTTCGCGCGCAGGCAGCCGCTGCAACCCCGCAACGTCGACGTCAACAATCTCATTGTCGATACCGCAAAGCTGCTGCGGCCAACGCTGGGCGAGCACATCGAGGTCGGCTCCACGCTGCAGACCGATTGCTGGCATGCGCTGATCGACCCGGGCCAGCTCTCGACTGCCCTGATCAACCTCGCCGTCAATGCCCGCGACGCGATGGCGGGCGGAGGCAAGATCTCGTTCGGCACCGCGAATGTGAGCTTTGGCCCCGACAATCCAGGACCGGACAATGCGCTCGGCGACTTCGTCCTGGTGACGGTGAGCGACACCGGCTCGGGGATTCCGCTGACAATCCGGGACAAGATCTTCGAACCGTTCTTCACGACCAAGGAGCTTGGCAAAGGAACAGGCCTCGGCTTGAGCATGGTGTATGGCTTCATCAAGCAGTCCGGCGGACATATTCGAATCGACAGCGAAGAAGGATCAGGGACGACCTTCAGCCTGTACCTGCCGCGCTCGACCCAGGCCGCAGCCTCCACACGCGTAGTGACGAAGGGCGAGCTGCAACGCGGCAGGGAAACCATCCTCCTGGTCGAGGACGACGAACTGGTCCGCAACTATGTCGAAGCGCAGCTGAAGAGCTTCGGCTATCGCACGATCGCGGCCCCCAATGGTCCGGAGGCCCTCGCTCTCGTCGACCTGGGCACGGCGTTCGATCTGCTCTTTACCGATGTCGTCATGCCCGGCGGCATGAGCGGCCGCCAACTTGCCGATGCCGTGCTCCAGCGGCGTCCCGGCGTGCCCGTGCTCTATATGTCGGGCTATCCGGAAGCCGCCATGATGCATGACGGTCGGCTCGACCCTGATATCACCCTGCTGAGCAAGCCGTACCGGCCGGCGGATCTGGCACGTGCCATTCGCCAGGTCCTGGAGTCGCGCGGAGGTCCGGGCGTCGCGCAATAGGCAGTGTCCGCTTGCCAACCTCAGCCCGCCGACAGATGAACCACGTTCCATGACGCCGGCGCGAGCACCGCACGCAACTGCGCGCCAACGATGCTCACGCCCTGCAACGGCTGAGGCTTCACACGCGCCGGCGCGTCCCTGGTGTTCGTCGCCTGAAGATCGTCGTGACGCAATTGAAAGGCATCAGCCACGGCGAGCCGGCCGAAATTCCGTGCATCGATGCTAACCTCGATCTCCTGGTTGAGGTCGCGGTTGAGCATGAACAGCGAAACAGTCCCGGCCTCTCCCGCGACGGCAGCCATCTTGAGGTACGGCACATTGGCGATCGGAAAGGTCAGCTCCAGAGGTCCCCGGGGATCGTAGTAGGTGGTGTCGTAGGCGTCCGACTCGACCTGGATGCGTAGCACCTTGCCGCGACCGAAGCGGCTCATGTGCGCGAACGGGAAGAAGATGGTCTGGCGCCACGCGGCTCCGCCGGTCTCGGTCATGATCGGCGCGATGGCATTGACGAGCTGCGCCAGGCAGGCCGCTTTCACCCGATCGGCATGGTTGAGCAGCGAGATGCAGGCGCCGCCGAAAACCAGCGCGTCCTCCATCGTATAGATCTCCTCGAGAATCGGCGGCGCCACGGGCCAGCCTTCCTTGACCCGATCGGCCCGGTTGCGGCGGGTTCGATACCAGACGTTCCATTCGTCGAAATTCAACATCAGGCGCTTGTCGGATCGACGTCGCGCCGCCGCGGCATCCGCCAATGCGACGACCTCGTCGATGAAGCGGTCCATCAGGTCGGGGCTGGCGAGAAAGGCTGCGCTGTCTCGCCGATAGTTGTTGAGATACGTATGCAGCGAAACGTAGTCGACATGATCGAAGGTTTGATCGAGCACCGTGTCTTCCCAGGTGCCGAACGTCGGCATGCTGCGCCCGCAAGAGCCGCAGACCGCGAGTTCGATCTTCGGGTCCACCCACCGCATCATCTTGGCAGCTTCGAGCGCCACCGGCCCGTAGGCGGCCGCGCTCTTGTGTCCAATCTGCCAAGGGCCGTCCATCTCGTTGCCGAGGCACCAGAACCTGACACCGTGCGGCTTCTCCCAGCCGTGAGAGCGGCGCAGATCCGACCAGGCCGATCCGCCCGGGTGATTGCAGTATTCCACAAGGTTGGCCGCGGCCTCGCCGCCCCTCGTGCCGAGATTGACCGCCAGCATCGGCTCGACATCGGCAGCCTTGCACCAATCCATGAATTCATTCGTGCCGAAGCTGTTGGGCTCGGTGCTGAACCATGCGAGGTCGAGCCGCACCGGCCGCTTCTCCGCTGGGCCGACCCCGTCTTCCCAATTGTAGCCGGAGACGAAATTGCCGCCGGGATATCGGATGATCGTCGGGCCAAGCTCCTTCACCAGAGCGAGCACGTCGCCGCGAAATCCCCTGTCGTCTGCTGTCGGATGGCCCGGCTCGTAGATGCCGCCATAGACGCACCGTCCGAGATGTTCGACGAAGGCCCCGAACAAGCGAGGATCGGTGTGAGCGATGGCAAAATCCCGATCCATCAGAACTCTAGCTTTTCTCATACCCTGCCTTCGAATGTCCTGGATCAAATGACTTGGGTCGTACCGGAGGCATTTGCGCCGCCGCCGGCAATTTGAGGCAACAGAGCGGCTTCGCGCAACTGGCGAGTACAGGGATGCCGCGGCGCCCTCAGCACCGCTCGCGCATCACCGCTTTCGACGACGCTGCCCTTCTGCATGATCAGGATACGATCGCTGATGTAGTAGGCGGTCGCCAGATCGTGCGTGACATAGATGATCGATATCCCCAGTTCGTCCCGCAACGTCTTGAACAGATTGACGATCGACATGCGCAAGGACGCATCGATCATGGAGACCGGCTCGTCCGCCACGATCAATTTCGGCTCGGCCAGCAGCGCACGGGCAATCGCGACCCGTTGCAGCTGTCCTCCCGACAACTCATGCGGGTACCTGCCGCCCACCTCCTTGAGCGACAAGCCCACCTTGTGCAGCGCCGCATCGACGGCCGTCGTAGCCGTACTCTCTCCTGCCGCGGCCGCAAAACGACGTCGCGTCATAAGCAGATACCGCTCAACCCGCTTCAAGGGATTGAAGGATTCAAACGGATTCTGGAAGATCGGCTGCACCTTGTGCATGAATGCCAAGCGGCCGGCACTGCCGCTAATGGCCGCAAGGTCGATGCCGTCGAGCAGCAATCTGCCGCTGGTCGGCGTCACCATGTTCAGGATCATCCGGGCAAGCGTCGTCTTGCCGCTGCCGGATTCGCCGATGATCGCCAGGATCTCCGGCTGCTGGGCGGCGAGCTGGAGGCTCACCTTGTTCACCGCGACAATCTTCTCCCGCGATAGCAGCCTTCCGCGGACGAAGGTCTTGCTGACCTCCCTGACATCGAGCAGCAGATCGTTCATGCCCTATCATCCCCGTTGACGGCGAAGCATGCCACGCGATGCCCGGGGGTCGCTTCGCGCATGAGCGGAACCTCACGGCTGCAAATCTCGCCTGCGAGCGGGCATCGCGGATGGAAGCGACAACCCGAAGGGGGATCGGCCAGATTTGGCGGCGCGCCGCCAAGCCCCGCGCGCGGCGCGTCCTCGCCGATGCGCGGAAGGCTCGCGATGAGGTTCTGGGTATAGGGATGTAGCGGGTTGCGAAAGATTTCCGCCGTCGCGGCCTCCTCGACCAGGCGCCCGGCATACATGATGGCGAGCCGGTCGGTGATATGCGCATGCACGCCCATGTCATGCGTGACGAACAGCACCGACGAGCCGGTTTCGCGCTGAATGCCGCGGATCATGCCCAGCACCTCCTTCTGCACCACCACGTCGAGCGCGGTGGTCGGCTCGTCGGCAATGATGAATCCGGGACGGCAGATCGTCGCCAGCGCAAGCGCGGCGCGTTGCCGCATCCCGCCCGAGAGCTCGTGTGGAAAGGCCGAAAGCACCGACGGATCGAGTTTGACGCGAGCCAGATGGGCGACCACCTGCTGCTCGAACTGCTTTCGGCTGCCGCCAATATGCGGATAGGCGAAATCGACGAACGAGGATCCGATGCGACGCACCGGGTTCAGCACATTCATCGAGCCCTGCATGATGTAGGAGAGATGCCGCCAGCGAATCCGCTCCACTTGCGCCGGCGGCGCGCGGTGCAATCCGCCATAGCCAGGCAGGAAGGCAAACTCCATGCTGCCGCCGACGATCTCGAGCGGAGGCTTGATCGCGCCGGCAATGCTCTTGATCAGCGTGGTCTTTCCGGAGCTCGATTCCCCGGCGAGACCGTAGATCTCGCCGCGGCGCACGGCGAAGCTGACACCGTCAACCGCACGGATGGCGCGCCTGACGCCGGCATGGCTGGTCCGGTAATAGGCCTGCAGGTCGCGAACGACGAGAAGCGGCTGGACATGCTGCTCCCCGTGCGGCTGCTCGACGCTCGCGTGCATCACGAAGCCCCTCCCACGTTCCAGAGCCGGCTTCTCGGATCGATATGGGCGTTGACCGAGACCGCGAGCAGGAAGAGGCCAATGAACGCCATGATCACCGCGATGGTCGGAAAGGCGATCCACCACCAGATGCCCGCAACCATCGCCGTGTGCTGGTTGGCCCAATAGATCATGCCGCCGATCGTCGGGATGTTGATGTCGGTGAAGCCGAGCACGGCAAGCGTCACCTCGAGCCCGATCGACCATACCATGTTGTTCATGGTCGTGGAGAACAGGATCGGCAGGACATAGGGCAGATGCTCCTCGGTCAGGATCTGCCGCGTGCTCATTCCGGAGAACAGGCTGGTCTGGGTGAACTCGCGTTGCCGCAAGCTCATCACCATCGAGCGGATCAGCCGCGCATCATAGGCCCAGCCGAAACAGGCCATGATCAGCGCCAGCATCAGCCAGGAGATGCGGTCGCGCATCACGAAATAGAACAGCACCAGGACCGGCAGCAGCGGGATGACGATGAAGGTGTCGTTCACGGCCATCAGCGCGCGATCGATCCAGCCGCCCTTGTAGCCACTGACGAGCCCGACCACGAGCGCGATCAGGCGGCTGACCAGGGCCACGGTGCCGCCAAACAGCAGCGTGTTCCTGATGGCGAAGCTCAACTGCCAGAACACGTCCTGGCCGCGCGACGTGGTGCCGAACCAATACGTCAAAGACGGTGGCAGGTCGGGCGGCACCACATAGACGCTGTCGGGCGGATAGGGTGAAAAGCTCGCCAGCACCGACAGCAGCAGGACGACAGCAACCAGCACCAGCCCGATGCGGAATTCGGCCCTGTAGCGCAGCAGGTCGCGGAGAAAGACGACCATCAGCTGACCTTCACCCGGGGATCGAGCAGCGGGTACAAGAGATCGATCGCGAGCACGCCAACCGATACGCCGAGGATCGAGATGGTAGTGACGCCGAGGACCAGGCCGTAATCACCGGCATAGACGGCGTCCACCAGCAGCGAACCGAGCCCGGGATAGCCAAACACCTTTTCGGTGATCACGGCGCCGTTGAAGATGCCGCCGAGCGACATCGCAAGGCCCGTGACCTGCGGCACCAGCGCGTTGCGCATCACATAGGATGTCAGGATGCGCCAGGACTTCACGCCGGCAAGCTCGGCATAAACGACGTAGTCTTCGGCGAGGACATTGGCGACCAGCGCACGCATGCCGAGGAACCAGCTGCCCACGCCGATCAGGATCAGCGACAGCGCCGGCAGGATCGCGTGCAGCAGCACGCTCCAGACGAATTCGGGTGTCAGGGTCTGCGCCAGATTCATCGTCGCCCCGCCGCTGATCGGAAGCACCGGCCAGATGAAACCGAACAGGATCAGCAGCAGCATGGCCAGGATGTAATAGGGGATCGGATGAAGGCCCATGGCAATCACCCCCATCAGCTTCAGCCCGCGGCTCTGCCGGTAATAGCCGGCGAGTCCTCCGAGCAGATTTCCAAGCACCCAGGCGATCAGGGTTGAGACCGTGAGCAGGCCCGCCGTCCAGGGCAGCGCGCGTCCGATCAGGGTGCCGACGGGGGTCGGAAATGCCGACAGCGACGGACCGAAATCGGCACTCAGGATCCGCTTCCAGAACGTCAGATATTGCTGAACGGGCGTGCCGCCGAGACCATAGAGCTCACGCAGGGAACGGCGCATCTGTTCGATCGCATCGGGCGCGGTGTTGCCGAAGGAGGTCACCGCCGAGATCGATTGCTCGACGGGATCGATCGGCGAGGCATGCGTGATGACATAGGCGATGTTGATGCCGATGAAGACGACGAGCAGGAACTGCGCGAGCCGGCGGCCGACATAGCCGGCGTACCCGCTCATGGCAGCACCCGGGACGCTCGGCAAGGTCGCTCTGGCAGATGCGGTCGCCTAGATGTCATCGCGTCCTAACTTGCCGGCTTCAGCCGCACGAACATGTAACGCGAATTGCCCCAGTTCGGCACGGGATTGGTGTAGGGATTTTCCGATGTCGGAAAGCCGGTCCAGTAGGTCTGGTCCATCGCGGTGAACACGTTGTAGGCCATCAGCGGAATGGTCGGCATCTCCTTCACCGCGAGCTTGACGTAGTCCTTGCCGAGCTCGATCGACCTCTGATCGTCAAAGCCGACGGTGCGGATCTCCTCGATGATCTTGTCGAGCGCGGGATTGGACCAGCGCTGCCAGTTGCGCAGCGGCTGCGGCTTGCCCGGCTCGGCGACGAATTGCGAATGCCAGCTGTCGAGGAAATAGGACAGGTCCTGGTGGCCGCCCCAGGTCTCGACGCTCCAGCCAATGAAGGTGTCGAAATCACCGGCGGCACGCCGCGTCGGCAGCGTGCCTTGCGCGACGTCGATCTTGGCGTCGATGCCCGCCTGCTTCCACAGCTGCACGATCATCGTTCCGGCCCGCGTCATCACCGGACGCAGATCGCCTTCGACCATGACACGGACGCTGAAGGGTTTTCCGTCGGGCGTGACCCAGGCGCCGCCGCGCTTAGTAAAGCCTGCCTTCTCCAGCAGCTCCTGCGCCGCGACCGGATCGGTCTTCCACCAGCCCCGCCCGAACGCCTTGGCGATCTCTGCCGGATCGGCCGGGATCTGCTCGCCCATGGACGGCCGCAGCATGTCGGCGATCTGCTTGCCGATGGTCGGGTCATACGGCTTGATCTTGCGCTTGCCGGTGTCGATCTCGAAGCTCTCGAGCCAGGCCTCCATCGGCGCGTGATAGGTGGCCGGATGGGTTCCGGTCGGCGGCACGCCGATCGCCGAGATGGTGGCAGCGCCGCGATAGGCCGCCATCGCCACGGCCTTGATGTCGATCAACAGCGCCAGCGCCCAGCGCACGTCCGGATTCTTGAAGTTCTCGTTCTGGGTGTTGAAGATGACGGCGGGAAGCGTCGGATCGGGATGGCCGTAAGGGAATCCCTTGAACCAGGCCCGCGTCGTCTTGCTCTGCTTGGCGAGGGCGAACATGCCTTCCGGCGCGATGTCGTGGATGACGTCGAGCTCATGATTGAGCTGCGCGATCACCCGTTTGTCGGGCGGCCCGGGATCGACATAAGCGAGATATTTCGGACCCGGCTTGCCGAAGCGCGCCAGGGTGGTGCGTTGCCAGTCATCGCGAAGCTGCCAGATGTACCATTTGCCGTCGGGATCGTAGCTGTGCAGCACATAGGCGCCGAGCGACACCGGCTTGTTGAAGTCGAATTTGACGGGATCCTCGACCTTGTCGAAGACGTGCTTGGGCAGGATCCAGACCGCGCCCCAGCGCACCGTGAAGTTGGCGTGGAAGCGTGAATTGGGCTTTTTGAGCTTGAACACGACGGTGTGGGCATCCGGCGCCTCGACGGAGGCGACGTTGCTCGTCAGCACCGCGCTGAAGCGCATCGCCGGGTTTTTGATCTGGGTGGTCACGGTTGCGACGACGTCGTCGGCGGTGAATTCGACGCCGTCGCTCCAGAAGATGCCGCTGCGCAGCTTGACCGTCATTTCGGTGAAGTCGGCGTTGTATTGCGGCTTGTCGGCGGCCAGCGAATTGTCCCAGACGCCGTCGAGGCCGCTCTCGGGATCGATGTACCAGAGCGTATCAAGTGCGGCCTGCTGCAGCCCGTTGGACTGCGAGTTGGCGTTGATCACCCAGATGTTGAACCAGCCGGCGTTTTTGACGGTGCCTTCCGGGTTTTCCAGGATCAGCAGATCCTTCCTCGGAATGTTTTGCGGAATTCCCTGCGCGTGACCGGGTTCCACTGATGCGAACAGCAGGGATCCCAGCACATAACCGGCCAGCAGCAACGGACTGATGCAGCGCATGATGTCCTCGCGGCGAATTTCGTCCCGATGCCCGTTTTGAGGCGATGCTAGAGGCGTCGGAGTCCGGGGACAACAGGAATCTTGGACGGCTCGCAACTGCGGACGCGCGCTCGCGTTCTCGCGGCGCATTTCGCCCGAGCCTTGCTCATCGTTCCGCCCTCGTAAATCCACAAGGGCGCAGGGAAGACCGGGTGCCGACCTCGCACCCGCGGTCCGCTGCGCGAAAATGTAGCGCAAAAAGACCGCACAGCATGATACAGGTGGTGCCGAACACTCGGCCTTCCCTGCGCAGTGGTTTGACGGCTTATGCCGTGCTCTCCCGGGAGCCGAATTCCTTCTGGCCTCCCTCGCCCGCAGATTGACGATGTGGCCAGCCCGGTTGGGCGCTCCACACCTCCGCAAAGGCTTGACCGTAGCGACGACGGCCAGGACCACACGGTTTTGCCGTACGCTGGGGTTCGCGAGTTCGCCGCATGATCGTCCGGCCTTGTCGACGTTGCCGGAAGCATGCCGGCGAGACGAACCTGACAGCGCCGTTCGTCCGCGCGAAGGTTTCGGGCTCACAGGGACTACCGCCCTGCCCGCTCCTCTCGCACCCAACGCTGCCCGCGTCCACCGCAAGCCCGGCTCGCAATCAAGACGACTCGAGATCGCCCCTCGAGGATGAGCCAGGATGCGGCGATATATACGCTGTTTCCGAATTTCGGTAAAGTGGAATATTTTTGTGGAGAGGCGTTGACGGGGTGAAGGGTGTTTTGCCCGACGGGTAGCCGATCATCGGCGCGAGGTGGTTAGCCGTCGCCGAATTGGAAAGATCGTTACATCGCGCCAATTTAAGATTAGGCCCCAGAGGCCGCGCGGCGCGAACAACATGATCAGGATTCCGAGCGTGCCCAGCAAGATCAGATACCAGGCGCCGAAATCGGCGAGATAGCGCTGCATCAAATAGAAGACGACGGCGCCGATGACCGGGCCTTCCATCGTGCCGATGCCGCCGATCACGACGATGAAGATGACGTAGGCGGTCCAATCCAGCACCGAGAAGGCGGCATCCGGCGAGATCCGCGCCTTCTGGAGATAGATCAACGCACCGATCATGCCGGTCATGGCCGCGGTCGCGACATAGACGGCGAGCTTGATGCGGTAGATGTCGACGCCGAGACCCGCGGCGGCGGCCTCCTGGTCGCGGATTGCGCCGAGTGCGAGGCCACGGCGCGAGCGCAAGATGAAGTAGACGGCGGCGAGCGTGGCGACCACGAGCGTCAGCGCCACCCAATAGGAAACGATGTCGCGCGCCGCCGGCGTGCGCACGTCGAGCAATGCCCTCACCTGTTCGATGCCGGGCACGGATGAGGTAACCGATGACGTGAGCGAGGTGCCGGTGCCGCCGCCGAGCGGCTTGATCTGCGCGAAGACGAGACGATAGACCTCGGCCACCACCCAGGTCCCGATCGCAAAATAGGCACCGCGCAGGCGGAACACGATCAGCGCCGTCGGCAGCGCGCACAATGCGGAGATGACGCCTGCGAGCGGGATCGCAAGCAGCGGATTGAGTCCACCGATCAGCGTCAGCGCAAACAGGAGATAGCCGCCGAGGCCGACAAAGGCCTGCTGGCCTACCGAGATCAGGCCGGCATAGCCTGCGAGCAGGTTCCAGCATTGCGCCAGCGCCAGCATGTAGAACAGGAAGATGAAATCCTGAACCAGGGTGCGGCTGGCAACCATCGGCAGCAGCACCAGCACCAGGACGATGAGGACGGCGATGGACGCGGCGATGCGCGGAGCGCCGCCCGCGGTTTCGATGCGGAAGGTCTGTGCGGGCTTCGCTGCGGAATCATCCATCGCGGTCAATCCTGCGCGCGCGGAAACAGGCCGCGCGGCCGCACCACGAGCACCGCGAGGAAGGCGAGATGGCCGGCCAGGATCTGCCACTCCGGGTCGATGCGCGCGCCGATGGTCTGGGCGAGCCCGAGCACGATGCCCCCTGCGAGCGTTCCCCAAAAGCTACCCAGGCCGCCGATGATCACGGCCTCGAAAGCGTAAAGCAGCCGCGCCGGGCCGATGGTCGGATCGAAGTTCGCCCGCAATCCGAGATACAGCGCCGCGATCCCGATCACGACGAAGGCAAGCCCCATCGCGACGGCGAAGATCCGCCTGTGATCGACACCCATGAGCTGGGCAACTTCGAGATCATCCGACGTGGCGCGAAACGCGCGTCCAACAGGCGTGCGGTAGAAAATGAAATTGAGCAGCACGATCACGGCAATGGCTGATAGCAGCGTCAGCAGCGGCACGACGCCGACCGCAATGCCGCCACCAAGCGGGATCGAGGCGGTCTCGATGGGGCCTGAACGCAGCCGCTGGCTGTCCGCGGAGAAAGTCTGCAGCAGGCCGTTCTGGATGATGATCGAGAGCCCAAAAGTGACGAGCAGCGGCGGCAGCAGATCGCGCCCGAGCGTGCGATTAAGCAATACGTGCTGGAGCGCAAAGCCGAGGACGAACAGGATCGGCATCGCCACCAGCACGGCAACGAAGGGATCGAGGCCGAGTTTCGTCGCGACGACGAGGATCGCAAACGCGGCGAGCACGATGAGGTCGCCATGGGCGAGGTTGACGAGCCGCATGACACCGAACATGAGCGACAGCCCGGCGGCGAACAGCGCATAGAGACCACCGAGCAGAACGCCTTGTATCACTGCGTCGATCCAGCCGGTCATCTCACGTCCCGAAATAGGCGCGGTGAATTTGGTCGCGCGTGAGATCGCGCGGGCGGCCGGTGAGCGACAGCCGTCCCTCCTGGAAGCAGTAGACGCGGTCGGCGACCTTCATCGCCTGCACGACGTCCTGCTCGACCAGCACGACGCTGGTGCCCTCCGCCTTTATTCTCGGCAGCGCGGCATAGATGTCGGCGATGACGATCGGCGCCAGCCCCAGGCTGATCTCGTCGCAGAGGAGAATGCGCGGATTGGACATCAGGGCACGCCCGATCGCGACCATCTGCTGCTGGCCGCCCGACAGGGTCGGCGTCGCCGAGGATCGCCGCTCCTTCAGGATGGGAAACAGGGCTTGGACGCGATCGAGTGTCCACGGTCCCGACGTCTTGCGGCCATAGCCGCCGATCAAGAGGTTCTCCTCGACGGTGAGCGAGGGAAACAGCCGGCGTCCCTCCGGCACGAGCGCAATGCCAAGCTTGACGATCTCGGCCGCGGGGCGAGCGCCGATCGGGTTGCCATCGAGCAGTACGCTGTCGGCCGAGCCGTGAATGAGTCCTGCGATGGACTTGAGGAAGGTCGACTTGCCCGCACCGTTGGCACCGATGATGGCAATGGTCTCACCCTTCTCCAGCGTGGTGTCGATGCCGTAGAGCGCCTGGAAGTCCCCGTAGAAGGCTGTGAGATTGTGCGTCTCCAGGAGGGCCATGGCTCAAGCCTCGATGCCGATATAGATCTGATGCACGTCGGGCCGTTGCATCACCGCTTTCGGCTCACCCTCCGCGATCTTGCGGCCGAAATTGAGCACAACCAGGCGGTCGATCACCGCGAGCAGCGCGTGCACGACATGCTCGATCCAGAGGATCGCGACGCCGGTCTTGCGGATCTCGCGGATGGTGGCGACGAGCTCGCCGCATTCACCCTCGGTCAGCCCGCCGGCGATCTCATCGAGGAGCAGGAGTTTTGGGGCGGTCGCGAGCGCGCGCGCCATCTCAAGCCGCTTGCGCTCCAGCAGCGTCAGCGAGCCCGCCAGCGCGTTGGCACGCCTCAGCAGGCCGAGGCGCTCAAGTATCTCGCCGCAGCCCTGCGCGACCTCCCGCTCGGACTTTTGGCGACCATAGACCGCACCGACCAGCAGGTTCTCGAACACGGTGAGTTTTTCAAACGGCTTCGGGATCTGATGGGTGCGGCCGATGCCGGCACGGCAGCGCGCAGGCGGCGCCACACCGAGAAGATCACGGCCATCGAAGCGGATGTGGCCGGCGGTCGGCGTCAGGCCGCCGGCGATCAGGTTGAACAGCGTGGTCTTGCCGGCGCCGTTCGGGCCGATGATGCCGACAGCTTCACCGGGCGCGACGACGAGATCGAGAGCGTCGGCGACGACGATCGAGCCAAAACTTTTTCTTAAGCCCGTGACTTCCAGCAGCATGAGATATCAACGCGCCGCGCGATCAGGCGATGGCCTCCATCTGGCCGCCGACGGGAATCGCGGGTACCGTCTTGTTGTCGGTGATGACAATATCGTACTTGCCGTCCTTGAGCCGCCACTGGCCGCCGACCAGCGGAGTCTTGGCGACGTTCTTGGCGGCGAAGGGCGGCAGATTCGCACCGCCCCACTGCACCTTGCCGACGACGGTGTCGAGATTGGTCGCGGCGATCGTCGCGGCGATCGCCTTGCCGTCGCGATCCGGCGTGCGCTTGAGCACGTCGACCGCGACCTCGAACAGCGCATGCGCAAATCCGATCGGCTGGGTCCATTGCTTCTTGGTCGCAGCCTCATAGGCGCCGGCAAGATCCTTGGCGCTCGCGCCGGTCAGCGACGACTTGAAGGGATGGCTCGGCGACCACCACACCTCCGACGACAGATTGTGCCCGTCCTTGCCTAGCGCCTCGACCCCGACGGGGAACAGGATGGCTTTGCCGATCGAGGCGACCTTCGGCTTAAAACCTTGCTGAAGCGATTGCTTCCAGAAGGTCGTGAAATCGGGCGGCAGCACCACGCCGGTGATGATCTCGCAATTGGCGCCCTTGAATGCGCCGATCTGCGCCGAAAAATTGTCGGTGAGGTTCTGGTAGCGGCCGGGATCGGTGAGCTTGTAGCCGCCCTTGTCGAGCACCGGCGGAAAGCCGACGGCCTTGTCGCCCCAGGCGTTGCCGTCGCCGTCGTTGGGAAAGAGACCGCCGACGGATTTGTTGGTCGCAACCTGGCCCCACATGTTGGTGAAGACGGCGATGACGTCCTCGAGCCCCCAGAAGAAGTGATAGGTGTAGTTGAAACCCTTCCACGCCGGCGGGCCACCGCCTGGATTGGCCTGGCGGCCGATGAACCAGGGCTGCCACGGCGCCACGGTGGAGATGCACGGCACCTCCTCGATCTCGCACTGGGTCGAGACGGGGTTGGTCGTTTCCGGCGTCGAGGCCACCAGCATCAGGTCGATCTTGTCCTGGACGATGAGATCCTTGGCGACCTCGGCGGCGCGGTTCGGATTGGACTGGCTGTCCTTGACGATGACCTCGACAGGCACGGTGGCGTTGCCGATCTTGAGGCCGGCCTTCGCCGCTTCCTTGAACCCGGCAATGATGAAGTTGTCGGCCTCAGCGAACGCCGCCAGCGGGCCGGTCTGAGGCGAGACGTAGCCGAGCTTGATCGCGCGCATCTGCGCGATCGCGGGCGCCTTCAGTCCCGTCGCGAGCACAGCGCCGGTTGCGGCCGAGTATTTCAGGAGCGTGCGGCGGTCGATGGAATGACGATGAGTCGAACTGATCGTGCGCCAGGTCATCTGCGCGTCCTCCCCTCTGGATGCGCCGGATTCTCATCGTGGATCGATTGACACACGGGCCGGCGTTCGATATTCGAACATACGTTCGTATGTCGACCAGTGTCCGACAGAGCTCAGATGGAGTCAACAGGCCAGCGAATGATGCAAGCTGCAGCACCTGACAAAGGCGAGCCGAGCCATCGCAAGGGCGAGCCCGACGACAAGGAATTCATGACGACGCTGGCCAAGGGCCTCGCGGTGCTGGGCGCGTTCGGCCGGCACCGGCCCAGCATGACGCTGTCGGAGGCCGCCCAGGTCGCTGATCTCTCGCGCGCCACCGCACGGCGCGTGCTGCGGACGCTGACCCAGCTCGGCTATGTCGAACAGGACGGCCGTTCATTCTCGCTGGCGCCGCAGATCCTCGATCTCGGATTTGCGTATCTGTCGACGCAAAGCTGGATCGATCGCGCAACACCGCTCATGCGCGAGCTGAGCGAGCGGCTCGGTGAATCCTGCTCGGCGGCCATCCTGCAAGGCAACGACATCGTCTATGTCGCGCGCATGCCGGCCCGCAGAATCATGTCCGCGACGCTGTCGGTCGGCAGCCGCCTGCCAGCGCTGCACACCGCGCTCGGGCGCATCATGTTCGGCTATCTTGATGAAGCCGAGATCTGGCGGCGGCTGAAGTCGCAGCGCATCGAGGCCTATACGCCACAGACCATCACCGATCTGCAGGCGCTATTCGACCGCATCCGCGCCGACCGCGCGCAGCGTTTTTCGATCGTCGATGAGGAGCTCGAGCGCGGCCTGCGCGCGCTGGCCGTCCCCGTGCTCGACCGCAGCGGCCAGGCGGTCGGCGCAATCAATCTGTCGACCCATTCGACGCGGACGACGCGCAACGAAATGCGCGAGCACTTTCTCCCCGAGCTCAACCGCATCGCCGAGCAGGTCTCCGCGATGACGGTGTGATCGATACCTTCCCCTTGCCAATCGCGAGGGCCGGCCGTATCGTTTCGCCAAGTTCGGAATACGGACACTAGTTCGATAATCGAACACAATGGGGAGATGATGCGATGGCAGGCAAAGCAGCGGCAATGGCGGTTCCGCCGGAGCACACGGGCAACGTCAAAGTGACCAAGCCGCAAACCGGCGCGGAATATCTGGATTCGCTGCGCGACGATCGCGCCGTCTACATCTATGGCGAGCGGGTCAAGGACGTCACCACGCACCCGGCCTTCCGCAACACCGCGCGCATGACCGCCCGCCTCTACGACGCGCTGCACGACGACAAGCACAAGGACAAGCTGCTGCTGCCGACCGACACCGGCAATGGCAGCACGACGCACGCCTTCTTCAAGGCGCCGAAGTCGATGCAGGATCTGATCGCGGGCCGCAACGCAATCGCCGAATGGGCCAAGATCACCTATGGCTGGATGGGCCGCGCACCGGATTACAAGGCTGCGTTCCTGGCAACCCTCGGCGCCAATTCCGACTTCTACGATCCGTACCAGGACAACGCCAAGCGCTGGTACAAATTCTCCCAGGAGCGCGTGCCCTTCATCAACCACGCGATCATCCATCCGCCCGTCGATCGCGACCGGCCGCCGAACGAGGTCGCCGACGTCTGCTGCCATATCGAGAAAGAGACCGACGCCGGCCTGATCGTGTCGGGCGCAAAGGTGGTCGCGACGGGATCTGTGCTGACGAACTACACCTTCGTCGCCCATCACGGCCTGATTCCCCTCCAGGACAAGAAGTTCGCGGTCGTGTTCATGGTGCCGACCAACGCACCCGGCGTAAAGTTCATCTGCCGCACGTCCTATGAGATGAGCGCGAGCGTGATGGGCAGCCCGTTCGATTATCCGATCTCGAGCCGGCTCGATGAGAACGACGCCGTGTTCATCCTCGACAAAGTGCTGGTGCCCTGGGAGAACGTCTTCGTCTATGGCGACATCGAGAAGGCGAACAATTTCTTCCCGCGCACCGGCTTTTTGCCGCGCTTTGTCGTGCATGGCTGCACGCGGCTTGCGGTGAAGCTCGACTTCATCAGCGGGCTTTTGCTGAAAGCGACGGAGGCCGCCGGCACCAAGGATTATCGCGGCGTGCAGGCCAATGTCGGCGAGGTCATCGCCTGGCGAAACCTGTTCTGGAGCCTGTCGGATGCGATGGTCAGAGATCCAAAGCCGTGGATCGGCGACTATGTGCTGCCAAACATGGATCCCGGCAACGCCTATCAGATCATCGCCACCATGGCCTACACCAAGGTTAAGTATCTGATCGAGCAGACCGTGGCATCGGGCCTGATCTATCTCAACAGCCATTCCAGCGATTTCAAGAACGCCGAGATCCGCCCCTATCTCGATCGTTACTTGCGCGGCTCCAACGGTTACAAGGCCGAGGAGCGCGTCAAGCTGCTCAAGCTGCTGTGGGATTGCATCGGCAGCGAGTTCGGGGGGCGACACGAGCTCTACGAGATCAACTATGGCGGCTCGACCGAGGAGATCCGCCGCTACTGCCTGTTCGGCGCACAGGCGAGCGGCAATGCCGACCGCTTCAAGGGCTTTGCCGAGGACTGCATGGCCGAATACGACCTCGACGGCTGGAAGGTGCCCGATCTCACCGACCCCGGCGAGCTCAGCTATCACATGATGAAAAAGTGACTCTTGCAGACGGAGCGGCAACGCCGCTCCGTCGCTTGCTCAAGGGACTGTAGTGACATGAACATGCAGACCATCGATCCCAAGCTGTTTCGCTCCGTGATGGGCGCCTTCCCGACCGGCGTCGCCATCGTCGCGACGGAATGGCAGGGCGAGTTGTTCGGCGCGACCATCAACTCGCTGACATCGGTGTCGCTGCAGCCCTGCATGCTGCTATTCTGCACCAATGAGGGCAGCGCGACGGGTGCAGCGATCCGGCAACGCGGACTATTTTCCGTGAACATCCTCGGCCACCATCAGTCCGACCTGTCGGCGCGTTTCACCGGGAAGCTCAAGAACCGCTTCGACGATCTCGCCATTGCCTTCAGCACTGACGGCTTGCCGCTACTGCAAGGGGCCGCCGCTCAACTCTGCTGCCGGGTTGCCGCCGTGCACAAGGCGGGCGATCACGATATCATTCTGGGAGAGGTGCTCTCGGGCGAGGAAGCGACCTGCAATCCGCTGGTCTTTCACAAAGGCGCCTATGGGAGGTTTCAATGCAATTGAGCGCTCGACCGAGCCGTCGAGTTGCTTAGCCTTTCACGACTTCCGCGCGCATGGCCTGCACACGCCTGTTCAGCGCCGGCGCGAACAAAGTCGTCGAGCCTGCGGCTGTGAGCCCACCGGCGATGCCCTGCAGCACACGGCGGCGATCGAAAGACTTGATGTTCAATAGGTCTTTGGTCATTTTTTCCCTCCCTTGAGGCAAGCCGGTCTTCAAGCCGGCCGCCGTTCATTCCGTTCTGAAAAACTATCCGGGCAGCGTCGCATCACGCGGCGACGGACTTCGCCTGCGCCTTCGCACTACGGCCGAGGATCTGGCCGAACACGTCGAGCAGCACGTCGGGGGCATTCACTGCCGCCTCTCTGGCGCGCCAGGCGACATACATGTCGGGACGCACCAGCACGCAGCCGTCCTCGTCGACTTCGCTCTGGCGGTACCAGTCGGCATAGATGTCGAGCGCATCGCAGCCTTGCGGGCCGATGGTGACGACATCGACCGGCAGGCCGTAGGCCTTCTCGACTGCGGCAGCCGCCGCCTTCCAGCCGTCGCCCCCGAGCCCGGTGAGCAGCGTGAAACGGCCCTTGCCAACAAGATCGAGCGTCGATTTGCGCTGGCCCCGATGCTCGACCCAGACATGCGGCAAGTGCGCGCCGGGCCAGGTGGTGGCCTGATAATAAAGTTCGTGATCGCGGCTGAATGCCGGCATCGGCGTGCCGTCGGACACCACGGCGGTCGAGCCATAGCGCTGGTTCATCTCGACGCCGTGGCAGTTGAACTCGTAGCTCTTGATGGAGATGGCCTCATAGAGCTTCTTGCGGCGCGCCTTGCCCTCGGCGGTCGGCGCCTTGCGCGCGGCGATCGCCTTGCGCGCCTCAATCGGATCGGTCGAGGCGACAAGTCCCACCGCCTCAAAGATCGGCGGGAACTCGCCGATGCTCTTGTTGGCGCGGGTCACGATCTGCTTGCCGACCGGTTGGCGCTCGGCCGAATAAGTCTCGAGCAGCGACGGAGCCGCATGGCCCTCTAGCACCAGCTTCAGCTTCCAGCACAAATTATAGGAGTCCTGGATCGAGGTGTTGGAGCCGAGGCCGTTGCTCGGCGGATGGCGGTGCACGGCATCGCCGGCGCAGAACACGCGGCCGGACGCGTAGTGGCCCGCATACATCTCGTTCACGGTCCAGGTCGAGGTCGAGCGGACCTTGACCTCCAGCGTCTCGTCGCCGACGAGATTGCGCACGATCGAGATCGCCTCGTCATTGCTGAGCTTGCGCTCGCCCTGCTCGATGTCGTAGCCCCAGATGATCAGCCATTCGTTCCAGGGCCGCACCATGCGGATCAGGCCGGCGCCGATGCCGCCGATCTCAGCGCCCGGCTGCAGCACCCAATAGAGTACACTCGGCCTGTGCGCGACGTATTTGCTCAAGTCCGCCTGCACGATGATGTTCATGCTGCCGGCGCGGCCCATCTGACCCTCCATCGGCAGCCCGATGACCTCGGCAACCCGGCTGCGGCCGCCATCGGCGCCGATCAGATATTTCGCGCGGATCTGGTAGGTCTCGCCGGATAGCCGATCCTTCACCGTTGCCGTGACGCCGTCGGCATCCTGCACCAGGTCGACGAACTCGGTGTTGAAGCAGAGCGAAGTGCCGCGCTGGCCGGCGGCCTCGATCAGGATCGGCTCGAGCAAATTCTGCGGCAGGTCGCAGATCCGGGTCGGGCTGGCGAGATCGTAGTCCGCCTTGCGCGAGGGATGATTGCCCCAGGAATAGAGCCGGCCGAACTCCTCGCCGGCGAGGCTTTCGCAGAACACGTTGTTCGCCATCAGATGCTGCGGCACCGCCTGCGCCACCGCCTTGTCCTCGAGGCCGAGATCGCGCAGCACCTCCATCGCACGCTGGTTGGTGATGTGGGCGCGCGGCGTGTCAGCCAGCCAGCCATATTTCGTCACCAGGATGTGCTTGACGCCGTACATGCCAAGCAGCGCCGCCGCCGTCGCGCCGGCCGGGCCGCTGCCGACGACAAGCACGTCGGTCTCGATCGGTTTGCTGGTCATCATCCTCTCCTTCGTCGTCTTGTTGGTTGCGATCGTCATTGCCCGGCCATCATCGGCCGGGGCACCAGCCCTGCGCCGGGCTTCATCTGGAAGTCGTAGGTCATCAGGTGCCACGGGCGGGAGACCCGCTCGCCGTTCGGCAGCGCGGCTTCGTTGCGCGGCTCGACGGGCGCGATAAGCTCGTCCTTGACGCCGAACACCACGTCGCTGCGCAGATATTGGTCGCCGTCCAGGAAGACGTGGGTGATCAGCGGCTCGTAGCCTTCGGCCTTGACCAGGAAGTGCACATGCGCGGGGCGCATCGGATGACGCTGCGTAGCGGTGATGAGATCGCCGACCGGGCCGTCGGTCGGGATCGGATAGCTGCACGGCAAGATCGTGCGGAACGAGAAGCGGCCGTCGGCATCGGTGACGAAGCGCGCGCGCAGCGACGGACCGTGGGTCGCGTAATCGGCCTTCTGCGAATCGTAGAAGCCGTCGTCGTCGGCATGCCAGACGTCGATCTCGGCACCGGCGAGCGGCTTGTTGGCGAGGTCGGTGACGCGGCTCTGCACGAACATCACTTCACCGTCGATGCCTTCGGAGATATTGGCACCGTGCGGCATAACGCGGTGCTCGCCGACATAGAACGGGCCGAGCACCGTGGTCTCGGTCGCGCCCTCGCGCTCGCGGTGATTGACGGCGTCGACCAGCATCGAGACGCCGAGCACGTCGGAGAGCAGGATGAACTCCTGGCGCAGCGGCGTGCAGGTCTGGCCGGTGCGGGTCAGGAATTCGATCGCCTGATTCCATTCCTCGAAGGTGAGTTCGGTGCGGCGCACCAGATCGTGCAGCGATTTCACCGTCTCCTCGATGAGGAACTTCAGCCGCTGGTTCGGCGTGTTGGCGAAGCTGCTGATCACCTCGTCAGTGAGGTTATGCTCGTTGAAATTGGCCATGGTGTTGTCCTTGGATCCCTGAGATTCACCCCTGCGCGGGCGCATCGCCGCGCCAGGCTGCCGCGATCAATTGCTCGATCGGCGCGCGATCAATCGGTCTTGGATTGGCATAGGGGTTGCGCACCGCCATCTCCGCGGCGCGTGCGATGCCGTCCTCGGGCATTCCGATGTCGGCGAGCGCGCGCGGCAGCGCGAGCTGCCGGGCAAGGTCAAACAGGCCCTGCGGAGCATTGGCGCTGTGCAGCGCCCGCGCGACGCGAGCCATGGCCTCAGGCGCGGCGGCGGCGTTGTAGGCGGCGGCGTGCGGCAGCACGATCGCGTGAGTTTCCGCATGCGGCAGGTTGAACATACCGCCCAGCACGTGGCAGAGCTTGTGGTGCAGCGACATGCCGACCGCGCCGAGGCAGATGCCGCACAGCCAGGCGCCATAGAGCGCATCGCGACGGGCGCCGGGATCGGCGGGCGCCACCATGATGCGCGGCAGCCCGCGGGCGAGCGCGGCGATGCCATCCTCCGCCATCAGCGAGGTCAGAGGATTGGCGTCGGGCGCATAAAGCGCCTCGACGGCGTGGGCGATCGCGTTCAGGCCGCTGGCGGCGGAAATGTGCGGCGGCAGGCTGATGGTGAGATCGACGTCGTAGATGACGGTATCAGGCACCAGATCCTGGGATTGCTGCGTGGTCTTGATGCCGTTGCTGGTCTCGCCAAGAATCGGCGTCATCTCGGAGCCGGCATAGGTGGTCGGCATCGCGATATGCGGCAACCCCGTGCGCAGCGAGAGCGCCTTGCCGAGTCCGACCGTCGAGCCGCCCCCGATCGCGACCAGGCCGTCGATGTCGCGGGACTCCACAATCCCAAGCGCTTCGTTGGTGACTTCAACCGGCGTATGCATGCGTGCGCCGGCAAACAGCCCGGCGAGCCTGTCACCGAGGCCCGTGCCGAGCCGCCGCCCGAGGTCGTGCTGCTCGCTTGTGGTCAGCACCAGCGCCCGCTTGATGCCGAGGCGCTCTGCCTCCTCGCCGAGTCGCGCCGAGGTGCCGGCACCGAACAGGACGCGATATTGCTGCGAACAGTAGGCAAACACGCCCTTGCCGGCATCACCGGCCCTTGCAACGGACGCGCCTCCGGCGTCGGCCAGCGCGATGCTCATGGCAATCCTCCCAAGCCGGCGAACCGGCGATCTCATGTCGTTGGGAGGAAGCTAGGGGCGGGCTGGCGCGGCGGGCCTGCACGAAACCGAAGAAAATCTGCACAAAACCGGAAAAATAACACAGGGCCGAATCGGGCCTTCGACAGCCGTGGCCGCGATCAGCGGAACCTAGTGGCTGTGTCGGTATCGTCCGGGTGTTATGCCAGTAAAGCGGCGGAACATCCGCGTGAAATGCTCTTGATGGGAGAAGCCGCAAGCGAGCGCGATCTCGGCCAGACTCAGGGTCTCGTCGGCAAGCAGCGCCCTGGCGCGCTCTATGCGCAAATTGAGCACGTATTGATAAGGCGAGACGCCGTTGGTCGCCTTGAAAAGCCGCACGAAATACTCGGTGCTGCGGCCGCACAGCTCCGCCAGCTGGTCGAGACGGATATCGCTATCGATATTGGCATCAACGAATTCGCGAATGCGTGCCATCTGCCTGCCACTGAGCAGGTTCGGATGCTTGCCGGCTTCCGTGCTCGGCTTGTGGAAGTTGATCGCCACGAAACGGTTGGCGATCGCTTGCGCGATCGGATCGACGAACAGCGACGAGGCCGGCAGACCACCGGTGATGGTATCACCGATCGCCGAGGCAAGATGCTCCAGCACAGCGTCCTGATCGCCGAGCATCGGCGCGAGGCCGTTGATCACGCCGGACGACCCGTCAGGGCCGGCGAACAGGTCGGAGCGCAGATAGATGTGGGTGGATTCCAGCGGTTCGCGCAGGAGCACGTTGCATGCATGGCCCGCCGGCAGGAAGAAAACGCCACCGCGCGGGATGTGCCGGGCAACCGACTTGCCGTCCATTACATACGTGATGTCGACCGGGCCGCCCCGATGTAACACCATCAGATTGTCGGATAGTGCGTGGAAGTGCCCCTCAAACGGCCGTTCGCGCTGAACCGAGGCAAATGCGGACGACCAGCCGAGCCCTTCGCTCGAGCCGCGGAATTCGGCCTGGAAGCGGTTCAGGATCCCGTGCGTCTCCTGCACCCCAAAATTCGACGTCGCCTGCATCCGACAGACCAAGGGCTCGAGGCTTCGGTGTCGCGGAGTAAATCCCAACGGTCCTCAGTTTTCAATATAATCGACCCTACTTGGTCGAGAGCACCTCCCCGAAGCGCTCCCACTGCTTGCCGGTGAAGCGCATGAATTGCAGCTGCTCGACCGGCAGATGGTCACTCTCGCCGGTATTGACCTTGATGCCGGGCAGTAGCATCGGCAATTCCAGGTCCTTGATCGACAGCGCCTGCCGCAGGATGTTCTCGCGACTGAGGTCGTTGCCGGCGGTCTTGAGCACGTGCTCCAGCACCATGCCGTTGTTGTAACTGTTGACGTAGTTGGAATCGCGGATATCGCCGTCAGGCACGTATTTGGCCATGTAGTCGCGCCACCCCTTCACGCCGGGATCGTCCGCCCATGCCGGATCGAGCGGATCCTTGACATAGGCGCTCGAGATGATGCCTGTGCCGGCGTCGAGCCCGGCGGGCTCCATCACCGAGGACATCCATACCGACACATTGGTCAGGAACATGATCGGACGCCAGTTGATCTCGTAAGCCTTGCGGATCGCCTGCGCAGCGAATTTCGGCGTCGCGGCGATCACGAGCGCATCCGCGCCGGTCGATTTGAGCTTCACGATCTGCGAATCGACCGTCGGCTCGGTCGTCTCGTAGGTCGCCGCCGTGACTGCCGTCTCGTAACGATCGCCGAGCACGTCCCTGAGCCCGGCGAGGTAGTCGCGACCGAAATCGTCGTTCTGCGCCAGCACCGCGAAAGTCGCGTCGGCCTTCTTCTGCAGCGCATAGCGCGCATACAGGCGGGCCTCGTTGCGGAACGGCGCCATCACCCCCATCAGCGTCAGGGGAAACTGCGCGGGATCACCGAACTTCGAGGCGCCGGAGGCGACGAACAGCTGGGGCACCTTCTTAGCCGCCAGATATTTGGCGATCGCCGTGTTGTGCGCGGTCCCCATCGTCGAGAAGATGAACGAGACGTCGTCGCTCTCGACCAGGCGGCGCGTCTGCTCGACGGTCTTGGGCGGCACGTAGCTGTCGTCGAGCGAGAGCAGGTTGACCTTGCGGCCGTTGATCCCGCCGCGGTCGTTGACCATCTTGAAATAGGCGACCTCGCCCTTGCCGAGGATGCCGAATGCGGACACTGGCCCGCTATATGGCATCGTCTGTCCGATGCGGATCTCGGTGGCGGTGACGCCGGGCTCGTCTTCGGCTACAGCCGGCGCCGCGAGAACGGACCAGACCACGTACAGCCCTGCAGCTGCGATAGCGCTTCGCATCGACACCTCCCTGATAGGCCGCGCTGAGAGCGGCTGTTTGTCCGGAGGATTGCTTCCCCCGATTCTTGCGACGTCTTTCGAATTACTCGGCTGCGAGCGGGCGTCCAATGGAGATGGGCACGGTCCTCGCGCGCCGGATCGAAGTTCTAACCAATGCTCGCAGCCAAGCGCTTGGCCTCCGTCGTCGCTTGCCGGCGCATCGCTTCGAACTGTTGCCGTTTCGGATCGACGTCTCGATCGGTAGGGAACGACTGAAGTATCTCTCCGAACGACTCTGCGACTTCGTCTTTGAATTCGCCGTGCGGAAGAATGTATGGCTGGTTCCCGACGATTCCTTCGACCACCCGTTCGCCTACGGCGAGAGGATCCATCCCGGCTTCCAACGGCGAACCGCCGGCCGCGAACGGGCCGCCCGCCGATTGAGCAGAAGCGGACGTGTTGAGGTGAAGCGTCGTGTCGACGAGATTGCTGCGAACCAGACCGGGACAAAGGAGCGAAACGCCGATGTTGTGCGGTCCGAGCGCCATACGCAACGACTCCGTCAGGCCGCGCACCGCAAATTTGGATGTCGAGTAGATGCCGCCGGGATTTGGAAGCGCGAGGATGCCGGCCATCGAGGAGGTGTTGACGATGTGACCACCTTCTCCATGCGCCCGAATCCGGGGAACGAACGTCGCGACGCCGTTGACGACGCCCCCGACGTTGATGTTCATGACAAAATCCCAATCCGCGAAGCTCGCGTCTTCCATAGCCACTATGCTCGATACGCCTGCATTGTTGCAGAGTATGTGGACCTTGCCGAATACCTTCTCGCTCTCCGTCGCGGCCCGCGCCATTGACTCGCGGTCGGTAACGTCCAGACGGATCAGATGGTAGTTCTTGTTGGAGCGATCGAGGGCGGAAGCCGCCGCATCGAGATGCGATTGACGGACGTCCGCGATAACGACCTTCACCCCATGTTGCAGGAACGCGCGGGCCATTCCGAACCCGATCCCACTCGCGCCTCCCGTGATGAACGCGACCTTGTCTTCGATATCTTTCATTCGATGGTGCTCCTGATTCCTTGCGCACGCCCCTCGACGTCATCGCGCCTTCTCGAGCATGAGCGTCTTTGACAGCGTCCGCGGCCGCCTTCCAGCATTCGACGCCGATTCAAGCGAGCCTCTTTCCGAGGCTCACACCGCCATCAATCGGAATTTGCGCACCGGTAATGTAGCTAGATGCGGGGGACGACAGGAAAAGAGCCAATCCCTTCAGGTCGTCAGCGTCTCCAATGCGGCCGATCGGGATCGTGGCTCCTATTGAATTCTGGACCTCGGGTTGCTTTAGCCACCCACCTCCTATGTTCGTGACGATGAACCCGGGCGCGACTGCGTTCACGCGGATTTTGTGTGGGGCCAGTTCGAGCGCAGCGTTGCGCGCCAGATGTGCTGCTCCCGCCTTCGCGGCCATGTAGGCCGCCCCTATCATGCCCTCATTCAAGTAGGCGGCGATCGATGTCGTGACCACGATGCTCCCGCCTCCTCCGCCTCGTTTCATGTGGCGCGCGGCAGCGCGAATGGTGGCGAAGATGCCATTGAGATTGACCTCAATGTTTCTGTTCCACCGCTCGTCCTCGTAGTTTTCGATAGCACCTGCCTCGGACGGGCTGCCGTCCGGGTTGGAAAAGCCAATTCCGGGATCGATGCCCGCGTTGGCAAAAACCACGTCGAGGCGTCCGTATTCTGCTGCGACTTCTGCGAAGACCTGATCGACCGCCTTGCGATCAGTCACATCAAGTTTGTGACCTCGAACGTCCAAACCTCTTGCGGAGAGCCGGTCCACCTGTTTACCCAGAGAGACCGAGTCCATATCAAGGATCGCGACCCGTGCACCGCTATCGGCCAGTGCTTCGACAAAAGCGAGACCGATGCCGCTGGCGCCGCCCGTGACAATCGCGCCATAGCCCTCGACAGAGAACCTCTCGAACATCATCGGCGCCCCCCTAATCGAACAGCCTATGCCATCCCGTGGGATGTCTAGCTGTTCGCAAGCCAATGCGAGGTCGCCTCGCCAGCATTGGACAATGCCATGCGCGTCTCCCCCAAAGAATTCCGCGTCGTTCTTGCGCAGCGTTTGTCGAAGCAATTTAGGAGAGGCTGGATACCGCCGCCTGCACAAATCGATCCGGCTTGCAAAAAACTGACACAAACTGCATGTCGCAATGCGCCATCATCGTCGGAGTGCCATTCCCGCCCTACACCGGCTGCGGCAGGTTCAGCTGCTCCGCGAACCGGACGAAGTATTCGAAGCTCGCCGGGTTCGCCATGGAATCCGGGCTCGCCACCCTTTCGGCAGGAGTGCCAAGCAGCAGCTTGCGCACCGGAAGCTCCATCTTCTTGCCGGTCAGGGTGCGTGGGATCTCCTCGACCTGGAAGATATCGCTCGGGACGTGGCGAGCGGAGCCGTAGGTGCGGATCTGCGTGGCGATCCTCGCCTTTAGTTCATCCGTGAGCATGAGCCCCGGCTGCAGCACGACGAAGAGCGGCATGTAGGATTCTCGGCCGAGATACTCGAGGTCGACAACCAGACTGTCGCGAATTTCTGCGATGTCCTCGACAACGCGGTAGATCTCCGCGGTTCCGATACGGATGCCAAACCGGTTGATGGTGGTATCGGAGCGACCGTAGATCTGGCTGGTCCCGGCGGCTGAAAAACGGACCCAGTCGCCCTGTCGCCAGCGGCCGGGAAACTGCTCGAAGTAGCTCTCCCGGTAGCGTCGGCCGCCCTCATCGTTCCAGAAGAAAACCGGCATCGACGGCATCGGCTTGACGATGACGAGCTCGCCGACCTCGTCGATGACCGGCTCACCCGCCTCGTTGAAGGCGAATGCTGCGACGCCCAGTTCACGGCATTGGATTTCTCCGGCATGGACCGGCAGCACAGGACTGCAGCTCACGAAGCCCGAAGCTATGTCGGTACCGCCGCTGATCGACGCAAGCCAAAGATCTGATTTGATCGCGTCGTAGACCCACCGATAGGCCTCGGCCGGCAGCGGCGAGCCGGTCGAGCTGATCGACCGCAGCTTCTCCAGCGCGACGAATTCCCGAGGGCGCAAGCCGTCCTTCATGCAGTTGGTGAGAAACGCGGCGCCGCAGCCGAAATGCGTGACGCCGAACGCATCCAGCAACTTCCAGATCGCCCCATTGTCCGGCCAGGCCGGATTGCCGTCGTACAGCACGATCGAGGCACCCGTCAGCAGCGCGCCGACCTGCAGGTTCCACACGATCCATCCAGTGCTTGCCAGGAACATCAGGCGTTCGCCGGGACGCAGGTCGTGCTGGAGCGACATGGTTTTGAGATGGGTAAGGACGATACCGCCGTGGCCGTGCACTATTCCTTTCGGCAAGCCCGTCGTTCCCGAGGAATAGACGATCCAGAGCGGGTGCGAGAACGGCACTCGATCGAACTGCAATTCGGCATCGCCGCTGACGGCATCGCCCCAGCTCATCGCGTTGCGCCATCGGATCGGCCGCTCCGCGGCGAGCGGGCCGGGGACATGGATGATGTGACCGACGCTCGGAAGCCCCTCGCGCAACTCCTCGACGATAGGCGCGCGATCGTGGGTCTTGCCGTTATAGGTGTAGCTGTCGGCGGCAAACAGAACTGTCGGCTCGATCTGGCCGAAACGATCGAGCACCATGGTTCGCCCCATCTCGGGAGAGCAACTGGACCAGATGGCGCCAATGCTGGCGCACGCCAGAAGCGCAACGACCGTCTCCGGACGATTCGGCAGGTAGGAGGCGACGCGGTCACCCCGCTTGATGCCGAGACGACGCAGTGTTGCCGCCAGTGCGGCTGTCTGTTGCCGCAGAGCTTCCCAGCTAACCTCCCGGGCCTCGCCCGTTTCACTGAGCACGACGAGCGCAGGCGATTCGGGCCGAGCAGCGCGGAAGATGTGCTCGGCATAGTTCAGGCGGGTATTCGGAAACCAATCGGCGCCGGGCATCGCGTCCGATTGCAGCACGGGGGTCGGGTCGCCGTCTGCCCGCACGTCGAAATAGTCCCAGATCGACGCCCAGAAGGTGTTCAAGTCGTTCGTCGACCAGCGCCAGAGGTCCTCGTAGTCCTCGAACTCGCGACCGTGGCGCTCATCAAGCCAACTCATGTAATCCCACAAGCGAGACCCGACGATCTTGTCTTCGGACGGGGTCCAGAGCAGCTCCAAAGTCGCAGTTGCTTTCATCGTCAGTTCTTTCACTACTTGCGGCGCCCTCCGCTATCCAAGCATCGAGCGAGTAAGCCTATTCGAGCTTCGGCGAGGGGCGCACCGGCGTGCAAGGCTCTCACTGGCATCGTCGAACACCAGCAAGCTACGACAATCCCGGGATTCCTTTGCCCAGATCCGAAGGCGTCCGCCAACTTGGCCGGCTCATGGATGGCCGGCCAGACTTCCGGCCGCTGCTTCACAAGATGCGGCGGCGCGAAAAATCGCATTATGTTGGTCGTGACCTCACATATTCCGAGATCCACCTTTCCAGGAAAGCAGCGATGTCATCGCTGTTCTTTTCTTGCATCATCAGGTGGCCGTTGCCGCGCAGGCCATGGTCTTCGAGCCGCAGATGGACGGCTCGCACGCCTGCCTGAACGAGATAATCGACGGTGCCGTGGTCGTGCATGGACCAGGCCGACGCCTCCGATGTCACGACAGCAACGGGCATCGATGCGAGGTTGGGAAGACGCCTGGCCGGCTCTTTCTGAACGAAGCAGTCCGCCAGCCCCGGCTTCGGCGCCTTGCGGATTTCGCGCCGCAGTTCAGTTGGGCCTTTGACGGGCGGATCGAACGTCATCGGGATCGCAGTGAGTCCGTAAGAGAGGTCGCCCAGCCCCATTGGCAATTGGGCGAAAGGCGGCCCCATTGGCTCAACCGCGACAATGCCTTTCACCAGGTGCGGTCGACTATCGGCCACGAGCCAACCGAAGGGAGCTCCCATGGAATGGGTGAGCAGGATCGCCGGACCGATACGATCCAGCAATTCGGCTCCGGCTCGCTGCATCAGCTGTTGGGTCTGTGCCAAAAACACAAGGAACGGACCTTGGGTCGCGATGAATTGGTCCAGGGCAGGATCGCCGACGACGCCGGAGCCGGGCCACTGATTGTGCTTTTGCGCGTTGGGCCAGCTGTTCGGCTGCTTGCCGGGCGCGCTAAACAGCGTCATGGCAAATTCGTAGGTCAGCGGAGGTGTCATGGGACCCAGAGCCTCCGGATGCAGGGGTGAGCGACCGTGCCCTGGGCGGTCGACGACATAGACCGCATAACCCTGTTTCAGAAAGTAAGTGGCCCATCCAGGCCGTCCATCGGGAGTACCGAGAAAATCCGTTCCCTGCCCCCCACCTCCATGCACCATCACGATGGGATATGGATGCCGGATGTGCTCCGGGATCTGATATTGTACGAACATCTGGCCCGCAGCGATGGTGCCATTCGGTGTCTGCTGGCGCACCAAGCCGGTCCAAAAGAATCCCTGATCTGCCAGCACCAACGGAGCAGGTTTTGCTTTAGTTTGGGTCACGTCCCCCTCCGACTTTCTTCAGAGATCCAGAAAACCGGTCGGCAGCCCGAGATTGCTGCGACCAATGTACTTCGCGAAGGTCATGTATTGGGAGGACATGTGTCCTCGATACATCTGGGCGTCGCCAAAGTATCGAACCATCCTTGAGCCCTTCCGCGCCGCGGTCGACCCGGCGGTCTGGAACAAGAGTTCGATGGCTTCGCAGGCAAGACGTGCGCCGGTCTGCAGCATTCCCCAAAGTCGCAAGTTTTCTTCCACGGAGGCTTGCAAACCCGTCTTCGCCCACCGCTGGCAGTACTCCATGTGCTTACGCAAACCCTGGAGCAGCACGCCTTCGGCCGCATCGGTCAACGCTATGGCGCGGCCATAGTTGACCTGGAAATCAGTCTCGAAGGCGCGCTTGATGAAAGGTGGAACAAATGTGTTTTGCGAGAACAGGATATCGCGATATTCATCGATCGCCGCGCGCGCGGCACCGATGATAGGCGATGTCAGGGACGCGTGATAAGGACCCATGAGAACGCCGAGATACATCGGGTTGCCATGCAATCGCGTTCCGGGTGTACCCTCGGAGAGATCCTGCTTCACACCCAGCGCGTCGAAGAACGCGGTCATGTGCTCGGGCACGAAGACGTTGTCCAGCTTGACGCTGTTCGAGCCGGAGCCGCGCATGCCCAAGGTGCGGTCTCCACCCCAATCGCCCAGAATTGTGTATTGCCCCCGCGGCACAACGAAGTGGAGCATTCGTGGTGGGAACGACGTTTGAAGCAACGTCGCGCCCAGGAAGTGCGTGCTGTGCGGTATTCCCGACGAATATGGCCACACACCATTGATGATATAGCCGCCCTCGACCGGCAGGCACGTGCCGCCCGGGGCAGCCCGGTGCGGTGACGCGAAATGTCCGGATGTACCGAAGATTTCGATCTGTGCAGCTTCCGACCAGTGCGAGGCTATGACGGGCGCATGAGAAGCGGCCAACGTCAAGCACCACCCTGCGGACGGATGACCGCGCGATATCTCCACCATGACGCGAAAAAATGTTTCGTAATCGAACTCGTAGCCACCAAACATTTTGGGCTGCAAGATCCGATAGAAACCAGCATCGATGAACTTCTGCTGGATTTCGTCCGAATAATGTCCCCGCTCATCGGTCTCGTCTTGCGATTCCCGCAGCAGCGTTCTCATCGAGGCGGCGCGGTCGACCAGATCCTGCGGAGTGAGGTGAGGCTCCGGTGCCGGCAGGCTCTTGCGGATGGCCTGAACGTTCATTTCGATCTCCTGATATTTCCGTTGAACGCGGTTGCAGCTAACCGGCGATAGGGATTCATGCCGGCGAACTCACAATCATCCTCTTGTGGCGCTCGAGCACCCGCGGCGCGGTTTCGTCCAGCATCAGGCAAAGCAAGCCTGCACAGATACAAAGCGTAGCGGCGATCCACATCGAGCTGGACGGACCGAACACGTCGGAAGCGATCCCGGCGAGGGCCGGGCCCGCGAAGCCGCCCGCGACCTCGCCCACCCCCATGATGAAGCCAAGCGCAGTAGCAACATGGGTCCGCGGGATCGTCTCGGACGGCACGGTGGCCATGAACAACGAGAAGCTGCCAACGGCGAGATGGCCGACGCCCATGAACAACACCAATAACGGCAACGGACCGTCGAACGTGACGATCGCCACCGGGGCGATCACGCCAACGAAGCCTGACAAGATGAGAATCGGACGGCGGCCAAATCGATCCGACAGCGCCGGTACGATGATCGAAGACGCGACCGTTGCAATGCCGGTCGCGGCCACGGCGACGCTCATCACGCTGGGCGACAGACCGCGGACCTGCACCAGGTAGATCGGAAGGAACGTTATCTGGATCAGGAGCCAAGACACCATCAGGCAGCTCACGATCGCGCAAACCCAGATGTTGCGATGTTTCAGCATCGTCGAAAGCGGGATCGTGTTGCGCGCAGACGCAGCCGATATCGGAGCGGCACCCGACGAAGGTTCACGGATAAATGCGACGATCAGCGCCGCCACCACGAAGCCAGGCACCGCCGCAATGTAGAAAGCACTTCTCCAGCCGTAGATCTGCCCAATCGCGACGAGCACCAGAGGAGCGGCAAAATTACTTAGAAGCGCGCTGAAGAAATTCTGCAGAACGCCCATGTTGAAGCCGCGACGGTGCTCCGACGATTCTGCAGCCATGATCGATTGCGCGATCGGGAGGACAGGTCCTTCCGCAAATCCCATAACGAGGCGCGCGGCAAGCAACGTCAGAAACGAATTGGCCAGACCGGATCCTACCGAGCAGATCGAGAAGATCACTATCGCGCAGACCAGGAGCGTTTTGCGATTTTGAAAATAGTCCGAAAGAGTGCCGACGGCATAGCCGGCGATTGCCCAGGTCAGCGCCAGGCCACCCGCGAGGGCACCCAGCTGGGTGTTGTTCAGATGGAGCTCAGGCACCAGAAATGGTGCTAGAAAATTCAGCGCCAGACGGTCGAAAAATACGAAGCCAAACGCCGCTCCCATCAACACGACAACGAGATTTTCATAACTAAAGATGCGATTCTTGCTCATGACCCCTCCCTAGTGTTTCCCGTTCTGCTTGTTTACGGCCGCGTTCTATGCGCATTGCGCCGACGCGGCTTCTGATGTTTGAGGCGCGAGCCCATTGCGCCGGCTCTCATATAGCCGCCGCATTCTCGCGAACTCGACGACCTGCTCGGCCACGAATGCGAGCTGTTGCGCTATGATTGGATCACTGCACGCACCATCTGCGGAAAATGGCCTCTGCGCGGCGTTAATCACCGCTGAAAATGGAGTCGGCCAACCGCGCAGCGCGTGAACAATCGTCCGCAGAGTCCCCAGCGTCGCTCCCATGGCTTGGGCTCCGCCCGCGCATACGATTGCGCCGACGGCGCGTCCGGCAAGATAGCTGCGCGCATCGGCACGGAGATCCTCAGTGTAGTCTATTGCGTTCTTCACCAGGCCGGAGATCGAGCCATGATAGCTTGGGGTGGCTATGATGACGCCGTCTGCGGTGCGCAGCGCTTCGACCAGCGACATCGCACGCTCCGTACGTTCAATGGCGTCGTAGTGAGGGAGATTCAACGATTGCCCGGCGAAGATCTGCGTTTTCGCACCGAGCCGCGCGGCTTCCGTCAAAGCCAGGCGGAGCGCCCTCTCCGAGGTTGATCCGTCGCGCAACGTGCCGCCGATCCCGACGACGAGCGGAGACCAGTCCTTCATCGCAGCGGCCCACTTTCCTGCGCAACATGACCACCCGAGGTGCAAGGCGCCTCAAGCGAATGCTGGCCAATTTGGATATGCGAGCACCCTCGCCCGGCATCGAACAATGCCATGCGCGTCTCTCCCCATCATCGGCGCCGTGATTGCGTCTGGCGCCTCTTCGTGAGGTGAAAGTAGGACATGCCGGGTGGCCAAGCCTGCACAAACCGGACCGGTTTGCAGGAAACTGACACAAACTGCCCGCTTCGTTTACGGGAAACGAGCCAGCGTTCAGATCGGAAAGGCAGATCGTGGAGTTCTTAATTCATTGCCCGTCGATAAGCGCCCGGCGACAAGCCCGTCATCCGACGGAACGTGTTCGTGAAATGTTGCTGGTGCGCAAACCCGCATTGCCGCGCGACATCCGCAAGGCCAATGTTTGTGTCCGTCAGGAGTCGTTTCGCATGATGAATTCGCACTCCCACAACGTAGCGGTGAGGAGACACGCCCAGCGAAGACTTGAACACCCGTATGAAATACTCGGGACTTACGCCGCAGATCGCAGCCAAATCGTCCAGCTTGATGCAATCCGCGATATTGGCTTCGACAAAATCACGAATCGAGCGGACGCTACGTGTACTCAGCTGGCGTTCCACAGCACGCGGCGCTTTCCGCTCCCGTGCATTGAGCACGACAAGGCGATTGGCTAATGCATGCGCAATCGAATCGGCCAGGAGGGAGCACGAGTTATCACCCTCGCGCACCATTTCCTCCACCACTGCCAGGAGATTGCTGGTGAGGGGCTCCGGCTCACCCAACACGGGCAAGAGGCCAAAATCGGAGTTCTGCACTTTACCTTCAGAGCCGGAAAACAGTTCAGGACGCAGGTACACATGGATCGAGTTCAACGGCGTATTTAGCGTCACCTCACAGTCGCGGCGCGGCGGTAGGAAAAAGATCCCCTTCTCCTGCAAGTGCCTGGATACGACACGTCCATCGATCCGATAGGTAACATCGACTGGTCCACTAGCTGCAGTCACCAGCAGGGCGTTGGCATTGGCTTCGAAGCGGCCCCTGAACGGCTCTTCCCGCTGAACCGATGCGAACATAGTCGACCAGCCGAGCCCCGCACTGGATGCCTCGCGTTTCACGGCGAACTGTCGCAGCACGGAATGGACCTCGCCTCCGTCGAAAGGCCGCGCGGTATGCTCATCTTGCGCTGCGGCTGGCGATGGTCGATCGGAGCGTTTCTGCATTGGCCCTGGCTGCTTGTTCAGTTGACGCTGCGACGGTATCGACCGGGCGTTTGACCCGTCAGCCTGCGGAAGGCACGCGTCAAGTGTTCCTGATGGGAGAAGCCACAGCGCAGTGCTATCTCAGCGAGGCCTTCCTGGTCTTGCTCGATCAATCGCTTGGCCCGTTCGACACGTGCCGCGATCACATATTGGTATGGTGACTTGCCGGTCGTTGCCGCAAAAGCCCGAACGAACGACTTTGTGCCGATGCCGCACGCGCTGGCCATCGCAGCAAGAGTGATCTCACCCTCGAGATTTGCCTCGATGAAATCCTTGACGCGCCGGAGTTCGTTGTCCGGCAGCCCAGCGGTCTGAACCCGCCACGGTTCGCTACTCCTGCTGATCGCGGAGACCCTATTCGCAAGCGCCCGCGCGATCGGATCGATGAAGAGATCTGAATTCGAGACGTTCTCGCAAACCGCCTGCTCAACCGCCTGCGCCAGATGCTGTATAACCACATCCCGTTCGACCAGCAGCGGCGTAACATTGTGGACAGGAATTAAGTTTGCGCGGAGATAAATATGGAGAGTATCCAGCGCTCCATGCAATCCCACCTCGCACGCTTGACCTGCCGGCAAAAAAAAGATGCTTCCTTTCGGAATGCAACGTGAAGTGACGTGCCCGCCGGATGCAAAGGTCGTCTGCACGGGGCCGCTGCGGTGCAACACAATAAGGTCGTCAGCAATCGCGTCGAACCGCCCCTCGAAGGGATTCTCCCGTTGGATCGACGCGTAAATCGAAGACCATCCATGCCCCTCACTCGTTGCACGGATGTCCGCACCAAACCGCTGCAGAACACCGTGGGTATCGGAGCCTCTAAACTCGCGCTTGGCTTCCATCTCGTGCTCCGCGTGTAGTCAACTGACGGGGCCCGCTGCAGCGCAATATGCGCCTCGTGGTGATGAACGATAGTTCCTTATAACCACGATGCTGTAAGCACGCCAGCGCCTTCCTTCGTCTGACCGAGCCTCCGCAAGGGAGAGGTAAGGGGCTGGAGCTAATCAGTTCTGTCGCCAAGATATTCGACAGGTCGTCGATAAGGATGATGCGCTGACTTAGCGCATGGGATCTTTGGTAACGCCGATATCGAAGGTCACGACGAGATTGTTCCATGGATCAAAGCGAAAGATCTTTCCATAGACTGGCTAGATCAGTTTCATTCGGGCCAAACAGGATCGAGCACGAGTAAATCAGACGGGCTGGCGCAGAAACACCGAGCTTTGGCGCACACGGCGAATGCACTGTCGCAAGTTCGTGATAGACGCGCGCGGACATAGGGTTCGGCATAAATCTCCTGGTGGCACAAATACGTATCGACGAATGGAAATAACACTGCGTTGACATCAGCGAATGCGCCATCGCAGTTTTCGAGACGACGGAAGTGAAGATTACGCCAAAGGGATTTTCTGACGCGTCATTCCTTGCACTGACGCTGCTAGCTAGGACCGCATCGAACCTGAGGGCCGCTCTGATCTTGCTCGATGCCAAACAGATTGTAGAGGCTCGCACTATTGCGCGCTGCTGTCTGGAAAACCTTTATTGGATTGTTGGCCTAGCTGAAGACGGCGATGAACGAACTCAGTCACAAGCGAGCCATAGGACAGGCAATCTTTGCAGGTGACTACACGCTCGACCAGCAGATCGAGCAGCCGTTGCGCAACCAAATGCGATATCTAAACCGCCGCGGCTCTATAATGAGAACGCTGAATCCCCAAGGCTGTGGCTGGTATTCGCGATGACTTCAAGCAAACCTACATCTTCTACTCCCAGCTTTCCTCGGACTCTGCCCACCCGTCCGTTTCGGCTCTCAATCGCTATGTCGTGAGCAACCACCCCGAGGGGCCAGGCTTCGATACCAACCCTTTGGTTCGGCCTGCAGAGATCGAGGAAACCTTCGAATATCTTTCGATGGCCGCTCTGGGTGTCTGTATAGGGCCAATCAAATAGTCGGCGGCACTTCGGCCAGTGAGCGTGCCAAGCGGCGTGTGGAGCTTTCCCATCTTTCGAGAATGGCAGTGGATGGCACCGAGCCAAACAGCGGAAGGCCCACGGAAGGAGCCGCCTAGTCGCTTGGTAAAAGGAGATTGGGAACAATTGGTAGCGGGGGTCCGATACATCGCGAAACCCACTACTGTGGAAGCGCTATTTTCTTACCGGCGGGCAGCTTAGCTTGCTCAAAACGACTTTATCGGCAAGCCGCCAGTGCTGTTGACGTGCTGTTGGCTGGCCAGCGGGCAGCTCTCGCCGTTCTGATTGTGAATCGGCGCTGAAGCATAAGCAAACGCTTGGGGCTCGCGGTTGCACAATTCGCTTGCGAAAACCTTTAGGTTGAGACATCATATCGGCAGAAACTATGCCTATTTCAAAATGCAGGGTGCACCTGTTCCTGCGGTGCAACAATACAAAATTCTGCCTTCCGTTCCGTGCCCCTCGGCAAAGCGCGGATTAGTGCGGTCTGGCAGGGCCTGCCACGCGATGTTTGACTACCCCTAGCGACGTGAGGGTCCGCTATGGACACCACTAGATACGCCCCGCTGATTGTAAATTCCAAGCTCGCGCGAGACCTTCACGGCATCCAGACGGCGTCAATTCGGGATGAAGCTGCCCGTCAAAAACTTGGAGCGTTGTTGCAGAGTGCCTTGCAACTCGAATTTGCAACGATACCGACATATCTCTCGGCGGCGTTTAGTCTGACCGGAAACAGCGAGATCTATGAACTGATCCTGCGGACCGCGATCGAAGAGATGCTTCACTTCACTGCGGTGGCCAACCTCATGAACGCCATCGGTATAGCTCCCGATATCGTGGCTGCGGTGCCCCAATATCCCTGCAAGCTCGACGTCATCGATCCTCCGCTAACGCTCGACCTTCGTTCGTTTTCATTCGATCTCATCGAAAAGCTCTTTATGGCCGTTGAAGCGCCGGAGCGACACGTCGAATTCCCGACTGTGGCGATGGTAGAGGCACCGCCTCGCACGATCGGCCAGTTTTATGCGGGAATCATCGACATCATCAAACAAGACAAAATCCCCGGCCTCTTCGAAAACGCCGCGCGCGACGCCTACAAACAACGCGAGGCCAAGCCCAATTTTCATGAGATTGCTTACGTCAATGATCAGGACAGCAGCAAGTATCCACTCAAACAGGAAATAAATTTCAAGATCACCGACAAGGACACCGCCGCCGCGCATTTGCGCTGGGTGGTGAGCGAGGGCGAAGGCGAGGCGCCCTACAATCCACTCGATGCGGAAGGCCTGCCCGGTCATCATTATCGCTTTCAGTCCATTCTCAAGTCGCGATATCTCGTTCCAAACAAGAATGTTGAGTTGAAGTATTCCTTTTCCGGAGGGAGCCTTCCTTTCGATCAATCGGGCGTGCATGAATTCGACCGCAACGCGAAGGCCGGCGACTATCAAGCGTTTCCCGCAGTCGCGGCCCAGATGAAGGCTTTCAATGAGAAGTACAGCAAAATGATCAATCTGCTTCACAGCGCCTTCAACTGCCCAAGCCCAGCGCAGCAGGACGGGGCTGTGGCTGCTTACCAAGACGCGCTGCGCATCATGCGGAGCATAGGCAATGCGGCCAGTCTCATCGTTCAAGAGGCTGACAACAACCACATAAAGGCCGGCGTGCCTTTCGAATATGCCGGACCAGACATCGCTTGATCGCAATCATCGACATGCACCAGCAACCGGAGGGCTCGACCCATGGCGTTCCCGAACGATCTCACAAACGTGGCGGTCTTCAAGATCCATCCGGCAATTGGATGCGCACGCCTTGCCAACAACGACGATTACTATGAATTTTTCGAATACGAAGAGAAGCGCAAGGCAGAACAAGGGGAAAGCCTGAAATTCATGTCCGTGCGCAACGGCAAGCACCGGATGATGCGGCAGGCCGTGCGGTTCAGAATATTCGCCTACGGCGCCAACGGCAGCGAGATCGGAGAACTGACCGCGGCGATCATGGGCCAACTCGGAATCACGCCGACCTGGACCGCCAGCGTGGCGAACCGAAAGCTTAATGTGTGGTCACAAGGAAACACACCGGTGGTCGAAGCGCAGGCCTCGGCCACGGGAGGTGAAACAAAGCGATTGGAAGGCAACAATCCCTGGCATGCGGACAAGAAAGTCTGGCTCGGCGAAATCGCCGGCAATGGCCTTTTCGTGCCTCCGAAGGGAGGCGTTTATCGGAAGACTGAAAACACCCCGATTCCGGGCTACGAGGACCACGACAAGGACAACGGCATTTTGGATACGACCTGCGATGGCTCAATAAGTGTCAGCCTGGCGGGCGCCGGAAACCTGGCTGTCGTTCCTGCCAGCGTCATCGTCGCTCCACAGGACCACTCGCCCGACGTGGGACCTGGACAGCTCAATCCGCAGGATAGCGACGCAGATCACAACAAGGATTTTATCAAACGGACACGGAAATTACTGAATATTCCTGCGAATGCGATTTTGACCGGAGCAGGGTACGCAATGGATGTTGCAATGATGAATACCCTGAACGCCGATTATAATCCCGGGATGGAAATATGCCTGAGAAAAAACGGTACTGCGCTGCCCAATCCCGCCAGCGCGTTCTATCCACGAGGGCAACAGAACATCGACGCCAGCGAAATCCGGCCCAGCTACGAGGCTGGCCGTGCAAAACCGGGCCAGTTGACAGGCGGGCTGTGCTCAGCCTGGCAAACGGATCTGAGCGCATGCCTAGATTATTGGACCTCGACCTATCCGGATTCGGTCACCTTCAGCCAGGATCCCAAACAACGGTCACTCGCGCGAAAGAAGTTCGCGTCGAACGGGCCAGTGGTGTACGAACCGGAATGGCTGAATGCCTACATCGACATGATGGAGGTCGGACGCGACCTCGAAGGTAGTCCCCGATCCCTGGATGGGACCGAGCGAGACGGCAACGATGATGTTGGCGATGCTCCCACCGCTCCGTTTCCGCTGGAGCCATCGTAGCGACAATGCTCGACACCGGCGAGGAGCACGATCGGCACAGGCATACGCGGCCGCGCTCGGCAGCGTTCCATCGCTTCGACAGCGCGGCCGGGCATTTTGCCCTGGATGTCGAGAGTGGGAGGATTCACCACCTAGCCGCCATGCGCGCCAACACTCTGGACGCGATATTACGGTTGGGCGATGTGGGCCGCGCCGAGATGACAGCTCTGGCATTTGGAATCGCGACACCGTGCGCAGAGGCAGCCGCGCCGCCGCGTAGCGTTCCTGTCAAAGCGATATCGCTTGCCGTCGCGCAGTCATGCAATCTCGGCTGCACCTATTGCTATGCGCAGCAGGGAACGTTCGGCGAGAAGGAAGACAACATGGCTCCGGCTGTGGCAAAAGCCGCGATCGACCAACTCATTGAAGCCGCTCAGCCTGGCGAAGCTCTCACCTTGGCGTTCATGGGCGGAGAGCCACTCGTCAATCGCAAGACGCTGCATGCCTCGACTCGATATGCCGCGGGCAAGGCGACCGCACGCGGTATCCGAATCGGCTTCTCCATGACGACCAACGCCACCTTGCTGCGCGACGAGGACTTCGCGCTTTTCCAGGAATACGACTTTACGCTGACAATCAGCCTTGACGGCCTGCATGCAACGCATGACCGGCTGAGACCATATCGGTCGGGCAGCGGCAGCTTCGAAAAGGTGGCGAAGAATGTGCGTGCTCTCCTGGCGGCCGACGATCGGCGTTACCGAGTCCTCGCGCGCGTTACAGTGACGCCGAAAAACCTCGACCTTCCAGAGATCATGACGGGCGTGTTAGGCATGGGTTTCGACGCCGTCATGTTTTCACCCATGCTCAGCGCACCGTCCGGCAAGGACGAGATGCTCGCGCCCGATCTGGACCGGTTGCTCGATCAGCTGATCAGGTGCGGAGAGAGCTTTCGCGAGGCGTTGCGGCAGGGCCGTATCCTGCCGCTCTCGAATGTCATCAAGACTCTGCAGCGTATTCATCACTACCAGCGGGAGAACTACCCTTGCGGTGCCGGGGGCGGTTACATGGGCGTGGCGGCGGACGGTGGATTGTATGCCTGTCACCGTTTCGTCAACGATGACGAAGGACTCATGGGTGACGTCTTCGGCGGCGTCGACCCGGACAGGCAATCGAGCTGGCTTGATCGTCGTCATCTTGAGAAACAGGCTCCCTGCGGCGGTTGCTGGGCGCGCTACCTCTGCTCCGGAGGTTGCCACTACGAAGCGATCAAGCGCGGCCGCCCGGCCTGCGACTACATCCGTGGGTGGACGGCGTATTGCCTTGGCCTCTACACCGAACTGATGCACACACAGCCTGACGCTTTGCAAAAGATTCTCATTAGCCATTGATTTCCTCGCTGCGGACAAGGACATGGAATTTGCCACCGAGCATGATGTCGTCGTCCTCGGTGCAGGACCGGGAGGAAGCTCGGCCGCGATCCGATTGTCCCAACTGGGGCTGAACGTCGGCGTCGTCGAACGGCGCCGGTTTCCGCGCAGCCACGTCGGCATTTGCGTGTCGGATCACACGATCCCGTTGATCGAATACCTCGGCCTTGGCCATGAATTCGGCCGCGCACAATTCTGGCGGCGCCATCTCACGGCCGTCAGGTGGGGAGACTCGGAGACAAGGCTCGTCCCGCAGGCAGGATATCATGTGGATCGGGGGGTCTTCGACCAACTCATGTTGCGCGGATCGCGCTCGGCGGGAGCGAAAATCTGCCAGCCAGCCGAGGTGATCGAGGTCAAACGCCTGGAGGGGCCGGGCTGGGCGATAACGATCGCTGCCGAAGAACGGCGCCAACTATTGAAGACGCGGTTTATCATCGATGCCGCCGGGAGGCGTCCGGCGATTGGAGGAGCGCGCATCAAGGATGGGCCCCCGCTGATATCGGTCCATGCGAATTGGGCGCTCAAGCAAGCGGCCGAGTTCGACGGTCTGATCGAGGCCGGGGAGGACGCTTGGCTATGGTATGCCCAGACTGCGCGCGACCGCGCCGTCGTCTCGGTCTTCTGTGACCCGCGCCGCCTCAGAGTGGGCGAGAAGGGCGGCATGCAGGCGAAATACTCGGGGCTGCTTTGCCAATTCCGGACGCTCGACCTGGGGCGAATGGGGCGGCAATGTTCCGATCCGGAGGTATGCGATGCCAGCAGTCATCACGCTGAGCATCCCATGGGAGACGATTACATTCGACTTGGGGATTCCTGTTTCAGCGTGGATCCGCTGTCCTCGCAGGGCGTGCACTTAGCACTGCAATCCGGCCTGCAAGGCGCAATTGTCGTCAACACCATGCTGAGAAAGCCGGAAAACAGAAAAGCCGCACAGCAGTTCTTTCGAATGCGCGTCGCTGAACGGATCGATCGCTATGCTGGCAGGACCAGTCAAGAGTATTGGCGTATGTCGACCGCATGCTCGAACGCATTTTGGCGCGAGCGCGGAAGCGACACCTCTGAGTCCGCAAGCGACGTGCCGCATCCCCGCGCGGAATCGTCGCTGACTCACCCAACGGATCAAGTCGCCTTATCGCCAAGGCTCACGTTCGAACTGACGCCAGCGATCAATGGAGCCTTCGTGGACGTTCGTTGCGCTCTCAGACATCCCAACATCGACGGTGCCATTGCATATGTTGACGGCGTGGATTTGGTTCAACTGGTTCGTGCTCTTCCAAACAAATTCGCCTATCGCGACGCTCCGAAGATATGGGAAGGTCATGTCCCGTTGGCTGCCGGCACCAACATAGCCTCATGGCTATGGACCAGAGGCATCTTGGTGCCGGCGACGTGAGAATTGGCGTATGCTGCCCGTGGCTTGCCGAGCCGAAGCTCGCGTGCCCGGAGGGCCGCTTCGCCTTCGCCATTCTCGATGACAGTGCCATCAAGCAACCAGCAAAAGGCAAATTGCAGTCTGCGGCGTGCCTCATTCTGAGCCATGATCGGCATGTTTGAGACTGCCGCTTGCATCTCTTGCGATCTAAACTTTTTGTCTTCAGGCGTCGGGTCGACGACACGCCCAATTCATTGGGCTCTTGTACATCATGCTCATAACCTGTTTCCACAGCGGCACATGCCTTGGAAGCTCGCGCACCAGCAAAAGTCAAACCCGAAACAAACCGGCTGCTGTTGCTCAATCTCTTCCTCAGCACCTGCCTGCGTCAGCTAAACCAAAAACGTCGACGGACCGCTCATGCGTCAACCGCGCGGGCAACCGAACAGGTTGTTTTGCCTGTTGCAATCAAACAACAGTAGAGAAGGAAGCGCAGCTAGCTTAGGTTGAGGAGCTGGCGTCGTGTAACTTATCGGCATTTGATCAACGTGTTTCTGAGTGCCTGCTGTGTTATTGTGTTGATTTTTCGGAGTTGCCATGCGTACCTCCCGGATTGTTGTGCCCATTTTGGGCGGTGTTTTCCTTAGTGCCTGTGGCACGTATGTCCCGGATACGCAGGACTTTCCGGGCAATCAGAACGATCAGCAGCTGCTGGTGAGCGCGGTCGTTCAAAGCATCCACTGCGAAGTTGGGAATGCAATTTCGGATTTATACGAAAAAGCGAAGCAGTACCCGGACATGCTTCCGATGACTAAGGCCCTAGAGACCTGGGGGATGCAGTTAACGCTATCTCTTAAGACAGAAGAAAAGGGGGCACTCAGTCCAGCGGTGGTGTGGACACCCCCGTCACCCGCAACAGCGTTGTTTTCGTTGAGTGGCGGATTGACGGCTAGCGCTGACGCGATAAGGACCGACAAAATTTACTTCTACTACTTGATAAAAGATCTCAAGCAATATCGCTGTCCGACAGGGGTTCAACCAAGAGGGCCTGTGTCGTCACCGCTCATACAGAACAGCTTAAAATTCCACGACTATCTTTTTGACGTGCTGCTACCTGTCGGCAATGGTGAAATTAACCTGCCTACAAATCCTGCCGAGGCTCTCAGTACGAATGTGCTCTATTACGAGGTGAGCTTTGAGATCATCAATTCTGGAAATCTAACGCCAGCATGGACATTCACTCGAGTAGTAGTAAATCCTGCAGGGACAACGTTTGCATCCGCCTTAAGGGATAGAACGCACGACCTTCAAATAACTATGGGGCCGGGCAACACCATAGGTTTGACCGGCCCGGCACAGACCGCGCAATTGTCAGGGGACATTGGATTGTCAGTTGCAAATAGCGTCAGGACGCTAACGGGGCGCTAGGCGGTTGAGAGGGAAACGTAGATGGCGAAAGCAAAGAAGGCGAAAAAGGCAGCGAAAGCAAAAAAGACAGTAAAAAAAGCTGCTGCGTCATTTGAATTGGCAGCCAATCATCCGGAAAAGCGATACCCGGGAAGTGACGGCATTCACGACATACTGTGCCGATGGACACCTGGCCAGGGAACGGTGTGCAAGCAAGTGCCTAAAGGTGGAAGCTGGAATGATGCTTAGACGTAACTCATCACCTTCAGCGCGACCTTCCAACTACCGGCGTACCGAGGCTATTTTCGTTGAGCAAACGGTCAACACCGTCTTGGTGACGAATGGGAGCTTTGCGGCTCCTTGCTCGACCGGAAAGACGTTCTGGATACCCGTCTGACGTGCCACCAACTTTCATCCAGCAGCGATTTAGCGCCTCACGGCATTGGTAGTTTGAGCAATCGGCTGGCCGAAGCGCCAGGCTACGAAGATGCGCGAGTGACATGGCGAGACCGCGACAATACACAACTAGCTTAATGATAGGCTATTGCGATGAGAAATCTGCTTTTCTTGCTGATCGCGTTCGCTGGAGCGACTTCACCTGTCTTCGCAGGGATGCCTAACCCACATGTCGAGAACTGGGCTGATCGTCGGCACATGATAGTCGGCTCTGACCTAGAGCCTCAGCATTACGCGACGGCAGACATTTCGACACCGGACAGCAATGGCGTGGTCAACGTATTGATCACATGCGAAAACGGCACGCCGGGCTCCAGTTGGAACGGATATTTCAGCGTTCTTTTCCGCAAAGGAGAAAATGTGCTGGCCTCCGCCGTCGAGCGCTGCCAAATCACCAGGAGCCCCTTCGAACCACATAAAAAGTACCGCAAGATGGTCCCGGTAGACCTTTCCAAAGTCATTTGCCGCGTCGATAACGTTCGAACGAGCATCACTGCGAGTCCTCTTGCAATCAAACCATCCCCCAAAGACGCGCCTTTGTGCGAAGCGAGCGCAAGTCTCGGTCAGAGGATGACTTTGATGCAGAACCACGAGAAATAAACTGTGCTTCAGGGCGGTGGTAGCACGCCCGGCGCGCGAGGCATTCCACTACCGACGTCGGACCACTGACACGTCGCGAATTCCTTGAAGTGGTCTTCGGCGCTCCTGACCATCATCATTTGGACGCGCTCCGCCGTCGCCTTCGGCCCACCAGAACGCGCGAATTGCCAATATAAAGCCGCAAGGCCGGCAATATGTGGACAGGCCATACTGGTTCCGCTCAAGACAGCCAATTCCTCGTTGATGCCCGCGGAGATCACGTCAACGCCAGGGCCTACCAAGGTGGGCTCCGTATTCGAGAACCGTGCGACCGCGAGAGCCGCGTTGACAGCGCCGACGGCGACCACGCTATCGGCCGCCGATGGACTGGCTTTTCCCACCACGAAGGTGGGACGGCCGCTTTCGTTCCCTGTGGCCGCGACGATGAGCGGATCGGCCCCCTCCTTCTCCTTCCTTCTCGCCCTCAACTCATTCATCCAGGCGTCAAATATCCGTATGTTGTCGCGAAACGCATTCAGCGCCATCGAGGTAGCCGCGTCCGGATGCGTGCTCGCGGCGTCCAAGGACGCCCGATATCCGACGAAATCGAAGCCAAGCGACATCGAAATGACGTCGGCCCGTATCGTATAAGCGGCCCAGTTTAGAGCGTCGAGCAAGGCAGCGGCACCGCGCGTTCCGCCGATCGCCTTGGCGACGAACAACCGTTCGATGTTCGGCGCGACGCCGATCCGAACCCCATCTACGATACCGCCGCAGATCGTTCCCGCACAATGCGTTCCGTGGCCGTCGTCATCGAAGGCGACCCCTTCGCCGAAGTTGCCCCCCGGCTTCGAGGTGAAATCGGCTTCATCTATGGCGCCCTTCAATTGGGCAAACGCCGGATGATCTCGCTTTATTCCCGTGTCGATGATCGCGACCTTCACGCCTTTGCCATTGTAGCGTTTCGGGTCCACGCCCAAAGAAATCAGGCCCCACGCGGCGCCAGCGGCCTTGGAACCGCGTAGTATCGCGTCTGCCATCTTGGCTTCGACCTCGATCGGCTTGATCAGGGACACGGGCATCGGCCCAGCAGCCATTCCGATCTCTTTCGGGTTCGGAAGCGCGTCTCGGGTTGGCGCGTGCTCGAGAGCTACCCGATTCGAGACTTCGGGCGGTGCCGCAGTGGATGCAGTCTTCGCGTAGGGCGCCGCACCTCTTCGATCGCTGAGGGCAGGCTGAACGCGTCTAACAACCAGCCATTCCTTCATCGTCGTTATTGTCCTATATATCAACCAGGGGTCGTGGGCGCATATTACCCGAAATCATGTTTTAGAAAATGGACACGATTAAAATCGACAGAGCAATGGGAATCATCGAGGTCAAGCGCCGCGATCCTATCGATCCGAAGTCGTTTGAGCATTGCGGCATGGGAATCCTGATATCGCCCCGCGTGGCTATCACCTGTGCGCACGTGGTCAACGCGGCGGTCCCTCGGATGGTCGAAGTGGCGGAGGCTCCAGACGAGCATACGCGCATCACCGTTCTTTTTCCGATGGTGGAAGGGCAGCAGACACGTCAGTGCCGCGTCACGAAATGGCGGAAAATGGGAAAGAGCCCCCTCGACGACATCGCCATCTTGGAGTTGGACCAGCCGGCCCCTACCGCGGCTGGCGTCAACGTGCTCGCCGAGATCGTGCAGCAGCGCGACGAAACTGGGGATCTAAGCCTGTTCGGCGTCCGTGGCGATCGGGAGCTCGGCGAGCATGTGTCGGCGAGGTTGCTCGGACAATCCAGTCCGGCCTGGCGACAGATCGTGTCCGACCACGAAGAGGGCATAGAGCCCGGATTCAGCGGTGCCGGCGTATGGGACGAGACACACCAAGCCACGATCGGCATGGCGGTACGCGGCTACGATAGCAAGGTGGCTTTCTTTCTGCCAGCCAAGGCGCTTATCCGTTTCGCTGAAGATATACCGTACGAGCGGCGAGACTTGTCAGCGGTCTTTTCCCGCAACTTCACAGTTCTAGGTACGGCGTTCTTCTTCGCAGCTCTCTTTCATCTCCTCGCGGACCGCATCAGAGAGTTTCCAAAATTTTTATCCCTCGGACTGGGCAACGAGATCTTGGCCGCCTTCTGGGGATTACATCTCATCGTGGTGTTCATGCCCTTCCTACTACGGATGCTTCTTTCGTTCGCGAAGGCATACCGCGAACATCCTTGGTGGATGCGGATTCCGCAGTTCGGCTACCTAGGTGATCCTGCCCGACCGGCCGCCAGCCGCTTCGCGGCGATCGCCACGCTGGTCCTCCTCGTCGCAGGCCCGCTCTATCTAAGCGGCCATTTCATGCGTCGACTGCACAGCAACGAGATGAAGGTATATATCGACGCCAAAGCGTTCGGATACGATCCCTCGAAGCTCGTAGCCGCGGGCCAGAGTTGCGGACCCGGGCTTTCGGCGGGGTACTGTACACACCCGTGCGCGACTCTTTATTCATTGGTTCCGCCGGCGGAGCCAGGAAAGAGCGGTTACGTCAACAACTACTATCAAATCGGCGGTCTCGATCGGCACGTTCCGGAATCGGTAACTTTCTATCCTATCGTTCAACCGATCGCCCTGTGGGTGCTGACGGCGGCCTGCTTTATCCTTTCGGCTCTGCTCGTTTGGCGCGTCGCGAAGCCGGCGCGCAGACTGCTCGACGCGCCGGCGCCAAACGACTATTTGCTGCAGTAGACCTTGATCTGCTTGGCGGCCGCATCGCGAAGCTTGTCCTTTAGATTGGCGATCTGAATTCCGGTCTGATTCTCGAACTTTCCCGCCGAAACATCCGCATCGAGAGCCTCGCAAGTGTCGCGATTCGCCGACACGCTCGCAGTCAAGTCATCCTCAAGGTCGGCCGAGATCAAGGCCTGGTCGGATGTGGCGCACCGGACGTGTACCGTGATGGTGGCGGCGACGACCGGACCCGTCTCGCACAGAGAGAACGAGCGCAATTCGAGCGCCTTTGTCTTGTCAATGCCGAACGGGCCTTTTTTCAAGCCCGCACATGCGTCGTCGCGATGATCCGCGACTGCCTTTTCCGCGGCCTTTTTGGCGATCCGCGTGAGAGCAGTATTGCAGTTCTCCTCCGTCTGCGCCGTCGCCGGCGACCCCAAAAGGGTGGCGACGATGATCGTTAGGATCCTTGGCCACCCCGTGCTTCGAGGACCAGCCTCGAAGGCAATCGCGACGGCCCGGGAAAATACACAATAAGTCATTGGTCGCCAACAGCTGATCGGTCTTGAAATCGTCCACCACGAACGCTTTGCCAGCTGCTCTGCAAACAAGATTGTTCTGCTTGCAGTAAACCGGCCCCTCGATCTTGGATACGCTCCACGCGGTCGCTCTCATGATCTCCGCGGCGCCGGTGTAGTCGGCGCGGAATTCCGGGCTAAAACATCACCATGGCGCTTTCTTGCCGCCCTGAGTCACGCCTGGCGTACCGAGATTCGCGGCCGAGATTTGGTATGCGATTTGGGTGATATTATACGCGTCCAGCGCCATGCACTGGACTAGCCAGGTGCTGAACGTATCCGGGCCGTTGGCCGCTGAGTTGCCGCAAAACCAACCGTTCGTTAGCACCGCGTTCCAATCCGCGACCGTAAGATTCGTGAGCGGCGCCAGGCGGCCTGTTGCGTCCGACCCGTCAATCTTCATCGCAGCGATATTGGCGCGCGCGGTGTCTGCGTTCCCGATGCCGGAGAGATTGCCGGCCTTCGACAAATAGTTCGACAAGTTGACAGACCCGGCCGAAGCTGCGGCCGCTGCCGCGCTTGCAGCAGCGTTCGTAGCGCTCGTACCTGCGGCGCTTGCGCTCCCGCTCGCTGCCGCCGCTGCGGCCTGCGCAACAGCAATCGCCGCTGCCACGGCGTCACCATTCGTCGGATCGAACGTGAGCTGAAGCGACTTCGACAAGCTATCGTAAGTGACAACATTGTTCTTCAGCGCGCCATCTGATCGCCGGACATCTTCGATCGCTGCCGCGTGACCGGTGATCGCTTCCGAGATGTTGGCGAACTCCGCGTCAATCTTCGTCGCTGGCAGCGGCGTAGCCGGGTTGCTCGCCTGAAAGCCGCTGAAGTTATAACCAGGTGTGTAATCGGTTGGGTCTGCCACTGCGGCATTCAAGCGTAAGGGTCGATGGTTTCCCCGTAAGTCAGGAGCGGCGAAGCAACGGCCGAAAAGCGCTCGCGCGGCGCTATCGGCCACGGTTGACCGCCTCTCCTGGCGTTTCGAGCAACTGTCGCAATACCGCGTCACCAATCGGCGTCTCGGCGGCTCTGGTTGTCAGGCCACGCATCTGCTCAACGCTGTCGGGCGCGAGGAACATGTCCGCGAGTCGCCCGGTACCGCGACCCAGCCAAGCCCGCCGCATGCGGTCGCGCACACCAGTCGAGATCGACAGGCCGCCCGACTTCACCGCGGCCGCTGCCTCGGCGCTAAGCGGCGCCATCTCCAAATCGTGGGTGATCTGTTGGTTGAACGCCGTCGCGCTGCCCTGCGGCTTGCGCATGCCGGTCGCGCGCAGCACGTCTACGAGATCCTGCATGGACGACGGCGGTGGTCCGCCTGGCTGCCAGGGCCCGACACGAAGCGCGTCGATAACGGCGTTCAGGTTCGTCTCAGTCTGCGGCGTGCCAGCAACCTCTTTCGCGAAACGAGCTCCCCCGTATTGATTCTCTCCGCCCACAAGGCGGCCAGCGCTCGTGTCGTACTGATCAGCCAGGCGCTGGCGCACCAAGGCTCCGCCGAGCCCCGGGTCCTGGCGCTCGATACGGGTGATCGCGTCGACGATCTCGCCCTCGCCACCCGACAAGGGCTTCGCCGGCAACACGGCGTTCGCCGCCGCCCGCGTATCGGTGGTCGCAGCAAGGCGGCCTAGCGGCCCTTGCTCGAGCGGCTGAAGATTCTGGCGCCTGGCCTGCTCCTGCAAAGCCCCTACCCGCCCGGAAGCTATCGGACGCTGATGCGGCAGCGCTGAAAGCCAATTCGGAGGGGTGATCACCCCCTACCTTGAGGGTGCTTCGGCTCGGCTGTGCATATTTTTCCCGGGTTGTGGATACATACGCGCGCAAGCTATTGATCTCGCGCGCTGGTTGTTGTTTGATATGCCTACTTTTTAGGCTTGGGGGCTGTTTCACATGCGTAAAATTGCGATTGCGGCGCTTTGCGTCGCCTTAGGCGGCTGTGCCGCCGCGCCGAAAATGGGATGGGTCCGCGTCGACGGTCAGTCCTCCCGCGACAACCCGGTTCTGCAAACCCAGTTCGAAGTGGACAGGACTGCCTGTCTCGGCGAGCGCAACAAGGCGGCCCTGTCAGGCGTGACTGTTGCAGGCGGCGGACTGGCGGCCGCTATGGCTGCTCAAGATCGGTCCAATGCTGCTGATACAGTCGCTCAAGGATGCATGGCGGAGAAGGGTTATTTGCTCGTCCGAGAGGAAGAAGCCGATGCAAAGCGCGCCGAGTTGGCGAGGGTCGCCGAGCTGAAAAAGCAACAGGAGGCTGCGGCTGCCGCGCCTGCTCCGAAGCAAAAGAAGCCGACATCTAAACCCACAATCGCGCCGGGTACGTGAATGAAATCTATTAGATCCGTCGCAATCATACTTACATTCGGCGTTCTGACCTCTCCTTGCGACGTGCAGGCTCGCGAATTTGGCGGCTACGAGTGCTCCGATGATTGTTCGGGTCATACCGCTGGGTATCGGTGGGCGGAAGCGCACAATGTAACTTCCGACTCGGGTTGTCCGCTGCGAGGCAACGCAATCTCTTTCTACGAGGGGTGCTTAGCGTATGTCGAGGATCCCAATCGGGGAGCCGACGAAGACGACGACGGCGACGATATCGATTGATGAGGTCGAGCCCGGCATTTGCTTCGCGTGGGTCGAGGCCCGGCCAATCTTCAAAATAAACGCGTGAGCTACTGAGACCAAGGAGGAAGAAGATGAAGGCGCTGATGATCGTTGCGGGGCTGCTGGTGACATTTAGCTGCAGTGAGGCGTTGGCTCGTGGCGGCGGTCGCGTTAGTTACGGCGGCGGACATCACACGAGCAGCCACGGTGGAAGCTTTGCTGGGGGCTCTGGTTCGTCTCACCGTGGCGGGACGTACGTGAATTCGAACACCGGCAATCGGTACGGCACCCACCAATAGGAGCGCGTGAAATGGCAAAGTCGACTCGAAATACCGGCAAGCAGTGGACGCCAGGCGAAGTGAGCCAGCTCAAACAACTCGTGAAAGGCAATACGCCAACGCGAGTGATCGGTCTGAAGCTGGGCCGGACCGAGAACGCGATCTATAATAAAGCATCAGAGGAAGGTATTTCGCTAGCTCCGACCAACCAGCGACCCTACGGCACAAAGAAGTAGGACTGCGCGCGATGGGGCTGTTTTCGCGCAAGGAGCAGTGGGAACGCACATTCCGACTCAAAAGTCACCATGGCATCGCAAGGGGCTTCCTTGTCGTGCTTTTTTGGTTCTGGGGTGGTGTCGGCCTGCTGTTCAACGCGGGAACGCTATTCGGTCTCACCGGCAGCATCGGCGTCGGGACGTCCGCCTATCTGACAGCAACGTGCCTTGTATGGATCGGCGGCATGGTGCTGTTCGGCATCGGCGCCTACTCGCTCACACGGATTTTGATGGTGAACGGCCGATGCCGCTAGGCGCCGGCGACGTCAGGATCACGGAATAACGCAGCCCTTCCTCTGTCACTGAAAACTGCAACAACCGAAGAAACGGTGGAATATGCGACTGAAATCATTCCGAGTAAGGGAATTCCAGAGTGTTCGAGATTCCGGTGTGATCGAGGTCGATGATATCGCCTGTCTCGTTGGAAAAAACGAGGCCGGGAAGAGCGCACTACTGAAAGCGCTGTATCGATTGAATCCGGTCGTACCCGCTGAAGGAAAATTTAGCGTAACCATCGATTACCCGCGCATGGACGTCGAGGACTACCGCCACGCGGTTGAGGCGAACAAGCGCGATAAAGCAATGCCCATCTGGGCGCAGTACACGTTAGAGGAAAACGAAGTTGCCGACATCGAGGACATGTTCGGTCCTGATTGTCTCGTCGCGAAAACGATGTCGCTGTATAAGCACTATGACGATGATAGATGTTTCACATTGGAGGTAAACCAAGACAAGGCGCTCCAATACCTATTTGCAAATGCGGATCTTCCGGAGCCTACCCGCGGCGCCATTGCCGCAGCCGGATCAAAGCCTGCAGATATTCTGACCGCATTGAATGGTCAGGAACAAACAACCGAAACGAAGCGGCTGGCTGGCATAATCGCGCCAATCGCAAAGGATAGCCTTCGGAAGTTTATTTACAATCACTTCCTCGTTAAGGTTGTGCCTAAGTTTCTGTACTTCGACGAGTACTACCAATTGTCTGGACATGAAAATATCCAGGCCCTGATCGATCGATCTAACTCGGAGACCTTGAAGCCCTCCGACCACCCAATGCTTGGCTTGATCAGGCTTGCTCGGCTCAGCCTCAAGGAGATGGTCGAGGCGAAAAGCACGATCGATCTCAAGGGGAAGCTTGAGGGTGCGAGCAATTATCTATCGAAGCAAATATTAAAATATTGGTCTCAGAACAAACATCTCCGCATGACGTTTGACGTCCGACCTGGTCTGCCTGAAGATCCGCCGGGCATGCAGTCCGGCACTAACATATGGGGTGGCGTCTTCGACAGCCGACACCTAGTAACAACCGAACTCGGCAGCAGATCAAGAGGATTCGTTTGGTTCTTCTCGTTCCTGGCATGGTATTCCGACGTAAAGCGCAATGATGATAGGGTCATCCTGTTGCTCGATGAGCCAGGATTGACGCTTCACGCAAAAGCACAGGAAGATTTGCTTCGCTATTTTGAGACGGAATTAAAGGGCGAGCACCAGCTAGTTTACTCCACACATTCACCGTTCATGATTGACCCACGTCATTTCGAGCGCGTCCGCATTGTCCAAGATCTCAGCATCGAGAAGGACGGCGATTCAGATGGTGAAAAATCCGCAGCAGGAACCACCGTCCTACCCGACGTCTTCGCTGCGAGCGACGACAGCCTATTCCCTTTGCAGGGCGCACTTGGTTACGAAATTCACCAGACCTTATTCGTCGGCCCATATTCCATTGTCGTCGAAGGTGCGGCAGACCTCCTCTTCATGCAAGCAATTTCGGGCATACTGGAAGCGTCTGGACGAACAGGGCTCGATCCGAGATGGACGATAACGCCTGTCGGCGGCGCGTCCAAAGTACCGACGTTCGTTGCCCTGCTCGGGGCCCAGCGCGGAATGAATATAGTCACTCTGCTGGATACCCAGAAGGCAGATGAAGCATCGATCGAAGCGATTTACAAAGAAAAGCTACTGAAGAAGTCCAACGTTCTGACGTTCGCTGACTTCCTTGAAGGCGCATCTGAGGCTGACATCGAGGACATGTTTGGACTCGATTTCTATTTGCAACTGGTAAACGCCGAGTTTGCGAAGCAGTTGGACACTCCGATAAAGCCAACGGCTATAAAATCGAAGCACCCCCGCGTCCTAAGGCGACTCGAGGATCATTTCGAAAATCATCCACTAAAGAGCGGCAAGTTCGGTCATTTCAGACCTGCCCGTTACTTTGCGGAACATGCGTCGTCTCTAGTCAAGTCGATACCGAAGGAAGCACTTGATCGGTTTGAGAAGGCCTTCATCGCGATTAACAAGCTTATTGATTGAACTCCAGCATCGCCTATCCAGCATGATGGTGTGGACCCTGCGGACCACACCGCCACCCGCCCCTCCACACGTACTACGCTGCCCCTCACCCCAACACCCGTCTCGCCTTCGCATCTTTCACCGCAGCCACAACGCGCATTGGCAATTCCGCGTTCTGCCGCGTCATCGCAGCCTTAATCAATGCAATCGTCTTCTCGCTAGCGTCGCCCTGGATAACGACCGACCCACCGTGAACAGTGACACCTCCACCTAGCGCTTACCTCCTACCCCACCACCGCGCAGAACATCATTAGGAATGATCTGAGCGCCCCGCGGGACGTTCATAATCTCTGGGCCGTTTTCGCCGACCAGGGACAGACCGCCCGGCGCAGAATCAGTACCGGACGCGAATTGCCCAACGAGCGGGGCACCACCAACCGACGTCGGGCCGACAGCGCCAGCAATAGAGCCGTTCGCGTTGATGCCGCCACCGCCGATGCCAAGCAGGCCGAGGAGCCCGCCTCCACCTGAGCCGCCGAACGCCGACGACCAGAGATTATCCGCAGCCATCTGCGCCAGCTTGTCAGCAATTTTGCCCAGCGCGTTAAGCCCGGCCTCCTTGAGCGCGTCCATTGCGGACGCGCCGTTGCGGATCTTGGTCTCGAAGTCTACCAAGAATCCGCTGTTTATCTGCTGCCCGAGGTTGGCAAGCTCTTTGATAGTGGCGTTGAAGCGGAGGCCAGCGGCCTCGCTGCTGGCCAGAGCAGCTGGGATATCGTTCCCATAAATGCCCCTCAGTTGTTGGGCAATTGCCAAATCCTGCGGCGTCAGAAATGCAGACTTGGCGCCGAATTGGATATCAGACGCAACTTTGGCCTTTGCCAATGCATCAGCGGCAAGACCTGCGTCCTGCGCGAGGTCTTGAATTTGGTCCACAGCTTTTCGGTGATTGGAATGTCGGCCAACTGCGCAGCGTTCAGAAGCTGCGCTTCCGCCTTGGCTTCCTCTGTCGCGGCAGCGCCCTTGCCCTGCGTTTCCGCTAATGCGTTGGTCGTGACGACATATTTGTTTAGGGATTCCGTGACGCGATCGTATGCGTCAGCCGCCTCTTCGCCATCCTTGCGCTTAGGTAGTTTGGCTGCGTTCGGGTCCGCGTTATTAGCAGATGCAGGGCGTGCTGCAGGCGTCGGTACGCCCCGGGGGAATTCTACCTTGGACTGCTGCTCAGCAGCCGCCTTCAGCATGTCCCGAGCGAGGTGCGCCTTAGCGCGGCTAAGTTCTAGGCCGGCCGCGATTTGCATATTCTCTGGCTTGCCAGAGGCCTGCAAATTCTCAATCGCGCGGGTAACCTGGTCAACGTCCTGAGGCAGACCGCGCAAGTCCTTCTGCAGGATGTCCGCCGCATCGGCCCACCTGTTGAATGTTTCCTGCCCGCTGCCAGTTTGAATGTTCTGTGAGGCAAGCGCGGTCTTCACCAGTTCGTTGGCTTTTTCGATAAGACCGTCCAGCCAGCCAGCAATGTCCGCTGCTGTCGATTTAAATTGTGCAGCGAGTTGGGCCGATGACTGCTTCCACGCGCGATCAAACTCGGCGGCCTTGGCAACAGTGGCGCCGTCAATCACGGCGCCTGCAGCGTTCGCGCCCTGTGCGATATCCTCAAAGGACTTGCTGCCATTGCGAAGCGCTTCAACCGAGCTCTCAGACAGGCCAAGCATCTGCGCGGCTTTTGTCTTTTCTGGAATTGAGTCGAATTTATTGATCAGACCGCCAGCTATCGTAAGAAGCTGATTTAGAGTAATGACCTGACCGTTGCGGTCCTTGTACTTGATGTTGTTGGCATCAAGCAGCCGCGTCAGAGAGTTTTCGTTCTCCTTGGCGTCCGCCAAAAGGCTGGCGACCTTACGCAAATCGGCGACAGACTCCTCCGATGAAACACCGCCCTGCCCGGCAGCGAACTGAATCTGCTGGAAGCGCTCGGTGGTTAGTCCCGTATATTCCGCATTCTTCTGCAGATCGGCCAGTCGGCCGTTAACTTCTGTCAACGCGGCAAGAAGTCCGCCTACCAATCCAGTCACGCCAGCGGCAGCAGTGCCAAGAGACGCGAACCCACCCAGTCCAGGATTGAGGCTCGCAAACGATTGCTCAATGCGCGCGATCGCACTATCTGCGATATCGCCGGCCTGATTCATGTCGCTTTGGAATTGGTCCAGCTTTGCGCCGAGTTGTACTACGAGGTCGTTGCTCAATTTAGTTCCTTAGTAATACGGGGTGGTTGCGCACACCGCGCCGTGTGCTAAAGCGCGCTCCTATCAATGAAGGAGCGCCAAGTTGGCCAGGAACAAAAACGTAGTTCGCCGCGAGTGGACGAAGGACGATATCAAAACTCTGAAGGCACACTCTAAAGCGCGGACGCCGGTCGCGAAGATTGCGAAGGAGACGAAGCGTACTGTTGGCGCGCTGCGTCAGAAAGCACTGCACCTGGGAATTGGTCTGGGGCATCAGCGATGACCGCGCCAGAATTTAATATTGGCTGACACGAAACTGACGCGATCTGGTGCAGACTATTGGTCGTGCAGCTAAGGCCTGGGGAACTCATCGCCCAGCGCGTGAGGTTGAGGGCTCGTCATAGCCAGCCCCCGGCGGGCCCTCCCTCTCTTCCGTCAATAACACTGACGTACGGAAACACTTTCCAGAGTGTGACATTATCGACATTGCACCCCGGCAGCGTCGCGTTAGGCTAGTTCTGCCGGGGCTGGATTCCATATTTCACTTACAAATTTTAACCCGGCAGGCCGCAGTGGTTCGCCGCTGCGGCCATTTTGTTGAAAAGCGCGTTGGGTGCGTCACCCGATCCGCAGATTCTCAGCGGAGTCCTTGCCACGATTATTCACGACATCGAAGCTGACCTTGGCTCCCTCTGCGAGCGAGCTGAAACCAGCCTTCTCAACCGCCGAGATATGCACGAACACATCCTTGCCGCCGTTGTCCGGGGCAATAAATCCATAACCCTTGGTCGGGTTGAACCATTTCACAGTACCAATAGCCACTTTGAATTCTCCGTTTTCAAACCAAAAGCTAGGATGCGCGGTCGCTCCTAGTGGCGCGCCAACGCCCATGGCTTCAACAAGCTATAGCCGGGCGGCATGGTCGTCCAGCCTGCAGGCAAGCATCGGCTCGAAGCAACTGCGCCCGCAGTTCGACCACAACTTCCACCGGCTTCGGGTCACATCCGATCAACGATCGTGGCTCCTGATCCAACGGACTGGCCGCGAACTTGCTGCGCCCAAGCGCTGCGGCGAGCTCAGTCCTGTCGGCATTGGTCGGCCCTTTGTGCGCGCGCCTGAATAGCTCAACCGCCTCGGGGGTGATGTGCACGCGATGACGGCGCCTGTCCCGCCGCGATCTTATCGGCATGGCGGCTCTCCGAACTGTTCGAATCCCCAACAAATGTACCTGGATCCATTCGGATGTTCGGCGTGCCAGCGTGCCATGATCTCGGCACCGAACCGCTGCCAAGCGTCGTCGCGCCGCCTCTCGGTCGGGGTGTCCGTGCTCGTCTAGTTCGCAGATGCCGTCTAGGTCCCCCGTGCACGGCCAGCCCAGTTCGAGCGCCCATTCCCAATCGTCCATGGTACCGGCAGCCTGCTTGCGCCTATCTCTCCGCTTGCGGACCGGCATTTATCGTCGGCTCCCGTAATCTGGCGTACGGGGCATGCGGGGCGCCTCCGGAGCGCTGGCGCCGTCAAGCCCAAGCTCCCTGACCAGACGGGCAAACCCTATGCGACTATCCCGCTCGATAGCGACTTCCGGGCGCGGCTTGGTTCCAAAACGGTCGATGAAGGTCAGGCCATCGGCCTCAATGATTTCACGGGCCTGGACTCCACGGTCCCACGCCTCGCACGCTAGCGTGAGGAGCCTGACATGGTGCTCGTCCAAATCGAAATCGGCTAGCACGCTGCGAAACCATTTTGCGGTGGTCTGTCGCAGGTGCCGAGGTGGTTTAGGGGTGGTCATATGCAGGTCATCCAAATTTTTGATTCAACCGGGCTAAAATGCGCGTTCGAGGAGGCCGCCGGTCTTTTCCGCTGAAGGTGTGAGAGATCGGACCCAGCCCTCCCACCCGGGGGCCTCCCCTTAGCCCGCACTCACGGTCAGCACGCCGCTGTTAGCCCACAATGCGCCAACCACATGCGGATCCGCGGTGGGCAGAGCTGACACAATCAACTTGCCGGCCGCACTCACGGAGAAGGTCACGCCGTTGAAATTGATAGAACCGCCGAGATCGACGGTAAGCCTATCGCCGCCAACCTCATGATCAACTTTTGTCGTGTAGCTGCCCATAGTGCCTCACCAAACCCGCAGAACATCAGTTACGCCGCCGTCGTCACTCACGACAAACTCAGCACGATCTCCACCGTGCAATTGGAACGGACCTTTCCACTCAAGGTGACGCCGCTCGGCAGCGAGGTCGCTTGCATAAATCTGCACGGTCCTGCCATCGTCCAATACGGCGATGCCGCGGCGCCTGTGGCGATCCCAGCTATGTATCAGGCCATTGATCGTTGTCATTTCAGGATACCTCTTGCACGCCGCTTTTCTCGAATTCGTTGGAGTGCAGCAGCGTTGTTGGTGACTGCGATGGATCGAAACTTCATCTCCATCTCAGCCCGCCGCGCAGCTAACGACTTCGGCAGTGATGCCGCCCGATCGGGAGGCGGAGGCGATACGCAGTTGGCGCTCGTATCTTGGTACGCAGGCCACGTCACAAGCGACAATTCTCTAATCTCGGCTTTCGTGATCACGCGCAGTGGCATCTCCTCATCTGCCCACGACCAATTCTCTTCATCAGGCCAAAAGCCTATCGAGACTTGATGCACCAAACCTGACCGTACTGACGCGATTGCCTCCTGCCCAAGTGGAGACGTCGGATCGGGAAAAAGCGTGTATCGCAATCCGGTCGTATCAGCTTTAACCCGAAGCGTTCTGTTGCTCACTCGACCGAGCGGTCGGTCGTCCTGGTGGCTCCAGAGTGCAACAACGTCGGGACTGGCGGCAAGGAAAGCGTCGAAAGTCTGAAGCATCGAATCTCTCAAGAAAAAGTCCCCCGATATTCGCGGTGTCCGACCATCGAATGGCGTACCCAGAGATTATTCCAGCATCACTCATTCCTTACTCACCGCGCTTCTTTTGGCGCTCTTTGAGCATTCGCGTTGCGATCTCCACTGCGGATTCATCAGTCGTGCAGCGTCTTTCTCGCCGACCAACTTCACTCGCCGCGAGACGGACCCGCGCTTGCTTTCATCTCCGGAATAGACGTTGGTCTTAGACATAGCCCGCCTCCTTCCATTCGCGCAGATAGCGCGTAAGATGTCCGTCTTGACGATCTCCACAGAACGTCGGCTGCAGCGGCACAAGCGAAGTCCACGCAACGTCGTTAGCGTTTAGTTCGTCGACTAACATGTCGTACTCGTCGCGCGCAATCTGAAGCGCTTTCACCGCGGCAACGATCGCCTTTACGCGACGCGCGTACTCTGGCTTCACAGCAGCGCATACAGGCCCGACTTATCGGCGCACCATGAACCTGAACCAATCATCGAAATTGCGTCAGACCCAATATTGCAAACGATGATGTAATTGCGGTCGGTGCCCGCGGCTCGAAAGGTCCGCTATCTTCAAGCCTTCGCGCAATCTCACGAATCGGATGGGGCCATGAAGCAGTATGTTGGGCTGGATGTCTCGCAAAAAGAAACGTCGGTATGTGTGGTCGACGAAGTAGGTCAGGTCTTGTTCGAGGGAAAGGCCAAGTCCGACCCGGGGGCGCTCACGGCGCTGCTACGCAAGCGGGCGCCACAGGCGGAGCGCATCGGATTTGAGACCGGAGCGATGGCGAGCTGGCTTTGGCATGAACTTCGTAGAGTTGATCTTCCGGTGGTCTGCATCGACGCGCGGTATGCCCACGCGGCTTTGTCTGTGCGCATGAACAAGAGCGATCAGAATGATGCTCGAGGACTGGCCGAACTGGTACGAGTTGGCTGGTATCGAGAAGTCAGGGTTAAGAGCGAGGAAAGTCAGAAGATCCGCGCGATACTCGTCGCGAGATCTCGGCTCGTGGCCATGCGTCGAGATATCGAGAACCAGGTCCGCAGCCTCATCAAAGAATACGGTTTGCTGTTGCCGCGCGCTATCGGACTGCAGTTTCGCAATCAGGTCTGCGAGCTATTGGGCAAAGAGCATCAGCTCCTCGGTGTGATCGCGCCGCTTCTGTCGATCCATGAACAGATCTGCAAGCAGCAAAGCAACTTCGACAACGAAGTCCGCCAGTTGGCAAAGTCGGATGAGACGACGCGCCGCCTGATGACGGTTCCTGGTGTTGGTGTAGTGACCGCCTTAACCTTCCGCCATACGATCGACGACCCATCGCGCTTCCGATCGGCATCGAGCGTAGGCGCCTATCTGGGTCTTACACCTCGGCGCAACCAATCTGGCGAAACTGACATCAATGGCAAAATATCGCGATGGGGCGACCGTCTTCTCCGAACTTACCTGTTCGAGGCCGCGACCGTCCTGCTTTATCGAACGAAGAAATGGTCCTCCCTCAAAGCCTGGGGAATGAAGCTCGCAAAGAGGATTGGCATGAGGAAGGCGAAGGTCGCCATCGCGCGCAAGATCGCCGTTGTTCTGCACTGCATCTGGGTCGACGGTACATCGTTCGACTGGGGCCAGGCGAAGGAAGCCTGACCCGATTTTGTAAAAGTTCCTGGTCCGGTCTGCCGGACTGGCGATGTCCCGCTGGGACGGTGTTGTGGCGACCTCGTTCATTCGGCTGGTGGCGGCTTGACTGTACTCCGCTGCAGACGTTGAGGCGTCCGACCCGGACATCATCATGAGGCGCTGCGCGACCTCGGAAAGGACCATGACCCCAGCGAAGGCATCAACCAGCCCGTACGATCCAATGCCTGGCCAGCACAGCATGTATCAGCCGCGCCCGCGCCGTCTCCGCAACCCGACCAGCTCCGACGGCACGGGCGCTACCACCATGCCATGGGCGAGTCCAGAAATGTAAGCTTGACAATAAACCGCAATTAAAGGGCCGAATGACACTCGAACGTGGCGAGCCTGGGCCTGATAGATTTCGAGTTGCCTGCGACATGGAAGGATTGGCATCGAAATGCCGCGACCGGCCCTACGATGCTGGAAGTTGTCGTTACCGGATCAAAGTGAAGAACCGCACGCATCCGAGGCTGGCGGCATGAGCCTGAACACGACCGCGGTCCGGATCAAGGTGACCCTCAAGGACGTGAAGCCCGAAGTGATGCGTCGCCTTGTCGTACCCGTCACCCTGCGCCTTGATCGGCCGCATCTGACGCTTCAGGAGGCATTCGGCTGGACGAACAGTCACCTCTTCGAGTTCTTCGCTGGTGAGGTCCATTGGGGTATTCCCTCTCCGACAATGATTACGGCCACCAGCCCAGGGATGCCAGCAACACGCGGCTTTGCGATATCGTTCGCGAGACCGGCGCCAAGACGATCCACTATCTCCATGACTTCGGCGAAAGCTGGGACCATGTGATCAAGCTCGAAAAATGGTTCGAGAACACCACGTCGGAGGGACTTCCCCTCTTGCTCGAGGCCGCCGGTCGTTGCCCTCCGGAAGACGTCGGCGGTGCGCCAGGCTATGCCGAATACCTCGACGCCATCAGCGACCCCGCCCTTCCCGAGCACGAACACATGCGCCTCTGGGGCCCGGATCGGTTCGATCCCAACGTCATCGATAGGAAGGCGCTTGAGGCCGTAGTCAACGCCTTATCCGACGTATGGAAGCCGCGGCGACGCATTACGCGCTCAAAATAGGCGTCAAGCGTCAATCAAAAGGGCCGCAGAGCTACGCTTACGCAAAAGATTGAGCACGCTGAGTTGCTGAGGCTTAGGATCAAGCTGCTGCATTCGATGCTAGCCAACTTACGCAATGGGCAGCTCACCAACCTTTCTCCAGGTTGCCTCACGTCACGGGCTCGGCGGCTCGCATCAGATGTTTGAGTTTGACGAAGACCTGCTCGATCGGATTGAGGTCAGGGCTATATGGCGGCAAGAAGATGCGATGGGCGCCTCTGGCACACCTTCTCAACGTACAGGGTGAAGAGCTCACCATTGATGGGGCCATCAATCACCCAAGGTGCGCTGATCCTATCGTGAGGCAGCGCTGCGATGAAGGTCATTGTCTTCCAATGACCGAAAGGTGCAGAGGCTTGGAGGCGCTGCCCACAAGGTCCCCAGCCGCGCAACGGTGCCATATTGGTTTTGATCCACGTCTCGTCGATAAACACCAACCGCGCGACGTCGATCTTGCCTTGATGTGCTTTCCAGCGGGTCCGCTTACGGGCGACGTCGGGACAATCCTGCTCGGCTGGTAGAAGCGTTTTTTTGAAGCTGAGCCCTTCGGTGTGAACAAAAGTCCACACCGCCCGCACGTCTGATCCCGCGTGCAGCCAGTTCCTGCGTCAGTTTGCGCAAAGTGAATGGCCCCGAGCGAATGCGTTTGCGCAGCCAGTCGGCGTTGGCATCCGACAGAACACGTTTCTTATGGCCGCCGATTTGGCCAGGTGACAGGCCTCCGGTATCCCGTCTCAGATTCTTCCACTTCGTCACGCAGGAGGGGCTGATCTGGAGCGCCTCGGCAATCGAACGAACCGTGTCAGCTCGCGCCAAAGCCCGTTCCCGGATGTCTTCCGAATAGGGTCGCGTCATCCATGCTGGCCTCCGTCCTCCAGCATGGAGGTTGAATCAGAAATCGCTCCCGCTGGGAATCCCGATTCCAGTCAAAAACAACATGCTCTAATGCAGGACATCAAGTCAAAACGGGACTGAGCCCTGTCTGTGATTGGTTGGCTATCGGCACACTGGCGCGCTGGAAACTCCGAGAATGCCTAGACGGTCGCTTCTGAAACATGATGCTCGATGCCTTCGGCGTCCACCTCTGCGGTCTCACGGGGCACGCCAAGCACGAGCAGCATTTCAAGGACCAGACGATGGCGGGCGTGCACCCGCCTGGCGAGCGCTTCTCCCTTGTCGGTCAGAAAAATACCGCGGTAGGGACGGCCCACCGCCAGGCCTTCCCTCTTCCGCCGCGAGATCGTGTTGATCGCCTTCGGATGCGAAACCCCGAGCCTTCGCGCAATGCCGGTGGCGCGGGCCTCACCCGTCGAACAATCAGGTCGGCAATCAGCTCGACATAATCTTCGAGGATGGCGGTCGAGCGCGCCGAACGGGCCTTGTAAAGCGTAGCGCCTGCGCCTGTTCGGTGGGAAGCTCATCGAGCGATGGCGCGACATCCGTGGAAGCCTTCGGGCGCATGTGAGAATCCGGTCTCTTGGCATCTGACCATGGGCGCCGGGCCATGGCTGCGGTGGCTAACGTCCATGCTGGCGTCGCTGACGCCATCTCGCGGCACAGATCGGCGACCGAAAGGCCGGCCTCATGCTCCTTCAAGATTCCGATGATCTGCCGTCTGAAAAGCGACTATGCTTCAGGCTCTGGTCCTCGTCTGGGCCAGAGCAACTGCGAGCTTGATTAAGCCGGCGGGGCGAGGTCACCAGCGGAATTGCCGGATTGAGACACCCGTCGCCGATTGCTTAGTCTATTGCAGGGAGGCTCTCAACTGGAACAGCAAAGCCAGCTTTTACCCGATCCAGTACGACCATCGTCTTGAAGCCTTTGATGTCCGGGTGCTTATGGAAGAAGCGTCTAGTGAACTCCTCATAATCCTCCATGCTGCGTGTGGTAACGTATAAGATAAAGTCAGCATCGCCAGTAACGTAGAAGCCGTTGACGACTTCAGCTGATGATTTGATGGCCTTCTTAAGCCTATCAATTATATCCGAACGTTCCCGCTCCAGTGTAACCAACACAAGCATTTGTATTGGCCTTCCAACTGCCTTCGGCGAAACGATTGAGACATCGGCCTCGATGATGCCTTCCGAACGGAGTCTCTTTAGTCTTCGTTGGCATGCCGTGGCCGAAAGCCCCGCCAATGCACCGATTGCATCGGACGTTAGACGGTTGTTCTTTTGCACGATCTCGAGGATACGCGCGTCTACCCGATCGTATCGCATAATCCACTCCCGCCTTGAGGTGAATTTCACCGCCAGATTCAATGCGCCCGGCGCAGGAAATCGTTCCACAGCAGTGCCGCCGTCGGGCCAGAACCGCTCGAAGACAAAGGCAGCGCATTTACGCACCCTCGATTGCACGGCAGAGGAGAGAGCGGGCAACGCCGCCTTGTCTGTGCGAAAACAGTCCAACTTCGCCGAAGGACTAAGCTCCTGTTTAGAGAAGGTCTCTGAAGTAGGACGACGAGCCAGAGCACCCCTGCAAAGGGAAAGTCGTCTGAGCGAGCGATAGTGAATTACAGTACGCTGCACGTCTCACCGTCGTAGAGCACTATCAATCTCACACCGCCCTTGTGTTAGCCGTCAGCAACGCGCGAAGCTCACTTCTGGTACGCCTCTCGGCGCGCTTTGAAGCGGTCGACGCATTTTTTGGAGCAAAGGGCCGTCCGCCACCAATAGTAGCGGATCAGGCCGAACTTTCCGCCGCACATCGCGCAGCACTTTGCTGAACCGTGCTGAGAACCATCGAAGCTGTTGCGCATGCGTCGCCTCTTCTCGCATAGGCTGGACAGCCTCCATTTCTTCGCCGATGGCGCGTGCAATCAAATCCGCTGTTCGAATTTCTGATGAGGTCTGATCGCATAATGCGCTGTTAGGCGCCCCCGGAATCGCAGACGTTTTGCAGAGGCGAACCACCGAACGGAACTTCATTTCCACAGGTGCAAACACAGGATCAGATCCGCCCCATGGTCACGAGACCAGTGAGGATCGCCAGAGCTTCAAATAGGAAATAACTGCCAAATATCAGTTCTGCGTCGTGCGCCGTGTCGATGTCCCGCGCCGACACTTTTCGGGTAAAACATCCCCCCGTGAGCATTCCAGGTGGCCGCTCGTCGGAAGGGACGACGGGCGTCAAATATGCCGAGACCAGTTTGGCGACTGTCCGCTCCGCAAAGTCTCGGTACTTGGCGCCCGCAGTGGCGCCCAGTGCGGACGCAAGTCTCAAGGATGCTGCCGCGGCGATAGCGGTGGCGGCGGTATCCCGGCTCGTGTTTGGAATTGCTGGATCGTCAAAGTCCCAATACGCGACCAGATCCGTGGGCACGTGATCGATCCACCAGTCCAGCACGCGCACCGCATACTCGCGCCACAGCGGCTCCTTTGGACGAACCATTGCCGCATGAGCGGTATAAAGAATCGCCCACCCCTGCGCACGTCCCCAAGTGCTCACATCGCTGTATCCCTTATGCGTGTGCGTCCTGAGCACCTTACCTGTTTGCGGGTCGAGTGTGGATGATTGGATCACCGAATTATCGGGCCGAACATGAATCTCCAAGACCCTCCGCATGTGGGCATTGGCGATCTCGTCCATGCGCTGATCCCCCAACTGGTCCGAGGCCCAGTAAAGCAATCCCGTGGCCTGGAGAGAGTCGATGCTGCTTTCAGCAGTACCGACAGCATTGGCTTCCTCGGCATCCTGGCCGAGCGGGATCAAGCCAAGCTTAGGATCGAACATCTGCTCCAGCGACCTGGCTGCCGTGAGCGCGGCATCGCCTGCCATGTCATCTGCGAAGAGGATGCTTCCAAGCGCCGCACCGTGGTAGAAGCCAAACCCCTTAAAAGCGGTCCGGAGCCGGGCGCGAGGCAGCATTCTGCTCAGGGCGGCACGCGCGTCAGAAATCGGAAAGCGCTGTGGATCGGCCAGATGTGCAAGCCAAAGCTGACCAACAAAGGCGCCGCCGGTCCAATCACCGTCGGGCGTGAACGTCCATCTTCCATCAGTGGTGCGAGCCCAGTGCGGCAGGCCAGTTTTGGCAGTCTCCCGCGTTTGCGTGATGCGCGCCAGCATCCGTTCGCGTGCGGACAAGTAATTGCTTCCGGACATGTTTTCTCCAACAAAGCGTCGGCTCCAACGGAGCCCTGATTAGAAGGCCGAAGCGGCAAATTCAGTCGCCGATGTAGACGAGCCCGCGCCTTTTTGCTGCGTGATAGACGACGACGCTGAGCACCGCGACCACAGATCCATAAACCGGGAACATCCATGCCATATTTGCGTGCTGCAACCAGACCAGCAAATAGGGAGAGGTACCCCCAAAGAGTGATACGCCAAGCGCATACCCGACAGCGATGCCCGTCGTGCGCACCGCGCGTGGCATCAAGGTGGTCGCAATAAAGTTGTAGAGAGCCATGTTGAAGCCGACGATTGCGCCGCCGAACACCATTACAAAGAAGAACGTCGAAATACTCTTCTCAGAATAGAGCAACGTCAGGAAGAAGCACGCCACGAGCAAGAGCCGCAGGAGTGTGAACGCTCGCGAAGCCCGAACTTTGTCGGCGAAGGCGCCCACAAACGGCGCCGTAACGATCCAGATCACGCCCATCAGCGTCGTGATCCCGTACACCCAGGTGCTGTTCTCCTTGAACACGCCATTCGCCAGGTTGGGCAAGCCGGCATTCCACGCGTAGTTCGCGATCTGCACCGCCCCGACGACCAGGATGACCGCGAGCAGCGAAAGCCGCACGCTCCAGAGCGTCTTCCAGACGCCACCGGTTGTCTCCTGCGTACGTGATAATTCATCCCGATGCATGACGTGTTTGATCAAGGTCTCTGGCAGCTTGCTGCGCAGATAGATGATCAGCAGGCCGAGGGCTCCGCCGACGGCAAAAGGTAGCCGCCAAGCCCATTCGTGCATTGTCTCGGACGCCACCGAGGCGCTCACGAGAAAGGCGACCAAACTGGAGCCGAAGACACCGAGCTGAATGAACGTGCCGCTGATCAGGCCAAGGTAGCGCCCTTCTTGGCCTTGTGGAGCAAGTTCAATCGCTATGGCATTTGCGACTCCGGCCTCGGCGCCGGTAGCAAGTCCCTGAACAAGCCGGATGATCAACAATATGATCGCCGCTGCGACGCCGAGCTCCCTGTAACTGGGCAAGACCGAAATGAGCAGCGAGCACAAGGCCATCGCGGTGACGGAAATCATCATCACGCGCTTGTGGCTGATGCGATCTGCTATCGGACCGAGGATCGCAGCTCCGACCGGTCGCGCGAAGAAGCCCGCGCCGTAAACGGCGAGTGCGGCGAGCAGCGATGTTGTCGGATCACTGGAGGGAAAGAAAAGTGGCGACAGAAAAGAAGCCATCATTCCGTAGACAGTCCAGTCGTACCACTCCAGGGCCACGCCACCGCCCAAAGCAATGGTCATGCTCCTCGTGGCAACTCGTTTTTGGGGCGACACTGCCCGCGCCGAGCTTTGCGGATTGGCTGTGGGGATGGGTTCAACGATGGTAGTCATTTGTTTCCTCGCATTTATTATAATGAAAACGTTTACATTTCTTCACGGCAGCGCAGTGTGGAGCATTGTCGCATCGCGGACGACTTGCTTGATCAGGAACGGATTTGGGCGCTTCCCTCAGCGTCCGGAGAATATTGGCTGCCGCTTTTCGACGAAGGCAGCCACGCCCTCCCTTTGGTCATCGGTTGTGAATGCGTAACGGATAGCGCGTCGCTCAATCGCTAAGCCAGCCGACAGCGCGGTTTCGTAACCTGCCTGAATCGACTCCTTGGCCAAGTGGGCAGCAATCGGCGCGCGCTTCGAGTTGACGCGTGCTATCGCGAGCGCGCGTTCGACTAACTCAGACGACGGCAGCATTTCGGATGCGAGGCCAGCAGCCAATGCCCTTTCCGCGCTGATTGGCTCACCTGTCAGCACCATCTGCATGGCAAGGGATTTGCCGATGCTCCGCGTCAACCGCTGGGTCGCGCCATCTCCGGGCATGATCCCGATCGTGATTTCCGGCTGCGCAAGCACGCTGTCTTCCGCGGCAAGCAGGATGTCGGCTAGCATCGCGAGCTCGAGGCCGCCGCCGAGGCAGACGCCTCGAACCGCTGCAATGAGCGGCTTGGGGAAGCCGGCGATGGAATCCCATGCATGCTGCCGTGCAGGATCGCTCAGCGCCTCAAAACCGTGCTGCTGCATCTCCTTGATATCGGCTCCAGCGGAAAAGCCCTGCTCATCACCCGTCAAAACCACGCACCGCACGGCCTCGTCAGAGCGAGCCGCACGAAGCACATCCGCAAGCTCGCCCAAGAGCGCCGCACGCAGGGCATTCCCTTGCTTTGGGCGATTGAGCCGCAGCAGGAGTACGGCCGGGTCAGGCCGCTCGGCGATGACAAGAGGAGGGACAGCTTGATTCATATCATTCCTTCAAATCAAACTCTGCGAAGGGCTAGGCGCCGGCGGCTTTCTTCGGAAGGAAGCGTTGCATGTTCGCTTGCGCGGTCTCATGCAGAATGTCTTGAACGAAGTAGCGGTTGGCCAAGTCATCCATGACTTCTGCCCTTGGGGTTACCGAGGTGGTGAAAAACTGCTTTGTGGTGAGCACGGCGTGGGGCGGCATTGCCGCCAGGCCCTTGGCGTAGCGGAGCGCCGCCTCGCGAGCGGTTTCAGCCGGCGAGGACAGAATGTCAGCCAGGCCCAACCGATGTGCCTCCACTCCGTCGATCCCAGTCGGGCTCCAGCTCAAGGACCGAGCCGCAAACGGGCCGACGCGCGCGGCCAAAGTGTCCAGCCCGAAGCCCGGCAGCCAGCCCAGAGACACTTCCGGCAGATGCCAGCGCGCTTGCCGAGCGGTTACGACAACATCGCATGCCGCTGCGAACATGAGGCCGCCGCCCAAGGCAAACCCATCCACCGCGCAGACGACAGGCTTTCTGGCAAGGGCGAGGGAGCGCACAAATGCACCCAGCCGGCGATTCAGGTCGAAAGTGTCGTCGATGTCGCCCGCCGAGAAATCCTTCAGGTCTGCGCCGGCCGAGAAACCGGGGCCATTCCCAGCGATCAGGATGACGTTCACAGCCGCGTCGCCGGCTGCCTTGCCCACCGACTCAGTTAGATCCTTCAGCATGTCTTCGCCGAGCGCGTTGCGTCGCTCCGGCCTATTCATCGCCAGGATCTGGACTTTGTCTTCGCATTCCATCGAGACGAACTTCACGTCAGCCGCTCCTTACGCCGGTCCTGCCCTATCATGAAACTGCACCGCCAAATTCATTGGCTCGTCCTTGAATATCCTCGCGTCCATCAGCTTCAGATTGGGCGAGACAATTACGTCGAACTCAATGTTCGCCAGCACATGCTTTTGGACAGATATGCCAGGTGCGACTTCGGTGAGCATGACCCCGTTTGGCGTAAGCTTGAACACGGCACGCTCGGTGATGAAAACGACCTCTTGCTGGCGCTCCTTTGCAAAAGCGCCACTGAAGGTGATCTGGTAGACGTCCTTCACCCACTTCTTGACCGTTCCCTCGTTAGCGATGACGAGAGTCCCGTTGTCCGGGATCGCATTCAATCCCGATGCCGTTAGGGTACCGGAGAAAACGACTTTTTGGGCACCCTGGCTGATGTTGATGAAGCCGCCTGGCCCTATGATCTTGTCGCCGAAGCGGCTCACATTGACGTTGCCGTGTCGATCGACTTCAGCAGAAGACAAGAATGCGATGTCCAACCCGCCACCGTCGTAAAAGTCGAATTGATCCGGCTGCGGCGCAATCATGTCGTAATTCGTACCTGCGCCAGCGTCCTGTCCGGGGGCAGGAATACCGCCGATGACCCCCTGCTCGGCCGTCAATGTGACTGAACGGTAGATCCCCTCTTCTGCGGCCACAACCGCAATTCCGTTCGAGATCCCATAGCCGATGTTGACGGTAGCTCCCGGGTACAATTCAAGGGCCGCTCGTCGCGCGATCACCTTTCTCACATCGAACGGCAGCGATGCGATCTTCCCGTCGGGCACACGCATCTTTCCGGCATAGGCTGGGCTATACTCCGTCGCATAGGTTTGTCGCTGATGGGGATCGACGACGAGGTAATCGACCAGAACCCCAGGGATTCTCACTTCTCGCTGGTTCAGCGTATTGGATGCTGCGACCCGCTTGACCTGGACAATGACTATCCCGCCAGAGCGGCGCGTGGCAGCGGCAATCGACATGCTTTCGCCGACATATGCCTCGTCTTCGAGCGAGATATTTCCCTTCTCGTCCGCAATACTGCCTCGCAGAATCGCGACCTGGATGGGGAAAGTCTTGTAGAGCAGGTGCTCTTCTCCTTCGATGTCGACAACAGCAACCATCTCCTCTCTGCTGCACTCGCTCTGCTTGCAGCCGCCGATACGAGGGTCAGCGAAAGTTCTGAGGCCCACTTTCGTGATCACGCCGGGGCGTCCCGCCGCGCTTTCGCGGGTGAGCTGCGCCAGGACTCCCTGAGGGAGGGTGTAGGCTTCAATTTCATTGGCGAGCGCACGCCGCCCAAGCGCCGGACAATTGTTCAAGCCGCTGGCTACCACTCGACGCACCAGGCCTGGGGCTGCGAGCTTGTTGAATCCTGTCGTTGCCCAATCGCCGATGGCGACCGTTCCCACCAGCATCAAGTTCTTGGGAGACCCCTGCTCGGAATGAACGTCGCGAAGGGCGTCAATGACGAGCTCAGGGATCGCAACTCCGGCAGAGCCGCCGAAATAGACGCAATCGCCATCGGAGATCAGCGATACGGCTTGCCGAGCCGTGATGATTGGCACTTCGCCGGTTCGCTTATTCTTTTTCAATTGCATGCCTTCACCACTTTGATGCGCCTGATCCCTGTGGGGCAGCCTTGTGCCCCGGCCCGCTTCTGCATACGCGGGAAGCGTCGTTTTGAAAAGGTTTACATTGCCATTGGTAATCCGACAAGTGAAAAAGACGGAGATCCGCAAAACTCAAGCAAAACCGACTCTAATAGGCCCTTGCCAACGTCATTTTGCCCAATATGATCAATTGTATCGACGCTGGCGGTATGATAACGATTTCAGTAGTATGGTCTGAGGGGGCCGCCTTTTAGGGCTGGCTGGTGGAAAAGAAGTAGGCTCATGGCGTTAGAAAAAGCGGCCCGGATTGACCGAGGCAGGCAATCACCCACTGTGGTGGAAATAGCGAAACGGGCCGGTTGTTCTATCGCGACAGTTTCGCGCGTATTGAATCGGCCCGAAACCGTCGCAATTGACTTAAGAGAGCGCATTCTTCGGCTCGTTGATGAGCTCGGCTATGTTCCCAACGGATCAGCACGCGCGCTGCGATCTTCGCGGTCTCGACTGATTGGCTTGATAGTTCCGACGCTGGATGCAGCGATCTTCACGCGAATGCTCGAAGGTCTGGAGAGCCGGCTGGCACCGGCCGGCGCTTCGCTGGTCTACTCTGCAACGGGTTACGATCTGGATCGGGAAACACGCGTCGTGCGCAACCTGATCGAAAAGGGCGTCGACGGTGTTGTTCTCGTGGGTTCTTGCCACAGGAAGGAAACATTAAAACTGCTGCGTGAGCACAAGGTGCGATATGCTGTAACCTACGCCCTCTCGGACGACGTTTCGATCCCCAGCATGGGTTTTGACAACCGCAGCGGCGGGGCTTTGGCGGCAAACTACCTTGCAGATCTCGGCCATCGGCACCTTGCAGTTATTGCTGGCGTAACGCGCGATAACGACCGAGCATCCGGTCGCCTCGAGGGCTTCCTCGCCATGGCTGAGCGTCGCGGAATAAGCCGCTCCAGTATTGTCGTTGTGGAATCGCCCTACGAGTTCAGCAGGGGTCGAGCAGCCGCCAAAATTATTCTGAACCAAAACAAAAATGTGACTGCCATATTCTGCGGCAGCGACGTGCTGGCTGTCGGAGCGATGCGCGCATGCCAAGAGGCAGGATTAAGCGTGCCCAAGGACATTTCGATGATCGGGTTCGACAATCTCGACATCGCAGAGTATCTCACTCCGGGGCTGACGACAGTTGATGTCCCGGCTCGCCTGATGGGCGAACAGGCCGCCAACTATTTTCTGGCGGATCAAAATTCCCTGGACATCCATGCAAGGGTCGAGCTCGAAACGCGTCTGATCGTTCGAGACTCAACTGCACCCGCGAAGGATCGCTAATAACACGCAGCCTGCGCGCATTGTCTTGTCAGGCTCAATTTTCTGCTCCCCAGCCGCAACACAAGTGTCAGCGAACCTCACAGGTCAAACCACGCCGTTAGCGGCGTTCCGAAAAATTCCGAACCATGTTCGTAGCAAGGTGTTTGCCGGCGAAGACAAGGGTCAGTTCTCGTAACATTGTTCAAGGCGAGCGACATTGGCGATCCCGATCGATGCACCACACCAGTCGCACTTCCGATGCCCCTCAATCCCTCCCCAGAGAGATTCTAACTCATGCAAGATCACACAAGCCAGACCTATGGAGGTCTGTTTCCAGTCGCGCCAACGCCATTCACGGACTCTGGAGATCTCGATCTGGAGGGGCAACGGCGTGTTTTGGATTGCATGATCGATCAGAAGGTCGACGGAATTTGTATGCTTGCCAACTATTCCGAGCAGTTCCTATTGTCGGACGAGGAGCGCAGATTGCTAGTTGACCTCTGTCTGTCACACGTCGCCGGCCGCAGACCGGTCATGGTGACTTGCAGTCATTTTAGCACTCGGATTGCGGTGGAACGCGCACGCTATGCCGCCGAACGAGGCGCAAGCCTACTGATGCTGATGCCGCCCTACCACGGTGCCGGTCTCAAGGCGGATGAAAATCATATGATCGAGCATTTCGCTCGTGTCGCCGATGCGGCGGGAATTCCGATCATGGTTCAGGACGCGCCGCTCAGCGGCGTAACGCTTTCGGTACCCTTTCTCGTTCGGCTCGCACGGGAGGTGCCGCTTGTTAACTATTTCAAGATCGAAGTCCCGTTTGCCGCCGCGAAGCTGCGCAATCTGATCGAGGCGGGCAATGCTGCCATAGTCGGTCCGTTTGATGGAGAGGAGGCCATCACCATGATGGCAGATCTGCAGGCTGGAGCGACCGGGACGATGTCGAGCGCGCTATGTCCGGATTTGTTGCGGCCGGTTTTCGATTATCATGTGGCGGGTCGCAGCGGGGAAGCGGCCGCTGCCTATGCAAAGGTGCTGCCCTTGATCAATTACGAGAACCGTCAATGTGGCCTGCGGGCAGCCAAGACCGTGATGATGGAGGGTAAAGTCATCAGATCTGACGCGGTGCGGCATCCGCTCGAGCAAATTCATCCCCATACGAAAGCCGGCCTGATTGAACTGGCGCGCGAAGTCAACCCTTTGGCGCTCCGCTGGGGCCATTGAAATGGTTCTGCCTGAATTAAGTTGGTCGGCGAACTGACGTGCGAGGCCGAAAGCTCATGCACCTCCGGAATTTAGTCAAGTTCAGAGCTTATCGATGACAAACAACTATATTGCTGGCGAATGGCTTCCGAGCTAATCCATGCTCGGTGCCTCGCGCAATGTGGCGCTTGGGGACCCAGTCCTGGCTGACGCCGGCTCGAGTGGCCTCCTGGCTTGGGAGGTGCGACTGGCGCAACCTGTTTCCGACGTTACCCTTAGCGACGAAGAGTTCGTGCAACTCTGTCGTTGCCGGGAATGGTCCGGTACGCCGGTTCATCCATCCCACTCCTCGAGCTGTGCAGCTCATCATCCTGGCCGGCAAATGCGCCGAGGAGATCGTGCTCCTGCATCAATCAGTGGGGTTCGCCGGAGAGAACTAGCACCGGGCTACCTTTAGTAGCTGCATCAGTTCAATCTCTCGAAGATGACGTTTAGATCGGTGACGGCAGCAAGACGGTACGCTCTGCTCTCCATCAGATCTATGATGCGAGCCGTGTTGCCACCGAGAAAATGCTCACTTGGCTCGCACTGGATTATGGCAGGCTTGATGCGCTCGTGGTCAATGGCCTTGACGAGATCGTAATCTAATCCTTCGCAATCAATCGACAAGAAATCGATCTTGTTTGCATAGGGCGTCAATAGCTCGTTGATGTCTATAGCGCTCACCTCGATATGCTCTCGCACACCTCCTAGGCCGTCGAAGTCTCCGAAGCTCTCGATATGCGCTTCATTCAAAGAAGACAACTCATGAGCGTTTCCGATGAAGAGCGTGGCAGACGCGCGTGAAGTTGGCAGGACAACGGACGGCACGAGAACGTCTCTCGGACGCACTGTCCGGATCAGCGATCCCAATTCAGGATTGGGTTCGACTAGAACACCTTGCGCTCCTCTTTGATACATAAGATAGGTATTCGAGGTGGAGATGGGGTGATTAGCGCCGATCTCGACGTAGAACACGCTCTCCCAAGATCTTTGGCTCTTGGAGAGTCTTGCAGCCAACATTCCTTCCAAAATAACGTCTTCTCCGGCTTGTGCGTAGCTAACTGGGGCGAAGTGCTTGATCCGAGAGTTGGGAAGATTAAGCCTTTCGACTTCCCGGTTTATGCACTCGTTCTCAAGCTCGGAAAACATGAACTTGCCCTTCACATGTAAGCCGTTAAAGATAGCTCTCGCATGGTGGTCATCCCGGGGGCAACTGACTATGCTGGTAGTTGACGACTCTTGACGGAGCCGCCTGCTTTTATCAAAAAGCTCTTCTGGGTCGTGGTCGAGTAGCTCGCCATTTGGCTTTGCCCTCACAGATCCGGGCAGGCGGCTTTGGCGAGTAGGCCGGCGGAATCTCACCGCCGGTCTCTCATAGATCCCAGCGTGAGACTCTCGCCTCACTGGGCTCCCATCAGGCGAACGAGCCGCGTATGCCGATCTTCCAGTGTGCGAACAAGCCGGGACGTTCTCGAGATAGTCGTTCGAGGACGCGGCCGGCCTTGGCCTTGCGACCCATAAAGCGTTTGAACTTCCGCATCATCCAAGCCTCGATTGTCTGATTGACGTATCGAAGGATTGGCCCCAGAGCCGCGCGCGTGAATCGACCGTAATATTCAATCCACCCCCGCAGGAGTGGATTGAGCTGCCGAGCGATGTCAGCCATTGACACACGGGTTCGTCTTCGGAGGTTCAAATCCCGGATTGCCGCCCGCATGGACTTCAGCGCCGAAGCGCTGACCCCAGGCAGAAAACTGCAGAACACCGAGGCGTCTTGCGAGTTCTTTGCCCGTCGGGGCCGGAAGCAATAGCCAAGGAAGTCAAACTTGACGTTCGCATAGCTTCCTTTCCGCCGGCTGTCCTTACAGTAGATGATCCTGGTTTTGGTGGGGTGCATCTCAAGTCCGCATTCCGCCAGGCGAGTTTGTAGCTCGGCCTTTAGGGCTTCCGCTTCTTGCTCGCTCCGGCAGTGCACTAGACCATCGTCTGCATACCTACACCATGGGAGGTCAGGGTGCGTCCGCCCCATCCAGAGGTCGAACGTGTAGTGCAGGAAAAGGTTGGATAATATAGGGCTGATCACGCCACCTTGCGGGGTGCCGCGGGTTCGCTCGATAATTATTCCATCCTTGTCCATAGGTGCCGTCAGCCATCGTTCGATGTAGAGCAGCGCCCATTTGCACGTCACGTGCTTCCGGACAGCCCGTAGCAAAAGTTCGTGGTCGATGTTGTCGAACAGACCTTTGATGTCGAACTCGAGAACCCAGTCGTATTTCCAGCACCGCTTGCGCGTGACACCGATGGCATCGAGTGCCGATTTTCTCGGCCGATAGCCATAGGAGTCTGCCAAAAATATTGGGTCCAAGTCCGGCTCAATGAGTTGTTTGACAACCATCTGGGCCACGCGATCCGCTTCGGCTGGCGCTGGCCTCCAGCCTTTTTGGGAATGGAGACGGCGCGCACCGGTGGTGGAAAGTAGCTTCCCGAGCTCATCCGATTCCAAAGCTTGTAGAGATTGTTCTGCAAGTCGGAGTCGAACTGCTCGATCGTCTGTCCATCCACGCCGGCCGAACCCGCATTGGATTTGACCGCTTTGTAAGCCTCGTACACACGTTTCTTATCGATATGAAACGGCTTGTTTGTCGTGATCGTCGTCGTCATCCTGTTTCCAGTTGCTACGTCAATACGATTGTCCTGACCCGACCCCTTTGCTCCGGCCCGATTACGGGGCCTTCACCGCTCGTACGGGTCGGTCCGCCCCAGGCCCTGGCTTCGGTACTCTCGCCTCGCAGTTTTGGCCGCTTCAGCTTCTCCCTTGGCATCCAGGGACTGGTTCCTGCAGTTCCGCACGAAAGCCTGCATCCGCTTCACGCCCCCTATACGCCGACTGCTATCTGCCCAGTACTCAGGTAACCGACAGATTTATCCCAGAGGATGCGAGCGCCTCCGGTTTTGGCAGTGTCTAAAGCCTTTCGGCGCGTCACCGAGGGTTTGCTCACGCTCGTCTCTCGAATGCTCACCTGCCCGAATTTCATTCGAACTTTTGATCCAACGCTCACCACCACGCCTTTTGAACGCAGCAGCTTGGACTAGTTTGGGACCTGCTCCTGAAAGCCGATCCCGAGGGGCCCGCCCTCATCTTTCGCGCAGCTTATCCCCACGGTCAGCTGTTCATTGCAAACCCCCTTCCGTGTGCATCTGCAGCACACCCCGCACCCGGCTCTTCCCGAGGGTAATCCGCGTCATATCCGCGCCTGCGCCCATGTGCGAGTGATTCGTGGAGTTGGCAGGCGGAGGCGTGCCGTCAGGGTCTCGAACTCCGGCCAGCCCATGCGCCGACTTTTCTGGCTGCGTCTCAGCCCCGCTTCTAAGCCGCGCTATTGCACCCAAAATCGAGTCACTTCAATCTTGCAAAGCGACTTTCAGTGCGTTTTTGAGAGCAACGCACCCGTGATCACAAGCAATGGCCAGTATGCGTTCTAAACGCGCGCCTCTCGTCTTAGTCGGCCATTCGTTCCTCCATCAACCAATGATCTAGGTGAAGCTTGTGCGAAACTTGGTGCGTGCGAAGCATTGCGGATAGTTCGTGCGACGCGTCCAAACTTGCGTCCCTCGGTGGCGTCATCTCGGAGCCAGCGTCCGATTGCCGTTTGAGACTGCGATGCCGATTTCCTGCGCTTGATGCGAAGCCAATGCGACATTGGCGGTGCCCGGCTTAAAGGCCGCTCCGAATGTTATCAGGAGATCGTGCGTCCGCGTTCGCCCAAGCGATGCGAGCGTCGAGCCGTCGCCGGCCGAAAACCGGACGAGCTTCCAGACCGGATTCGCAGTACCGGAGGTGATCACCACGAATTTGACGTGGTAGCTCAACACATCTTGTTTGAACGTATCCCCGGCATCTCTAGGTATCGAAGACGACGGAAGTGCAAGCTCGGACTGGAGCCTATCCCGCAACCACTCCGAGATTCCTAGATGACTCTCCAACAGGAACGACGAACCGTGGAACGAAGGTCTGTCTTGATCACAAGTACCGCCGGAGAATTTGCGAAGCTTATCAAGATTCCAATAATTGCCGAACTTGTCCTCGCGCGTACCTTGGGATGAGAGCGTTCCGCCGAGGCCGAGCGAGCGCGCCTGGCCGTCGGCTAGAGGATCGATGAACGATACGCCGGGATTCAATGCCCCCGTCTCGTCGACCTGAAGGTCGACGGTGGTCTGTACTCCCCATCGAGTCGGCAGCAAGGCGTCGTTGTCATGCACGGCCTGAACGATGTCGCAATAGATCTTTTCCCGGATCTTGAATTCAAGATCGCCGCCTGCTGTCAGTACCGGAGTGCGGGACGTCTCCCACGCCTCCTGCATCTGCGGAACGTAGGTCCCGCATCCGGAAAGGGCTACGCATATTCCGGCCGCCGCTGCGGCCGACGTGATCGCTCGCTTCATCGTGCCCACTCCACGTCACTGCTGCTGTTGCGTCTTCTTGAGAGCGTCGAGCAGCGATTGGAGCGGAACACCGTTAATACTGAAGTTTTCGAAGTGCGCAGCACACGTCCAAAGGCAAGACGTGCGACCGCCCTCCGAGTTCTTTGCGACGTTGCAAGCGGCGCGATCACAGTTGATTTCCTGGGCCGGGAGAATGTCCTGGCAGGCCGGCTCCTTCTGCTTGGGGCAGAGGATCGTTTCACTGCGGACGGAATTTGCAGCGCAGCACATTAGAAGGGTAGCGATGAGAAAAGAACGAAACATTTTTGCCCCATAGAAATACAATTGCAAATTGCCGCATAACGAGGTAACAATCAAGTCATCGATATCAGCGATTTTCGTCGGGACGTTATGCAAGACGCCGTTTGACTAGGCCTGCGTAGGGCCAGGTCGGGTTCTATTTTCTGCTTTAACTTTCGACCCGTCCTCAAGATTCGAGCAGCACGATTAATTCAACTTCGCGGAGGTTTTCCGTGAGCCCTTTTTCATTTCGAATAGATTGCGTTCGCGTCCTCGCAACTCTCGCTTTTGCCGTTCTTCCTGCCGTGAGTTATGCGGAGTGCACGGCAGACCCTCAGTGGCTACCGAGGACCCCGACACCTACCTTCGACCGACCGCCGCCGCATCCGGCACCGGATTGTGTTTTCTACAAACCTGCCTGGCACAACTTCTTGTTCGCCGCCCAACCTGTGAACGGAAATCCGGCCTTCCTCTCCTATCCGACGATTGGTGATGTTTTCGGAGCTGCAATCGGATCGAAATTCGCGTCAAAGAGGCTGAACCTGTTGGCTGTGGCGCCCCGCGCGTTAAAAGGGTCGAACAACTTCACCGCTGATACGATGAGATTCCCGGGACCGAGCACCCCCGGCTCCATAAACGCAGGGGTGCGTCAAGCGGGATTTGCAGGCCTTCTGATCGATCAGAGCGGCCAACCGATCTTCTACGCCATACATATGAACCAGAGGTTCGTCGACTTCGTTCGAGCAAAGAAGCTGACCACCAAGGCGGAGATCGAGAGCGCCGACCCCAACCTCGAACTTCCAACGGGATCGGTCGAACTTAAATCTGCCTGGCGCGTCGTTCCGAAGGGTAGCATTCCGTCGAATTATATCACGGTTACCGAAGCCAGCGTTCCAACGCTAAAGCGTAATGGCCAGCATCTGGAAATCGATGAATCCGCGCCGCCTCGGACTGAGACTGTCGCGCTACTCGCTCTTCACGTAGTGTTCAGACCCGAAGGACATCCCGAATTCGTCTGGGCGACCTTCGAACATGTGAATGAAAACGGCGTACGCGATCTGGCACCGGCTGCTGCAGCTCAACCCTCCGTCGACAATGGGCTGCCGGGCGGCGTCGACGGACCGATCAGTGCACAGGACTTCACGCTTTACAAAAATGGTACCCTCGCGTCGGCAGCGAACCATTTTCTGAAGGACGATGCGATGGTGACCTCGTTTGACGAGAAATCCCAAACATTTCTCAGCGGTGGGAAGCCGGTTGAAACGTCTATCTATCGGTTGTTCGCTGGATCAAAGTCGGTTGGAACGGGTATAGGCGAAGATGGTGATGTCACCGATCTCAACACGTCTATGACGTCCCTGTTTGCGCAGAGCGCTCCGAACGACCCGCGTCGCAATTATCGGCTCGTGGGGGCGATCTGGATGGATAAACCGCAACTCCTCACGGTGGACATGCCTATCGTAAATCCGGCCGGTATGGATACAGACGATCCGGCTGCGATCGTCGCCGGCGAAGATGGTCTCTCGAGCATGGCGATGGAGTCCTTCACTCAGAATAGCTTCGTCAACTGCTTCAGCTGTCACGATACGCAGGCAGTGACGGACAGCAACGCCAACGTCGTATTGAGCGCCAGGAAGCTGAACGTCAGCCACATTTTCTCGAAGTTCGTCATCGACTCGAAATAGCGAGGAGACCGAAATGGGTTTCGATCAAGTCAAAGGCATCCTCGATCAAGGTATGACGACATGGGTCCAAGCCAAGGGGAGGCCGGCCAACTTGCAGGGCCACGGCGCGACGTTCAAATGGGACACCAAGGCCGATCTCCTCGCGGCGTCGGGCCATGGAAAGCGCCTCATTCAACCCGACGTCATTGGCCAAAACGGCGCCGCCGCCAACCTAGTGATCGATCTCCGGGCGGGTATAGACAGCCCTCTGCTGCGTATGCCGAAGGGCGGCCCATTTATACCGGATGATCAGATCAAGATTATCGAGGACTGGATCACGCAGGGGTGCCCGGACTGACGTCCCGACTCGCAGGAGAACCAAAATGACACTCACGCGAAGAGCGATACTGTCGTACGCCGCGCTTATCGGCCTACCTCAGGTCGTCGTTCAGACGGCGGTCGAGGCGCAAACCGGCCCCGTAAGAACCCGCCAAAACGCCAAAACATTCTCGCAGGACCCTCAGAAGGTGGCCGCCTTGCGTGCCGGTGTCGGCAAGATGAAGGCCAGGACCAAAGCAAATCAGGATGATCCACTCGGATGGTATTACTGGTCGGCTGTTCACGGCACGACCGACGATCCTGGCAGTCTGGGCAAGATCTATAATCAGTGTGAGCACACGCGCTTTAGGCCAAATCCCTTGCGCCCAACGGCCGTGGCTGAACATTTCATCTCGTGGCACCGTCCGTTTCTATTCTTCTTCGAGGCAACACTCAAACGCGCCGCCCAAGAGGCCGGAGCGACGACCCAGTTCGAGCTACCTTACTGGAATTGGTATGAAGACGAGGACGTGCCGAAGATTTTCACTGAAGGCAACGATGCGACTAATCCGTTGTGGCACGCCAGAGTGAACGAAAGCGTCAATAGCGGCGCATTATCGCGGTCGCCGCTGGACCAGAAAGCCCTGTTGCCGCCCTCTGTGTCCGACTGGCGTAAGTGCTTTTCGATCCCGTTTGAGCTGGATCCGCACGGTGCGGTTCATAATCTGATTGGCGGGGATATGGGAAACATCTTGGCTTCGGCGAGAGATCCGGTTTTTTGGGTTCATCATGCGAATATCGATCGGCTCTGGACGGTCTGGACGAAGATGGCCGGCCATACGAACCCGAACGACACGGCTTGGAAGCAAACGACCTTTACGTACGACCAGGCTGGCGACATGAAGCAGACGGCTGGCGCGGTGGTAGATAGTCAAGGCTCGCTCGGATACCGTTATGATGACGAGGCACCACTTCCGGCATTTCAGCCGGCTGTGATTGCCGCAGCCACCATCCAAAGCGACACACCGATGCCTCTGCCTGGTCCCACAGCCAATTCAGCTATGGCTACTGTCGCCGCGGCGAAGCCAGTGGCACTCGGCGCAAGTTCTGTGGCGGTCGACCTCAAGCTACCGCAATCGGCCCAAACGCAGCTCCATAGTCTCACCACCGCTGGCACTCCGCCCGGTCCTGGCGCAATCACCGCAGCATGGCTTGTCCTCGAAGACGTCGAGATCGGAACCGACGGCAAGAACGGCGGTTTCAGCTTCAACATTCTGGCGACGCTACCGGACGGGCAGCAAGGCACCCGGCAAGTCAAGGTAGGTCAGCTCGGTACGTTCACTTGGCCTACCGATGACGGGGGCCACGGCGCCCACGCGGGACATTTGGCGCCTGTATCGCTGACCATTCCGCTGAAGGATGTACTTTCGGAGCTTGGTTTGTCCAATCCTGGAGATCTCGCCAACGGGCTACGTGTGGTGTTTCAGGCCCAGCATAAGGAGAAGCCTGGTGAACCTCCAAAGGAATTCGTGAGGGTGGGGTCTATTTCGATCAAGACATCGACCGCGCCATTGCAATGAAGGCCGACGTCGCCAGCATCAAGCAGGCGGCGTTCTGTTGTCGGCACAGTCGTTCGAGGGCTTGATTTTGATCCGGCCCTCGCCAGGGTCGTTTATGATTTGAACTCTGCTGTAGCGGCATTTCTGTCGACGGGACGGCCGAGCCGTTGCGGCCTACGCCCTGCTCCAAAGCGGGCGGGGCCTCACTTCAGATCCGCCGGATGAAATTCTTGTAGAGCTGGTTTTCAATTCTCTCCACTCGTGGGTTGGCTTGTCGTTCGTGTTTGAACGCAACGATCCACATGCTGGCCCCGAACACGAGCGGCGGCAGATTTGTTGCGACGGCGATTGCCGCCATCACGACGAAAAACGTCTCGGAGGTGACGTCTGCCGCGAGAGAAACGACGAAAAGACCCAAGAAAGACAGATGTCCATCTATCAGGACCAGTGTCCGTGCCAACGACCCTTCCCATAATATTCGGCCCAACTGCAGAATACAGAGGTAGAGGGCCAGCTCGCTGTAAGACTGCGTTATCTGGAACGATTTCGCCGCAGCATTGGCGTCTGAGCCCAAACGTCCGTTAATTTCTTCCAGATGCTCGTCGATGACGGATAGAGATCTTTCGGTTTTGACGCTCAGCGGTTCGTAGAACGAATCGAGCGCTCCGAACCCAAGATTTGCTCCGACAGCTAGTTGCAGGAGGCTTGACAAGTCGCTGAGCGGCATAGCGCTACTCGCGTCCTAGGCTGGGGGCGCACCAAGGCGACCTTGCCGGCCGGGCAACAAAGCAGGACGGCGACTTTTTGTGTCCTCGCGAGCATCTCTCTTCAGAAGTGTCGGCGCTGGGAGCTGGGCCTCGTCCCAGATCGGAAAACTCTGCTGAAACGTACCACGCGTGCCTAGCGGTTAGCATGCAAGTGACTTAAGCGCTCCAGCCCCTGCTCAATGAGAGATATTGGAAGATAGCTGAAACACAGGCGCAAGTAACGGCCACTTCGTGGGCCATAGTTGCGACCATTTATAAGGTGCACGTCGTGCTCGCGGCTTGCAGCTTCAATAAACCTCTTCGGATCCGTACCCAGAAGACGTACCCAGAACGAAAAGCCCCCGCTTGGCACGCTATATTCCGGGTCGCAAATCCGGCTGCACTGCAATAAGCTATGTACGCTGTCTCGCTTCGCTCGGTAGTGCTCGCGCAAGCGTGTTATGTGCGAGTCAAGAGCGTTCGATTGCAACAACCCCAAAACGACGTTACTTAGAACCGGACTTACGCCCCCGTCGCGTTTGAGGTGCGCAAGCCTATGGATGATGTCCGACTCCGCAAGCACCCAGCCTACCCGTAGCCCCGGTCCGGCAACTTTCGAGATGCTATGGACATTGATCACGTTATTGCCTGGCGCCAGCCAATGCGCTGGACCGTTGTAGGGTAACTCAGCATAGACAAGGTCCTGCACCAAGAGAGCGCCACTGCGGCTCAGCAGTGACGCCAATTTGGCCACATAGTCGCGCGACATCTGGCGTCCGGTCGGATTATGAAATGCTGGCATCGTGTAGAAAAGCTTCACCCGGGCATTGGTCTGCAGCATTGCCTCGACCTCGTTTAGATCCACTCCCTCTGCGGCCAGACCTAGCTGGACCACGGTTGCACCCGCGATCGAAAACGTACGCAGTGCACCCAAGTAGGAGGGGTCCTCCGTCAGGACCACGTCACCGGGGTCAATCCAGCTATCGGCAAGCAATTGTAAGGCCTGTGAAGCTCCACCCGTAAGCATAATTTGGTCATGCCGCACACCGTACCTCAGTGCGAGCTTTGTACGGAGTTCGGGCAAACCCGCCGCATCCGTATACTGCGGAAGATCGGCGAGAGCCACACCTGTACCTCCGTCAAACCCGCCCGGCCACGGCAGTTCTGCAAACATCACCGGGTCAGCCAGCCCGTAGCCAAAATTGATACCATGCTTCGCACTCGAGGAGTTGAACGGCGCGAAACCCTGAGCGATAGCGCTGCGTCTTGAGATGCGGGAATTCATGGCTTCATCATTCGGATCGTCATGATTGCGAAATCTGTTCTTTGCGAAAGCGCTTATTGTACTCCGCGGCAAAGTTTTCGGGTATTGGCGCGCTGAAACGGGGAAAATCCACCGACGTCTTTGGCTGGGCTGCTACTGCGAAAGTCTCGAGGGACGGCCGCCATGCACCGCCAAAGTAATGCTGGCCGTAGCCCATCGCTAGCTCAGGTACTACGGGATAGAGGAGGCTCAGGAACAGCGAGATCTGCGCAGCATTCCATGTCCAATCGTCTGCATGTGCAAAGCCAGCTAGCTCGAAGCACCTATCGATGATATCAAGCGCATCCCAGAAACGAAGTCCGGTGACCGCTTCGGCGTAATCTTCAGCGAAGCGTCGGAAATTCGGAGAGAGTTCGGCGCTCTCTACTGTACGTGCGTTTTCTGCACACCGCCGTAACGCATCTTCCCAGACCCGCATGTGTGACGCTGCCGAGATGAGTCCGTCGAGATTAAAATCGTTTGCGTCGGTTCCAAAGGGCTTGGCCACTCGCGCCAGCGCATAACGGAGTACGTTTGGTCCTACGTCACGCGCCACTTCATCGGCCCAAAGAGCATGGTCACGACTAGTGGAAAACTTCTCGCCTTCCAGCTTGTAGAAATCCTGGACGGAGTGATTCTTTGGAATTCGGTAACCGCGCGCGAGTAGAGCGCCGGCCACACCTAGCGTGTAATAGAAGCGATTATCTTGCCCCATGAAGAAGAGAAGTTCGCTATTCTCGTCGTGCAACGTCGCGTTTGCGTCCAGACCTAAGCGGGCGCATTGCTCGCGAATTCCGGTATCGAAGCACCAGAGGCCCTCAAACCATGTAAGCAGCGTTTGGCCGATCAGAGAGTCCGGCTGTTTTAGCTCCACACCGTGCCTGAAATGGCGGGTCATCGGCAAGCCGCGCACCTCCCGGTGTAGCCAAGCGCGCGCCTTGGCGCGTATCGGCTCGGGCCATCCGCTTTCTCCAATGGCCTCGTGCAGTGAGTGAGCGAGACGTGGCATGTCGAACACGGCCTGCGTGATGGGTCTTAGCACAAGATTGCGGCCGCAGGTGACGTGCCGGGCGTCGCAGATTGTGTCGTGCTGAAGAGCCAGCCCGCAGTTCTCACACAGGTTGCTGTCGCAAGGCGATGAGCAAGCCGGGCAACGGCCAGTTGCGAGCGAGTCCGCAACGAGCTCATCGCAATCTTCGCAATACAGTTGGACGCCCTGCCGTACGTCGACGTAGCCGGCCACCTGCAGCTCGCGGAATATCGTCAGCGCATTTCCCTTGTGAATCGCGCTCGACGTGCGCACGAACACATCAGGCGTAATTTGCACGGCGCGCAAACACTCTAAGATCTTATGAACGTATTCTTCTGCGACCTCGCCAAAGGATCGGCCGAGCTTTCGTGCCGTTTCTAGCGTATGCGTGCCGTGCTCGTCCGAGCCGGTGATGTAGTAGGCCCGATGGCCGGTCATGCGTTGCAAGCGGACGAATATATCAGCGAGTAAATACACACCGCCGACGTGGCCCAGATGTAGTTTGCCGTTAGGGCAAGGCGGCGCGGGACAGACAAAATAAGTGCGCACGTCAATCCCACCAGATCGAGATGAACTTGAGAGTGCTCTCTTGGCTGATATTGCGAATAGTGTGCGTCTGATGTGGCGACATGTAACACAAGGTCGCTTCGCTAACATCACGGGCCTGACCGTCGACCTCGAACTCTCCACGACCAGAGATCAGCAGCCACAGCTCGTGCTCCTGATGATCGTGCGGGTCGACCGCATCGCCTGGAGCGAGCTCCACGACTGAAGCGCCAAATGCTGGGCTGAGACCCTCCGGGAGATGTTCTAAAAGGCGCCAGACCAGAACGCCGTATTCGGTTCTCATCAGAGAATGATCGAGCTGTGTCGTGTACACGTTGGTCTTCCTCAGAAGTGGCTAGCAGTCGCGATAGAATATGCCATTGGGACGCTTTAGGTTCTCAAGATCCGCCAAAGCTTCCTCTGGTGGGTTGTAGGCACGCTTCATACGGTTGTATTCGGTGCGTGTAGGCCCCCCAGTGGTTGCGCGCTGGAATACCAAGTGAATCGCACGTCGCGACCGATCGCTCTTGTTTGGCAAGGAGTAATGGGGCGCATAATCGTCGAAAATGAATACATCGCCAGCTTTCAGTCGCACCGGCTCCCATGCGAATGTCTCGGCGATCTCCGGGTGAATCACACCACCGGCATCCATCGGAAACATTCCTTCCTTATGGCGAGCTGGCGTGAAGAAGAGCCCACCGTTACCCGGGCCGGAGGCGTCCACGGCGATGGATGCAATTGCGTGCACCATGCGTTCGGGTATCTTGTGCGGGACATGATAGATGTCCTGATGAGGGCGGTATCCGCCGCTGTCCGGATACTTGAAGATCAGAAGTTCCTTCAACATCCGTGTCTTCTCATTCAAGAGCGTCTCGACCGCTATACGAATGCGGCCATCGGCTAAGAGGGCGTCCCTTAGAGGGGCATGGTAGTCTAAGAAGTTCTCGGCCTTTGAGATAATTTTTCTGCTGTCACTCGTCTTCTCGAACCACAACATCCACTTGTCGGAGCTTACATCCCAACGTGCAACTTCCTCAACGTAACGAGAAATCTTGTCGCGCGTCGCTGGATCGAAGAACTTCTCCAATCGAAGGTATCCATCATTATTCCATTTCGATTGTTGCGCTTCAGTCAGCATGTGCGAGCTCCTTCCTAAGATGAGACGGATCAGCTGTGCATCTGCCGAGGCGGGTTGCTAGCACCGCATTAAGAGCGGTCGCGCTCAATAGGCTCAGCAACATCACGTCAGGACCGAATCCACGGACCAATTGCCCTCCGACCATAGGAAAGCCGAAGAGCCCGAGAAAGTATGCGAGGGTAAAGATCTGCGATGTAGCGGGCACGGAGACGCCGTGCTCGCCAGCGAGATTGACGGCTATCGTATTCAAGGTTGAATAACTCAACCCATAGCCGGCGGCAAAGAGGACAGAGGCCGCAATATAGAGTGAGGTGCTGCCACCGTTGAGAAGGAACAGTACCAGAGACGCAGCGGTCAGTAGGATGAGCGTGAGCGCCAGTCGGCGCAACGGCAGGCTGCCCATGAGATGAGCGACTGAGAGGCGCAGTACCACGCTCGTAGCAGTAAACACGAGAAAGAACAGATCGGGATTCAAGTGACGTGATGCGGAATACGCGCTCTGATATGTGGACAGCCCCGCGAACATGCAGGCTGAAATGGTAATCATGGCGATCGGGAGTGCTGTGCACTTCTGAAGCAGTGTCGTAGTCGCGGCCAGTGTAATTGCGATATCTGGCATAGCCAGTGCCGATAGCCTCGACGTCGCGCGTCTTGTAAGGTCTACGCAGGCGGCGGCGATCACGCACGCAATCGCAAGCACCGCGTAAATCGTTGCCAGCGTGCCAGTGTATTTTGCAAGCAAGTGACCAAGTGGAGCTGCCAGGCCGAGCCCAGCCATTTGTGATCCGGATAAGACCGTTAAATACTGAATACGGGCTGAGGGCAGTAGATGGCGGATTATCTGCAGCGGTGCCAAAATGAAGAACACCGACCAGGCAGCGCCCACCAGCAATCCTCCACCGTACGCCGCTCGCGTATCGAGGGCAGCGCCGGCAAAGGCAAGCATGGCTAACGCCATAAACAGCGATGCGACAGTCAACGTGGGCAAAAGGCCCATCCGCTTTGCCAGCCACCCTGCCAAGCAACAGGAAACGAGAGTGCTAGCCATGCCGCTGGAAATGACAAGACCCGCGGCTTGACCATCCGTTTCGAGCGCATGCATGTAGTCCGGCAATAGAAAGCTAGTGCCGTAAGCTGCTGCAATGAAAATGGAGGCAATAAAAAATGGTACAGAGGCGCGGTAGTCGAGCGTGCCCGAAAGCTGGTCGGCAGTGTTGGCCGTTCCATCCGCAATCCGGCCCTGCAGCGGTGAGGTCGAGCCGCCGTTCCTGTGCCACCCGATACCTGTCGGGTTGATCGCATCGCAACCCCACCGGCGTCTCGTTCAGACGCGTCCGAAGGTGCGTAAACCTGAATCATCTGCCTATCGGATGTATTCAAATAGAACGGTCGGCCGAGGAGGCTATTGATAATTTGACTGTTACGGTACGCGACCAAAGATAGATTGGCGCTCTGCAATCCGTGCTGCACGCGGCTTTGATTTTGTAGATATATTGGTCCTGGCATGGGCCGACCGAAGCGGACTGCGTAGTCCACGCCAAGTACTGGCAGGCCATCTTCCATACACGCTCCCTCGAGCAAGGCCTCCAAGAAGGGCGGCGTACGTGGCTGGAAACCAGTAGCAAGCACGATACGATCGACGAGGATGCAGGTATTTCGTTGCGTTGCGACCTCATCTAGATCTACTCGCCAGCCCTGTTTGTGGGAGGTAATGTCTTTCACGACTACGCTCGGCAACACACGAAAACGATCGGCCAGCGTGCCATCTACGGTGCGTTCGTACAACATTTCATATAAGCGGTTGCACAAGTCGACGGAAATGCCATCGCTCGTAAGCATCTCGCCCTCGACCAAATCGCGGCGTCGCTGAAGCGGTAGAGCGTGAAAGCGATGGCTATACTCGGGCGTGTAAGCCTCATTCACGAAGCTGTTGTCGTCGATGGCAAAAAAGTTCGAACGCGACGTTGCCCACGTGATCTGAGTGGATACAGAACGAGTAAGAATGTCCTCGATAATCTCAGCCCCGCTCTGACCGCCTCCCACAACGAGCACATGCTCGGCCTCATGCGGTAGCGGCCGCTCGAGATAGTCAGCTGCATGGTAGACAGTGCCACATAGGTAGGATCTGGCGCAGGCGGGGATCCGGGGCTCTACGCCAACACCAACAACAACAGCGCGTGCTAAGTATGTGGTCGTATTCGTGTTGATGCGGTAGCCGTCTCTAAAGGGAATGACATCCTTGGCGTCCTCGGAGAAGCGGAGCGTCTTGAGTCGCCCTGCGACCCAGCGGTAATACTCAATAAACTCCTGCCGGGACGTTGAAGCATTGCGCTTGTTGACAAAGCTGTAGATCCGACCATGCAGTGCCAAATAGTTGAGGAATGAATATGGGCTAGTAGGATCGACCAGGGTCACGCAATCCTTGAGCGGCGACACCTGTAGGCGACTGTTCGGCAGCGCAAGGCCTGGATGCCAGACAAGCCCGTCTCGCTTCTCCAGGAAAAGTGCGCGGAGCGGAGTAGGTTCAATAAGCGCTGCAAGACTAAGGTTAAATGGGCCGATCCCAATTCCGATGATATCCAGGATTTCCACAGAAGCCTCCTTGAACTCGTGTAAGTTCTTGTCGTTGGCGCTCGCGTAAAATCTGTCCGGGTCCGGGTACGTCGCTTCATTGATTAAGCCCGTTTGTGTGACTTGGGATGGGGCAGCGGCTTGGCCTGTAGCCGCGGCAGTGGTCTGTCTGCTCATTAGCAACCGCCATGCCACGTACAAAATCTCGACTGCGCCTTGTTGGACGAGAAGAACATGTCCAGCTACGGCATTTCGTGCGGAATTGCCCAGGCAGCTCTGTCGGATTTACGACATTCCGGCGGCAATCGGACATACACATGAGGAATTCGGCGCGCAGGGATCTATGGTTGAAGACCAACACACCGTGAGTGCTCGTCTACACCGACAATGTCGGCTACGTAGACAAGCGCGTAACGGCACTCGCTAGCCGTTTCCCCTGGGGGTGGCGCCAAAATGGTAGTTCAATCCGATCTTTCCGACATGATAGTTCCTAGACAGGCTCGTTGTGTTCGCCGGAAGAATTGCCAAAGGCGGATCTTGCACGGTGGCAGGAGTCGCGACACTCGGCCCGCCGAAATGCAGATAGTCATACTCGGCTGTAAACGACCATGCGGGCGTGAGCGCCTGCTCGACGCCCAGCCCGATGATGCCCCCGAGACGACCATAGTCGAAATCGGTTTTCTCCTGTGGCAACCGGCCCCCTCGTAGTTATTGACGAAGTCGCCCTGATTGTTTTGCCAAGCCACGCCTCCCTTGATGTAAGCCATTGGGTCGCCCAGCACGCCGAACGCGTATGGTGCTGCTGCGACGGAACGGGCAACAAAGGCAAAGCCTGGCGGATCGTTCCGCGTTTCCTTGAGCAGCGCTTGCTGATTGGTGCCGAGCAGGCGCAAGTAATTCGTTCCGCCACGTTCCATGAAACGCAAAAAGATTCGCGTGATAAACAATCTGGCCGGCGTCGGAATCTTCAAAGTAGACACGGACCTGCATGTAGTGCCGTCCGTCTCGAACTTCGCCGTCAAGAGAGACTGTCACAGCGCGGTTCCTCTTATTGCGCGTCCGGGACCCTCATACAGAGGCGTTTTTCTGAGCAAGCGCCAAAATCTTGAGTTTGGCTCCAGCTGCCGGAAGCACAGCGGCCTGAATGCGGCAGGCGTTGCGCTGCTGACGTCGACTTCGGACGAATGTATCGAAGATCTATCGTCAGCGCGTATTGCGGGAAGTGCGCATAAGAACGTAGGCGGAGTTCTGCTGCTACCGAAGCTGCATCTCTGGGATTTCGCGATGAGCGATGGCAGCCCCTTTCATCGGCAATCCATAGACCAACTATCCGCTTCCCCAGGGCTCTCTACCACTGCGTATTGCACGGTGGACTACGAGGGCATCCGCCGGATCGGACCGAAGGCAGCCGCGCACGCCGCCGCCTCCCGCGCGTTCACGCCGGCGCACGTTAGCCTCCTCCCGCAGCGTCGCTGCGGTAGCGGCTGGTCGAGGTCTGGTAGTACTGCGCGCGGATGGCCGCCATGGCCTCGATCAACGGTCCCCAGGGCGCGGGAAAGCGTTCTTTCGCTATCACCCGATCCAGCATGCGCGTATGGCCGGCTAGCTCGTCGTTGAGGAACTCCACCACCGGCATAGCCGGATAGCGCTGCAGCAGCAGGATCGCCGCGTTATCGGCCTCGCCGGCGGACCTGTCCATGTCGCGTCCATGCAGATCGTTCTGCAGGCGCCCTATCGCGGAGATGAGCCGCAGGACCTGGCGAAACGCCGGACGCGCGCGCAAGGTCGCCATGTCCAGTCCCCACAGCAACGACAGGCAACAGAACACGTTCGCGTAGGCGATCGAATCGATGCCGTTATGCAGGTGCTCGGCGTAGGACCAGCTTCCCGCCCCTGCCGCCTGCGCGTGTCCGGCGCGCAGCGCCGCGCAGTAGCACCGGGTATCGTCGAGAAGCTGAGCATAATCGCGACGATCGTAGGCGAGCGCGGCCAGCGAAGCGCGCAGCACAGCGCAGCCCTCGAATCCGGGGAGCGCGCACGGCACGCCCTGCCCCAGTGCCTGCTCCACCGCGGCGAGCTGCTCCGGCGCGATCAGGCCAAGGTCGTTGCAATCGTCCAGCCAGAACAACAGCGCCAGTTCGCGATAGAACGCCACGGTCAGCGTTTCGTCCTGCGGATCGCGGCCGGTGCGGGCACTGATGTCGTGCAGACTAGGGTAGATGCGCTGCAGGATGTACTGGCCGCCCCTGACCGCTTCCACGGCGTGCTCATCGGCGAACCCGGTCAGGGAACGCCCCCACTCCAGCACCTGCTGCAGCGCGCGTTCGGTCATGGCGCCGCTCCTGTTCCCTCGGCCAGGACGCGCCGCCCCCAACCAAGCGCCAGCCACAACCCGGCGAGTTCGGCCACGCGCACGACCCGGGTGGGGCAATACAGTTCCTTGCCGATCCACAGCGGAGTCTGCGGCAATGCATGCGCCGCGTGGCGGGCGAGCATCCACTCCAGCGCACGCGCCACCGCCTGCGCAATGCGCCGCCGCCCTGTCGGCTCTTCGCTCCCGTCCATCACGTGCAACGCGAACAGCGCATAGGCAGTTTCCTCGAATGTGGACACGCGACCGGCGCCCCAGCCGCCGTCGTCGCGCTGCGCCTGCAGCAGCGCCGCCAGCGCGCGCTCGTCGCGCCACCGGGGCTTGCCTTGCGCCAGCGCTGCAACCGCATGCGCGGTGGGATACAGCCACGAAACGTGCCATTTTTCGTTGTCCCAGAGACCGTGCGGGTTGCGATTGGCCTCGACGTAGGCGCTGGTGCCGGCGGTGGGCTTTCCCAACAGTCGCAACGCATGCAGGGCATGGATGTTGGTCGACACCGAGGCATTGCGTTCGCCGTGGAAGGTGACGAACAGCTCGCCGATTTCGAAATGGCGCAACGCATCGACCGCCCGGTCGCGGCCTGCAAGGTGCAGGACGCACAACGCAACGGCGGTGTCGTCCGCATCTGCCGCGAAGTGCACGGCCGGGCCCAGACCGCGCACGCCCAGGCGGGCGTCGAGCTGCGCGACGATCACGCGCACCGCCCCGGCGAGCGCCGGATGCGCGAACAGACCGGCCAGATGCAAGGTGTACAGCGACCAGCATGGCTCGAACACATTGATCGGCCAGACGTTCGGAACGACACCTTCGATGCCGCTGCGCGTCGCTCGCGATGCCGCCTGCAGATACGCGTCGGCGCGCCCGACCTGCGGCGTGCTCCCCTGTGTCACGGCGTGCGCACGCCACGCGGCGGTGGCCGCCGGACTGATGCCGATGCTGCCGTCATCATCTGGCCATGCGGTTGTCGGCGACGTCCCCCAGGCTTCCCAGGAGTGCAGCAACGGATGGCCGCTCGGCAACGTCGCCACGGCGCCCAGCTTGACCCGCGCTTGCCGCAACGGCAACAGCGCCGGGTGGCGCGGAAACGCCTCGCCGCCCGGCAAGGATACGGCCTCGTCGCAAAACCGCGGCAGGATCAGCTCCGCGCCGATCGGCGCGTCGTCCGGCACCGCATGCGCATAGGGATCGGGCTGGCGCTGGAGGAACCGCGTTGCAGCCTGCACAGCGTCGGCAGCGCCGGGAAGCGAGTCGACACGCTGCAATGCCAGCAACGCCGCCCACGTCGGCGCATGACGGAACAGCGGGAAGTCCGCGCTTCCCCATCCGCCATCGGCCTGTTGCTGCGCGATGAGCCACGCGTATGCGTCCTGCCGACCGGTGACGTTGCCGCGGAACTGCAGAGCTCGCGCCGTGTCGTAGATCGATGGACCGACGCTGCCGCCATCGCGCATCTCGCACAGCAGGTAGCGCAATTCGGAAAGGATCTGTTCAGCCAGCGCGTTCACGCGGGATGTTCCTTCTGCAGACGGTGGACGGGAACCAGGATCGGGCAGACGCCGCGCACGTCGCCGCAGGCCCGTCGCTGCCGTACTGGGCGACCGCTGCGATCGGCGCCGCGGGCACGGACACAGTGCAGCATGCACCGCTGCCGCCGGCCGATCGCATGGCACAGGGGCGACTCCATGCGTACGGGCGCGCTCATGCGCATGGCGCGTGCTGGAACAGAGATGCGTCGGCCCGCTGCAGGATCTGCGCCAAGCGTTCCGCACGCGCCCCCAACGGGGCGACGGCCTCCCCGGCGTCGCGCAACAGATCCGACACGAACTGGCGCGCTGCCTGCAGCCCCATGATCGACGCGCAGGTCGGCTTCCGCGCCGCCGCGTCCTTGCCGGGGGTCTTGCCTAGGGTCGCGGTATCCGCTGTCGCGTCGAGAATGTCGTCGATCACCTGCAACGCCAGGCCGAAACAGGCGCTGTAGCGATCGAGCGCACAGTACAGCGCAGCGTGCGCGACATCCTCCGTGATGGCGCATAGCGCGCCCATACGAACGGATGCGCGCACGAGCGCTCCGCACTTCATCCGGTGCATCACCAGGATCCTGTCCAGCTCGACGTGCTTTCCAACCAGCGACAGATCCATGGCCTGCCCGCCCGCGGCACCCTCGACGGACACCGCCTGCGCCAGTTCGCGCACGAGCGCGATACGGTTGTCGCCCGGCGCATCCAGGCTCGCCAGGGTTAGGAAGGCGTGCGCCTGCAGCGCATCGCCGACCAGGATCGCGGTGGCTTCGCCGAACTTGACGTGCACGGTCGGGAGGCCGCGGCGAAGCACGTCGTCGTCCATCGCGGGCAGATCGTCGTGGACCAACGTACAGGCGTGCATCATCTCGATGGCGGCACCGACGTCATAGAGCATGTGCGCCGGCGTGTCGGCCAGTGCGCCGGCAGCCAAACAGAGCAAGGCGCGCGTGCGCTTGCCGCCGTGCAAGGTGGCGTAGCGCATCGCCGCCATCAGCTCGGTCTCACCGTCGTCTTGGACGCAGAGAAGACGCGCCAGCGCCTGTTCGACCCGCTTTACGCCGTCCTGCATCCAGATCTCGGGCAGCAGCCTGCCGGATGCGCCGCGCGCCTGCGCGCCCAATCCGCGGTTCGCGGAAACGCCAGCTCGGTCGTCGTGTGGCGTGGAACCGGTCTGCATGTTGTTCATGTCCTTGTACCTGCCAGGAGACAGCCACGACGAGCGGCGAGCCGCCGCGGTGTTGCAGGCCCCGCACCGAGCGCGCGCGCCGAGTGCAGCAATGCCGCTCGCCGCCGGCGCCGCTGCCTCACCACACGGAGCATGCGATGCCAACTCATGAGAATCCGATGCGGGTAGCCATAGACGGATGTGCGGTCGGGTAATAACGCCGGCCTTTTTCGACGCCGCTCAGCAACCGCGGCCTCACCCCGGCCTCGTGCATGGTCAGCGCCAAGGCGATACAGAACTGCACCAGTTCCAGCCATGCCAAGTGGTAGCCCATGCAGACGTGTGGGCCAGTACCGAACTGCAGCATGTCCACCGGCCGGATCGGGTCGGTGCGTTGCAGCCACCGCGCCAGCCGAAACTGATCAGGCGCCTCGTGCAGCAGCGCCGAGGTCGAGAAATGCAGCAGCGGTATGCACAGATCGGTGCCCGCAGGAATGCGCCGTTGGCCGAGTCGCAATTCACGCAGTGCGCGACGCACTAAGAGCGGCGTCGGCGGATGCACGCGCAGCGTCTCGCGGAACAGCGCCTCGGCGATCGGACACTGCGTCAGGTCCGCGTGCCGGATCGGCACCGCGCCTACGCGTTGCGCCTCCTCGACCAGGGCGTCCCACAACCCAGGCTGCCGCGCTAGCTCGATCACCATCCAGGCCATCGTCGAAGCGGTGGTGTCGTGACCACCAAGCAGCAGCAAGCGGATATTGGCGACCAGGACGTCATCGGAAAGCTCATCGTCGCTGCGATCAAAGGCGCTCACCATGTCGTTGATCAACCCGGTGCGCGAGGCATGTTCGCGCGCGGCGCGGACGAACTCGCGCAACCGCGCATCGATCCAGTCGCGGGCAGCGCGGCCGCGCCGCAAGGGCAGTCCGGGCAGGTCGATCGGGGGCGCGACGACCAACTGCAGCAGTTGCCGGTACTTGCGATGCCATCCCGGCAGGTCGTGCGCGGGGATTCCCATGAGACTGAAGATGAGCTTGAGCATCAGATCGCCGGTTTCGCGCAGGATGGTGACGTCGCCCCGGTCACGCCACCTCTGCACGCGCGCCTGGATGACGGGCGCGAACAGCTCGCCGATGCCGGCCTGGGTCAGCCCCTTGGGCAGAAGCGCCGCCTGGATCGCATCGCGCGCCTGCCGGTGCGCGATGCCGTCCTGGGCGACCAACGTTCCGCCAAACAATTCGGGCGCGATGTCTTCGATCAGCGCCGAGGACACGTCCTTGTGCCGGAGCAGTGCGAGAGCATCCGGATCCATGCAGGTGATCAGGTGGCCGACAGGACCAAAATCCAGCCAGAAGTGGCTACCCAGCGTCTGTTCCGCGCGCCGGAGCAGGCGCGGCAGGTCTCTGGCGATGGCGGGAAGATGCCCGACCAGCGGGAAAGCGCCGGGCACGACCGGGATGTCGTGCCGCAGGCAGTGTCGACGGTCTAACGGGTTGAGCAGCATGTCCGTCAGCCGCATGGCGCTGCGGTCGCTTCGGCGGTATCGTCGGCAGGCCGCGCGGCCCGGCTGTTGCCACCGTCGGCGTATGTCGGCACATGCGCCAGCATGCCGCCATCGATGCACACGACCTGGCCGGTGATGAACGCAGCATCGTCGGAGAGCAGGAACGCCACCAGCGCGGCCACGTCGTCGGGGTGGCCGACACGCGGCAGGAGCTGGTGCCGGCGCAGATGCCGTTGCATGCACGCGTCCAGCTTGGCGAGGAGTCGCTCGGTCATGATGAGACCCGGCGCAACCGCATTGCAGCGGATCTGCGCATGACCGTATTGGGTGGCGAGTGAGGCCGACAGCATGTTCATCGCCGCCTTCGACGCGGCGTAGGACGTCAGCGCGGTGTCACCGCTGAGCCCCTGGCACGACGACATGTTGACGATCGCGCCACCACCGCGGGCGATCATCCGTGGGATGGCCTGTCGGCAGCAGAGCAGCGTGCCACGCAGATTGGTCGCCATGGTCTGATCCCAGACCGCTAGGTCCAGCTCGAGGATCCCGCGGTCGCGCGGGGTCAGATGCATCGCGCTCGCGTTGTTCACCAGCAGGTCGACCCCACCGAAGTGGCGCTCCGCCGTCTCGAACAGCACTGCCACCGCCTGCGCATCGGCAATGTCAATCGCCAGGGCGAGCGCGTGGCCCGCTTCGGCCGCGATCTGCGCGGTGCAAGCGATAGCCGCCGAGCCTTCAATGTCGGCCACCACCACTCTGCCGCCCTCGCGCGCGATGGCGAGGGCGCATGCCTTGCCGATGCCGGCGCCGGCGCCGGTCACCACGGCCACTTTGCCTTCAAACCGTCCCATCGTATCATCCTAGATTGTGCCGGTCTTTCGCGGCATGCCGCTCGGCCTCCGCTGAAGAAGGCGCAGGGCCGGCGCTGCCGCGCTCGCCATCGCCAGCGTCGCTTTCGATGACCCTAACGGCGGCGACCGGGCACTGGCTGGCCGCGAGCCGCACGGCGGCGTGCAGCGCCCGCGGGACCGTCGACACGCACACTTCGGCCACGCCGTCCGGTTCGCGCTGGCGAAAGGTGCCCGGCAGCGTCAGCACGCACTGCCCGCTGGTTCCGCACAGGTGCTGGTCGACCATGACGCGCATCTCAGCTCCCCTGCGCATGCAGCCGCACCGGCAGCGCGCGGAACGTCCGAAGGAACGCCGAGGGCTCCCGGGTCGGCTGTTCGGCCAATGCCAGCCTGGGGAAGCGGGCCTGGATTCGCGGCAGGCTCTCGGCCAACTGCACCCGGGCCAGTTGCGCACCGAGGCAGAAGTGAATGCCGTGACCGAAGCTCAGCATGATCTTGCCGTCGGTCGACATGCCTGGATTGGTGCCGTAGAACCGCGCGGCATCGAAGCGATCGGGATCGGCGAAGGCGTCCGGGTCGCGATTGCCGGACGCGATCAGCACGCGCACGTCCGCGTTCTTCGGGATCACCACGCCGCCCAGTTCGATGTCGCGCAGGGCGATACGCGGAATGGAGCTGAACATCGCGGGCGCGTCGCAGCGCAGGACTTCTTCGACGAATGCCTTCACCCCCGCGGCGTCTGCCTGCAGCCAGCGCCGCTGTTCGGGATACGCCAGCATCGCCAGGACCGCATGGTCGATGGTCGCAGCAGTGGTCGCGAAGCCGCCCAGCAGCATGCCCCACAACATGCTGATCAACTCGGCATCCGATAGCGTGTCGGCATCATCATCATGTGCGCCGACCAGCATCGACACGATGTCGTGGCGGGGATCGGTGCGCTTGCGCTTTATGAGGCAGCCGAAGTAGGCCAGCACCCTGGCACTGGCCGCGTCCGCCGCGGCGAGCTGGGGATCGCTGGCGTGCGGGTTCAGGCCTTCCAGAATGGCGCCGATGCCGGCGGCGAGCCCGAACATGTCGTCTTGGGGCATGCCAAATAGTTCGGCGAAGACCAGCATGGGCAAGGTCAGCGCGAATTCCCGATGCAGGTCCACCGCCTCCCCGCGCTCCAGCGCGGGCGCCATGCCGTCCAGGCGCGCTGCGACGATGCGCGCGATGCTCGGCCGCAGGTTGTCGATCTGGCGCATGGTGAAATCGCGCGAGATGAGCCGGCGCAGACGCGTATGCGTCGGTGGGTCCTTCATCGCAAGCGTGGACGCCAGCAGATTGAGCGACAGGCTTCTCGCCGCACGCGGGAAATAGCGCGCCAGTTCGCCCGGCGCCGGTCCCCGAAACGCATCGCCCGTGGCCTTAAATGCCCAGGAGATATCGGCGTGGCGGCTCAACAGAAAGAGGCCCGACGCCGCGCGATGCACCGGATCGTGCTCGCGCAACCACCGCATGAACGGATAGGGGTTGTGGATGCAGGTTGGCGACGCCAGTTCGGCGAACGCGTCCCGGCATGCTGCCGTGGTTTCTTGCACGTCCATCTTGGTTACCTGTTGGTTGATCTGACCGGCGCGCGGCAGATTCCGGAGAAGATCGAGATCGCCCTTGGCGTCCGCGGCATCACCAGAGCACCGGGAACTGCTCGAACCCGCCGGTGATGATCTCCTTGCGCAACTTCAATTCTTCGGGCGACACGGCCAGGCGCAACGCGGGAAAGCGCTGGAAGATCGAACCGAACACCACCTTGAGTTCCAGCCTGGCCAGCGCCGCGCCGATGCAGGAGTGCGACCCGGAAGAGAACGCCAGGTGCGGCTCTCCGTCGCGTCCGATGTCGAAGATTTCCGGGTCGACGAAATGGCGCGTATCGAACGACGTCGCCGGCAGGCCGACCAGCACCTTGCTTTCCGGGGGAATATGCACGCCCGCGATGGTCACGTCGGTCCTCGGATAGCGCATGATGCCGTCCCAGCCCGCGCCCGGCGGGTACATACGCAGGATTTCCTCCACCGCCTTGTCCACCAGGGATGGATCGCGGACCAGGCGTTCGCGCTGTAGCGGATGGCGGAACATGGCCAGCAGGCCGAATTCGATCTGCGCGACAGTGCTCTCGTGGCCCGCCACCAACATGCCCGCCGCCAGGCCGATCGCCTCTTCCTCGGTCGCCTTGCCCTGGTCGACCGCCGCGAGCAGATCCGTTAACAGGTTGTCGCCCGGATCCTGGCGCTTGTCCCTCATCTTGCCGCGAATGTAGGCGCGCAGTTCGTCCCAAGCCAGGCGCGACGCGCTGCGCGGGCCGCTTTCATGCTGGTGCGTCATCACCTCGTCGGACACCCCGGCGAAAAAGGCGTGATCCTCGTAGAGCACGCCCATGAGCGCGCTGATGACCATGGCCGGAAGGGGAAATGAGAGGTGGCGCCGCAGGTCGGCGGGCTGGGGCTGGGCTGCCAACGTCTCGAACAACTGCGCGGCGATCGCCTCGACCTGCTGGGCGAGCAGCTTCACCCTGTGGTTGCTGAAAGACGGCGCCACGATCGTGCGCAACCGGGCATGCTCGCCCCCCTCGTGAGAGACCAGCCAGCCGGGCGAACCGAGAATCACCGAGTCCGGGGTGAATGCCGCCGGCGGCATTCCCGCCGGCCGGAACGCCGCGTCAGACAGTACCGCCTTGGCCTCGTTGTAGCCTGTCACCCACCAGCCTTTGTGCCCGGACGGGAAGCGCACGCGGTGGATCGGACCGTTGGCGCGCAGCACCAACATCTCGGGCGAGGGCTCGATGTGATCGACGCGCCACATCGGCAGCGTCGGCAAGGGTCGTTCGGACATGGTGGCACTTCAACCTCTAAGTGATGGAAGGGCGGAAGGTGACCGGCGGACGCTACGGGCAGCGAAGGACGTAAAACGGCATGTAGACGACGTCCTCCGCGGCGAGGATCGGTGCTAGATCCTCCAGTCGCACCAACAGCGCGGGGAAGGCGCATCGCAATTGCAGGCCCGCCAGCGCAGCGCCCAAGCAGAAATGCTTGGCCAATCGACAGGAGCGGGTTGTGCCGGGTGACATCGAACCCATCGCCATAGGATCGACTGACCGCAGGGATTGGTGAAGGAGGTCGACCGTACCTGTCCGCCAATATAGCCCCCGGACCAGTCCCACACTGCCGGTGGCAGTTTCACTCCTGGCTCAAAGTTCGCCGCTTTGGTTGCGCCGCTCGCGACGGGCGCAATTGTTGTGGCTCCCAAAAGGAGCACTCTAGATCGCATCCAACACCTGCCTGCATTTTCTCGGTCGACAACCGAGCGCCAAGTCACTGCCACAGCAAACCGTTGGAGGGATCAGACACTAACGCGGCGGTCCGTCCCGAAGACCATCACAGTGCGCTTGGCAACTATGCCGTGAACAGAGCAAATCGCGTGCCGAAGTGAATTCGCAGGCTCAGCAGACGCTTCGCAGCGGCGCGTAGTGTCAGGTTTCTGGCATTGAGTCTTAATGTCGACAACCGGCCCAGCAAGTGCCCGACAAAGGCCTGCTCTCGCGCTTAGTGTGCGGGGCAGCCCTTGCGCGATATTTCAAGCATGCTTGGCTCTCGGGGTGGACCTCGTCAGGACCTTAGATGCGCTCGCAATGCTCCGGACGAACGTAGCGGAGGCTTGGGGAGATGTAGACGCTTTTCTTTGCCCGCAGCCGCTTGCCCGCACGGCCGCTCAATGCCGCGTTTCCGAAAGCCGGCCGGGCCATCCGACAGTACATAACAGCTTCGCGAGCTGGGTGAAGCGGGTCATCCAAATTCTCTGTACCGGGTAGACCGCATAGCGACGGTCGACCGCTATCCGTCGCCGACCGGCATCAGGTTGAACTTGAGGTTCAAGCCTTTGCCGGTGGCTATGCGGCGAATTTCCCAGCCCGCACCTTGCGGCCTCGATGATGATCGACAGGCCGGAGGCGATCAACGGCGCACCCCGCACGGCTCAACAGCGAAGGAGGAACTTTCTTGTTTCACGAGGAATGACGGCGCAGCCAGCAGGGGATGAAAGTTGTGACGCCGCTGTTGTGCCATAAGCGATCGAGGCTTCTTAGCCGGCCTTCGGCCAGATCCACTCATCGAAGACGCCGCTTCGTCCGCTCGACCCGAAACAGAACTGACATCGACGAGAACGTGGCGATCCTCGCGTCCTGCAAAGACCGGCGAGCGAGTTTGACCGAGATTGGCTCTCGGCCGCGTGGCGACAGGCGGATCAAAACCTCCGCGACCGCACTCGAGCAATACGCCTGCCAAGTCGAGGCGGCCGTACTTGTGATCCGCGCTATTCGGTCGATCGCTCACGACACTCGCCACGTATCTGCCTCACTGCGAGCGAGCCGCGGCGCTTGCACTGCCCTGAATGTCACCTCAAAAGACGATGACGGCGTGCGCTCCGGCTGCGTGATAACGTCACCTCACGCGGCGTGACGTTATCCGCCGATCGGCCAATCCCTGCCGGGCTGGTCCGAGCCCGGTCAGTCGCCGGCCTCTGCATAGACAAAATCCGTCCACAGGATGGCGTCTCAGAGAATGTAGCCGCCTGGCGAGCGATCACCGTGCAAACAGGCAATTTCCTCTGGCCTGCGCCACGTACGCATCCTGTCAGATACAAGCGCGCTTCATGTCTGAAACCCGCCTCCAACTGTCTTCGAAAGCCACTGCGCCAAAGACGCAAGCGAGCCCCTTCTACAGTGATGGCCCAAATCCTGCACCGCCTCTCCGCGTCAGGGCGGCGGCAACAAGATGGGAGTCGTGTTTGGGCCTCGATCTGTCAATCGACAATGTGGTTGCCGTAACAGAGGTCGCCTGTCTGCACCCCGCTCGGGGAACGGAATACGCTCCGGCTTGCCACGCCTCGCGCGGCTGACGGCTGCTTGCTCACCCTGAAGAGAGGCGTCAATTACATGGTCGATGAATTTGATCTTCGAACCTTCACGCCACATCCGCAACGCGACGCCGTGCTCGGCGAAGTGCACGCGCGCCCTTTCACCCGCCTTGTTTCGCCATTCAGCGTGATCCACTTGGCTTTTCTTGCGCAGGGTGAGGCGGCCACAAGCGATCGCTGCCGTTTTATCGATTTTTGCCTCGAGCGCAATCTTCCGCCGCCTGAGCAATCGGCGAAACTTCATCAGATTGTCATCGAGCCCGCTACGCTACGTTGGGAGCAGCATTCGGAATTCACAACATTCACCTGGATCTGGAGAAACACAAATGGTTCTGCCGCAGACCGATTTGACAAAGTTGATGGTACCGTCCGATCACTGATCCGCGCGTTGCGTCAAACCGGCCAGTTGCTGGTCGCGATCAGGCTAGAAGTGGAGCAGGACGCCTCGCCGACCAGGCGCGCCGAACAGGTTTTTGACAAGAACAGCCTGGCCATGGTTGCTACAAAGAGCGGCGCAGGCGTTGCCGCCTCAGACTTCCGCGTAGACGAAAAAGGCTTTACGAAAATTCTCGTCTGCGACCTTGGATTGACGTCGCACGATCTCGGAGCGCTGGTGCAACGGCTCCTGGAGATCGAGACCTACCGTCCACTGGCGCTGCTTGGCCTATCGGCCGCCCTTGAGCTTGCACCTTCCGTTGATCGCATCGACCGCCGCCTTGTTGAGGCGCTCGAAAAAATGCAGAGCGGTGAGGGGCTGCAGTTCAACAACGATTTGCTCGCCGAGCTGACTGCGCTGGCCGCCTCCTTCGAAAAAGGCGCGACCGGAAGCCTGTTTCGCTTCGGCGCCAGCAGGGCCTACAACGAGCTGGTCCAATCACGACTGTCCATCATTGAAGGCAATGACGTCTCAGGTTATCCAACCTGGTCGTCGTTTCTGGCGCGCCGCATGGCGCCCGCAATGCGAACCTGCGCGACCGTAGAGGATCGTCAGGCGGCTCTGTCGGTCAAGCTGGCGCGTGCCGCCGATCTGTTGCGGACCCGTGTCGACGTCGAAATCGAACGACAACATCGTGACCTGTTGCAGGCTATCAACGAACGCGCGAGACAGCAACTTCGTCTGCAGTGCACGGTCGAAGGATTATCGGTCGGGGCGATAGGATATTATGTAGTCAGCTTGTTTAGCTATCTTGCCAAGGGCGCGCATGACGTCGGACTGCGGGTAGAGCCCTCGTTCCTGACCGCAGCCTTCGTGCCGATCGCAGTCAGCGTGATCTGGCTGGTGAGTTACAATATCCGTAAGCGACACCTCAAGCACGACGACGCGCCGTAGGTTGCTTGCGACTGAAGCTCCTTGAGGGAATCAGTGCGTCCATCCTGCGAAGCTCGCATGGTCGTGGTGCGACGCTGCCGCAAGAGCGCGGCCAGCTCCTGCGCAAATTAATGCCCGCCCAGACCAACCGGGCGAGGCATTGCGGATCGGATCAATCGCCGTTCCGACAGTTAGGACGAGACCAGATCTAGCTGAAGCCCTCGCCTTCTTCATCGGTGAACAGGTTGGCGAAGATCGGAGCAGTGAAGCTCGGATCGTCGGTATCTGGGGGGTTATCGCCCGGGCGGCTGGTTTCGGGCATGATGCGGACGTTCTTCGCCTGCAGCGCCGAGGGTCCGCACGAGGGCCCCGCCCTTGCGGGAGACGTGTGGAGGCGGCGCGTAGCGTTTGGATGCCTTGCGCGCGCCAAGGGCGCAGCCCTTTAGCTCTTTGTTGAAAAAAGAATGCGAGCGGCGTGCCGCTCTCCGTATTCGCGCGAGTGGGGATCGAAGCCGAATGGCCGAGACGGCCTTGCGGCTCGGTTCATATGTGGACGTATATGGACCCCGCCCGATTGCAACGACCGGCTTGATCAGGATCGACGATCACAACTGCTGACGTATATCCGGCTTC
>NZ_LBJP01000091.1:0-362554 GCF_028128715.1 Bradyrhizobium sp. CCBAU 51745 | reverse complement strand
CCGCTGGCGGAGCCGGTGTCACCTGCGGCACAGGATCGGGGCGCAACGCCGGCGTCTCGCTGGCGCTCGGCTCGACCTTGGCGCTCTCAGGCCTCGTCTCTGCCGGCTTCTCGGCGGGCTTGCCGCTGTCGGGCTTGGACTCGGTATCGACCTTGGCGCTCTCGCTCTTCGGCTCGGTCTTCGGTTCAGTTTTGGGTTCGGTCTTGGAATCGACCTTCGGCGCGGCGGTGTCTTCCGTCTCCGGCTTGGCGCGCTTGCTCATGCGCTTGCCCTTGCGGCCCTCGCGCGGTTGTTCGGCGGCGGCCTCGGGCTTCGCACCTTCCTTGGCACCTTCCTCGCTCGGCCGCGCCGCGCGCTTCTGGCGGCCCTCAGGCGCCGGGATAGAAGCGCCCTCGCCTTCCGGCTTGGCGGCTTCCTGGCGCTGCCGTCGGCCCTGATGCTCAGGCGACTGTCCAGGGGGCGTGTTGGCGTCCTTCTCCTTGGAGGCGTCCTTCTTGTCCTTGCCGCCGTCCTTGGATTGATAGCGGGCGTCGGTGGCACCGTTGGAGACGAGGTAGGAGGCCAGCACGCCGGCCATGTCGGGGCTGGTGGTGTAGTGTTGACGCAGGAAGCCCGGCAGCGAGCCCGGCGCCACCGTCTTCAACAGCCCCCGCGGGCTCTTGTGGCAGGCATTGCAAGTCTGCGCGAAGATCTGGGATGGGGCCTTGCCGGCCTCGAGGTTCGTCGCCTGCGCCAGAACGGCATCGGAGGCGCCGAAGCCAATCAGAAACAGCACCGTGGCGAGGCTGAGCGCTCGGCTCGACATTCCCATCATCTCCATTGAAATCCGACAGATACGGCCGGCCCCCCGGCGCGGCGGCGGTCACCTTTTAGCCGATTGCGCTGCGAATGGAAGCAGGCTGCGGGGCAAGGATGGGGTTAAGCGCCTTAGGAATATCTGCCGTGAACACAACGCAATGGCGGGACCCAAACGCCCTCCCCAGATTTAGATGCAAACGCATAGGAACCCGAGCGGGACCTGAGCGTCAGAATTGAAAGGCCGGGTTAGTCGCATCTCTTGTCCGCTCGAGAGGAAGGTGTGGATGGACCGCTTGTTGCGTAGCTTCCTGTCGCAATTCATTCGCCGGGGGTCGCTGACGGTGACCACGGCAAATGGATCGAAATTCACGGTCGGCGACGGCACGGGCGAGCCGATCGCCGTGCGCTTCGTGACATCAGACGCAGAGCGAAAGATCCTCATCAATCCCGAGCTCGGGCTTGGCGAGGCCTATATGAACGGCGAATTCGTCGTCGAGCGCGGCAACATCGCCGATGTCCTCGCCATCCTGCTCGATCAACCCGAACTGTTGCCTCACTGGGCAAAACCCTGGTGGCACCTGCGCTATCTCGCCCGACATATCAGACAGTTCAACGCGCGGGCGCGCTCGCGCCGCAATGTCGCGCATCATTACGATCTCGACGCGCGGCTTTATTCGCTCTTCCTGGACGCCGACAAGCAATATAGCTGCGCCTATTTCGAGACGCCGGACGCCACGCTCGACGACGCGCAGCTCGCCAAGAAGCGGCATGTCAGTGCAAAGCTGCTGGTCAAGCCCGGCCAGCGCGTGCTCGACATCGGATCGGGCTGGGGCGGGCTCGGCCTCTATCTGGCCGAGATCGCAGGCGCCGACGTGACCGGCGTGACGCTGTCGACGGAGCAGTTGCAGATTGCCAATACGCGCGCCGCCGAGAAGGGTCTGACGCATCAGGCGCGCTTCCTGCTTCAGGACTATCGCGACGTTCCGGGGCCATTCGACCGCATCGTGTCGGTCGGCATGTTCGAGCATGTCGGGGCGAGGTTCTACGACACTTATTTCCAGCGCTGCGCCGAGCTGCTCAGCGATGACGGCGTCATGTTGCTGCATTCGATCGGCCGCTCGCAGGGACCGGATTCGACCAATCCCTGGATCGCCAAATACATCTTCCCCGGCGGCTACATCCCCTCACTCTCGGAGGTGCTGCCCGCGATCGAGAACGCCGGGCTATTGGTCTGCGACATCGAGATCCTGCGGCTGCACTACGCCGAGACGCTGAAGGCCTGGCGGGAGCGCTTCATGGCGCGGCGCGAGGAAGCCGTGCAGCTTTACGACGAGCGCTTCGCGCTGATGTGGGAATTTTATCTCGCAGCCAGCGAGATGACCTTCCGCAAGCAGGGCATGATGAACTTCCAGATCCAGCTGACCAAGCGCCAGGGCGTGGTGCCGATGACCCGCGACTATATCGCCCACGAGGAAGCCCGGCTGCGCGCCCTGGAGGGCGGCGCCAAGCCGAAGTTGAGGCTCGCCGGTGAATAGGTTCTAGTGACGCAGGGTCGAGATCTGGGAGGCGCGGTAAGAGGCTGCCAACGCCAATTGCGCCCTCAGCTCGACGATGATCTCGGGTGCGACCGGCTGGCGCCGGATCTCCGGCCGCTCTGCGTGCTGCATGGCGGCGATCAGACCGGACAGCCACAGCCGGCTCCCTGTCTCGCTTCGCCAATCCTGGTGCTGCCGTTCTGGCGGCATCGCTTGCCTCGTTTCCCGTGAGGGGTTCGGGATAATCCCCGGCCCACCCGCTTGTTCCCTTCCTACCCCCGAAAGAATCCGGAGAGATGTGATCTGCTTCACATTCCCGAGGTCGGAGCTGGCCTAGACCATCGCCATGAGAAAGCAGACCCAAACCTCATTCGACGTCCAGCACGATCTCCGCACCGACTACGCCCTGATCGCCACTGGCGTCGGCGCGGCCCTGGTGGCGCTGGTTTATCTCCTGCTGGTCTGATCCCGCACCGGAAAACGCCCGCGCACCGCTTCACGCGCTTTCAAATAGGTCTGCACCTCAATTCATTAGGTTCACCCTATCCGGATTTTTCCGTGGCGTGGTCGCGGCCGCTTCCGGTCCGGCCTTGAGTTCCGTGGAAATCCGTCAAGCGCGGCGAATGAAGAGGCCGCCAATCATCCACCGCTTTTAAGATCGGTTGATAGTGACGAAGTTTTAGCTTCCGCTTTGGCCTGGAGCGGCGCTTTATCCCGGCCCCGCATCCGCCGCAGAAACTTGCTATCGCTCGACCATGGCCCTGACTGATTCGAACGTCCTCAAACTTGCGCCCGAGCCCGGAACGCCCGCCTATCGGAGCGCGCCGCACAATATCGAGGCGGAACAGAGCCTTCTGGGCGCGATCCTGGTCAACAACGACGCCTTCTACCGGGTCTCCGACTTCCTGGAGGCGAAGCATTTCTTCGAGCCGTTGCACCAGACCATTTTCGAGACCGCCGGCAGCCTGATTCGGATGGGTAAGATCGCCACGCCCGTCACGCTGAAGACGTTCCTGCCCGCGGACACCGACGTCGGCGGCATGACCATCGGCCAATATCTAGCGCGGCTTGCGGCCGAAGCGACCACGATCATCAACGCCCAGGATTATGGGCGCACGGTCTACGACCTTTCCTTGCGCCGCGACCTGATCGGCATCGGCGAGGACATGGTCAATGTCGCCTATGACGCCCCGGTCGACTTCCAGCCGCGAGCCCAGATCGAGGACGCCGAGCGAAAGCTCTACGAGCTTGCCGAGTCCGGCCGCTACGACGGCGGCTTCCAGAAATTCTCGCAGGCCCTCGCGGTCGCGGTCGACCTCGCGGCCAAGGCGTTCCAGCGCGACGGAAAGCTGTCCGGCATCTCGACGGGCATGCGCGACCTCGACACCAAGATGGGCGGCCTGCAACAGTCCGACCTCATCATCGTCGCGGGCCGTCCCGGCATGGGCAAGACCTCGCTGGCGACCAACATCGCCTACAACGTCGCCAAGGCCTACGTTCCGGAGCTCCAGGCCGACGGCACCACCAAGGCCGCCAATGGCGGCGTCATCGGATTCTTCTCCTGCGAAATGTCGGCCGACCAGCTCGCCACGCGTATCGTGGCCGAGCGCACCGGCGTTCCCTCCTCCCACATCCGCCGCGGCGGCATCTCGGAGGCGGATTTCGAGAAGATCCGGGAGGTCTCGATCGAGCTGCAATCGCTGCCGTTCTATGTCGACGCGACCGGTGGCCTGTCGATCGCGCAGCTGATGGCGCGCGCGCGCCGGCTGAAGCGGCAGAAGGGCCTCGACCTGCTCGTGATCGACTACATCCAGCTGCTGTCAGGCTCGAGCAAGCGCGCCAGCGACAGCCGCGTGCAGGAAATCACGGAGATCACGACCAGCCTGAAGGCACTCGCCAAGGAACTCAATGTTCCCGTCATCGCGCTGTCCCAGCTCTCACGCCAGGTCGAATCCCGCGACGACAAACGGCCGCAGCTCTCGGACTTGCGTGAATCCGGATCAATCGAACAGGACGCCGACGTCGTCCTGTTCGTGTACCGCGAGGAATATTACCTCGCGATGAAAGAGCCCCGCCCCGGCACGCCGGAACACGAGAAGTGGCAGCTCGACATGAGCCTTGCGCACGGAAAAGCCGAGGTCATCATCGGCAAGCAGCGCCACGGCCCGACCGGCACCGTCGATTTGGCGTTCGAAGCTTCGGTCACGAGGTTCGGCGATCTTGCACCGGACAGTCAGGTGCCCGCTCGCGGCGGCGACGACTACTGAGTTCCTTGAACCGGCCCGGCCTCTTCGCGTAAAACGACGCCATGACAATGGTGTCCGACCCGAACATGATCCCGCAATCCGGCCTTCTCTCCGCGGAGGCCAATCAGGCTGCCGCGCTCGCTGCCTATGGCGGCGTGCTCACCATCGACCTCGACGCCATCATCGCCAACTGGCGCAAGCTCGAGAAGACGGCGGTACCGGCCGAGTGCTCCGCGGTGATCAAGGCCGACGCCTATGGCTGCGGCACCGCGCAGGTGGCGCAGGCGCTCAACAAGGCCGGCTGCAAGACCTTCTTCGTCGCCACCATCGAGGAGGCCCGCACGGCGCGCGCAGCGGTGCCCGACGCCACCATCTACGTGCTCGGCGGCTATTTCCAGAACACCGGCGAGCATTACGCCAAGATCAACTGCCGTCCCGTCATCGGCGACCTCAACGAGCTTGCCGAATGGGACGTGTTCTGCCGCCGCACCGGCTGGTCCGGCGGCGCCGCCATCCATATCGACACCGGCATGAACCGGCTCGGGCTGACGCTGTCGGAGGCGCAGGCCATCATCCCCCGCATCAATGCCGGCGATCACGGCATCACGCTGGTGATGAGCCATCTGGTCTCGGCCGAGCAGCTCAACAATACGATCAACGCAAAACAGCTCGCGGCCTTCCGCACCATCGCCAGCGAATTCTCCGGCGTGCCGGCGGCGCTCGCCAATTCCTCCGGCATCTTCCTCGGCGCGCCGTTCCAGTTCGACCTGGTGCGGCCGGGCGCCGCGCTCTACGGCGTCAATCCGACACCGGAGGCCGACAATCCGATGCAGCCGGTCGTCGACCTCAAGGCGCGCATCGTGCAGACCCGCTCGATCGAGCGCGGTGAGACCGTCGGCTATGGCGGCACCTGGTCGGCACGGCGGCCGACGAAACTCGCGATCATCGCGGTCGGCTATGCCGACGGCTATTTCCGCGCCGCCAGCTCCAATGACGGCACGCGCGGCGCGGAGGTGATCGTCGCCGGCAAGCGCTGCCCGGTCGCGGGGCGCATCTCGATGGACCTGATCGCGATCGACATCACCGATCTGCCGCCGAACGCAGCGCGCCGCGGCCATATGGTGACGCTGATCGGAGAGGGCATCACCGTCGACGAGCTCGCCCATCATTTCGGCACGATCGGCTATGAGGTGCTGACCAGCCTCGGCCGTCGCTACGCCCGCGTTTACAAGGGCGGCAATGTGGTCGAGCCGCTGGTGAAGCCGGAGCCCGCGAAGGCGGCCGAGCAGCCGCCCTCCCCGCCGCCGCTCGCGCAGCCGGCAAGCCCGCCGCCACTGCCGAGCTGAGGCGTCAGCCGCTTACTTCTTCTTCCTGCTGTCCAGTGCGGCCTTGCAAGTCGTGCTGAGCTGATCGCGCTTGCCATTGAGGCAGGCCACGATGCCGCCGCCGGGCGCGATGCCGGCGCAGAATTTGTCGTAGTCCGCCTTGCATGCGCCGCGCGTATCAGCCGATTGTGCTGAACTGGCCCCGGAGAGTGCGACGACGAATGCGATGGCGGCAAAGCTCAACTTGGACATTGTATCTCCGGTGACGGAATTCAGGAGCCGGTAGCTCTACATGAAGATTGCGACATTCAACATCAACAACATCAATCGCCGCCTGCCCAATCTGCTCGCATGGATGCGCGCGGCAAAGCCCGATGTCGTCGCGCTTCAGGAATTGAAGGCAAGTGATGGCGAATTTCCGGCGGAAGCGATCGAAAAAGCCGGCTACGGCGCAGTTTGGCGTGGACAAAAGACCTGGAACGGCGTCGCCATCCTCGCCCGCAACGCCGAGCCCGTGCTGACGCGCGACCGCCTGCCGGGACGGCCTGATGATCACGAGGCGCGCTACATCGAGGCTGCCGTGCGCGGCATCATCGTCACCAGCATCTACCTGCCGAACGGCAATCCGCAGCCGGGCCCGAAATTCGACTACAAGCTCGACTGGTTCGCGCGGCTGAGGCGCCACGCCAAGACCTTCCTCAAGCAGGATCTGCCGGTGGTGCTCGCCGGCGACTACAATGTCGCGCCCACCGAGATCGACATCTATCCGACGCGCTCATGGGACAAGGATGCGCTGGTCCAGCCGAAGAGCCGCGCGGCCTTCGCCTCGCTGGTCGAACAGGGCTGGTGCGATGCGATCCGCGCGCTGCATGGGGAGGAGCGCATCTACACCTTCTGGGACTACAAGCGGAACCGCTGGCCGCGCGATGCGGGCCTACGGCTCGATCATCTGCTGCTGAGCCCTGCCCTCGTCCCCCGCCTGGCCAGGGCCGGCGTCGACAAGAAGGTTCGCGGCGAAGAAGGTGCGAGCGATCACGCGCCGGCGTGGATGGTGCTGAAATAGCGAGGATCCCGTAGGGTGGGCAAAGCGAAGCGTGCCCACCAAAATTCGCTTACGGAGATAGGCCGTGGGCACGGCGCAAGCGCGCCTTTGCCCACCCTACGATTGATCGCCCAGTCCGGTCACCGCCCGTAATACTCCTGCACCGTGTCCCACGCCGCCGTCTGCAGCAGCTGCACAGTCTCTGGATCGATCCCCATCGTGTAGGAATTCCCAACCGGCGAACGTCCCGTCAGCGCGGCGAGCGTGACGCAGGCGGCGAGATAGGTGCCGGCCGGGCTCGGATGCCGCCGGTCCGGCGCATAGAGGTTGAGCTCCGGCTGCAGCTTGCGCACGCGCGCGAAAGCGAGGCCCGCAGGAATGACCAGCGCATCATTGGCATTGCCGGCGGTGGTATAGGCCTCGGCCAGCCCGTCCGTCATCTCAGGCTTGTCGAGATAGGCCCAGGACATGAACAGCACCGGCCGCATGCCATGGGCGCGGACGATCTCGCTGTCCTTCTTGGCGAAGGTGGTGAAGGCGTCCTTCAGCTGCGGATGGATCGGGCACTGGCTGCAATCCATCATCACGACCGTGTCGTACTGCTTGCCAGGCTTGTTGAAGACGACATTGTTGTCGTCGTCGAAGGAATAGGCGCCGAGGCCGCCCGGCCGCAGCAGATTGTCCATGTCGTGCCAATCGAGGCCGGAGCCGCCGATCGTGACCATGGTGTTGCGATAGGCCATCTTGTCGGTATCGATGGCCCGCTCCATGAGGGAGAGGCGCCCCGGCATACCGTTGTTGTAATAGAAAAAGCTGTTGCCGACGAACAGCGTGGCCTTGGGAAAGTTCGGCCCGAGCGTCGTGACGTTCGGCTTGGTCTGCGCTTGCGCATTGAAGCCGGCCGCAACGGCCAGACACATGGCGACCATCACTTGCGCAAAAAGGCGCATGATCGACTCCTCCCTTTACTATCGGCCCGGAATCAAATCAGCTTTCCCAGCCGGCCTCAAGGGGATGCGCATGCAGGCAGATATGCGTGAGGCGCCGCCTGCTCACCACAGATTCTTGCCGTCGATCATATTGACCGGCACCGCCTCCAGGTCGAAATCGTCGAACAGGCGTGCGTTCACCGCGACCTTGGGATTGTCGAAATCCGGCTTGCCGGTCGACCAGTCCGGCGACTCCGAATAGGTGCCGCAGCCGCAATTCGCGCAGTAATGATGCTTGACGGTGCGGCTCCCCCATAGATAGGTCGCAACGTTGTCGGGAGGCGACAGCAGGCGAAACTGCGCCGGTGTGTAATAGGCCCACAGCGCACCGCGCTTGGCGCAGAGCGAGCAGGTGCAGCGCGTCACGCTCGCAGGCGCCTCCGTCACCTCGAACACCGTCTCACCGCAATGACAGCTTGCCTCGACCGGCATGATCCGCTCCCGTTTTGTCAGGAGGTGGTCATAGCCCGCCCCTGCTGCCAACATGCTGTCAGCAGCGCGCCACCCAACAAGATCATGAAAACAACCCCATGCACAGTAGCCGGGCCTGCCGGATCAATGTCTTACTGTTATTCCGAAATTAAATTTGACTTGTCGGGCAAAACACTGGCAGAATGTCACCATGGACGAACTCCCCGTGCGCCGCGATCGGGAATCCGTCAATGTCCCGGAGCTCCGCCCTTGGCCTTCCTCTTCGTCCTCAGCGTCGGCCTGATCGCAGGCACCATTTCCGGCATCGTCGGCACGGGTTCGTCGATCATGCTGATGCCGGTGCTGGTCTACGCCTATGGGCCGAAGGAAGCCGTGCCGATCATGGCGGTTGCTTCCGTCATGGCGAACTTTTCGCGGATTCTGGCGTGGTGGCGCGAGGTCGATTGGCGGGCCTGCGTGGCCTATTCGGTCACGGGCATTCCGGCCGCGATGCTGGGCGCGCGGACGCTGCTCGCCCTGCCCTCGCACGCCGTCGACCTCGCCATCGGCATCTTCCTGATCGCGATGGTTCCGGTGCGGCACTGGCTGGCACGGCACGACCTCAAGGCCAATCTCTGGCACCTCTGCGTCGGCGGCGCGATCATCGGCTATCTCACAGGCATCGTGGTCTCGACCGGTCCGCTCAGCGTGCCCCTGTTCCTGTTCTACGGTCTCTCCAAAGGCGCATTTCTCGCGACCGAAGCCGCCTCCTCGCTCGGGCTCTATTTCGCCAAATCGGTCACGTTCGAGCGCTTCGGCGCGTTGACGCAGGAGGTCTTCATCAAGGGCCTGATCGCAGGTTCCTCGCTGATGGCAGGCGCCTTCGTCGCCAAGCGCTTCGTGCTGCACCTCAAGCCGGAAATGTTTCGCCTGGTGATGGATGCGATCATGATCGCAGCCGGGCTTTCGATGCTCTGGAATGCGACGCGGCCGTAAAGCGCGATGAGATTGTCATCGCGCTTTAGCTCTTTGTGAGAGCATAATCTCCGCGCAAACGCGTTCCGCTGATGTCGCGAGGGAAAGCCGCTTCACACTTTTCCGGATCATGCTCCAGCGCTCAAACCGCGAACTCGGGCGCGATCGACGGGCTGTCCGCCAGCACGCGACCTTCGACGCCGCGTTCTGCTAGCTGGCGCAGCACCGCATCGAGCGGCTGCGGCTTGTGGAACAGAAAGCCCTGGCCGAGCCTCACGCCCATCTCGCGCATGGCCTGCACCTGCTCGGCCCGCTCGATGCCTTCCGCAACCAAGGTGAGCCCCAGCGTGCCCGCGAGCGAGGCGATGACGCCGACGATGGCCTTGTCCTCGGCGCTTGCAGGGATTTCGTGGATGAACGCCTTGTCGATCTTGACCTTGTCGAGTGGAAAGCGCCTGAGATGCGCAAGCGAGCTGTAGCCCGTGCCGAAATCGTCGAGTGCGATGGTGGCGCCGAGGCGCCGCAGCCGGCGCAACGTGTCGGATGCGCTGGCAATGTTGTTGATCAGCGACCCCTCGGTGATCTCGAGCTCGAGCAACGAGGGCGCAACACCGAACCGCTCGCAAGTCTCTCGCAAGCAGGCGGCGAGCGAATGGTCGGCAAGCTCGGACGGCGGCAAATTGATCGCGATCCGTATCTGCGGCGTGCCGGCAGCCGCAAGGCGTTGCAGCGCGCGGCAGGCGTCGGTCAGCACGTAGCGCGTCAGACGGGCATTGTTGCCGCTACGCTCGATCAGCGGCAGAAATTCACCGGGGTTGATCACGCCGTGCTCCCGGTGACGCCAGCGAATGAGCGCTTCCAGGCCGATGACGTCCTGGGTCTCGAGGTCGACCTGGCTCTGATACCAGACCTCGAACTGTCCCTCGGAGAAGCCGGAGGGAATGGCAAGCTCCAGCTCCCTGCGGCGGCGATAATCGTGTTGAAGCGCTTCATCCAGCACCGCGACAGTGCCGGGCGCCTTGCTCTTGGCGTGGTAGAGAGCGATGTCGGCGAGCGCCGGCAAGTGCGACAATTCGGGATCGCCGGCATGGCGCACGGCCAAGCCGATGCTGGCGCGCGGCACGACCTGCTTGTCATGCAGCATGATCGGCGCGGAGATCGCCTCCAGCAATTGCCGCGCGAAAGCCTGTGCGGCCGCCTCGTTGCTGACTTCAGGGCGAATGACCACGAACTCGTCGCCGCCGAGCCGCGCCACCCAATCCTCCAGCTCGACCGTGCCACGAAGCCGCTCGGAGATGTGGATCAGGAACTTGTCGCCGGCATCGTGACCAAAGGTGTCGTTGATGCCCTTGAAGTCGTCGAGATCGATGAAGCTGAAAGCGATCAGCGCATCCGGCGAGCCGGCATCCCTGCTCAAGGTCGCCAGACGCTCGGATAGCGAGCGACGGTTGGGCAGCCCCGTGAGCGGATCGTGATCGGCCATATGGCCGAGCCGGTCGAGCGCGCTGGATGTCGTGTGCTGCATCGCGTTGAAGGCAATCGCGAGCTGGCCGAATTCGTTGGATGATTTGACGTCGGCCGGATAAGCGCGGCCGTCCTGCTTGCTGCGCTGGATCGCCGACATCATCGCAGCCAGAGGCTTGCCGATGAAGATGTTGGCGGAGATCCGCATCGCGATCACGGTCGCAAGCGTTCCGAGCAGTCCGACGACGAGAAGCAGCCCCAGCCTGCTGCCGGCGCCCATATAGAGGCTCGCGTAGGAATAGGCGATCGCGATGCGACCGGCCTGAACGGCCATGTTGCCGTTGCTGTAGTTGATCGGCCGCGAGACTTCCGTGAGCGCCTGTACCACGGGCCGCGCCACCACGCGGGCGACCACGACGCCGGTGTCATCGTAGACCGCGGCAGCGGCGATGGTCTCGTCGTGCATGATCTCGTTGAGCACGCCCGTGACCTGGTCGTAGCGCATCTTCCACAGCGGCTCGGCGATCAGCTCGGCGCGGCTCTCGGCGACGCGGGCAATGCGGGCATCGAGTTGCCTGATCTGCACCCAGAAGCTCGAGACCTCGACGCCGGCCGAAGCGAGCAGCTGCACCAGCAGCAGCACGGGCACGGTCGCCCAGATCATCGCGCGAACGACCGAGCGCGATGGTGCGGGCTTGTTCGAACTGTTCATCCGGTCAGCGCCCCGCATCATTCACCGGCGCCGCTGGCGGCGATATCGAGGAGATCAGAGCCTCCACGGAGAAATCGTATTGGCCGCAACGTCCTGCCTTGGCCCTGAACTGCGCAAAGTCGATCCGGTCGAAGGCGCGCGTGGCGATCAGCGTCGCGACGGAGGTGAGATTGTCGCGCGTGATCGCCGACGTCTTGACCTCGACATGCGGCGAATTGGCCGCGAAGTCGCAACCGTCGGCAAAGTCGCGCAGCAGCACGATCGACCAGCCGCCAAGCAGGAAGTGGCCGCCATCGGTCAGCAGCAGGCGGCCAGCCTTGATTGCGCGCAGCGCGTCCTCCGACCAGTTGAGGCCGACCACCTGAATTTGTTCGCCCGGCGTAATGCCGGCGGCCGCGACCGCCTTGAGCGCGCCCAGCGCCATCGGGTCGTTGCCGGCCCAGATCCCTGCTGGACGAATGCCCTTGCGCTGCGCCCAGCCGAGATAATTCGCAGCGGCCTGCTCCGCCTCCGACTGCGTCCAGTTGGCGAACAGCATCCGATCCAGCACCACGTCGGGCGCGGCCGCGACCGCGAGTTGCAGGCCAGCATTGCGGGCGATCGACGCCGGCGTGATCTCGTCGCCGCCGATCGCGAGCAGATGGATCTTGCCGTCGGGGCTCTGCCATTTTTCGTTGCGGGCCGCGCCGATCAGTGCGTTGGCCATCCGCGCGCCCGCGGTCGTCAGATCGGTCGTGATATCGCCGAGCCAATTCTTGAGAATCTGGCGCGGCGGTCCAAGACGTTTCGCATCCTCGCCGATCAACGAGTTCGACAGCAACAGAGTCTTGATGCCCGCGGCTTCGGCGGCCTCCAGGATCGGAACGGCGGCAGACTCTTCGTTCGAGAGAATGAGGAAGTCGGGCTTATCGGCGCGCGCGACCACGCCGAGGCCGAGCTCCTGCATGGTGCGGTAATTGCGCTCGCTGGTCAGCACCTCGACCTTGGCGTTAAGCTTGCGGCCGGCGGCCTGCATGGTCTGCGCGACCATGTCCCAATAGATCTCGCCGATCTTGCCGGGGCTTACGAAGACGATGTTGAGCGGTGTGGCATCGGCCGCAACAGCGTAGCCGCCGGGCGCAAGAACACCGCAGGCGATGCTCATAGCGAGCCACATACGCAAGATTATCGTCATTCGTTCCGCCACCCCGTCTTGGTTCCGACGCTGGACCCGCGTCCGCTAACATTTGGCAAAGTCCGGCGTGACGCGGCGGCGTAGAGCTAACAAAGGGTGTATCGGATGCGCGGAATTGGGCTCAAGCGCGATGGGATTGGGTTGAATCGTCATCGCGCTTTAGCTCTTTGTTTGAGCATGATCTCCGCGCAAACGCGTTTCCGCTGATGTCGCGAGGGAAAACCGCTTCACACTTTTCCGGATCATGCTCTATTGGAATCGCTCACGGACGCCCGCGCTTCCCACCGTTCCGTGCTATCAGCGCATTGGTAACCTCCGACTCACCATACCCATGGCCAAGAACACGCTTTCCTTCGTCTGCCAGAACTGCGGCGCGGCCTATAACCGCTGGCAGGGCAAGTGCGAGTCCTGCGGCGAGTGGAATACGCTGGCCGAGGAAGATACCAGCGGCAGCGTGCCGGTCTCGATCCGCTCCAAGCGCAAGGGCCGAACCTTTGCGCTGGAGAGCCTGGCCGGCAAAAGCCCGGATGCTCCGCGCATGTCCTCTGGGCTGACCGAGCTCGACCGCGTCACCGGCGGCGGCTTCGTCCGCGGCTCGGTGCTGCTGGTCGGCGGCGATCCCGGCATCGGCAAATCGACGCTGCTGACGCAGGCGACCAGCATGATGGCGCGCGCTGGCCACCGCATCGTCTACATCTCCGGCGAAGAAGCCATCGCCCAGGTGCGACTGCGCGCCGAGCGGCTCGGGCTGTCGGATGCACCGGTGCAGCTTGCGGCCGAGACCTCGGTGGAAGATATCGTCTCGACACTGTCCGAAGGCACGGTGCCGCGGCTGATCGTGATCGACTCGATCCAGACCATGTGGACCGACACGGTGGAATCCGCCCCCGGTACGGTCACGCAAGTGCGCGCGTCGGCGCAGGCGCTCATTCGCTTTGCCAAGAAAACGGGCGCTGCCATCATCCTGGTCGGCCACGTCACCAAGGACGGCCAGATCGCCGGCCCCCGCGTGGTCGAGCACATGGTCGATGCCGTGATGTCGTTCGAGGGCGAAGGTTCGCAGCAATTCCGCATCCTGCGCGCGGTCAAGAACCGCTTCGGCCCAACCGACGAGATCGGCGTGTTCGAGATGACGGGCCTTGGCCTGCGCGAGGTCACCAACCCCTCCGAGCTGTTCCTGTCCGAGCGCGATCTCGGCACGCCCGGCACCGCAGTCTTTGCGGGCATCGAGGGCACGCGGCCCGTCCTGGTCGAATTGCAGGCACTGGTGGCGCCGACCTCGCTCGGTACCCCACGCCGTGCCGTGGTCGGCTGGGACCAGAGCCGGCTCTCGATGGTGCTGGCGGTGCTGGAGGCCCATTGCGGGGTCAAGCTGTCCGGCCACGACGTCTATCTGAACGTCGCGGGCGGCCTGCGCATCCACGAGCCGGCAGCCGATATGGCCGCCGCGGCGGCGCTGGTGTCGTCGCTGGTTAATGCGCAGTTACCCAGCGATGCCGTTTATTTCGGCGAGATTTCGCTCTCCGGCGTGATCCGCCCGGTGGCGCAGACCCCTGCCAGGCTCAAGGAAGCGGCCAAGCTCGGCTTCAAGCGCGCGGTGCTGCCCGAATCGGCCCGCGGGGGCGAAGCGAGCGGTGACGCCGGATTGACCCTGAACGCGGTCAACAGCCTCACGACCCTGGTTGCAGAGATCGCCGCCAAGGGCTCCCGCCGCGGCGACTCGGCCCCGCCTGCGGAGAAAAATGCCACACCGGCAAGATTCCGCCGCGGAGACGGTTAGCTGGAGGTGACGCCAAGCGCCCCCGCCGCTATACAGCCGTCACAAAAGCAGCATGGGATTGCGTGGTTGCGGCCTTGCCGGGAACGTCGTCTGGCCTTCAGTTAGGGGCGGCGGCCAAACACCGATTCGCTGAGCACCCTTTGAGCGTACGAGCGGACCAGACCAGCCGATGCCAGTTACACTCCTCGACCTGATCCTGCTCGGCGTGATGCTGATCTCGGGCCTGCTCGCCATGGTCCGCGGCTTCATGCGCGAAATCCTCTCGATCGCGGCCTGGGGCACCGCGGCGATCGTGACGCTGTACTCGTTTTCCAAGCTGCTGCCGACGGCCAAGACCTATTTCAACAACGACACCGTCGCGAGCGTGGTCGTGGTCGCCGGCGTGTTCGTCGGTACCCTGGTCGTGGTCTCCGTCATCACGGTCCGGATCTCCGACATGATCCTGGATTCGCGCATCGGCGCGCTGGACCGCACGCTCGGCTTCCTGTTTGGCCTGGCTCGCGGGCTTTTGATCGTCGTGGTCGCCTTCCTGTTCTTCACCTGGCTGGTGCCGGACAAGCAGCGCCCGGACTGGGTCTCAGGGGCCAAGTCCCGCGTGGTGCTCCAGGGAACCGGGGATTGGCTGATGGCCCTCTTGCCTGACGACCCCGAGAACACCATCTTGAAGAGATTCAAGAAAAACAAACCAGATGATGATCAAGCTGATACCGAGCAGCAGCCTTCGGGCAGTGGCGACGGCTACAGCAAACCGGCTCGTGACAGCCTGAAAAAGCTGATCGAGAAACCTGCGGCGCGTTGATTGCCCTTAACAGAGAGGCGCGGACGAGATGCGACACCCTGACCAGGACGCCCACACTGAACGCGATCCCGGCTCCGCCGCGCTAGAGCTTCAGGACGACCTGGACGGAGACACAGTTCGCGAGGAATGCGGCGTCTTCGGCATCTACGGACATCCTGAAGCCGCCGCCATCACGGCGCTCGGACTTCACGCCCTCCAGCACCGCGGCCAGGAAGCGGCCGGCATCGTCTCCTACGACGGCAGCCGTTTCCACAGTGAACGGCGCCTCGGTCTCGTCGGCGACACCTTCTCCCGCCGCGAGGTGATCGACCGCCTCCCCGGCACCGTGGCGGTCGGCCACGTCCGCTATGCCACCACCGGCGCCACCATCCTGCGCAACGTGCAGCCGCTGTTCGCCGAACTCAATGCGGGCGGGCTCGCGGTCGCTCACAACGGCAATCTCTCCAACGGCCTGACGCTGCGCCGCGAACTCGTCAGAAGCGGCGCCATGATGCAGTCGACCTCCGACACCGAGGTGATCCTGCATCTGGTGGCGCGCTCCAGGCGCGCCCGCTTCATCGAGCGCTATATCGATGCGCTGCGCGAGATCGAAGGCGCCTATGCGCTGGTCTCGCTCACCAACAAGAAGCTGGTCGGCGCGCGCGATCCGCGTGGCATCCGCCCGCTGGTGCTGGGTGAGCTCGACGGCTGCCCGATCCTGACGTCCGAGACCTGCGCGCTCGACATCATCGGCGCGCGCTTCGTGCGCGACATCGAGCCCGGCGAAGTCATCGTGTTCGACGAGAACGGGCAGGACATTCACAAGCCGTTCCCGCCGATGGCGCCGCGTCCCTGCATCTTCGAATACATCTACTTCTCGCGTCCTGACTCCGTCGTCCACGGCCGCTCGGTCTACGAGGTGCGCAAGGCCTTTGGCGCCCAGCTCGCGCGCGAGAGCCATGTGCCTGTCGACGTCGTGGTCCCGGTGCCGGATTCCGGCGTGCCCGCGGCGGTCGGCTACAGCCAGCATTCCGGCGTACCGTTCGAGCTCGGCATCATCCGCAACCACTATGTCGGCCGCACCTTCATCCAGCCGACGCAGGCGATCCGCGAATCCGGCGTGCGCATGAAGCACTCGGCCAACCGCGCCGCGATCGAAGGCAAGCGCATCATCCTGATCGACGACTCCCTGGTGCGCGGCACCACGTCGAAGAAGATCGTGCGCATGATGCGCGATGCCGGCGCCAAGGAAGTGCACTTCCGCCTCGCCTCGCCTCCGATCCTCTACCCTGATTATTACGGCATCGACCTGCCCGACCGCGGCGGCCTCCTGGCCGCGACGCATTCGCTGGAGGAGATGCGCGAGCTGATCGGCGCGGACTCGCTCGCCTTCCTGTCGATCGACGGCATGTACCGCGCCATGGGCGAGCCCGGCCGCGACCCCGCCAATCCAAAGTTTGCGGATCACTGCTTCACCGGCGTCTATCCGACCCACCTCACCGACCAGACCCAGACCGAGCCGCAACCGCGGCAGCTGTCGCTGCTGGCGGAGGCGAGCTGACGGCGTAGCCGTCATCCCGGGGCGATCCGCAGGATCGAACCCGGGATCTCGACATTGTTTGGCAACCTCTGGATTCCGGGTTCGATGCTTCGCATCGCCCCGGAATGACAGCGCCGCGGGCTTGTGCCGACCGCCCACCTCTGCAATACCGCCGCCATGACCAAACCCCTCGCCAACCGCATCGCTCTCGTCACCGGCGCCTCGCGCGGCATCGGTTTTGCCACGGCGCTCGCGCTGGCCAAGGCCGGCGCGCATATCGTGGCCACTGCGCGCACGCAAGGCGGGCTCGAGGAGCTCGATGACGAGATCCGCAAAATCGGCGGCAGCGCCACGCTGGTGCCGCTCAACCTGACCGATTCCGACGGCATCGCGCGGCTCGGCGCGGGACTGCACGAGCGCTATGGCAAGCTCGATATCCTCGTCGGCAATGCCGGCGTGCTCGGCCCCTCCTCGCCGATCGGGCATATCGAGCTGAAGACGTTCAACGACGTCATGGCCGTCAACGTCTCCGCGAACTTCCAGCTGATCCGCTGCATGGAGCCGCTGCTGAAGCAGTCCAATGCGGGGCGCGCCGTGTTCATCACCTCGGGCGCCGCCAACAAGGCGACCGCCTATGTCAGCCCCTACGCCGCCTCCAAGGCCGCGCTGGAGACGCTGGCGCGCGCCTGGGCGCAGGAGACCGCGAACACCGCAATCCGGGTCAATCTGTTCAACCCCGGCCCGATCCGCACCCGCATGCGCGCCACCCTGATGCCGGGCGAGGATCCCGCAACGCTCGACACGCCCGAGCAGGTCGCCGAATTCATCGTTCCGATGTGCGCGCCTGATTGGACCGAGACCGGCAAGTTCTATGACTACAAGACGCGCAGCCTGATGAGTTTCCGCGCGCCGGCCTGACCGACGCATGGTCGGTCCACCCCGCGGCCGCGCGACGGATGGATGAAATTTAGGTCAGTGCCAGGGTGCCCGAGTTAACCGACCGCCCTGACCGCTACGATTAGCGCATTGCCGCAAGCACCGAGACACGCTATCGGGAACAACACGATCATTACCGATCGCGCCGACGGTCAAAAGCCCCATCAAAGAGGGCTGTCCCGGCATACCATTTGGAGGGAATACAATGAGGAATTTGCGCGCGTGGCGCTACGCCGCGCTGTTGACCTGTGCCGGCCTCGGCTTTGCGACGTCGGCGTCCGCCCAGGACAAGACCATTAAGATCGGCGTGCTCAACGACATGTCGAGCCTCTACGCCGACATCGGCGGCCCGAACTCGGTCGCAGCCGTGAAAATGGCAGTCGAGGATTCCGGCCTGAAGGCCAAGGGCTGGACCATCGAGGTCCTCTCCGGCGACCACCAGAACAAGCCCGATATCGGCGTCAACATCGCGCGGCAATGGATCGACGCCGAGAAGGTCGACGCCATCGCCGACACGCCGAGCTCGGGCGTTGCGCTCGCGGTGAACAACCTCGTCAAGGAAAGGAACTCGGTGCTGCTCAATTCGGGTGCGGCGACCGCAGACCTCACCGGCAAGGCCTGCACGCCCAACACCATCTCCTTCACCTATGACACCTACATGCTCGCCAACGGCACCGGCAAGGCGCTGACCAAGGCGGGCGGTGACAGCTGGTTCTTCCTGACCGCGGACTATGCGTTCGGCCATGCGCTGGAGCGCGACACCGGCTCCGTCGTGACGGCCACGGGCGGCAAGGTGCTGGGTGGCGTCAAGCACCCGCTGAACACGGCGGACTTCTCCTCCTTCCTGCTCCAGGCCCAGTCGTCGAAGGCAAAGATCATCGGCCTTGCCAATGCGGGCGGCGATACCACCAATGCGATCAAGCAGGCCGCCGAGTTCGGTATTGTCTCCGGCGGCCAGAAGCTCGCGGCGCTGCTGCTGTTCATCAACGACGTGCATTCGCTGGGCCTGAAGACCGCCCAGGGCCTGACCTTCACCGAATCCTTCTACTGGGATCTCAACGACCAGACCCGCGAATGGTCCAAGCGCTTCCAGAAGGTTTCGCCGAAGGGCTCGATGCCCTCGATGACGGTCGCAGGTCTCTATGCCGAGATCCTGCATTACCTGAAGGCGATGGAGGCACTCGGCGGCAATCCGCATGACGGCGCCAAGGTCGTCGCCAAGATGAAGGAGCTGCCCACGGACGATCCGCTGTTCGGCAAGGGCCCGCTGCGCGCCGACGGCCGTCGCCTGATCCCGGCCTATCTGTTCGAGGTGAAGAAGCCGGAGGAATCGAAAGGACCGTGGGATTATTACAAGCTGATCGCCACCATTGCGCCTGAGGATGCGGCCAAGCCGCTCGAAGCCAGCGACTGCCCGCTGGTGAAGAAATAAGTTCGTAGGGTGGGTTAGCAGGCGGCTGCGCAACGCGCAGTCCGCTGGCGTAACCCACCTCTTCTGTCTCCGCGGAAATGAAAGAGGTGGGTTACGCCGCGCGGTTTGCGCTTCGCGCCATCCGCGCGGCTAACCCACCCTACGGCACTTCATTTCGGAAACTGCCGAGCCACTCACGACGGCCGCTTGCGCTTGTGGGCGAACGGATTGGCCTTTTCGCGCAGGGTGATGCGCACCGGCGTGCCCGGCAGGTCGAAGGCCTCGCGCATCGAGTTGATGAGATAGCGCAGATAAGATTGCGGCACCGCATCCGCGCGCGAGCAGAACAGGACGAAGCTCGGCGGACGCGCCTTGGTCTGGGTGATGTAGTTCAGCTTCAGCCGACGGCCCGACACGGCGGGCGGCGGATTGGCCTGGATCGCCTGCTCGAACCAGCGATTAAGCGCGGAGGTCGGCACACGTTTGTTCCAGAGCGCATAGGCGTCCTGGATCGCCTGCATCAGGCGATCAATGCCCTCGCCCATCAGGCCGGAGACGGCCACGATCGGCACGCCCTTGAGCTGCGGCAGCCAATGATCGGCATCGCGGCGCAGACCGGAGATGGCGCCGCCGCCCTTGGTCTCCATCAGGTCCCATTTGTTGACAGCAAGCACGACCGCGCGGCCCTCGCGCTCGATCAGGTCGGCGATGCGCAGATCCTGCTCCTCGAAGCGATTCTGCGAATCCATCATCATCACGACGACTTCGGCAAAGCGCACCGCACGCAGCGCATCTGCGACCGAGAGCTTCTCCAGCTTCTCCTCGATGCGCGAGCGCCGGCGAAGGCCTGCGGTGTCGAACACCCTGAACTCGCGGCCCTTCCAGTTGATCTCGACTGCGATGGAATCGCGGGTGGTGCCGGCCTCCGGGCTCGTCAACAGACGCTCCTCGCCGAGCAGATGGTTGATCAGCGTCGACTTGCCGGCATTGGGACGGCCGACAATGGCCACCCGGATCGGGCGCGTCGCAGCCTCTTCCTCCGAGATCGGCTCGTCGTCCTCGGCCTCATCCTCGCTGGCAGGCTCCGGCATCAGCTTGGCGAGCGCGTCGTAGAGCTCGCCCATGCCTTCGCCATGCTCGGCGGAAATCTGGATGGGATCGCCGAGGCCAAGCGCGAAGGCTTCCATCGCACCGGCATCGCCATGCCTGCCTTCGCTCTTGTTGGCGACCAGCAGCACCGGCTTGTTGGCCTTGCGGGCGAAATCGGCGAAGGCGCGGTCGCTGGGCGTGAGGCCGATGCGGGCATCGATCACGAAGAACAGCGCATCGGCCTGCGCGATTGCGGTCTCGGTCTGCTCCTGCATGCGCGCCGTCAGCGAGCCCTTGGCGCCCTCGTCGAGACCGGCGGTGTCGATGATGGTGAATTCGAGATCGCCGAGCCTGGCCTCACCCTCGCGGCGGTCGCGGGTGACGCCGGGCAGATCATCGACGAGCGCGAGCTTCTGTCCGACCAGGCGGTTGAACAGCGTCGATTTGCCGACATTGGGCCGGCCGATGATGGCGATTGTAAAGGACATCGATCATTCGTGCGCCGCGGAGGCTGCGCCTGTCAATTCAGGGAAACAAATATCAGCGCGAGAAAGCGCCGCTGGGCAGCGGAGCCGGGAACGCTCCCTGCGTCTGCTGTTGCTGGGTGGTCTGCTGCGCCGGTGGCGCCGGCTGCTGGGCGGATTGCTGGTCCGGCGGCGGCGCGGTGGTGCGCTTGCGGACGATCTTGTGCTTGGGCGCCGGAGCAGCGGGCGCCGGCGCAGCATCGGGCTGGACCTCGCCGTCGACCTCGCCGGCCGGCGCAGCAGCGCTGGGGGCCGACTGCCTGGTCTTCTTGCCCTTGGCGGACTTCGCCGATTTCGGTGCCTCGGCGGGCGCCGGCTCAGCCGGCAGCGCCGCGACGGCCGGCGCATTCGGGTCCTGCTGCTGCTGCGCTCCCTTGTACATCTCCTTCGGCACGCCCTGCTCGAGGCCAGGCACGCCCTCGGGGAAAACAGGCTTGCGCTCGCCCGGCAGCTTCTTCTTCGTATCGAGGAAGTCCATCAGGTCGCTCGGATCGAATCCGCCGCTGGAGCAGCCGCCCAGGAGGCCCGTGAAGGCGATCAGGACGGCGACTGCAATCAAACGTGGCGTGCGGCGCATATCGATATCTCGTCTAAGCTCTCAGGACCGTCAGCTCGGCTGTTCTCAGTTCAGCTTTTGGCGACGGGCGGCAGCAGGGCCTGGAGCGCCTCGGCGCGCGAGCGCAGGCTAGGCGGCGTTTCGCCGTCCTCGGCGATCGCGTCGACCCATTTGCGGGCTGCGGTCATGTCGTTGTTGCGCCAGGCCGACAGCGCCAGCAATTCGCGGGCGCTGTGGCGGAAGGTCGATTTGGGCTCGGCGGACGTTTCCAGCCGCTGCTGGATATCAGCGTAGCTTGCGCTGTCCACCAGCAGGCTCGCCGCGCGGATCTTCGCCAGATCCTGCCACTCGCTGCCGACGCTGCGGTCGGCGACGATGTCGTCATACATCTTTGCCGCAGCCTTGGGATCGCGGGCCGATGTCTCCGCCGCGGCGCGGAGGCGCGCCAGGGTGCGGTAGCCAAACGGGGCCTTGGCAGCGAGATCGGCAAAGGCCGACTCGGCCTCGGCGTGCTTGCCCTGCTCCGACAGTTCGACGGCCTTTTCGAACGTGGCGCCCGCCTCGGCGGCCTTCTTGGCCTCCAGGTACTGGTAGCCGCGCCAGCCGCCCACGGCCGCCACGATCAGCACCATCAGGGCGATGAAGTAGAGCGAATATTTGTCCCACAGCTTTTTGAGCTGTTCGCGACGTACTTCCTCGTCGACTTCGTCAAATAATTCAGACACTTAAGATAATCCCATGCCCGGCCGGGAGCACGCGCCAGATCGCGCGCGTCGAAAACCCGTCCCCATTTGGCGGCGGCGATACCCTATCGATATGGCGGTGGCAAGGCAAAGCAAGGCCGATCAAGGCGTTAACGGCCAATCCGGGATAGTCCGGAGCTGCGGGAGACCCTACCAGAGCTCCCGCAGATGTCGCTTCAGGACCTTTCCGTTGGCGTTGCGCGGCAGGGGCTCGGCGGTGATCACCATTGTCTCCGGCACCTTGTAATCAGACAGTCGCTCGGCGCACCAGGCCCGCAAGTCGTCGCTGCCGACCTGTGCGCGCGTGACCACGACCGCGTGGACGCGCTCGCCCAGCACCGGGCATGGCTTTGCGATGATCGCGCTCTCGACCACGGCGGGATGGCCCGCCAGCACGGATTCCACCTCGGCCGAATAGATCTTGAGGCCGCCGCGATTGATCATGTCCTTCTGCCGGTCGAACACGCGGACGAACCCATCGGCATCGACCGAACCCAGATCGCCCGAATGCCAGAAGCCGGCGGTAAAGCTTTCGGCCGTGGCCTTCGGATTGTTCCAGTAGCCCTTGATGACAGAGGCACTCTGAATCCAGAGCTCGCCGATCTGGCCGGGTGGAAGCTCGCGGCCATCCGTCCCCATCGCGATGATCCGCGCACCCGGACACGGCAGGCCGACGCTGTCGAGATGGCTCGCCGTCAGCTCGCCCGGCATGATGGTCGACGGCGACGTCGTCTCGGTCGCGCCGTAGCAATTTGCGAGCTTCAGGCCAGGAATTGTTGCCTTGAGCCTCTCGATGGTCGCGACCGGCATCGGCGCGCCGCCGAAGCCGCCAATGCGCCAGCTCGAGAGATCATAGCTGTCGAAATCCGGCTGCAGCAGACAGAGATTGTACATCGCCGGCACCATTACGGTGTAGGTGACGCGCTCGCGCGCCGCGAGCTTGAGGTAATCGGCCGCCTTGAATTCCGGCATGATGATCAGAGCGCCGCCGCAGCAGATCATCGTCGTGATGTTGGCGACGACGCCGGTGACGTGACCGAGCGGGACGGCTGCGATCGAGCGGTCGGCCGCCGTCAATTCCAGGCAGGAGACGAACACCATCGAGGAATGCACGATGTTGCAATGGGCGAGCATGGCGCCTTTCGGCTTGCCCGTTGTGCCCGAGGTATAGAGGATCATCGCGGTGTCCTCCTCGTTCGTCTCGATCGGCGTTGGAGCCGGCGCGTTGTCGGAGAGCAAGGAGAAGCGCGAAAGCTTGGTGTCATCATCGATCGCGATGCGGTGGATCACTTCAGGGACATCGCGCGCATCCGGCAGCCGTTCGGTGAGCGCCGCCTCGTGGATCAGGATCGTGGCGCCGCAATCAGCGAGCACATAAGCGATCTCGGGTTTCTGCTGGCGCGTGCTGAGCAGCACCGTAACCAGCCCCTCATGCGCGGCGGCGAACAGCAACAACGGAAATTCGATGCGGTTGCCGAGCAGGATCGCAACGCGCTCACCGCGTTGCAGGCCGAGCTTGCGAAAACCTGATGCAATCCGCGCGGCCTGCTCCGCCGTTTGCCGCCAGCTCAGCCGGACATTGCCGCAGACGAGCGCTTCGCTGTCGCCGTTGCGCGCGGCGGTCTCCGCAATCATTGCCCACAAGCTCGAAGGCCGATCGACGAAGGCCGGCACCACCCGATCGCCAAAGCGCGCCTCGAGGTGCATCGGCGGAATCTGAGATTGCGACCAGTCCATCGGCAGACCCTCATCTTCTTGCTTTTGTCTCCTTCCGCGCATGAGCACGGAGGCGATGTCTTGCGTTGACCGGCTATCCCATCACGGGAACACCGATCACGACAGGATGGAATGCAAAGGCCAGCGCCAGATAGGCGACAATGCCGACGGCGACTGCAATCAGATCGTTGGTGACACCGCCCACCGGAATCGGCGGCCCGCCGCTATCGGTGCGATGCTTCAGCGAGATACGGTCATACACGCCCCAGCCCAGGAACGAACCGAACAGGATGATGGAGCCGAGATCGCCGTTGGCGAGCAGATGCGCAAACGCCCAAAGCTTCACGCCGGCGAGCATCGGATGCTTCAGCGTCGCATAGATGCGCCCGCGCAAATAGGAGGCGACCACCAGGATGACGGCAGGCAGCATCAGCGCGACCGTAATGTGCTTTAGCGCCCTGGGCGGATACCAGACGTCGATCCAGCCGGTCGAACGATAATGGCCAAAGCCCCAGACGATCAGCGCCAGCCCTGCAAGCGAGACGACCGAATAGAGGATCTTGTAGGTCCCCTCACCCAGCTGCGCGATCGCCTGCGCGCGTGCGTCTCGCTTCGTTGTGAAAACATGGGCGGCGAAAAACAGCACCAGCCCCAGGATCATGACCAGCAGACCCACGACATCCTCCCCTTAACCAGCGTCCCGCCTCTGAGGTATCATCCATTGGCCGCCGATCGCAACTGACGCGCTACTTTCCGGGCTCTCGATTGTCGACGTAGCGGATTGCAATTGGCCGTCCGGCCAAAGCACCACCGAGGCCGCTGGTGAACTTCAGCGGCAGACAGGCGTTCAGAGACGAATTGATCGCGTTGAGGTAGGTGGTTCTGATATCGGCGGGGACGCCAGCGGTCGCAAAGGTCAGCCGCGGCGGGCCGATCAGGCCGCCGGCTTTGTTGAAACTGAAGCGGACGGCCATCTGCATGCCTGCGCGCACATTGTCGGACGGCGGCGACCAGCACGTGCGCAGCTCGGCAAAGAGGTCGCCGATCGTATCGAGATCGTGATCCGGCTTTTGATACTTGGCCCGCTCAGCCTCCGCCGGCACGCTCTCGATCGTGAGCTGAAGGTTCTCGCCGTAGGGATAGTCGATCTCGGGAATGCAGGGACCAGGCTCGAGCGGACTGCAATAGGACGGCGTGCAGGGCCTGAAATCGAGCACACTGCACGGCTCATGCGCAAACGGAACTGGATTGATCCGGCGACGCTGCGCGTCAGCGGCAACGGTCGATATCGCCAACAGCAGGAAAAGGAGGATGCCGCGCCACATGCTTTAGGCCCGCGAGGTCATGTGAGCGAAACGTGGCACCGTCTGTGGGACCGTCAAGCCCGCGGGCGTTCACATGCTCGCGTGTGCCCCGCTGTCGTCGTCCGGCTCGACCGGGCGACCCAGTACTCCGAGACGGCAGTGATTGAATCGATGGGCTGCGGCCTACTGGATGCCCCGGTCAAGCCGGGGCATGACAGCGGAGGGTGTGGCTGCGCAGTGTGTGTCCCCCCGCGGCGGTGGGCGCAGGAGCACCCTACCCCTTCTTCTTGACGTCCTTGACGTTGGTGAACTCGATGCCCTCGGCACGCTCCTTGGTGTAGCCGAGATAGAACTCGTTCCGGGCGAGGTACACGGGATCGCCGTCGACGTCATCGGCGATGCTGGAGGTATTGGCGGCGATGAAGGCGTCGAGTTTCTTGCGATCCTCCGAGGAGACCCAGCGCGCGAGCTGGAACTCGCTGACCTCGAACTCGACCGGCAATGAATATTCCGCCTCCAACCGCGCCTTGAGCACGTCGAGCTGCAGCGCGCCGACCACCCCGACCAGCGCCGGTGCGCCGTCGCGCGGACGGAACACCTGCACGACGCCCTCTTCCGACATCTGCTGAAGCGCTTCCTTCAGCTTCTTCGCCTTCATCGCGTCGGTGAGACGGACGCGGCGAACGATTTCGGGTGCGAAGCTCGGCACGCCGACGAAATTGAAGTCCTCGCCTTCGGTCAGCGTATCGCCGATGCGCAGCGTGCCGTGATTGGGAATGCCGACGACGTCGCCGGCAAAGGCCTCGTCCGCCACCGAACGGTCCTGGGCAAAGAAGAATTGCGGGCTCGACAGCGGCATGCTCTTGCCGGTGCGTACCAGCTTTGCCTTCATACCGCGACTGAGCTTGCCGGAGCAGAGGCGCGCGAACGCGATGCGGTCGCGGTGGTTCGGATCCATGTTCGCCTGGATCTTGAACACGAAGGCGCTCATGCGCGGATCGGTCGCCTCGACCTTGCGCTGGTCGCTGTCCTGCGCGCGTGGCTCGGGAGCGAACTTGCCAAGACCTTCGAGCAGGTCGCCGACGCCGAAATTGCGCAGCGCGCTGCCGAAATAGACCGGCGTCAGATGGCCCTCGCGGAATGCCTCGAGCTCGAACGGCTTCGAGGCCTCGGTGACGAGCTCAAGCTCCTCCTTCACCGCAGACGCATCGAGATTGGCGTTGAGCTTGGCGAGCTCGGCAATCTCGATCTGCTGCGCAGCGCCAGTCTTGGCGCCCCCGCCTTCGAGCAGACGCACACCGCCGTTGATGACGTCATAGGTACCGAGGAAGTCGCGTCCCCGGCCGACCGGCCAGGTCATCGGCGTGGTGTCGAGCGCCAGCGTCTTCTCGATCTCGTCGAGCAGCTCGAACACGTCGCGGCTCTCGCGATCCATCTTGTTGATGAAGGTGATGATCGGGATATCGCGAAGGCGACAGACCTCGAACAGTTTTCGCGTCCGCGCCTCGATGCCTTTGGCGGCGTCGATCACCATGACCGCGGAATCCACCGCGGTGAGCGTACGGTAGGTGTCTTCCGAAAAGTCTTCGTGGCCTGGCGTGTCCAGCAGGTTGAACACGAGGCCCTCGAACTCGAAGGTCATGACCGAGGTCACGACCGAGATGCCGCGCTCGCGCTCAATCTTCATCCAGTCCGAGCGGGTGTTGCGGCGCTCACCCTTGGCCTTGACCTGGCCGGCGAGATTAATGGCGCCGCCAAACAGCAGCAGCTTTTCGGTCAGCGTGGTCTTACCGGCGTCCGGATGCGAGATGATCGCAAAGGTGCGCCGCCGCGATACTTCAGCGGCAAGCGGGGAACGGGCCGGCGATTCGGCTGCGGTGGCGGCAATGTCGGACATGGCGGGAGCGTTTGGCAGGGAAAATGGCCCGGATCAAGCCTGATGTGGTGATTGCGCAGCCCTTCGGCCAGCCCCATATCGGCCCTGGCCAAATTGGTTTGGGGGAGGACGGCCTTCCTGCTCATCAGCCTAGCGGGGACGGCCCTGCCGTGAATGGAGGGTCGTCATGGCCTGGAGCATCCTGTTCGTCGCCGGTCTTCTCGAGATCACCTGGGCGATCGGCCTCAAATACACCGAGGGTTTTACCAGATTGGTTCCCTCCGTCATCACGCTCGCGGCCATGGCCGGCAGCGTGATCCTGCTCGGCATCGCCCTGAAGTCGCTGCCCGTTGGAACTGCCTATGCGGTCTGGACCGGCATCGGCGCGGTCGGCACGGCAACGCTTGGCATCTTCCTGTTCGGCGAGCCGGCCACGGCGCTTCGCCTCGGCAGCATCGGGCTGATCGTGGCGGGCATCGCCGGGCTGAAGCTCGTTACTTGAAGAGCTGGACCGCCCACCAGCTCAGTGCCGCGACGACGGCTGAGGCCGGGATCGTGATGACCCAGGCATAGACGATCGAGCTCGCCACGTTCCAGCGCACCGCCGAGACGCGGCGCGCTGCACCGACGCCGACGATGGCGCCGGTGATGGTGTGGGTGGTCGAGACCGGCACGCCGAGGAACGTCGCCATGAACAGCGTCGCCGCGCCGCCAGTCTCGGCGCAAAAGCCCTGCATCGGCGTCAGCTTGGTGATGCGCAAGCCCATGGTGCGGACGATACGCCAGCCGCCCATCAGCGTGCCGAGAGCCATCGCGGCCTGGCAGGACAGCACCACCCAGAACGGCACCGAGAATTCGCTGCCGAGTTGACCCTGCGAATACAGCAGCACGGCGATGATGCCCATCGTCTTCTGCGCGTCATTGCCGCCGTGGCCGAGCGAATAGAGCGAGGCCGAGGCGAATTGCAGAATGCGGAAGGCGCGGTCGACCGCGAACGGCGTCGAGCGTACCGAGAGCCATGACACGACCGCGACCAACATCATTGCGAGCAGAAAGCCCACCAGCGGCGATAGCACGATCGCAAGCACGGCCTTGGACAGACCGCTCCACACCGCCGCCGAGATTCCCGCCTTGGCCATGCCGCCGCCGACAAGGCCGCCGATCAGCGCATGCGAGGACGAGGAGGGAATGCCGAGCCCCCAGGTCACGAGATTCCAGACAATGGCGCCGACCAGCGCCGCAAAGATCACCTGGGCGTCGACGATGGCGGGATCGATGATGCCGGTACCGATGGTTTGGGCGACGTGCAGGCCGAACACCATGAAGGCGACGAAATTGAAAAACGCGGCCCAAAACACCGCGAATTGCGGCCGCAGCACCCGGGTCGAGACGATGGTCGCGATCGAATTGGCGGCGTCGTGCAGGCCGTTCAGGAAGTCGAACAGCAGCGCGACGGCGATCAGTCCGACCAGGACGGGAAGACCCAGAGGGCCCAAGACGGCAGCATCCACGGCGCGGCCCCTGCTCTAAGCTTTGCACATGATCTCCGCGCAAACGCATTCCGCGTTTGTCGCGAAGGAAAACCGCTGCACACTTTTCCGGATCATGCGCTACACTTGCTCAATGACGATGCTGTTGATCTCGTTCGCGACATCGTCGAAGCGATCGGCCACTTTTTCAAGGTGATCATAAATCTCGACGCCGACGATGAAATCCATCGCGTTACCGGTGCGATGCTTGAGGAACAGCTCCTTCAGGCCGATGTCGTGGAGATCGTCGACACGGCCCTCGAGCTTGGTCAGTTCCTCCGTGATCGCGGTCAGCATTGCCACGTTCTTGCCGATCTGCTGCATCAGCGGCAGCGCGCGGCCGACCAGATTGGCGCATTCGATCAGCAGCGCGCCGATCTCGCGCATCGGCGGCTCGAAGATGCGGACCTCGAACAGCATCACGGCCTTGGCCGTTTGCTGCATCTGGTCGATGGCATCGTCCAGCGAGGTAATGAGGTTCTTGATGTCGCCCCGGTCGAACGGCGTAATGAAGGTGCGGCGCACCGCCGTCAGCACCTCGCGGGTGATGTTGTCGGCATCGTTCTCGAACTGGCTGACGCGCTGGCAATAGACCGGCGTCTCCTCGCCGCCGTTCAGCACGCCCTGGAGCGCGATGGCGCCCTGGATAACGGTCTGGGCATGGCGGTCGAACAGGTCGAAGAACCGTTCTTCCTTGGGCAGGAAAGCGCGAAACCAACGCATCATGGGGATAGTCTACCTGGTGCAAATGACCCGGTCCGGGCGGACCGTCACGCAACCGTCATAGACCATTTTCGCCTCGTGCGCGTGTCATCTCACGCCCGCCAGGCGGGATCATCCACCGGATTTACTTCCACATGAAAACTTATGTTATATCAGTATCTTAGAGAGATCTCCGAAAGTAATGCGCGATTTCGCCGATGACGCCACGGCGGAAGGTGAGCACGCAGATCACGAAGATCGAGCCTTGGATCACCGTCACCCACTGGCCGAAGCCGGCCAGATATTGCTGCATGGCGATGATGACGAAGGCGCCGACCACGGGACCGAAAATGGTCCCGAGACCGCCGACAAGCGTCATCAGCACGACCTCGCCGGACATCGACCAGTGCACGTCGGTGAGCGAGGCGTTCTGCGCCACGAACACTTTCAGTGCACCGGCGAAACCCGCCAGCGTCCCCGACAGGACGAACGCCAGGAACTTGTACTGGTCGGTCCGATAGCCCAGTGAGATCGCACGCGGCTCGTTCTCGCGGATCGACTTCAGGACCTCGCCGAAGGGCGAGTTGATGATGCGGTAGATCAGCAGGAAGCCGGCGAGGAAGCCGACCAGCACGACATAGTAGAGCACGGTCGGCTTGGACAAATCGAGCACGCCGAACATGTGCCCCTGCGGGATGCCCTGGATGCCGTCCTCGCCATGGGTGAACGGCGCCTGGAGGTAGATGAAATACAGCAGTTGCGACAGCGCCAGCGTGATCATCGAGAAGTAGATGCCCTGGCGGCGGATCGAGATATAGCCCGTGACGAGCGAGAGCGCGAAGGCCGCGACAATGCCGACGAGGATGCCGAGTTCCGGCGGCAGTGCCCACACCTTCAGGGCGTGCGCGCTGCAATATCCGGCGGTGCCGAGGAACATCGCGTGTCCGAAGGACAGCAAGCCGCCGTAGCCGATCAACAGGTTGAAAGCGCAGGCGAGCAGCGCAAAGCACAGCGCCTGCATCACGAAGAACGGATACACGCCCGTAAACGGCACCGCAGCCAGCAGCAGCGCCATCACCGCGAACAAGACCATCTCGTCACGCATGGCGCGCGGCGTGACCCGCAGTGTATCGTCCGTCAAGGCTGTCATGTCAGGCTGCCCTTCCCGTCAATCCCGTTGGCTTCACCAGGAGCACAAGCACCATCAGCACGAACACGACGGTGTTGGAGGCCTCGGGGTAAAAATACTTGGTCAGGCCCTCGATCACACCGAGCGCAAAACCGGTGATGATGGAGCCCATGATCGATCCCATGCCGCCGATCACCACCACCGCAAACACAACGATGATGAGGTCGGCGCCCATCAGCGGCCGCACCTGGTTGATCGGCGCCGAGAGCACGCCGGCGAGCGCGGCAAGGCCGACGCCGAGGCCGTAGGTGAGCGTGATCATGCGCGGCACGTTGATGCCGAAGGCGCGGACCAGCGTCGGATTTTCGGTTGCGGCGCGCAGGTAAGCGCCAAGCCGCGTCTTCTCGATCAGGAACCAGGTGGCCAGACACACCACCAGCGAGAAGATGACGACCCAGCCGCGATAAACGGGTAGGAACATGAAGCCGAGATTCATGCCGCCCTTGAGCTGGTCCGGAATGGCGTAAGGCAGGCCGGAGGAGCCGAAATAGTTCTGGAACACGCCCTGCACGATCAGCGCGATGCCGAAGGTCAGCAGCAGGCCGTAGAGGTGATCGAGCCCGGTCAACCACTGCAGCATGGTCCGTTCCAGGATCATGCCGAAGATGCCGACGATGACCGGCGCCAGCAGCAGCGCCCACCAGTAACTGATGCCGCCGATGTTCAGCAGGAAATAGGCGACGAAGGCGCCCATCATGTAGAGCGCGCCGTGGGCGAAATTGATGATGTTGAGCATGCCGAAGATCACGGCAAGCCCGAGACTGAGCAGCGCGTAGAACGAGCCGTTGATCAGTCCCACCAGTAGCTGTGCGTAAAGAGCCTGCATCGATCTCGCACCCGGTCCCTTCGGCGTTCCCAAAGTAGCGCCCGCCGGCTTACGGCCGGCGAGCTGTTGGTCTTACTTCTTGAGCAGCGCGCACTTGCTCTCGGAGAGCGGCGTGAAGGCCTGATCGCCCGACACCGTGCCGACGAGCTTGTAGAAGTCCCACGGTCCCTTGGACTCGGAGGGCTTCTTCACCTCGAACAGATAGGCGTTGTGGATGGTGCGGCCGTTGGGCTGGATCTCGCCCTTGCCGAACAGATCGTCCTCGGTCGGCATCGACTTCATCTTCTCGACGACCTTGACGCCGTCATGCGGATTACCGCCAAGCGCCTCCAGCGCCTTGAGATAGTGGCGTACGCCGGCATAGACGCCTGCCTGCACCATGGTCGGCGGAGCGCTGTTCTTCATCTTTGCGGCAAAGCGCTTGGAGAAGGCGCGGGTCTTGTCGTCCATGTCCCAGTAGAACGTCTCGGTGAAGTTCAGGCCCTGCGCGGTCTCCAGACCAAGCGCCTTGACGTCGGTGAGGAACAGCAGCAGCGCTGCGAGCTTCTGGCCGCCCTTGCCGATACCGAACTCGGCAGCCTGCTTGATCGTGTTGGTGGTATCACCGCCGGCATTGGCAAGGCCGATGATCTTGGCCTTGGAGGCCTGCGCCTGGAGCAGGAACGAGGAGAAGTCCGGCGTGTTGAGCGGATGCTTGACCCCGCCGACCACCTTGCCGCCATTGGCGGTGACGACCGAGGTGGTATCGCGCTCCAGCGCCGCACCGAAGGCGTAGTCCGCGGTCAGGAAGAACCAGGTGTCGCCACCGGCCTTCACCAGCGCCTGGCCCGTGGTGTGGGCGAGCATGTAGGTGTCGTAGGTCCAGTGCACGGTGTTCGGCGAGCACTGCGCGTTGGTGAGGTCCGAGGTCGCCGCACCGGAATTGATGTAGACGCCGTTCTTTTCCTTGACGACGTTGTTGACGGCGAGCGCCACGCCCGAATTCGGCACGTCGACGATGACGTCGACCTTGTCGACGTCGAACCACTGCCGCGCGATCGCGGTGCCGATGTCCGGCTTGTTCTGGTGATCGCCCGAGATCACGTCGATCTTCCAGCCCTTCGCGGCGAGGCCGGAATCCTCAACTGCCATCTGCGCGGCGAGCGTCGAGCCGGGGCCGCCGAGGTCGGCGTACAGGCCGGACTGATCGGACAGCGCGCCGATCTTGACGGCCTTGTCCTGCGCGGACGCTTCGCCTGCTGCGGCGAAGGTGAGCGCGGTGGTCAGCAGCAATGACGCAATCGACCTGGTCTTCATGCAACTTTCCTTTTTGAATTTTCTCGTTGGCAGTTCTTCGGCTTCAGCATGGTCTCTTCGGAGAACGCTACGCACTTCCTGATCATGCCCTAAACACCGAGATAGGCGTGGAGCTTGTCCATGTTGGCGGCAAGCTCCGAATTGGAAAATCCGTCAATGATCTTGCCGTGCTCGACCACATAATAACGGTCGGCGACGGTGGACGCGAAGCGGAAGTTCTGCTCGACCAGAAGGATCGTGAAGCCTTCCTTCTTGAGCCGCGCAATGGTGTGACCGATCTGCTGGATAATGACGGGTGCCAGGCCTTCGGTCGGCTCATCCAGCATCAGAAAGCTTGCGCCCGTGCGCAGGATGCGCGCGATCGCAAGCATCTGCTGCTCGCCGCCGGACAGCTTGGTGCCCTGGCTGCTCAGCCGCTCCTTCAGGTTCGGAAACAGGTCAAAGATCTGCTCGAGCGGCAATCCGCCTGCTCGAACCACCGGCGGCAGCAGCAGGTTCTCCTTCACGTCGAGGCTGGAGAAAATTCCCCGCTCCTCCGGGCAAAACGCGATTCCCATGCGCGCGATCTTGTCGGAGGTCGCGCGGATGATCTCCTGATTGTTGAATTTGATCGAGCCGGTCCGCTTGCCGATGATGCCCATGATCGACTTCAGCGTGGTGGTCTTGCCGGCGCCGTTGCGCCCGAGCAGCGTGACGACCTCGCCCGCGTTCACGTCGAAATTGATCCCGTGCAGGATGTGGGACTCGCCGTACCAGGCCTCCAAGTTGCGGACCTGGAGGATATTGCCGCCGGTTGCACCCTTCATTGGGGCCTCGGCCATTGCAGTCTCAGGCATGACCGGCCCCCAGATAGGCTTCCTTGACGCGCTCGTCCTTGGTGAGCTCGGAATAATGCCCCTGCGCGAGCACCTGCCCGCGCGTCAGCACGGTGATGATGTCGGAGAGATTGGCGACGACGCTCAAATTATGCTCGACCATCAGGATGGTATATTTCGCCGAGATACGCTTGATCAGCGCCGCGATCTTGTCGATGTCCTCGTGGCCCATGCCGGCCATCGGCTCGTCCAGAAGCATCATTTCCGGATCAAGCGCGAGCGTGGTTGCGATCTCGAGCGCGCGCTTGCGCCCATAGGCCATCTCGACCGCAGGCGTATTGGCGAACTCGCTGAGGCCGACATCGTTCAACAGCTCGCGCGCCCGGTCATTGAAGCGGTTGAGCACGGACTTGGAGCGCCAGAAATCGAAGGACGAGCCATGCTGGCGCTGAAGCGCGACACGAACATTCTCCAGCGCGGTGAGATGCGGAAACACCGCCGAGATCTGGAACGAACGCACCAGCCCCAGGCGTGCCACGTCGGCGGGCGCCATCGCCGTGATGTCCTGTCCCTTGTACAGGATTTTTCCGGCAGACGGTTTCAGGAACTTGGTCAGAAGATTGAAGCACGTCGTCTTGCCCGCACCGTTCGGGCCGATCAACGCGTGGATACTGCCACGGCGAACCTTGAGCGCAACGTCGCGGACGGCGAAGAAGCCCGCGAACTCCTTGGTCAAGCCTTCCGTTTCGAGAATGAACTCATCGGCCAAACAGATTTCCCCCTGCCCGCACAATGCGCGTGGCTATCCTTGTTGCTTCGGCTTTCCGGAGGCCTTGGAGCCCGTCCCGGAACGCCGCCTCCGGGCGCGGAATATGCCGGAGGTGACGGGGGTTAGGCAAGGCGGAAAGCTGAGCAGATCAGGCCTTTGGCGGGGAGCCTTATGCTCCCTTAGTTGGAGGCTTGGTGTTGTCGCCCTGCCGGCTTCCCGGCTCGCAAGACACCGGTCATCAAGTCGTCGTTAACGGTCTTTGCTTCCGCGCGCCAGCCTTCATCAAAAATTTTCCCGCGAGCGAGATCATGCGCCGGTTCATTCGCCGGACTATTGTTTTGGATTTCTCCAGCGCTGCTCCCTCCGTCGTCAAGTCAATCAAGCAACGTGACCTGCTCAACACGTGGCTGCGACTTTATCCGCGCCATCGGACTGCCCCTGCGATCTGGGAGTATCAGCCCGCGCGGCTCGAGGAAGAACTGTCCGATCTCATCTACTACACGGTGGACCATTCGACGTCGACGCCGCGCCTGACCATCCAGAGCGAAGGCACGCGGATCTCCTGCGCCTATGGCCATACCGGCAAGGGAGTTCTGCTCGACGACTATGTCGGGCCCCGTCTCGCGCCATTCGTGATGCCGGTCTATCACGAATGCGTCGCGCGCGGACTTCCAGTCTACAGCATCGCCGATGTCGAGGATATCTACGGCCGCGTCGTGGCCTATGAGCGGCTGCTGCTGCCTTTCCTGACCGACGACAAGGTCAGCCACGTCATCGCCTCGCTCAAGACCTTCTGCGAGGACGGCGGCTTCGAGATCAAGAATCTGATGCGCGGAAATGACGCGCCACCGCGGCCGAAACTGGGCACGGTGATCGACCACGACCTGTTTCACCGCGCCCCTGGCCGCATCGCGGCCGCCGACGTCGTGGAATTTGCCGATCAGCCCGGTGCGCCCGGAGTTACCGGCGAGATCATCGAGCTGAACTAGCTCTTGCGCGCCTTTGCGCCGACTTCCTTGTCGTAAATGTCAGGCTTGAACCCGACCAGGAGCTTGCCGCCGATTTCGAGCACCGGTCGCTTGATCATCGATGGTTGCGCTAGCATCAGCGCCAACGCCTTCTTTTCCGTCAGGTCCTCCTTATCGGCGTCCGGCAACTTCTTGAAGGTCGTGCCGGCGCGATTGAGCAATGTCTCCCAGCCGAGCTTGTCGCTCCATTGCTTGAGCTTGTCCTTCTCGACGCCTGCGGCCTTGTAGTCGTGGAACTCGTAGGCGACGCCATGGCTGTCGAGCCAGCTTCGCGCTTTCTTCATGGTGTCGCAGTTCTTGATGCCGTAGATGATGTTGGGCAAGACGGTCCTCGCGCATGTGTCGTGACGTGCTGTGGCGTTGTACGCAACTCCTGATCGCGCGACAATGTTGCGAACGACGCTTTCGACCTCTTCCCAATGGATACACCATGCACGTCACGCACGATCTCACTGCTGCCGCCGCGCCGACCATCGACTTCAATACGTTCCTCGCAGTCGATATCCGCGTCGGCACCATCGTCGACGCTAAACCGTTTCCTGAGGCACGCAAGCCGGCCTGGCGGCTGTGGATCGACTTCGGCGCGGCCATCGGCGTGCGCAAGAGCTCAGCGCAGATCACCGAAAACCATCCGCTCGAAACGCTGGTCGGGCAGCAGGTCGCTGCCGTCGTCAATTTCCCACCGCGCCAGATCGGACCTGTGGTGTCCGAGGTGCTGACGCTCGGCTTCCCCGATGCCGACGGCAAGGTCGTGCTGATGCAGCCGAGCAAGCCGGTGCCGAACGGCGGACGGCTGTTCTAGCCGGAGACGCCTTCGCAAGCCGCCTATCGCTTCATCCTCCTCATCTACGGCCCAGCGGCCGGGGCTTGACCTAAACCCTGTTCGCAAATATAAATGACTGACTGATCGTTTTTTATATTGATTAACTTGATTTACCTGGCTCCTGGCAGCTTCTTAAAACGATCGATCTGTCAGTTATTTATGGACCGGACGGATGCCCAAGATCAGCGACAAAAAGCGTGAAGACCGGCGACAACAGATCCTCGAAGCGGCCCTTTCCTGCTTCTCCGAAGACGGATTTCACCAGACCGGCATGGCCGACATCGTGCAGCGATCGGGACTGAGCCATGGCGCGGTCTATCTCTACTTCCAGAGCAAGGACGATCTGATCGAGGCGCTCGCCGATGACCGGCATCGCCGCGAGGCCGTCCTCAACTCGGTCGCGCAAGGGTCTGGCGATCCGATCGAGGGACTGCACGCGCTGGTGCGCGTCTATGCGCAATGGCTCACCGATCCCGCAGGCGAAGCACGGCGCCGTGTCGGCATCCACGGCTGGGCCGAGGCGCTGCGCAACCGCCGCGTTCGCGCCAGCGTCGTCGAAGGCATCGACCTGCCGCGCGCGCTGATCGTGACGCTGGTCGAGCGCGGCCAGCACGACGGCCTGATCAAGCGCGATATCGGCGCGGATGCGATCGCGCGCGTGCTGATCGCGATCTTCCAGGGCTTTGTCCTGCAAAAATGCTGGGGCGAGGATTTTGACATCGCGGCTTGCATGGCGGCCGTCGCCACCGTGATCGACGGCTTTCGCACGGCCAAGCCCGGCATCAAGCGACGGACGAGGGCGTGAGCGATGTCCTGGGTTCACGAGCTTCTCGCCGGCGGCGGTGTCGGCCTTGCCGCGGGGCTGGCTTCGGGCTTCAGCGGCACGAGTCCGGGCGGGGGCCTCGTCATCTTCAGCGTGTTGCTGCTCGGCGCTGAGCAGCACGTCGCGCAGGGCACGTCGCTCCTCACCCAGATTCCGCCGACGGGCCTCGCCGGCGTGCGCCGCTACTGGCAGAACGGTAACCGCAGCCCCCTGGCATGGATCGTCTGGATCGGCATCGGATTTCTGATCGGCGCTGTGGGCGGCGGCCATGCCGCAGCCGCCGTCTGCGATGCGGTGTTGCAATCGAGCTATGTCGTCTATCTTGTCGCGCTGATCGCGCTTCTGATCCTGCGTCGCGACCGCAAGGACGCTGGCGCCGGTGATCGCGAGCGTTTGCCCTGGCCTCCCCTGCTCCTCATCGGCGGACTTGCGGGCTTTTCCTCCGGCTTCATGGGCATCGGCGGCGGCCTCGCGATCACGGTCGGCCTCGCCGCGGGCTTGCGCGTGCCGCAGCATCAGGCGCAACTCGTCAGCCTGATCTTCTCGGTGATCCCGACCAATATCCCGGCCGCCTGGATCTACTGGAGCAAGGGCCTGATGGTCGGCTGGCCCGCCATCATCGGCATCGTTGCCGGCCTCTGGGTCGGCACCGATCTCGGCGCCCGCGCGGCCAACGGCGTCAGCAAGGCAGTGCTGCGCCGGAGCATGATCGCCCTCGTCGCCCTGATGGCGCTCTACATGACCTACAAGGCGCTGAGCTAGCTTCAAGGGCGCTTCGGAATGTTCAAGCCACGCTGCACGGCCGGACGCGCCAGCCCGCGCTCGAGCCAGGCACCGACCGACTTGAACCGGCTGAATTCAACGAGGTCGCCGGCGCCGTAGAAACCGATGAGGTTACGCACCCAGCCGAGCATCGAAATGTCGGCGATGGTGTAGTCGTCATCCATGAACCATTGCCGGCCGGAAAGATGCGCCTCCATCACGCCGAGCAGGCGCTTGGACTCGCTGACGTATCGCTCCAGCGGCCGCTTGTCCTCAAAATCCTTGCCGGCGAATTTGTGGAAGAAGCCGACCTGGCCGAACATCGGCCCGATCCCGCCCATCTGGAAATGCACCCATTGGATGGTCTCGTAGCGCCGGGCGGCATCTTGCGGCAGCAGCTTGCCGGTCTTCTCCGCGAGATATTGCAGGATCGCACCGGACTCGAACAGCGGCAGCGGCTTGCCGCCGGGACCGTTGGGGTCGAGGATCGCCGGGATCTTGCCGTTCGGATTGAGGGAGAGGAATTCCGGAGTCTTCTGGTCGTCCTTGCCGAAATCGACGAGATGGACCTCGTACGGCAACCCGATCTCCTCCAGCATGATCGAAACCTTCACGCCGTTGGGCGTCGGCAGCGAATAGAGCTGAAGCAATTCGGGATGCTTGGCAGGCCAACGCCTGGTGATCGGAAAGGCGGATAAATCAGACATCGTGGCCCCGGGCGCTTGCGAGAGATTCTGATTAATCTAGGCGGGCCGGGACATGGCGCAAGGCCGGATCGTCATTACACCGATCTCTGTCGAGGAATCCCGATCACAATGGCCGCAGCAAATGGCTGGTGGCGTAGACCGCGTCGCGCTGGGCGCGCTGCTCGATGAAGAGCTGCCCGGTGACGAGCAATGCTCCGACGAAAACGAGCGCGAGCATGGCGGTCGCGAACTGACTGGCATCATTCATCGCACGAGCTTCTCTCAATTCGGTTCGCACGGGGAACGCAGACCGGCTGTCGCCAGTTCCTTTGTGGTTCAAATAATTTGCCTGTTTTTCCCGGATGCATGAGCGGCCAGCCGCTTCAGTAGTTGATCTCCATCCGCAGACCACGCGGATCGATCTCATCGCCGCCCAGACGCTCCGTGCTGTCGCGCGCCGCTACCGCGCAAGCGCAGGCATCGATGAGGTCGTCGCGGCCCATGCCGGTACCATGGCGTTGCGTCAGCCATTTCGGCAGGCGCGTGAAGCCGCGCCGCACCAGCAGTGCAATGCGCTGCTCGCAGCCTTCCGCCGACGTCTTCGTCGCAAGCCGGACTCCCCCGGCGAGATTCCGGAAGATCAAATCCGGATGCGCCTCGCCGATTGTCGCCTGCCGTGCCGGCGTCATGATCTCGTCGACGTCCCTGATCTTGTCCCTGATATTCCAGAGCTGCGCAGAGACGCCCCTGCCCTTGCCTTCGCGCTCCCAGTAATGCCTGTTCGCCGCCGCCATGTCGGGAAACGTCCAGAGATCGCGGCGGGCCCCTAGAAACACGGCGGGGCCGATCAGTTCGCGCGCATGCAAATCGCATGTCCGATAGCCGCTCGGCATCAGCCCAATCGGCATGTCGATCATCGCGCGCGCATGCGGCATCGCGAGCAGACGCGCCAGGCCAGGTGCATAATCGAATCCATGCTGGCCGCGCTCATCGATCCACGCAGCAACCCAGCCGAACCGAAATCCATCGAGACCGAGATAATTTGGCACGTCACGTCTCCACGTCTTGCAAATTTTCACATTCGCTTCGCTTGACATCTGCAAGTTGCGGGCGTATGTCCCGCGCCCTCGCGAACACTTCCGTTCGTGAAAGCATGAACCCAGTGATGAAGCACAGCTACGAAAGATTGGCGCGACTGTCGAATGGCCTCCGGCCAATCGATTGCGCATGCCCGGCTCATGGGAGCGATCTTGCCTGACCGCAAGATCGACAGTCCGCTTCTGACGGACCCTCCCGAGCCTGCCGCTCCGGAGGGTTTTTTGTTGCCCACAGCGCGGCCCCGTCGAACATCCCGGCCTTGGCCGGAACGAGAGACCCGGATCTCGGGGCTCGCGCAATCGATGCGCGTGCCCAAGCGCGCGGGGCCTGCCGGAGGGAACGAGGCGATGAGCCGGACACCGATGGCAGAGCGAACCCCGAGGGTTCGCAATTGGCGGCGCGTCGACAGCGCCGCGACAGAGATTTCGTAACTTGGTTTGCCGCGACGATCGCGGCTCAACCGACGCTGGTGGTGAAGATGTCGGATACTTCCTCCACGGTAAAGCGGGTTCGAATCCCGCCCTTGACACACGCACCGGGATGCGGCCTCGGACAAGGTTCGCACGCGGCCCGGCGCAGGATCCGTCCGCAAGGATGGCGCCTGTGTTGTCGTCACTGAGAGCCGATATCGCCCGTTCCCCAGCGTACCCATCAACGGCCGGTGCGAAAGCATCGGCCTGGCGGTGGTGAAGATGTCTGTTACTTCGTCTGTGAAACGACCGCCCCTTTGGGGCAGCAACAGCATCGCCCGTTCCCCGCCACCCCCATCACGATCCGCGGTGAAGATCGCTGTTACTTCGACTGATAATCGAGAGGTCGCGGGTTCGAATCCCGCCCGGTGTACTGTGCACCGGTAGCTCAGCAGGCAGAGCGCTACCTGGCTTGCAGGGTAAGCTGCAAGCTGGGGTCTCAGCATCGCCCGTTCCCGGATCGTGACGTCTTCGTCCCCACCGCCGGTGGTGAAGAGCGCTGTTACTTCGTGATCGGCGATGCCTCGTTTCCATTCGGAAGTGAGCTCGCTCAACGTGGCCCTCAAAGGGCAGTGCAGCCTCGCTTGTTCCCCGGCACCTTTTTGCATTCTACCATCAACAGAGAGGAGGCCGTCATGGTCAGGCTCAACAAGATCGTCCGCGCCTTCACGCGTGAGGGCGCGCGCGCCGACCGTTTCACGCCCGAGATGGAGCTGAAGCGGGCGCTGATGAACTGCCTCCTGTGGGAGGACCAGTTCTACGAGGACGGCGTCGCCATCGCCGACCGCATCAAGGCGCTGGTGCCGAAGGTCGCCGCTGCCCGCGTGGCGCAGCTCGCGATCGAGGCGCGCGAGGTGATGAAGCTGCGGCACGCCCCGCTGCTCGTCATCCGCGAGATGGCGCGTAGCGAAAAGCACCGCGCCCTCGTTGCGGACACGCTTGCCCAGGTGATCCAGCGCCCCGACGAGATGACGGAGCTGCTTGCGATCTACTGGGCGGATGCGCTTGGGCCGATGCAGCAGCGCAAGCGTCAGCCGGTCTCCGCGCAGGTCAAGAAGGGCCTTGCCCGCGCGTTGACCAAGTTCGACGCCTACCAGCTCGCCAAGTACGACCGCGACGGCGCGGTGCGGATCCGGGACGTGCTGTTCCTGGTTCACGCCAAGCCGAAGGACACCGCGCAGGAAAAGGTGTGGAAGCAGCTCGTCGACGGCGAGCTCGCCTCCCCCGATACCTGGGAGGTCTCGCTCTCGGCCGGCAAGAGCAAGCGCGAGACCTTCGAGCGGCTGATCGCCGAGCGCAAGCTCGGTGGCCTGGCGCTGCTGCGTAACCTGCGGCTGATGCAGAACGCAGAGGTTCCGCGCGAGACCATCGCAGGCGCGATCGAGGCGATGCGGACGGATCGTATCCTTCCCTATCGCTTCACCACGGCGGCGCGCTATGCGCCCGATTTCGAGCCCGAGCTCGAGACCGCGATGCTCAAGTCGGTCAAGGACCATGTGCGGCTTCCCGGCCGGACGCGACTCCTGATCGACGTGTCGGGCTCGATGTTCACGCCTCTCTCCGCGCAGTCGGAAATGACGCGGGCGGAGGCGGCGTGCGGTCTTGCCATCCTCGCGCGCGAGATCTGCGACGATGTCGAGGTCTTCACCTTCAGCAATGAGGTCGTGAAGGTCCCGCCCCGCCGCGGCTTCGCGCTTCGGGACGCGATCATCAACTCGCAGCCGCACGGGGCGACCTATCTCGGCAAGGCAGTGGCGGAGATCGACCGCAAGGGCGATCGCCTCATCGTCTTCACCGACGAGCAAAGCCACGATTCTGTGCCGGAGCCCAAGGCGCGCGGCACGATGGTGAACGTGGCCTCGTATCAGCACGGAGTCGGCCACGGCGCCTGGACCCGCGTCAACGGCTTCTCCGAGGCCGTGGTCGCGTGGATCGCAGCGTCGGAGACGGCATTGAACTGACGCCCGACGACAACGGCCCCGGACGCAAGACATCGCGCCCGGGGCCATCGAAGGACTGAAACGATCCGCCTGCCCCGGCTATGGTAATGGGCTGCATCTGCATTGGTTACTTTTCTCTCCCACTCTCACGCTGCTCAAACAGCCGCTGCGCCAGCAGCGCGTGGCCGAGCGTGCCGCCGGCGCGCACCGCCGCAGCGATCAGCGCGGCCTCCGCGACCTCCTCGCGCGTCGCGCCTGATTTCGCCGCTTGCGCCGTATGCACGTCGAGGCAATAGGCGCATTGCGTGGTGAGCGCGACGGCGAGCGAGATCAGCTCGCGATACTTTGGCGGGATCAGCCCGTCCTTGCGCTCGACCGCGTGGTTGAACGCGAGGAACGCGTTCGCCTCGACCGGCGCCAGCGCGACGAAAGCGGGTATCGATTTTAAATCGTCAGAGTTTTGATAGTTTGTCACGGTTCATCTCGTCAGATATTCCCGCATCAAGGCGCGGGCGCGGTGCAGCCGAGCTTTCACGGTCTGCCTGGACGCACCGAGGGCATCGGCGATCTCATCAATGGTCATTTCCTTGACGTCGCGCATCAGCACGACGTCGCGGTAATGCGGCGGGAGTGCCTCGAAGGCTGCGGCGACGTCCAGCCGCAGATCGGCCTCGGGCCGCGCGAGCAATGCGGCCTCCGCCTCGCTCTCCTCGATCGATGGCACCAACCCCACCCTGCGCGCCAGGCGCAAGCACTCGCGGCGAACCACGCTGAACAGCCAAGCTGAAAATGCCAGCATCGAGCGAATTGTGCCGACGCGCCGGAACAGGATCCACAGCGCTTCCTGCGCTGCGTCCTCGGCATCCGCCGAGCTGCGGCAGGTAGCGCGCGCGTAGCGACGGATGTCAGGCTGCGCCGTTGCAAGCAACGACGCCATCGCCTTGGGATCACCGAGCCGCGCGGCCTCGAACAAGTCTGGCGAGATCGCGGCCGCACTCACGACACGCCTCCCCGGCCGATGCCCGCCATCGCGCACATCGGGCAATAGCCGACAAGGCCGGTCAGCGTGAGGCCGGCGCCGCCGAGCGCGACCAGCCAGGCCGGCGCGCCGGTGAGATAGACTGATGCCGCGACCGCCACTGCGATCCCAGCGGCAATCCGCACCGCCTGGTGCAGGCCGCCGATATTCTTCCTGTAAAATGCCATCGCATCCTCCCAGATGAGCCGAGGCTGACTGCCTCGACCACAAGGAGGGCGCACTGACCGAAAAGGATTCGCGGGGTGCGCAATTTTTTCCCGGCCGGCCTCCGACGCCGCGCTTGAACTTGGCGGGGATGGGTATAGCGCGCATTCGCCGGAAGTGAAGGCCATCACTGCGGATGGCTATTCCAGCTTCATCAGCGCCGTCACGTGCAGGCGGCGGCGGAGGCGCATCCCCTGCCGCTCATAGAGCGCGATGGCGGATGTATTGTTAGAAAACACGTGCAGAAACGGAATTTCGCCGCGCGCCTCGATCCGGCGCGCGACGGCTGCGAGCAGCGCCTGCGCGTAGCCGCGCCCGCGATAATCGGGGTGAACGCAGACCGCGGTCATCTCGACGAACTTGCCCGGCTTCATCCGCTCGCCCGTCATCGCGACCAGCTCGCCGCCGGCACGAATGCCGAGGAAGGTGCCGAGCTCGTGCGTGCGCGCGGCGAACGGCCCTGGCTTGGTCAGCGCCGTCAGCGCCATCATCGCTGATACGTCGGCCTTGCCGAGCGTGACGATTTCGGCGTCGCGGAGCGGACTGTCGGCGGGCGAGCCGATCATCTGGTCACCGCTCTCGGCCAGCACCACCTTGAACCCGGCGGGAACGTCGACCGCATCAGGCGTGAACAGCGCGGCAACCTGCGAAGGCGACATGAGATCGCCAAGCGCTGCAAAACTCTCCGCCGACATGTCGATCATGTCGGCGAACGGGGTCATGTCCACGGGATAGCGCCGCGCCCGCGGGCCGCCTTCGGCCAGATGTTGATGGCTCGTCGTCAGCGCGCTCCAGATCGGACGATCCAATAGCGCCTCGTCGCTGAAGGACACCGGCTCACTCCCTGTCGAAGCTGACGATGACGGCGGCGTTGGCAATCAGGATCGGATCGTTGGCCACTTCCGTTGCCGGGGGAATTTCCAGTCCGCCCTTGACCGCGGTGACAGTCACCGTGCCGTAAGGAAGCTCCTTGGCGACCGCCTCCCTGTCGACGGCCTCGGGGTTGGGCACACCGATGGTGACATCGACGAACATGTCATTCGCGGTCTTGCCGATCATCCGGAAGAAGCCGAGGCTCGAATGCCTGATGGCATCCGACACCGCGCGCTTCGCCGCCTTGGTGGCGTCGCGGCCGTGAACGTCGACGCCCATGCCCATCTCGGTCACACAACGAACGCGAGTCATCTTTTCATTCCTGTGATTGGTTGGATGCTGAGTGTCGGCGATCGGGGATCGCGGCACAAGTGCAGTTATCATACGCAGGCGCGGACTTCGCCACATGCTCCGTCATTGCGATCGCAGCGAAGCAATCCAGGATCTTTCCGCGGAGACAGACTGGATTGCTTCGATGCGCTCGCAATGACGATGTGGAGATAGCTTCGCCTTGTCAATTCACGCCTTTGCCTTCTCATGCGCGCGCAGCTCGTCGACCAGCACGCGCACGTTCTCCGAATAGTCGATCGGGATCGAGACGAGGTGCACGCCCCCCTCCTTGAAGGCGGCATCAAGCGTGGGGCCAAAGCTGTCGATGCTTGCGATCCGATGCCCCTTGGCGCCATACGCCTTGGCGTAGAGCGCGAAGTCGGGATTGCCGAAGGTCATGCCGTAATCAGCAAAATGATCGACCGCCTGCTTCCAGCGGATCATGCCGTAGGCGTTGTCCTCCAGCACCAGCACGACCAGATTGAGCTTGAGTCGGACGGCGGTCTCCATCTCCTGGCTGTTCATCATGAAGCCGCCGTCGCCGGCGACCGCCAGCACGCGGCGGTCGGGATAAAGCATCGCGGCCATCATCGCCGACGGCAGGCCGGCGCCCATCGTCGCCAGTGCATTGTCGAGCAGCAGCGTGTTGGCGACACGGGTGCGATAGTTGCGCGCGAACCAGATCTTGTACATGCCGTTGTCGAGCGCGACGATGCCGTTCTCCGGCATGACCTGACGGATGTCGTGCACGATCCGCTGCGGCGTCGGCGGCCAGCGCGTCTCGGTGGCGCGGTCGGCGATGTGGTTGAGGATCCCTTCGCGCAGCGGCAACAGCGCGGCCGCCTGCGGCAGCTTGCCTTCGAGCCGGTCGGCGAGAAGCTCCAGGCTCGGACCGACGTCGCCGACCACTTCGGCATCAGGGAAATAGACCAGCTCGACGCTGGCCGAGGTATAGCTGACGTGAATGACCTTCGGCCCCGACGGACCCATGATGAAGGGCGGCTTCTCGATCGGGTCGTGGCCGATCGCGATGATCAGGTCGGCGGCATCGATGGCATCGTGGACGTAGTCGCGCTCCGACAGCGCCGCGGTGCCCATGTAGAGATTGGTGCCGCCGGGCACGGTGCCCTTGCCCATCTGGGTGGTGAAGAACGGAATGCCGGTCCTCCGTACGAAGCTTGCGATGCCGTGCGTCGAACGCGGCCGGCTGGTCGCGGCGCCCATCATCACCAGCGGACGCTTTGCAGCCAAAATCATCTCGGCCGCGCGATCGAGCGCGGCGCGATGCGCGACGGGGATCTCGATCGGATGGACCGGGATCACCGCAACAGCCTCGACCTCGTCGCCGGCGATGTCCTCGGGCAGTTCGAGATGCACCGGTCCCGGGCGCTCCTCCATCGCCACACGGAAGGCATCGCGCACCACGGTGGGGATGCTGGAGGCGCTGACGATCTGCCGCGACAGTTTTGTCAGCGGCTTCATGGTCGCGACCACGTCCACGATCTGGAAGCGCGCCTGCCGGCTGCTCATGATCGGTTTCTGCCCAGTGATGAGGATCATCGGCATCGCGCCGAGATTGGCATAGGCCGCACCGGTGGAGAGATTCAGCGCGCCGGGGCCCAGTGTGGAGAGGCAGACGCCAGGCTTGCCGGTCAACCGGCCATGGGTCGCGGCCATGAACGCGGCGGCCTGTTCGTGCCGGGTCAGGACCAGCTCGATCCTGGAGGTGCGCAGCGATTCGACAAGGTCGAGGTTTTCTTCACCGGGCACGCCAAAAATACGGTCGACGCCCTCGTTCTCGAGCGCCGCGACGAACAGGTCCGATCCCTTCACTTTCCGTTCCTGCGCGCTCATGTTGCCTCCGCTTGCTGCTGGCTCCGTGTTCCGGGAGCGGGTGCATGGTAGCGGTTGGCGGCGCAAGCACAACTCACAAAGAGGCGCACAATTGCATCAACATCGTCATTGCGAGCGCCGCGAAGCAATCCAGAATCTTTCTGCTGAGGCAGTCTGGATTGCTTCGCTACGCTCGCAATGACGGTGCATGTGAGTGACAACGGGGGTCCGTGGCTGGCATTTCCGTCGCAGACACACCTTTGCATTCTCGCGGCTCATTTCGCCCGAGCTTTGCTCTGCAACGTCACCCTCAACTGAAAGAGGGCGCAGGGACGACCGGGTGCCGGCTGGCACCCGCGGTCCACTGTGCGATGAGTTGCGCTACAAGAATTTGCACAGCGGCATACAGGTGAAGCCAAAACATCCGGCCTTCCCTGCGCAGTGGTTTGACGGCTTATGTCGTGATCTCCCCGGGGAGCGATGCACTATTGCCCCCGTCGTCTCGCAGAAGACTGATGCGCGGACCCGGTCGGGTCACATGCATCACTACGAGCCTTGGCGCACAGACTCCGGGCGCCAGGACCACACGATTTGCCGTACGCGGATCACACCGGTCGTGTGCGCGACGGTCTCGCTCACGGTTGCCCGCCCTGCAAAACCTCATCGCGCCGATGTGACTAGCGTCCACCGCCATCCGGCCCGCGTTCGTGACGATCGCGATACGCCCCTCTTCCTTGGGCCGGGTTACCGCGACACATACGCCGTTTCCGAATTTCGGTAAAGTGGAATATTTTTGGCGCCGCGCGTTGACCGGCGGGTTGGGTGTTTTGCCCGTCGGGTCACGCAAGGGATTGTGGCCCGCAGCCCTCACTCACCTTCAGCGACAGCTCCGTGCCGCCTTTGAGCGGCAGCGTCATCGACACGAAACCGTTGTTGGGATCGCGGATGTAATCGAGATAATCCGGCTCGGCGTTGTCGTTCATGACGTAGCCGCCGACGAGCAGTTGCGGCGCGATGATCTCGATCACCTCGCGGGCGAGCGAGGGCCCGCCCTCACCGGGCCAGCCGTCGATCAGCACGAAGTCGACGGGGCCTGCGAGATCGCGCAGCGTCTTGCGTGCATCGCCTTCGCGGATCTCGGCATAGTCGGCAAGGCCGGCCTCGGCGAGGTTGCGTTTGGCGGCCTCGACCTTGGCCGGCACGATCTCCGAGCCGATCACGGTACCGCCGCCATTGTCGCGGATAGCCGCCGCGAAATAGAGCGTCGACATCCCGACGGACGTGGCGAACTCCGCGACGCGGGTGGCGCGCAGGCCGCGGCACAACAGGTAGATCAGCTCGCCCTGCTCGGGATGGATCGAAAAGCCCAGCCCGGCATAGGCGTGGGGATCGCGGCTGCCGGAGGCACCGCGTGGGCCCCCGTCGGAAGGCCGCTGCCGCGCGCCTTGCAGGCGCGCGATCACGGCATTGACGCGCGGATCTTGAATCGGGCTGTGCGGCCGATCAGTCATGTCATGCTTTCCTTGCCTACTTGCCGAGGATTTCCGCAGCGGCGCGCTCAAGAATCGCGGCGATGCGACGAGCTTCAGTGGAATCACTGCCTTGCCTGGACCGTAGCGCGCGCTTGAGGTTGTGGCGGGCGCGGTGCAATTCCTCCGAGGCATCCGCATCGAGATCGCTGATCCCGGCAAAGGCCTCGCGCACCTCGTCCATGCGGCGTCCGATCCGCGACAGCGCCTGGAGGATCGCATCAGCGGTGCCGCGCTGCTCGGCAAGATAAGCCTCGCCTTGCGGCGTGATGCTGTAGAGCTTGCGGCCGCCATCCTGCGCCACGCTCGCATGACCGACCTCTTCGAGATAGGTCAGGGCCGGATAGATCACGCCGGGGCTCGGCGTATAAAATCCCTCCGACCGCTCCTCGATGATCTTGATCAGCTCGTAGCCATGCGCAGGCTTGTCGGCGAGCAGCGCCAGGATCACGAGTTGGAGGTCCTGCGAGGACAGCCGCCGCGCGCCCGGAAATTCGTCGCCGCCGCGGCCGAAGAAACCATGCCCGCCGCGGCCGAAGCGATGCCGTCCGCCGTGCCGGCCCATGGCGAAATGGGCGAAATGCCCGAAGTGGAAGTCCCTGTGGTCCCCGTGCTTGCCGAACATATCGTACGTCTCCTTCTCAAAACATATCTTACGATATAGCTTGCGATAAGAATGAGGCAAATCACGGGTCCGTGATTACCCCCCCCGACCTGGAGCTGGACCTTCGTCGCGCGCCGATATCAAGCTGATCCGGCCCGAAGGCTGGTCTGAATCCGAATAAATGAGTTCAGAGCTTCGCCTCGGCAAAAATGCCCGAGATCCAGTCGAGAAAGACGCGCAGGCGCAGCGCAAGCTGGCGGTTTTGCGGATAAAGCGCGGAGAGCGGCGTCGGCGACGGCGGGTGATCGGCGAGCACCTCGACCAGCGTGCCGCTGGCGAGGTCCTCCGCGAAGCGATAGCGCGGGGCCTGCGCGAGGCCGAAGCCGAGCCGGGCGAGGTCAGCCATGGTGTCGGAATTGTTCACCCGAACCCGGCTCGGCAGCACGATGTGGCGCAGCGTGCCCGCAACGGAAAATTCCAGCGGCATCACATCGCCCGTCCGTGACGAGACGAACGCGACCATCTGATGGCCGTCGAGCGCATCCGGCGTCGCGGGCATGCCGTGCTTCGCAATATAGGACGGACTCGCCACCGTGATTTCCGCGATCGTCCCGAGGCGGCGCTGAATCATGCCGCTGTCGCCGGGATCGCCCGACCGGATCACGCAATCGACGCCTTCGCGTACGAGATCGACCAGCCGGTCGCCCTGCCCGATCTGCAATTGGAGCTGCGGATGCCGCGCCAGGAAGGCTGGCAGATACGGCAGGATGAAGGTTCGGGTCAGCAAGGGATGCGCGTCGATGCGGAGCAGACCGCGCGGCTCTGAATCGCGCAACGCCCCTTCCGCTTCCTCGACCTCGGCGAGGATGGCGACACAGCGGCGGTAATAGTCTTCACCGTCGAGCGTCGGCGCGACATGCCGTGTCGTGCGCTCGAGCAGGCGCGCGCCTAGGCGCGCCTCGAGGCCGCGCAAGACCTCGCTCGCGGTCGAGCGGGGGATGCCGAGGTCCGCGGCGGCAACCGTAAAGCTCTGCCGCTCAACGAGGCGGACGAACAGGCGCATGGCGTCAAAACGGTCCATGGCGATTGTTCACCACAGCCGACAGGTGATGGCAAGTTTCGGATGATTATCCGAGAAGAGCGATCAGCTATCTCATGGGCCGCAAGCATTACGGAGGTCCACATGACCACTCAACAGCAGCGCGCCGCCATCGTCACAGGCGGCTCCCGCGGCATCGGCGCGGCCATCGCCCGCCGGCTGGCGCAAGACGGCATCGCGGTGGCAGTCAACTACGCCACCGGCAAAGCGGCTGCCGACGCGCTCGTCGAAGAAATCCAAGCCGCCGGCGGGCGCGCCCTGGCGGCGCAGGCCGATCTTGCCGACCCAACGACCGCGGTGCAGCTGTTCGATGCGGCCGAGAATGCCTTCGGCAAGATCGACATCCTCATCAACAATGCCGGGGTGATGGAGCTCGCCCCGCTCGCCGAAATGAGCGATCAGGCGTTCGCCAGGCAGATCTCGGTCAACCTCGAAAGTGTGTTCCGATCATTGCGCGAAGCGGCGCGGCGGCTCCGCGACGGCGGCCGCATCGTCAACTTCTCCTCCAGTGTTGTCGGACTGTATCAGCCGACCTACAGCGTCTATGCTGCGACCAAGGCAGCGGTCGAAGCCATGACACACGTCCTCGCCAAGGAGCTCGGCAGCCGGCGCATCACCGTCAACGCGGTCGCTCCCGGACCGGTCGAGACCCGGCTGTTCCTCGACGGCAAGAGCGAGCAGCAGGTGCGCGCCATTGCAGCGATGAACCCGTTCGGCCGGCTCGGCCAGCCCGACGAGATCGCCGGCATCGTCGCCTTCCTCGCAAGCCACGATAGCGGCTGGATCAACGGCCAGATCATCCGCGCCAATGGCGGCGTGATCTGACGCGACACGGATTTTTCACTCGGAGAGACCTCATGCCTTTCGCCAACATCAAGATCCCGCAAGCCGCGCTGTCGCGGAGCCAGAAGACCGAGATCGTGCACCGCCTCACCGCACTGTTCGCCGAGTATTTCGGTGAAGCGGCGCGGCCGCACACGATGGTCCTGATCGAGGAAGTCCCCGACGGCGGCTATGGGCGCGCCGACGAGGTGTTCATCGTTCCCGACGCTTATCGCGCCAGCGACGCATGACGCAGCAGTCGCTTCGTCAAGCGAAGCCAGGTTGACCGCGACACGATACCTGACTAAAGTCAGATAATGCTCGATCCGGTTTCCCGCGTCCGCCGCTTCAACCGCGCCGTGACCTCCGCCGTTGGCGCGCTCGATACGTCCTTCCTCGGGCGCGGGCGGCCGCTCGGAGCGGCGCGTGTGCTCAACGCGATAGGACATGGGCGCTCCGAAATCGGCGAGATCCGCGATTATCTCGGCCTCGATTCCGGGTTGATGAGCCGGCTGTTGCGCAGCCTGGAAGACGAAGGCCTGATCGAGACGCACGCGCATGAGGATGATGCGCGGCGCCGCGTTGCGAGTCTGACGCGCGCGGGCAAGCGCGAGTTCGCAGCCTATGAAGACTTATCGAACAGTCAGGCCGAAGGGTTTCTCGCCCGCAATTCGCAACGCGAGGCACTGCTGGCGGCGATGGATCTGATCGCTTCCGCGCTGACACGCGACCGCATCGCGCTCACCGAAATGGACCCGCGCAGCGACGAGGCCCGCTATTGCCTGGCCGAGTATTACGCCGAGCTCGGCCGCCGCTTCAAACAAGGTTTTGACGTTTCGCTCTCGCGCGATCCTGACGCCAAGGACATGCGCCGGCCGCGCGGCAGCTTCATCGTCGCGGTGTCGGACACGCTGCCGATCGGCTGCGTCGGCCTGAAGGGCACCGATCACGGCTACGCCGAGATCAAGCGGCTCTGGGTCGCCCCTTCCGCGCGCGGCCTGGGGCTCGGCAAACGCCTGATGGATGCAACTGAAGATGCCGCGCGCACGCTCGGCATCAGTCTGTTGCGGCTCGACACCAACAGCGCACTGCCGGAAGCCGGCCGACTCTACCGCACCAGCGGCTGGCGCGAGATTCCGCGCTTCAACGACGACCCGTATCCGGATCTGTTCTTCGAAAAAACGCTTTGAAGCCGAACATATGCTCATGTGGTCCGCATGGGGCGTATCACGATCTCATTGACATCGACATCATCGGGCTGCGCGATGGCGTAGCGCACCGCGCGCGCAATGGCGTCGGGCTGAAGCGCGATCGCGCGGTAGCTCTTCATCGCTTCAGCCGCGACCGGATCGGTGATCGAGTCGGCAAGTTCGCTCTCGACCACGCCTGGATGAATGCAAGTGACCCGGATGTTATCGTGCTCCTGCCGCAAGCCGTCCGAGATCGCCCGCACCGCATATTTGGTCGCGCAATACACCGCCGCCGTCGGAGACACGCTCAACGCCCCGATCGAGGCGATGTTGATGACATGGCCTGCGCCGCGCGCCACCATCTCCGGCAACACGGCTGCGATGCCGTAGAGCACGCCCTTGATGTTGACGTCGACCATCCGGTCCCACTCATCCACCTTGAGCGAGGCCATCAACGACAAGGGCATCACGCCGGCATTGTTGACGATGACGTCGACACGGCCCCAGACGCCACGCGCAGCGTCGGCAAAAGTGGCTACGCTGGCGCGATCGGTCACGTCGAGCGGATGCGCTTGCGCCGTGCCTCCTGCGGCCTTCAACTCGGCCGCGAGATCCTTCAGCCGATCCACGCGCCGTGCCCCCAGCAGGACCTTTGCGCCGGCTGCAGCGAGTTCGCGCGCGATCCCGGCGCCGATGCCGCTGGAGGCACCGGTGATGAGAACGATTTTATCCATTGGCATGAACGGGTCCTTCCTCGCATTCGCTGTGATGACGCAGACCATGGACCCGGCTCGTTGTCGTGATAAGACGACGATCCCTAATCAACTTGGTAAGCCAGACTAACCAATGGAACCGGATCTCAATGCCCTCGCCGTCTTTGCGCTGGTGGCCGAAGAACGGAGTTTTCGCGCCGCCGCCGACCGGCTCGGCGTGACCCGCTCAGCCGTGAGCCAGACCATCCAGCGGCTGGAGGAAGGTCTCGGCATTGCGCTGGTCCAGCGCACGACGCGCAGCGTCAGCCTGACCGAGGCCGGCGAACGGCTGAATGCCGAGGTCGTGCCCGCCATTGCGGATATGCGCGCCGCGCTCGATGGAGCGCTGGCATTGCGCGGGCAGCCGCGTGGATTGCTGCGCCTTGCCGTCTCTTCAATCGCCGAGCATTTTCTCTCGGGCCCGTTGCTTGCGTCCTTCGCCGAAGCGAATCCGGAGGTGCAACTCGACATCACCGTAACCGATGCGGAATTCGACATCGTCGCCGCAGGCTTTGATGCCGGCGTCCGCCTCGGCGAGGTCATCGAGCAGGACATGATCGCAGTGCCGATCGCCGGAGACGAGCGCCAGCTCGCGGTCTGCGCGCCGTCGTTTCGCGACCGCTTCGGCGTTCCCTCGCATCCATCCGAGCTCGCGTCGTTTCGCTGCATCGGCTGGAGGCCAGCGCCGAAGCTCAGCCCCTATCGCTGGGAGTTCGCCGATGGCGCCAAGGAGTTCAGCGTCGCGGTCACCCCTGACATCACGACCAACGACATGGCGCTGATGATCAAGCTGGCGATCGCCGGTGCCGGCATCACCTTCGGCATGGAGGCGAGCTTTCGCCCTGCGATCGAGCGCGGCGAGCTGGTGCCGATCCTCGAAGACTATTGCCCCGTGTTCGCCGGCTTCTATCTCTACTACCCGAGCCGCCGCAACGTTGCGCCGAAACTGCGAGCGCTGGTCGAGCATTTGCGGCGGCGCGGATGAGGCGGAAGGAACATGCCATGGCACGGGAGGAACTTGCCGATATCTATCGCGACTACATCGCCTGCTTGAATCGGCAGAATTGGGCCGCACTCGGCCAGTTCGTGCATCATGACGTCGCTCACAATGCGCGGCCGCTGGGGCTATCAGGCTATCGCGCGATGCTTGAGCAGGATTTTCGCGACATTCCGGATCTGCATTTCGACATCGCGCTGCTGATCTCCGAGCCGCCGTGCATCGCCGCAAGGCTGAGATTCGACTGCAGACCGGCCGGGACATTTCTCGGGCTTGCCGTCAACAGCAAGCGGGTGTCCTTCTGCGAGAACGTGTTCTACGAATTCAACGGTGGCAAGATCCGGCAGGTTTGGTCGGTCATCGACAAGGCGGCGATTGAGGCGCAGCTCTGAGGCTGCGCCTCAATCTCGTCACGCCGCGACCGGTGCCGGCTCAGGCGCGGCTTGCGGCTTCGGGAACGGGCGGAACGTCATCGCCATCAGGAACGCGCCGAGGCCCATCGCCCAGGAGCCGATATAGAGCCAGGCGTAGCTGGAGAAGGCGTCGTAGATCATGCCGCCGGCAAGCGGGCCGGTCGCCATGCCGAGGCTGCCGGCCATCGCGGTGCCGCCGATCACGGTGCCCATCATGCGCAGCGGAAAGTTTTCGCGGACGATCACCGCATAGAGCGGCATGGTGCCGGCATAGATGAAGCCGAACACCATCGCGACCGCGTAGAAGGTCGTGAGCTGATGGGCGAAGACATAGGCGAGTGCGCCGAAGGCTTGCGCGAGCAGGCCCGAGACCAGCACGCGCTTGGCACCCAAACGATCGCCCATCAGGCCGAAGGCGATGCGGCCACCGAGGCCGGCGAGACCCTCGACGCTGTAGATCGTCACGGCCGAGATCAGCGGAATGCCGCAGCTCACGGCATAGCTGACGGTGTGGATGATCGGGCCGGAATGGGTGGCGCAGCAGAAGAAATTGGTGGCGAGCAGGATCAGGAATTGCGGCGAGCGCAGCGCTTCGCTCCTGGTCATTTCAGCCTGCGCGCCGCCCCCGCCTGCTGCCGCCATCGGCGGATTTGCAAGCGCGGGCGGACGGCGCACCAGCAGCGCGACCGGAATCATGATGGCGCCGACCACCAGGGACACGATCTGCATCGCGGTGCGCCAGTCATGGTGGGACACCAGCCAGGCCGCGAGCGGCGCCATCGTCATCGGCGCCACGCCCATGCCCGCCGACACCAGCGACACCGCAAGGCCGCGATGGGTGTCGAACCAGCCGGTGACGGTCGCCATCATCGGTGCGAAGATGGCGGCGCAGGAGGCGCCCACCAAGAGGCCGAACACGAACTGGAACGCGATCAGCGAGGTGGCGTGGCTCGCGGCGAACAGGCTCAGCGCCAGTACCGTCGATCCGGTCAGCACCACCGGCAGCGGCCCGAATTTGTCCGTCAGCGTGCCCCAGATCATGCTGCTGAATGCCATCGCCAGGAAGCCGATGGTCATCGCGCTGGAGATGCCCGTCACCGACCAGCCGGTGTCCTTGGCGATCGGCTGCAGGAACACCGGCAGCGAAAACATGCCGCCGATGGCGACGCATCCGAGCACGCCGCCGGCGGCGACGATCACCCAGCGATAGTTGGAAGCAGACATTTTTGTCTCCCGTCAGGTCTGTCTGGGTGGAAGACGATTGGGAACGGCGAAAGCAGACAGAGCGAGCCTAATTTATTTCCCGGGTTCTCGCGACCTGTGACCGCGTATAGTTCCGCAACAAGCACCTTTGGCCCGCCCTGCCCGCACGGCATACGGGCTGGCGGCAGATGTCAGGAAGGTCCCGCAGGCCGAAAACAACCCCATGCACAGTAGACGGCCGCAGCGGGATCAGTGACTTACGACCCAGTCATCCGCGCGCGAAATTCCTTGAGGATCCGACGCCCTTCCGGCCAGTCACCGAGGTTGCTCGCGCCATTGATGTGGCCGTTGGCATCGATGTTGACGAGCTCGCTGCCCCATTGCGCGGCCCTCGCCTGCACGTAGGACCGAATTGGGACGCAAGGTCGGCCTGTCGCAGCCGGCCACCTCGGAGCGGCTGAAGCGGCTCGAGGAGCGCGGGATCATCAGGGCGTATCGCGCGGTTGTCGATCCCGCCTCGGTCGGCCTCAACATGATGGCGATCATCCGCCTGCGGACGACGCACGAGCACATCAAGGCCTGCCTGAGGCAATTCGCCGAGATGCCTGAGATCATCGAAGTGCTGAGGCTGACGGCGAGGATTGCTTTCACCTCAAGGTGATCGTGCCTTCGCCCGCGGAGCTCGAGGGCATCGTCGATGCGATCGCGCGATACGGTTCTGTCACCACCGCAATCGTGCTGCGGAGCGAACCGCCGAAGCGTATCGGGCGCGAGCTGATCCAGAGAGGCTAGCGCTCGACACTTCGATCGCATCACCCCTGCTGCATCCGCCTGGCGCGGCGGCGCCAGTCGCTGACGGTGAGCCAGGCCGCCGAGACCAGGAAGTAGAACGCGCCGACCGCGGCATACCCAGCGACGTCAGCGATCGACGGAACTGCCGTCATCGTGGCCTGAAAGATGAAGAAGCCGCCCGCGAGTGCCGACTGACCACCGCTGAGCACCATGGCCCATTGCGCGCCAAAACTTGTCCAGCGCCGGATCGCCGTTCCCAGCTGGAGCAGGCCGGCGAAGATCGCCCAGGCCCCGAAGACGCCGAGCACCCCATTCATGCTCATCTGCAAGGCGACGATGACCGCAACAGTGGTCGCGAGGCTGACCAGGACGTTCAGCGCCTGCGTGCGGTTTTGCGAGAGGCCGCCGCTGCGCAAGGCGTCTACCAAATTGGCTGCGGCGTCCCAGGCAGGATAGAGCACGAGCAAGACGCCGGCGATTACCGGAGATGACGATGCAACGGCGAAGGCCGCAACGACCCAGGCGACGGAGAACGCCGCGCGGAGGAAATAGTATTGTTTGAGCCATTGCGCGCGATCGTCGAGAGCGAGTTGATTAGCCAGGGCCATTGCCTTCTCCTTTACCTACTAGTTGGTAGTTTTGGCGACACCGAAGAGCGTTCGCCCGGCATGCGTGCCGGGCGCCGTTGTCGCCTCGCCGATCTCTCTCTCAGTGCTTCGTGGACAGCCGCTCCAGCAGCGGCGCGGTGATCACACCGAACATTTTGGGATCGCCATAGGCGCGCGCCGACAGCATCGCGCCGTGGATGGTCGCCATGAATCCTTCAGCCTCGATCTTCGCTGTGCTGGCGAGATGCAACTGCCCCTTCCGCCTGCCGCGCTCCATCACCGAGGCCAGCCACGACGCCAGCGCGCGGAAATGCGCGCGGACTTCCAGCGCAACCTCCTCCGGCAGGATCGGGAGCTCGCTGGCCAGCAGCGCACAGACGCAGAAGGGTGCCGTCGCATCGCTGATGCACGCCGCCCAGTACCCGACATAGCTTTTGAGCTGGTCGCGAGGGTCCGTAACATTGCGCTCGAGCGCCGCCAGCCCGGCCTCGGCCTCCGCGCGATAGCGTGACACCAGGGTGCGGACCAGATCGACCTTGCTGGCAAAGTGATGGTGGATGCTCGGCTTGCGGATGCCGACGACTTCGGCGACATCGGCATAGCTGAAGCCGTTATAGCCGCCCGCGATGATCAGGGTGCGGGCACAGGCCAGAATGTCGTCGGCGGTGGAGGAAGGGTTGGTCATGGCAGTTAACTACCTTCTAGTTGGTAGACCGTCAAGAACGGGATGCTTCAACCATTCGTGAGTGGTAGGAGCCTTGAATGACCCTTCGCCCGATCGTCCGCTACCCCGACCGCCGGCTCGCCGTGCCCGCCCGCCCCGTCACCGCTTTCGACGACGGCTTGCGCGCGCTTGCAGCGGATTTGCTCGACACCATGCGCGCCGCACCCGGGATCGGCATCACGGCGCCGCATATCGGCGTGCCTCTGCGCGTCGTGGTGCTCGAGCTCGACGCCAAGGCGGGGCCGCAGACCTACGTCAATCCCGGGATCGTATGGGCCTCGCCCGAGATGATCATGCATCGCGAAGGCAGCGTCTCGATGCCCGGCGTCAATGACGAGGTGCAGCGCCACGCGCGCGTGCGGATCAATTATCGGGATCTCGACGGTATCCCGCAGACCGAAGAGTCCGAGGCGTTGCGCGCCGTCTGCCACCAGCATGAGATCGATCAGCTCGACGGGATATTCTGGATCCAGCGGCTGTCACGGCTGAAGCGCGAGCGGCTGGTGAAGAAGTTCGAGAAGATGTCGCGCGGGTGAGCGCGCAGTCCAGGATCGAGCCTGTTCGAACCGGCGCCGGCCGTTCGATGTGGAGAAACGTGTCCGGGCTGATATGATGGCAATCCGTCGACTTCTTCGCGGGAGAGTGACGAATGAATTTTTCCGGCCGCTGCGCCTGCGGCGCGGTTCGCTACACCATCGCTGCCGCGCCGATCCGCGGCTTTCAATGCCAGTGCACGGACTGCCAGCGCGATACCGGAAGCGGCCACAGCTCGGTCCTGGTGTTCGCGCGCCAGGCCGTTTCCGTAACGGGCGCGGTGCGCGAAATCGCACGCACCGCGGACAGCGGCGCCGTCAAGCGCAAAGGCTTTTGTCCGAACTGCGGTTCGCCCATCTACAACAAGCCGGAGGAGAAGCCTGACTACATCGGCATCTATGTCGGCACATTGGACGATGCCAGCACGTTCAAGCCGTCCGTCGTGCTGTTCTGCTCGCGCGGCTATGCCTGGGACTACCTCGATCCCGAACTGCCAAAGCTGCCGGAATGGCATCCGGGATCGAGATAGCGGCTTCGAAGCAACCGTTCCGCGCTCGGCCGCTTCGCGCGGGTGAATCGCCGGCTAAAGGCCGGCTTCGACTCAAGCCGCCCCGGCCAGCGCCACCGCATCGGTGCCGACCCGAGGGCGCGCCAGAAGATAGAATGCGGTGATATGCGTGATCATCAGCAGCGGCACATAGATGATCGGGATCGCATAGGTTGAGGCAAACCATTCCGCATGTGCGGCAAGGCCGGACTGGATGGCGTCGTAGTAATCGACGATGATGTCGACCGCTCCTGCGAGATTGAAGGCGACGACGAACAGCCAGAACAGCGCGCGTATCCTCATCGTGAGAAGCGCCAGCATGGCGAGCACCCCGGTCGCGAAGTCGCCCCAGGCGGCAAAGGTGGCAAAGCTTGCCGGCAGGTCCGGGCTGACGACGCCGGGAAGGATGAAGACGAGCCCGAAGAAGCGGAAGCTGTGCAGCGTTGCGATGGCGCGGTGCGCCTCCAGCCTGTCCATCACCTTGAGCCGGGGCCAGACATACGCGCCGAAGCAAAGCAGCCAGGCGACATAACCAAGGATGAGATGGGTCCGGAACAGAGTTTCTGTCGTCATATTCGTCTCCGATCAGATCGCGACATCGCGGGCCCGGCTGCGGCGACGCAGCTGGCGCAACGACAGGGCGTGCAGCAGGATCGAGCTCGGCACCACGAAAGCCGGGGTCAGCACAGTTGGATAATTGTCCAGTCCGACGTTCGGACCTTGGGGAATGATCAGCTGGAACGGACCGGGCGTGATGAGCATCCCCAAGGTGATCGCGACGACGAAATCCGCGATGCCGAAGATGTTCCAGAGGATCGCCGCTTTGCGCCCCTCAGCCGTCCCTGATGCCAAGGCCATTGCCGCCGTCACGGCGAACAGGCCGGTCAGCACGTCGCCGCTTCCTGCCGGCAGGGCCCACAGGCCGGGCAGCTGCCCAAGCAGCCAGTACGCGAGCCATTGGCTGCCGACGATTCGATAAAGCTGCAGGGCGACCAGCCAATTCGTCGGCATGGCATCGAGCAACTGCCCCACCCGCTTCGACAACAGCAACAGCGGAGCGCCGATAACGACCGGCAGGAAGATCGCGGCCGGCAGCAACGGCAGTTGAGAATAGCCCGTGCGAAAAACACCGTTGATCGCCGCAGACCAGGCGGCGGCAGCCCACAGCGTGAAGGGCACCATGATCGCGAGCCAGGTCGTGCGCCGCTGGGCGGGCGCGAGGTCGGTGCGTTCAAGGCCGAGCCACGCGCCGAGCACGATGAGTCCATAGGTCGCCAGCCGGGCCGCCAGGGCTGGAAGCCCGCTCTGCAGAAGCGCGGGTTGCGCGTAGAGTAACCCGGTCCACAGGGCCGTGAGCGGGACGGTCCAAAGCAGGCTGTCCCAGGCGCGAAGCGGCGGGACGATCGCAGCGGGAGCAGCTTCTGATGTCATCGGCCGTTCTCCATCCGGGTCTCGCCCTTATTGCCGACGCTCGGGACCAGCCATCAGCAGCCGAAGCGGCAGAAGCGGACCGATGGCGATGTACTCGTGGTCCATCAGATCCTGCTTGGCCAATGGCAGGTCTTCCATGATCGCCTTCGCCGCGGCGACATCCACGACATCGACGACGAAAACAACGCCGCGTCCGTCGCCGCGCGAATACCACTCGCGAATTTTCCCGCCGAGATAGAGCTGCAGGGTCTCCTGGATCTCGGCCGGCATGACCGCCATGACCTGCTCGCGCGTGACGCCCGCCTTCGCGGTCAGGATGACCATCACTCCGGTGATTGTGGGCGAGAAGGCTTGCGGGGCGGATTGCGCCTGGGCAACGGATGGTCCGGTCATGGAAGTCGCTCCCATCAGGGTTAGGGTGAGCATGACGACAAGTTGGCGCATCATTTTCATAGGTCTCGTCTCCCGCAGCGATGCTCCTGATCTGCGAGCCAGGGATACGATCGATTGTCGCCAGCGACTATTCGGGATAATGTTGACGGGCTATGAAGCAGAACTTCACAGTCAGGCAAGGCGCGCTCGACGGCGTGGAAGCGTTCCTGAGCGTCGCCCAGCACCGCAATTTCCGCCGGGCAGCCGCAGACCTCGGCGTGACGCCCTCCGCCATCAGCCAGGCGGTCCGTACGCTGGAGGCGCGTGTCGGCGCAGCCTTGTTCATACGCACGACACGCAGCGTCGGCCTGACCGAGGCCGGCGCGCAGTTCCTGTCGCGCGCCAAGCCCGCTTTCGAGGAGCTCCTTGCTGCGAGCAACGTCGCGCGCGATCTTGGGCAGCGGCCGTCAGGATTGTTGCGTCTCACAGTGCCGCGCGCAGTGGTGCCGATCCTGCTGGAGCCGCTGATCGCCTCCTTCTGCCAGGCTTATCCCGAGGTCGAGGTGGAGATCTCCGCAGCCGAGGAATTGGTCGACCTCGCGGCACGAGGGTTTGATGCCGGGGTCCGGATGGGCCAGTTCGTCGCCTCCGACATGGTCGCGGTCCGGCTGACGCCTCCCTTCCCGTTCGTGGTCGTCGGCAGTCCGGACTACCTGCGCCGACACAAGCGGCCCGAACGGATCGACGATTTGCGCCAGCACGCCTGCTTGCGCATTCGCCGCAGCAACGGATCGATCGCGCCCTGGTCCTTTGTCGATGGCAACAAGACCATTGAGGCGATCGTCTCGGGACCGCTGATCGCGCACGATTTTCCCACCATGCTTGGCGCAGCCGTGGAAGGCATGGGCCTTGCGCAAGTCCCCGCGCCGATCGCCGCCAACCTGGTGAAGACGGGAAAGCTGGTGCAGGTCCTGAAATCGTTCGCGCCAACGACGCCGGGCGTGTTTCTCTACTATCCCAGCCGCCATCAGATGATGCCGAAGCTGCGCGCCTTCATCGATCACGTGAAAGGCCGCCAGGTCGCGGCCGGAAAAACGCGCGGCCACGCCGATGACGGGCGCACGCGCGGGACGAAACCGCGCTGACGCGGGGAAGCGCGCTATTTCAGCGGCAGAAACACGTCGGCTTCAGTCTCATGCTCCGGCACCTCAGGGAAGAAGCTCAGCCGCTGGCAATAGATCGGGAAATCGCGCGCTTCCTCGCCGCTGGCCGGAAGCCAGTCGCGATAGAGATAGAGCGCCGCGGGCTCCAGATTGTCGGTGTAGCCGACGACGCGGAGCACCGCGCAGCGCCCGCCGGGAATCTCGCCTACCTTGATCTCTTCGCCATCAGCCTCGATCGGCCGGTCGGTGCCGACGCAAAGGTCCGTGCTGTAAGCGGCCGGCGAGGACGGACGCCGTTCGGAGCGCCAGACAGTGAAGGTCGGACTTGTCCGGGGATGCAGCCCGGCGGCCTTGCGCCAGGCGATGAACCGCCTGACAGTGTCGCCGAGCCTTGCCGGGTCGCCCCGATGCTCCATGATCGCCACCCGCGTGGGGGGCACATCGTGGATCATCACGTCGTCGGTGGTATAGCTTGTCTTCATGAGCTTGCTCCTCGCTTCGTCGAGAGGCCCGAAGGCCACAAGCCACGGCTCCCATTCGGGCGCGTTGCGGAACGACGACGGCAATTGCCCGAACCGTTGCCGAAAGGCGCGGGCGAAGGCGTCAGGTGCATCGTAACCGGCATCCATCGCAATGTCGGTGACGCTGTCAGCGTCACTGTAGGCCAGCAGGTAGGACGCGCGCTTCATGCGGGCCAGCTGGACATAGCGATGCACGGACAATCCGAAGATCGCCGTGAACTGCCGATGGAAATGAAACCGCGAGAAGGCGGCAACGCCGCTCAGGGTTTCCAGATCCAGATCGGCGTCGAGATGCCGGTCGATATAGTCCAGCACCCGCCGCATCCGGTCCTGATAGTTTCGCAGCGCCGCCGTCATCGTCGTTCCTTTCGTGGCGGCATGAGTTAGGCCGGAGTGGCCGCGAGGCGCTCGACCGATCTTGCGGTTTTGAGCACACTGTCGTCGCCCGGCTCGACCGGGCGACCCAGTACGCCGCGGCGTCTCGATTCAACCACGATCGTCTCTGGAATACTGGATCGCCCGACTAAATCGGGCGATGACAGCGAGCGTATGGCAGCAGGGCAACCTGCATCTTTTCTTCCAATAGGCTATCCTTTGTCAAAAGACCGCCTGGTCGATCGAGGCCCCTCTCATGAACAGCTTGGACAATCTGGAGTGCGTGACCCTGTTCGTCGCCGACCTCGCCCGCACGAGGGCATTCTACGAGGCCGTGTTCGACGCGAGGCCGATCTATTCCGATGCCGTCTGCAGCGTGATCGGGCTCGGCGGCGTCATGGTCAATCTGCTGCAGGCGACGGAGGCGCCGCAGCTGGTGCAGCCGGTGGTGCCGGCCCCTTCAAGCACTGGGCCTCGCATGCTCATGACCATTCGCGTCGCCGATGTCGATGCGGCCTGCGCGAGACTCCGGCAAAGCGGCGTGGAACTGGTCAACGGCCCCATCGATCGCCCGTGGGGTCGTCGCACCGCCGCCTTTGCCGACCCATCCGGTCATATGTGGGAGATCGCGCAGGAGATAGGCTCGTAGAGGCCCGCGCGGCGCACATCCGACGCAAGTGCTGGCCACTTACGCACACATCAGGGCAATCGAATTTTGCTGAATGGATCGAGCACAGGAACGCCCAGCGGCTCGAAGTGCCTGACATTGCGCGACAGGATCGTCAGCGCGTGCTGGCGCGCCGTGGCGGCAATAATGATATCGGCAAATCCAGGCGCATGCCCCTGCCCGCGAGCCCTGTCAGATAACTCTCCCGCGAGCCGCGCGGCCGCCGTGTCGAACGGCAGAATTCGGTCGCCATAGAGATGCAACACGGCATCAAGCCATTGCGCCAAGTCCCTGCTTCTGCGCGTGGCCTTCTCGCGCCGCAGCTTGGCAATTCCGTCCTCGACTTCCGCAATCGTCACGGCAGACAAGAACAACGAGCCGGATTGCGCGTCCATCCATTCGATCAGCGCCGCAGGCGCTAGCCGGTTCGGCGAGACCGCGGATATGACGTTGGTATCGACGAGATACACGTCTCAAAAATCGTTCTTGCGCATCTTGGAACGATTGCGCGCCGGCAGATCTCCTGCCCTCACGGGGGCTGCCATCAACAGACGTCCGAAGCTCGGGACCTGCGACAGCCGGCGCCATTCCTCGTAGCTCAAGACCACCACCTGCTTCTTGCCGTGGCGCGTAATCACGGCCGGCTTGCCGTCGATTGCCTCGTCGACGACAGCGGAGAGGTTGGCCTTGGCATCACGAAGCTGGATTTCGCGCATGGAGTACCTATATGACCACAGTAGTCATATACCAGGATGGCCGACAATTCAAGCGAGCAGCCGTAATGGCGGGTCAGCGAAGCGCAACGAAGGCTAAGCCCTTCACTCCCACTCAATCGTCCCCGGCGGCTTGCTGGTCACGTCATACACCACCCGGTTCACGCCCTTCACCTCGTTGATGATGCGCGTGGCGGTCTCGCCCAGGAATTTCATGTCGAACTGGTAGAAGTCCGCGGTCATGCCGTCGGTGGAGGTGACGGCGCGCAAGCCCACCACATAATCGTAGGTGCGGCCGTCGCCCATGACGCCGACGGTCTTGACGGGGAGCAGCACGGCGAAGGCCTGCCAGATCTCGTCGTAGAGACCGTGCTTGCGGATCTGGTCGATGTAGACCGCGTCGGCCTTGCGCAGGATGTCGAGCTTGTCCTTCGTGATCTCGCCGGGGCAGCGGATGGCGAGGCCCGGGCCCGGGAACGGGTGGCGGCCGACGAAGATTTCGGGCAGGCCGAGCTCGCGCCCTAACTTGCGGACCTCGTCCTTGAACAGCTCGCGCAGCGGCTCGACGAGCTTCATGTTCATGCGCTCGGGCAGACCGCCGACATTGTGGTGCGACTTGATGGTGACCGAGGGGCCACCGGTGAAGGAGACGCTCTCGATCACGTCAGGATAGAGCGTGCCTTGCGCGAGGAAGTCGGCGCCGCCGATTTTCTTGGCCTCCTGCTCGAACACCTCGATGAAGAGGCGGCCGATGGTCTTGCGCTTGGTTTCGGGATCGGTGACGCCTTCGAGCTCGCCCAAAAATTGCTTGGACGCGTCCACGTGCACGAGCGGGATATTGTAGTGGTGGCGGAACAGGTCGACCACCGTCTTGGCCTCGTCAAGACGCAGCAGGCCGTGATCGACGAACACGCAGGTGAGCTGGTCGCCAATGGCTTCGTGGATCAGCACGGCCGCAACGGCGGAATCGACGCCGCCGGAGAGGCCGCAGATCACCTTGCCCTTGCCGACCTGCTGGCGGATTTTTGCGATCTCCTCCTCGCGGAAGGCGCGCATGGTCCAGTCGCCGGTTAGGCCGGCGATCTTGCGCACGAAATTGCGGATCAGCTTGGCGCCGTCGGGCGTGTGCACCACTTCGGGGTGGAACATCAGGCCGTAATATTTGCGCGTCTCGTCCTGAATGATCGCGAAGGGCGCATTCGGCGAGGTGCCGGCGACGGAGAAGCCCGGCGGCATCTTGGTGATGCGGTCGCCATGGCTCATCCAGACCTGGTTCTTGCTGCCTGATGTCCAGACGTCCTCGAACAGCTTGCTGTCGGCCTTGACCTCGACGTCGGCGCGGCCGAATTCGCGGTGATGGCCGCCCTCCACCTCGCCGCCGAGCTGGGCCGCCATGGTCATCTGACCATAGCAGATGCCCATCACCGGCACGCCGGAGGCGAAGATCGCTTGCGGGGCGCGGGGCGAGCCGGCCTCATGCACCGACTCCGGCCCGCCGGAGAGGATCACCGCTTTCGGCTTCATCTCCTTGAAGGCGGTGTCCGCCTTGTTGAACGGGACGATCTCGCAATAGACGCCGTCCTCGCGCACGCGACGCGCGATCAGCTGCGTCACCTGGCTGCCGAAGTCGACGATGAGAATCTTGTCGTGCGCCGAGGCCACCGAAGGCGTCGACGCGGAGCGGTCGTTCTGTGCTGCTGTCATGGCAAGCCAATACGCGATGAGCCCCCGGCCCGCAACCGCGCGTCTGCGCGCGCCCACATGCTTCTTTGGGCATGGACAAATGGATATAGGTAAGTATTATTGACCTAATTTGCCCCGCCACGAAGCAGGGCCAATCAGGGAGAACGCCATGTCGAAATTTCATCCGCCATCAGCCCTCGCCGCGCTCGGCCGCACCTGGGTCGAGGCCTGGAACGCGCGCGATCTCGAGCGCGTGCTCGCGCTCTATGACGATGCCACATTGATGACCTCGGACCGCATCCCCGCGATGGGGTTCGATGCCAGCGGCACCGTGCGCGGCAAGGACGCGTTGCGCGCCTATTGGAGCAAGGCGCTGGGGCTGCTGCCGGAGCTGCACTTCTCGCTCATCGAATTGTTCGTCAGCCCGGACAGCGTGGTGGTGTTTTACCAGAACGAGCGGGGCAAGAAGATCTGCGAGTATTTGCGGGTGAACGATGCGGGGCTGATCGTGCAGGGATCGGCGAACCATCTGCCGCATTGAGTGCTGCTCCCGTTCATTGCGAGCGCAGCCCTCGTAGGGTGGGCAAAGGCGCGCTTGCGCCGTGCCCACGATCTCTTTCAAGATCGCAGAGAGAACGTGGGCACGCTTCGCTTTGCCCACCCTACGGGGCGAACACAGACACCGCCGGCATCAAAACAGGATCCTCCCCATGAAACTGCCCACCTCGCCCTTCACCGTAACCGACTGGAGCAAGGTCGAAGCCACCACGCACCCCGGCGAGACCGGGCACGCGCTGTGGCGCACGCTGAACATTGGCGATCTCCGCGTGCGGATGGTGGAGTATTCGCCGGGCTATCTCGCCGATCATTGGTGCGATCGTGGGCACGTGCTCTATGTGCTCGCAGGCGAGCTCGACAGCGAGCTGCGCGACGGGCGCAAGTTCAAGCTGACGCCTGGGATGAGCTACCAGGTCTCGGATTTCGGCGATGCCGCGCATCGCTCGTCGACATCAGTGGGCGCGACGCTCTTCATCGTGGATTGATGGAACTATGGATTTAGTGTGCAGCGCAAAATAGCAAAGTGGTGGCGGCTCGCTGTCCACGGGCACTGCCTTGCTCTGGCCCCATTATTTCGCTAGATTGTGAACCATCGATCCTTGGCCGAACGACTGGGCCGCGACGCCTCATTTCCAATGGGCGAGCACGTTTCAGGTATTTCTCCAAAATCGACCAATCGGGACGAAGGGCGCGAAGATTCGCGCTTCAATCCCCCTGAGTGCATCGTCAATTGAAAAGGAAATGACTATGGCAATGGGCACCGTGAAGTGGTTCAACAACCAAAAGGGCTTTGGCTTCATCCAGCCGGATGACGGCGCAAAGGACGTCTTCGTTCACATCAGCGCCGTCGAGCGCGCTGGCCTGTCGACCCTCAACGAGGGCCAGAAGGTTTCGTTCGACATCGTCGCGGACCGCCGCAGCGGCAAGTCCTCGGCCGACAACCTCCGCGCCGGCTAGTCGCCGCGCTGACGCTCTGACCACGGACGTACCGGCAGAGTGTTGAGACAAGAAACCCCGCGACCGGGATCCGGTTCGCGGGGTTTTTGTTTGCGCTGTCATTTCGGGGCTCGCGACGCGGGAGCCCGGAATCCATTGATCCGCAAAGTATGCCGCGCGATGGATTCCAGGCTCGCGCCGGATGGCGCGCCCCGGAATGACGGCGGAACGGATCAGCCGACCTTTTTCAGAACGGACACGAAGAACCCATCCGTGCCGGTGCGCCTTGGCGTCATCAGCCAGCCCTCAGGCGATTGCAGCGCGGCTGCCGCAAACGCCTCGGCCTTGTCCCAGAGCACGCTTGCGGTCTGCTCCGGCGGCACGACTGCAAACTCCGGATGCCCGGCGATGAAGGCCCTCACCTGCTCGCCGTTCTCTTCCGTCAGCACCGAGCAGGTGATGTAGGCGATGCGGCCACCCTGCTTCACCAGCGGAACTGCCCGTGCGAGCACCTCGGCCTGATCTTTCAGGCGGATCTCGAGCGCACCCGGCCGCATGCGCCATTTGGCATCGGGGTTGCGGCGCCAGGTTCCGGTTCCCGTGCAGGGCGCGTCGATGACGACGAGGTCGGCGGTGGCGCTGATGTCTTGAAGCGGATCGGCCTCGCCCTTGGGCGTGCGGACGTCGGCATTGTGAACGCCGGCGCGCGACAGGCGCTCGTGGATCGGCACGAGCTGACGCTTGTCGCGGTCGGTGGCGATGAGCCGGCCCTTGCCCTGCATCAGCGCGGCGAGCGCCAGCGTCTTGCCGCCGGCGCCGGCGCAGAGATCGATCACCTGCTCGCCCGGCTTTGCCGCGGTGAACAGGGCCGCAAGCTGCGATCCTTCATCCTGCACTTCAATGCCGCCCTTGATGAAGTCCTCTTCCGCCTGGATGCCGGGGTTGCGCGCATCGGCCGAAAGCTCGATGCGAAGGCCGTTTGGCGACCAGGGCGTCGGTTTCGCATGAAGATGAGCAAGCGCCTTCAGCACCTTGTCGCGATTGGATTTTAGCGTGTTGACGCGCAGGTCCAGCGGCGCCCGGCTCGCCATCGCCACCGCTTCCGCCGCGCGGTCCTCGCCGAACACTTTTGCCAGATGGGAATCGAGCCATTCGGGATAGTCGCCAGCGATCGCGGCGGGCGCATCCTTGAGGGAGCGATGGCTGAGCGCCGCCTGCTCGGCGTCCGTCAGCGGCGTCGGCGCAAACCGGCTGCCGTCGAACATCGCGGCCATGGTGGCGGTGTCCATGTTGCGCTCCAGGCGAAGCATGCCGATCAGGCGGGCACGGGCGGTGTCGGAATCCATCAGGAACGCACTCGACGCGTAGCGGCGCAGCACGTCCCAGACCAGGCCGGCAATGGCGGCGCGGTCGCCGGAGCCGGCAAAGCGGTGCGCGGTGCCCCACTCTTTCAAAGCCTTGGCCGCGGGCACGCGGTCCTTCTCGATGATGTCGATCACTTCGATGGCTGCGGACAGCCGGGCAGCGGGAGTCATTTGCATCTTTCAGGTGAGATCGGACCAGCAAGGGTCAGATCAGCAACAGGATTTTCAGTGCGAAGTAGATCCACATCGCCAGCAGCACGAGCACGCCGGCGAGCCAGACCGTGGAGCGGCGGCCGAGATCGTTCGAGGTGACGAACACGCCGGCATGGGCAAAGCGGCTCACCACGAACACCCAGGACATCAGCACGATGAAGAGATCGGCATGGCGCAGCGGCAGCGCCAGTGCGATCAGGGCGTAGAACAGCACCGGCAGCTCGAACTGGTTGCGGTAGCAATTGGCGATTTGTGTGGCGCCCTTCGGCCAGTTCGGCTCGCCCAGCGCGATGTCGCGGATCTTGGTCTCGCCCGAGACCAGCGCCTTCCGGCGCCCGAACACCATGCCGATCAGCAGCGTGAAGGTGAGCCCGATCTGCACGAAAACAGGCAGCAGGACCATTTGAACTGACATCGGAACTTTCCCGTCGATCGCGGCATGCCGCGGACCGTCATTAGCCGCGACTTCTCGCGCTGACAATCAGGGAGTTGAACCGGCGTTCCCGATTCCGCGACCAACCACCGATTGTTAAAGCGATTTTGCCCCATTGCGGGCCCTCGAGGCGAGCCGCCATGAACATCCTGTCCAGCCTTTGGACCGACTCCGCCGACGCCCAGCTCGGCATCTGGATGTCGGCGCTCTCAGGCGTCGCGGCGGCGCTCGCCGTCGCGCTGGCGATGACGGTCTATTTCCGCCTCGCCTACCGCACCTGGCGCGATGTCGCCAGGCACGGACTGGCGATGCTCGCGGCAGCAGCCCTGCTCGCGTTCGTTGCCTTCGACATGCGTCACGCCGCGCTCGCTTTTCTCGGACTCAACCCGTCCAAGCCGGCGGTGGAGTTCGAGATCCGGATGCCGCGCGAAATCCTGACGGCCGTATCCGGCGACACCCAGATCGAGCTGCACACCGACCGCAACCAGACCCTCGCGCTCGTCGACAGCGTCGACGACCTCACCGATGGACGCGCGGTGCTGCGCGGCGCGGTCGTCCTCACCCATCGCACCGCCGACCGCATGCTGGTGGTGAACCTGCCGGGCAAGGGCACGTTCGAGTTCCGCCTGCGCCTGCCCGCCGAGCCGCATCGCACCGAGCAGTTCGGGCCCTGGCATCTCGCCGACCGCATCGCCTTGCCGCTCGCAAGCGGCATCGCGCAGCAGGATGCCTACTCGATCCGTTATCGCGTGCTTTAAACTTTGTTTCATCACGGATTTTGCGCTGATGTCATCGTTCCGACGTTTGGCCGCGCGATAGTTCGCGCATGTCCGAATTTCGCATCACGCAGATTTCCGACACGCATCTCGGCCGCCGCTTTCCCGGCCTGATCGCGAATTTCCAGGCGGTCAGCGAGCACATCGATGCAAGCCGGCCCGATCTCGTCATCAACACCGGCGATGTATCGTTCGACGGGCCGAGCAGCCGCGACGATGTCGAATTCGCGAAGAGCCTGCACGCCGCCCTGCCCGTCGACTGTCGCTACATCCCCGGCAATCACGATATCGGCGACAACCCGACCGCGCTTGGGCCGGCGCCGAAGCCGCCGGTCAGCGAGGCGCAGCGCCAGCAATTCCGCGACATCATCGGCGAGGACCATTGGTCGTTCGAAGCCGCCGGCTGGCGCTTCATTGGCCTCAACTCGCTGGTGATGAATTCAGGGCTCGCGTTCGAGGCCGAGCAGTTCGACTGGCTCGCTTCGGAGATCGCTGGTGTCAACGGCAGGCCGGCCGCGCTGTTCATCCACAAGCCGCTGTTTCTCAGCCTGCCCGAAGATCCTGAGCTTCCGGACACCTCGATCCGCTACGTGCCGCAGCCGGCGCGCGCGCAGCTGATCGACATGTTCGCGCGCGTCGATCTTCGCTTGATCGCCAGCGGTCATGTGCACCAGCGCCGCGACTTTACGTTCCGCCATATCAGGCATGTCTGGGCGCCGTCGGTCGGCTTCAAGATCAACGATTCACGCCAGGACCGGATCGCGATCAAGGAGACCGGCCTCGTCGAGTACCGCTTCGCGTCAGACAGTTTTGAAGTCCGCCACATCCGCGCGCCGGACCAGGTCGATATCGATATTGACGAGGTCCTCGCCCAGATGGGCGACGAGGACTAGCTTAGCCGGCGGGCACCTTTCCTTACCCCAATACCCTATCGCACCAAATTTGACCTCGGGATGCTCATTTTTGGCAGATGACAACGTTGTCATTCCCTCATATCGTCCTCTGCGCGGCCTTGAGCCGCGCGAGGGAGCGACCGATGCAGTTCTTGGCCCGGTGGGATAACGAGCGCCTGTCCGCGACGACGCGGGGCATTCCGCTTGTTGATGGCATTGCCACCGACGACATCGGCACCCGGGGCTGGCGACCTTCACGCGGAGATCTTGCCCTTCCCGCCCTCACCCTCGATGAGACCGCCTTCGCCGCCAATCGCGACCTCTTCCTGCGTTGGTGCAGGAGCAGCGGCGTTGTCGTTGCCCCGCACGCCAAGACGCCGATGTCCCCAGAGCTTGCGCGCTCGCTGCGCGAGGCCGGCGCCTGGGGCACGACTGTTGCGAACATCCAGCAGGCCGCTGTGCTGCTCAGCCATGGCGAGCGGCGCATTCTGCTGGCCAACGAGATCGGCGGACTTGCGGCTGGCCGACGGCTCGGCGCGCTGCTGAGCGCCTATCCCGATGTCGAGCTTCATGCCTTTGCGGATTCACCTGAGGCGGTCGCAACGCTGGCCGAGGCGGCGCGTGTTGCCGATAGGCGCGAGCTGTCCGTGCTGATCGAGCTCGGCGCAGGCCGCGCCGGCGCGCGCGATCGCGCCGCCGTCGAGGCGACGATGGCCGCGGTGCTGGCCGCCGATCGCCTCACCCTTGGCGGCGTTGCCGCCTACGAAGGTGCGGTCGCAACGGCCGACGCCGACGAAACCCTGCGCGCGATCGCAGCGCTGATGAAGCGCACCGTCGAGGCTTTCACCATGGTCCGCGCCGCTGCGCCTCGCCGGCCGCTGATCCTCAGTGCCGGAGGCTCCGCGTATTTCGATGTCGTGGCGCGCGCGCTCGCACCTTGCGCGCAGGCCGACGGCAACGCCACCATCGTGCTGCGCTCCGGCGCGCTGTTCTTTGCCGATCACGGCATCTATGCCCGCGCCTTCACCGAGCTCGACCGGCGCGGTGGTCTCCTCATCGACGGTACGCATCACTCGGCGGCGCAAAGCTTTCGACCGGCGCTGACGCTGTGGGCCGAAGTGCTGTCGCGTCCCGAAGCCGGACTGGCGATCGCAGGCTTCGGCATGCGCGATGCCTCCTTCGACCAGGGATTGCCGGTGCCGCTGAGCGTCTTTCGCGACGGCGTCGAACAGGATGGGCTCGCCGGGCGCCTGTCGGTCACGCGTCTCAACGACCAGCACGCCTTCCTGAACGTTGCGCCCGATAGCCCGCTCGCAGTGGGCGATATCATCGCGCTCGGTATCTCGCATCCTTGCACCTGTCTCGACCGCTGGCGCGTGATCTTCGGCCTCGATGCCGACGGCGTCGTGAGGCGCGCCCTTCCCACCCAGTTCGGCTGAGAGCACTACGATGAATTTCCTGCCGCTCTGGCGCTATCAGAACCAGCTCATCGACGGGGCCATGGTCACGCTCGAGCTGACGGTGATCTCGGCGTTGTGCGGACTCCTGATCGGCGTTGCCGGCGCGGTCGTGCTGAAGGGACGCAGCGCGCCGCTGCGTTTGATGGTGCGCGGCTACATCGAATTGTTCCGCAACACGCCCTCGCTGATCCAGATCTTCATCATCTTTTTCGTGCTGCCGAGTTTCGGCCTGAAGCTGCCAGCGTTCGAATCCGCTGCGGTCGCGCTGTCGCTGTATTTCGGCGCCTATTCGGTCGAGATCATCCGCGCGGGGCTCGATTCCATTCCGCCCAGCCAGGTTGAGGCCGGGCAATGCTTGGGGTTGTCAGGCTGGCAGGTGTTCCGTCACATCGTGCTGCCGCCGGCGCTGCGCAATGCCTATCCGGCCGTGACCAGCCAGTTCGTGCTGCTGCTGCTCGGCACCTCGCTCGCCTCACAGGTCGCGGCCGACGAGCTGTTTCATGTCGCCGGCTTCATCGAGAGCCGCACCTATCGCAGCTTCGAGGTCTACGCGGTGATCTGCGTGGTCTATTTCGCGATGGCGATGGCGTTCAAGGCGCTGTTCGCGATCATCGCGGCGGCCGCCTTCCGCTGGCCGCGACGGCGCTGAGGGACAGGCGATGCGCTCCTTCACCCTCATCGACTTCGTCTCGCTGTTTTCGGCCCTGCGCTGGACCGTCGCGTTGGTCGTGCTCGCGCTCACCTTCGGCGCGCCGCTGGCGCTCGGCCTCGCAATGGGTCGCATCAGCCGCTTCAAGGGCCTGCGCTGGGCGATGGCGGCGCTGATCCAGACCATCCAGAGCGTGCCGCTGCTCGGGCTGTTGTTCTTCTTCTATTTCGGCATGCCCGTCTTCCTCGGCATCCAGGTGCCCGCGATCATCGCGGTCACAGTCGCCTACACGCTCTACACCGCCGCCTTCCTCGGCGAGATCTGGCGCGGCGGGCTCGAGGCCGTGAAGCAGGCGCAGTGGGAGGCCGGTGCCTGCCTCGGCCTCTCCGCCTGGCAGCAGTTCCGCCACATCGTCGCGCCGCAGGCGCTGCGCCTGTCACTGCCGCCGACCGTCGGCTTCCTGGTGCAGCTGATCAAAGGCACCTCGCTCGCCTCGATCCTCGGCTTCGTCGAGCTCGCCCGCGCCGGGCAACTGGTGAGCGCGGCGACGTTCCAACCGCTGCTCACCTATGCGCTGGTCGCTGCGATCTATTTCGCGCTGTGCCTGCCGCTCACGCTCTGGTCCCGCTCCCTGGAGGCCCGCCTCGATGGCTCTCGTTGAAATTCGCGACGTGCACAAGACATTCGGCAAGACCGAGGTGCTCAAGGGCGTCTCGCTCGACGTCGAGGAAGGCGAGATCGTCACCATTATCGGCCGCTCGGGTTCGGGCAAGTCGACACTGCTCCGCTGCATCAACGCGCTGGAGAGCGTCGATTCTGGCGAGATCCGCGTCGAGGGCCAAAAGGTCCACGCCAAGATGCCGGACCTGAAGAAATTCCGTCAGCGCGTCGGCATCGTATTCCAGGCCTTCAATTTGTTTCCGCATCTGAAGGTCGAGCGCAACATTACGCTCGCCCCGCTGCTCACCGGCCGTATCGACAAGTCGAAGGCCCGCGCACTCGCCGAGGACGTGCTGACCCGCGTCGGCCTCGCCGACAAGATCGACGCCTGGCCGGAGCAGCTCTCTGGCGGCCAGCAGCAGCGCGTTGCGATTGCGCGGTGCCTGGCCATGGCCCCTCACCTCATGCTGTTCGACGAGGTGACCTCCGCGCTCGATCCTGAACTGGTCGGCGAAGTCCTCAAGGTGATGGAGGCGATGGCGAGGCAAGGCATGACCATGGTCCTGGTCACGCACGAGATGGGCTTTGCCCGCAACGTCGCCAACCGCATCGTCTTCATGCATCAGGGCCGCGTCTGGGAACAGGGCCCGCCGGCAAAGCTGTTCGCCAGCCCTGAAACACCCGAGCTCGCAAGCTTCATCGGTTCGGCGAAATGAACGTCGTCTCACCAATCCGGCCATCGTGCCGCCACCAGGAGAAAGCCATGAGAAAGCGGAAGTCCCTCTTCACGGTCGTAGCCGCGGCACTTGCCGTCCTCGCTGCGACAAGCCTTGCCAAGGCCGACAAGCTCCAGGACGTGCTCGGCGCGGGCAAGCTTCGCGTCGGTATCCTCACCGATGCCGCTCCCTGGGGCTTCAAGGACGACAAGGGCGAGATCGCAGGTCTCGATGCCGATCTCGCCAAGCTGATCGCGGCCGACATGGGCGTGAAGCTGGAGCTCGTCCCGGTGACGGGCCCGGCGCGCATTCCGAGCCTCTTGTCCGACAAGATCGACATGCTGATCGCAGGCCTCGGCGCCACACCGGAGCGCGCCCAGCAGGTGATGTTCTCGCAGCCCTATGCGGTGGTGAATCTCGGCGTCTACGGTGCGAAATCGATTCCCGCTGCCACCGGCAAGAAACCCGACAATCTGGAGGGGCGCACCGTCGCAGTCGCCAAGGGCACGACGCTCGACGTCTGGCTGACCGACAATGCGCCGAAGGTGAAGCTGGTGCGCTTCGAGGATACGCCGGCCGCGCTCGCCGCGTTCCTGGCGGGACAGGCCGACACCTTCGCCGAGAACAGCGCCATCGCGATCAAGGCGCAGGAGCAGAACCCGACCAAGGAGATCGAGCTCAAATTCCTGATCCGCCAGTCGCCCGCCCATGTCGGCGTGCGCCAGGGCGAGCAAAATCTGCTCAACTGGATCAACACCGATATCTTCACCAACAAGCTCAATGGCAAGCTCGGCGCGCTGCAACTGAAATGGTTCAAGGAAGAGCAGACGCTGCCGACGCTGTAAGTTCAGACCGGCTCCCGCGATTCTGCGGGAGCCGCCCGTAGGAGAATTCGAGATGATCAAACGTTATGTCGTCGGCTCGCGCATGAGTCAGGCCGTCGCGGCGGGCGGCATGGTGCACATCGCAGGTCAAGTCGCCGATGACCGCAAGGCGGGCATCGTGTCGCAGACGCAGCAGGTGCTCGCCAAGATCGACGCGTTGCTGAAGGAAGCCGGCTCCAACCGCTCCAGGCTGATCGCGGTCAACGTGTTCCTGCCTCACATCACCGACTTCGAGACCATGAACTCGGTCTACGACGCCTGGATCGACCCGGCCAATCCGCCGGCGCGTGCCTGCGTCGAAGCCCGCCTGGCCGATCCCGATCTGCGCGTCGAGATGACCGCGGTCGCGTTGCTCTGAGCGCCGTTCTTTTGTTCAACCTTTGGCCGCCACCGGCGACGGTGCGGCCGCGAGGCAAACCATGCATACCGGACTTTTCCACGAGATCGATTTCGAGAAGGACCAGAAATGGTCGGGCCATCTCGGCATTCCCTTTTCGATCGATCGATCGCCCTACTTCCAGCTCAAGATTCCGATCTTCCGGATCAAGAACGGTGCCGGCCCAAAGCTGCTGCTGATGGCCGGCAATCATGGTGACGAATATGAGGGCGAGATCACGCTGACGCGGCTGTATCGCCGGCTCGATGTTACGGCCGTCAAGGGCGAGATCACCATTCTTCCGTTCGCCAATCTGCCGGCGGTGATGGCGGCGCGCCGCCGCTCGCCGCTCGACGAGGGCAATCTCAACCGCGCCTTCCCCGGCGATGCCGGGGGCACGCCGACGTTCCGCCTTGCGCATTTCCTCGAGCACGAGCTGTTTCCGCGCCATGATGTCGTCTTCGACATCCATTCCGGCGGCACGTCGATGGCGCATGTGCCCTGCGCACTGATCGAGCGGCAGGGACCGCCCGAGATGTTCGGCCATGCGCTGCGCCTGATGGAAGGGCTTGGCATGCCCTTCGCCTTCGTCGCCGAGAACGGCGCCGCTGCACCGACCTCGATGGCCGCTGCCGCGCGTGCCGGCGCGATCGGCCTCTCGGGTGAATTCGGCGGCGGCGGCACCGTCACGCCGCAGACGATGGCGCTGACCGCGCGCGCCGTCGACCGCCTCCTGCTCGCGCTCGGCCTGGTTCAGGCACCTGTGCTCGGACCGCACGCGCCGGTCGAGCGCGCCAGCGAATTGCTGGCGCTGCAAAGCCACGCGCAGGCGGTGTTCGCGACACGCCGCGGCTGGTTCGAGCCGGCCGTCACCGTCGGCGCGCGGGTCAAGGCCGGCGACATCGCCGGCTGGTACCATGATTTCGAGCGGCCGGAGCTGGCGGAAGAGGTGCTGCGCTTCCCCGCCGACGGCATCGTGATCTCGCAACGCCTGCACACCGACAGCCAGAGCGGCGACTGCCTGGTCCAGGTCGGCCGCGGGCTCTCTCGCGACGAGGTAACGCGCTGAGCTTTGGAGAGACCACCGACTTCGACTAACCTTTGGAACCGATGACCGATCCGGCCAAGCCGAGCTATGACGATGTGGTGCGCATTCCGGCGCCGCCCGGCCGCAGCAATGCGACCGGGCGGCCGCCGCGCATCGAGGAGGTCGCGGAGCGCGCAGGCGTGTCGCCGATCACGGTGTCGCGCGTGCTGCGCCACCCCGAAAAGGTCAATCGCGAAACGCGCGAGCGCATCCTCGAAGTGATCGAAGCGACCGGCTATGCCTCCAACCCACATGCGCGCGCGCTGCGCTCGGGCCGCTCGAACGTGGTCGTCGCCTTTGTCTCCAACATCCTCAGCCAGCAGTTCGGCCTTGCCGTGCGCAGCTTCGCCGCAACGCTCGAGCCCGAGGGTTTTGAAGTGCTGGTCGGCCAGACCTCCTACTCCTATGCCAAGGAGGTTGCGATGATCCAGTCGCTGCGCGGCATCAGGCCCGCGGCGGTGATGTTCACGGGCGTGATCGAGCTCGAGGAGAATCGTGCCGCACTTGCCGAACTCGGAATTCCCGTGATCGAGACCTGGGCCTATCCGCGCGATCCCATCGACATGCTGGTCGGCCTGCCCAATGCCGATGCCGGCGCGATGGCGGCGCGCAGGCTGGCGACCGCCGGGCACCGCCGCGTCGCCTTCATCGGCCGCAGCAGCGGCCGTGGCGCGCTGCGCCGCGACGGATTTCGCGCAGCGGCGGCGCAGCTGGGGCTCACTGTTGTGCACGAGATCAGCGTCGGTGAAATCACCGGGCTCGTCGACGGTCGCGCCGCGTTCACCGCCCTGCTCGAGCGCGGCGACCGCGTCGATGCCGTGTTCTGCGCCAACGATCTGCTCGCAACCGGCGCGCTGATCGAGGCCCGCGCCCGCGGGCTCTCGGTGCCGCGCGATCTCGCCGTGCTCGGCTTCGGCGACAACGACGTTGCCGATCAGATTACGCCGGGACTCACCACCATCTCGTTCGATGCCGGGGCAGTGGGTCGTATCGCGGGCGAACTGCTACTGGCGCGGCTATCGGGCACGCCACGCGGCGCGCAGCAGCTGGCCGTCGATCTGTTCCTGATTGAACGCGGCAGCGTCTGAGCGGGCCGCTCAGGCGACGCTCTTGAGATCCTGCTGGATCGCGGCCAGCAACGACTGCAGCGCATCGCTGCTCACTGGCTTGGCCGCCGGATCATTGGCCTGCACGATCTTGGTTGGCTGGGCTGGCTTGACTGGACGACTGGGAAAACGCGGAGGAGGTGTCGGCATTGCCGGAGCGGCGAAGTCGCCCTCGTTCTCGCTATGCACGAACTTGCCGTGGATGACGTCGTCATGGCGGCCCATGACATACATGGCCGCCCAATAGCCGGCAGCCAGCAGGATTACGCAGAAAATACCGATCTCTAACATCGCAACACCCTAAATATGCGCGATGATTCAATGCCTTCACCCCCGGCGTCAATGAACCCTCGGTCACACATTGCGACTTTTACGGGCAGGTGTGGCCGATCGGTAACTATTCGTTAACCATCAACGTCTGGCGTGTGGCGGCAGCGCAACTCCAGGACGCTCCAAGCCTCCTGGAGACGCCAAAAGCCCAGGCTTTAGGCCTTGTCCGGCCCGACCCGGACCAGCTGCTTGCCGAAATTGGCGCCCTTCAGGAGCCCGATGAAGGCGCCGGGAGCGCTCTCCAGGCCCTCGGTGACGAATTCCTTGTACTTCACCTTGCCGTCACGGACCCACCCGGACATGTCGCGCAGGAAGTCGCCATGGCGCGAGGCGAAATCGGAGACGATGAAGCCACGGAAGGTCAGCCGCTTGGTCAGCGTCGCGCGCATCAGCGATGCGGCCCATTTCGGCGGCTTGGCTTCGGTGTCGTTGTAATGCGCGATCAGGCCGCAGACCGGCACGCGCGCGAAGGGATTGAGCAGCGGGAACACCGCCTCGAACACGGCGCCGCCGACATTCTCGAAATAGACGTCGATGCCATCAGGGCACGCGTCCTTCAGCTTCGCCGCCAGATCGGGATCGCGGTGATCGATGCAGGCATCGAAGCCGAGCTCCTTCACCACGTAATCGCACTTGTCCTTGCCGCCGGCGATGCCGACCGCACGCGCGCCCTTGATCTTCGCGATCTGGCCGACGGCGGAGCCGACTGCGCCTGATGCTCCGGCGACGACGACGGTCTCGCCGGCTTGCGGCTTGCCGATGTCGAGCAGGCCGGTGTAGGCGGTCATGCCGGGCATGCCGAGCACACCGATCGAGGTCGAGATCGGGCCGAGCCTGGGATCGACCTTGATGAGGCCCTTGCCGTTCGAGATCGCATGCGTCTGCCAGCCGGTGCGTGCGCGCACGATATCGCCTACCGCAAAATCAGGATTGTTGGAGGCTGCGACTTCGCTCACCGCCTCGCCTTCCATCACGCCGCCGACCGGCACCGGCGCGGCGTAGGACGGACCATCGCTCATGCGCCCGCGCATATAGGGATCGAGCGACAGCCAGATCGTGCGCAGCAGAACCTCGCCAGCGCCGGGCGTTGGCACTGCGAATTCCTCGATGCGGAAATCGGACGGCTTTGGTTCACCGACGGGACGCGCGGCGAGAACGATGCGTTTGGCTTGGGACATGGCTTCCTCCTGACTGCTTGTTGCAGTCATTTAGGAGGTAGGCGGGAATGAAGCAAATCCCAACACGCGCTGTCATGCCCCGCCTAGTGCGCAATTGCGCACGGGGGCGGGGCATCCAGTACTCCGAGACGATAGTGATTGAACCGGGAAGCCGCGGCGTACTGGATTCCCCGCCTTCGCGGGGAATGACGCCGCCGGTGAGGAGAGTGCGCCCAAACAAACGCGCAGCCGCGAGCGAAGCGCCTAACCCCCGCCCGGATAATTCGGCGCCTCGCGCGTGATGGTGACGTCGTGGACGTGGCTTTCGCGCAGGCCCGCGCCGGTGATGCGGACGAACTGCGCCTTCTCGTGCAGCTCCTTCATGTCCTTGGCGCCGACATAACCCATCGCCGCACGGAGGCCGCCGGCGAGCTGGTGCATGACGTTGCCGACCGGGCCCTTATAGGGCACCTGGCCTTCGATGCCTTCAGGCACGAGCTTGAGCGAGTCCTTGATGTCCTGCTGGAAGTAGCGGTCGGCAGATCCCCGCGCCATCGCGCCGACCGAGCCCATGCCGCGATAGGCCTTGTAGGAACGGCCCTGCCACAGGAACACTTCGCCGGGAGTCTCGTCGGTGCCGGCGAGCAGCGAGCCGACCATGGCGACGTCGGCGCCGGCGGCGAGCGCCTTGGCGAGATCGCCGGAGAACTTGATGCCGCCGTCGGCAATGACGGGAATGTCGGACTTCTTGGCCGCCTCGACCGCGTCCATGATCGCGGTGAGCTGCGGCACGCCGACGCCGGCGACGATGCGCGTCGTGCAGATCGAGCCCGGGCCGATGCCGACCTTGATGCAATCAGCGCCCGCATCGATCAGCGCCTGCGCGCCGTCCGAGGTCGCGACATTGCCGGCGACGACCTGCACCGAATTTGAGAGACGCTTGATGCGGTTCACCGCATGCAGCACGTGGCGGGAATGGCCGTGCGCGGTGTCGACGACGACGAGGTCGACGCCGGCATCGATCAGGCGCTCGGTGCGCTCGAAGCCGGTGTCACCGACGGTGGTGGCGGCGGCGACGCGCAGGCGCCCTTGCGCGTCCTTGCAGGCGAGCGGATGGGCGACCGCCTTCTCGATGTCCTTGACGGTGATCAGGCCGACGCAGCGATATTGATCGTCGACCACCAGCAGCTTCTCGATGCGGTGATGATGCAGCATCCGCTTGGCTTCGTCCTGGCTGACATTCTCGCGCACCGTGACGAGGTTCTCGTGCGTCATCAGCTCGGAGACTTTTTGCCGGCGGTCGGTGGCAAAACGCACGTCGCGGTTGGTGAGGATGCCGACCAGCTTGCCGGGCGTCGCCTTGCCTGCACCGGTGACGACGGGAATGCCGGAGATGCCGTGATCGCTCATCAGCTTGAGCGCATCGTCGAGCGTGGCCTCGGGGCTGATGGTGAGCGGGTTCACCACCATGCCCGACTCGTACCGCTTGACCTGCCGCACCTGGGCGGCCTGCCCTTCCGGATCGAAATTGCGGTGGATGACGCCGAGGCCGCCGGCCTGCGCCATGGCGATCGCCATGCGGGCCTCGGTGACCGTGTCCATGGCGGAGGCCATGATCGGGATGTTGAGCGGGATGGCGCGGGTGACGCGGGAGCGGATGTCGACCTCGCCCGGCATGACGTCGGACAGGCCCGGCTTGAGCAGCACGTCGTCGAACGTAAATGCTTCGCGGATGCCCTGAAGTTGCACCGTGGCCATATGCCAACTCCTTCCTGCGGCCCTGCCGCAAATGAGAATGGATGAGCGCCGCCCTCGGCGTACCTTGCGGCATCGCCTTGAGAATCGGAGCCCATCGGTGGGGTTGACGCGGGTCGATAGCATGTCCGCGTGACGAATCAAAGCAAATCGGCCCGCTGGCCAGCCATGCACAGGCTTTTTACGTGAATTTAGCGGGGATTGCCCAGCGCCCCCCGGTCATTCCGGGGTGCGTCGAAGTCGCGAGCCCCGGAATGACGTAGGAGCGAGCGCAGGATTTAGGTGCTATGCGTCGATCTGCAATGGTCCTGCCGGGGTGGCGGTGATAAGCCGAAATTCTCGCCCTCCCACCCCATTTCCATGACCAACCCGACATGATCGACAAGCAACGCATCATTCCGCTGATCGTGGCCACGGCTCTCTTCATGGAGAACATGGATTCCACCGTCATCGCCACCTCGCTGCCGGCGATCGCGGCCGATATCGGCACCAGCCCGCTGACGCTGAAACTCGCGATCACCTCGTACCTGCTGTCGCTCGCCGTGTTCATCCCCGCGAGCGGCTGGACCGCTGACAGGTTTGGCGCGCGTCTGGTGTTCGCGATCGCGGTCGGCGTGTTCATGATCGGCTCGGTCGGCTGCGCGCTGTCAGGTTCGGTCACCGGCTTCGTGTTCGCACGCATCCTGCAAGGCATGGGCGGCGCGATGATGACGCCGGTGGGACGCCTCGTGCTGCTGCGCTCGGTCGACAAGAGCGCGCTCGTCAACGCGATGGCCTGGGTGACGGTCCCTGCCCTGATCGGTCCCGTGATCGGCCCGCCGCTCGGCGGCTTCATCACCACCTACGCGTCTTGGCACTGGATCTTCCTGATCAATATCCCGATCGGGCTGCTCGGCATCTTCATGGCCTTGAAGTTCATCGATCCGATCAAGAGCGAGACGCAGGAGAAGTTCGATCTCTACGGCATGGTGCTCGCCGGCGTCGGACTTGCAGGCATCGCCTTCGGTCTTTCGGTCGCAGGCCTCAATTTGTTGCCGTGGAGCACGGTGGCGGCCCTGGTCGCCGGCGGCGCGATCTCGATGACGCTCTACGTCATCCATGCCCGGCGGACGGGCTCGCCAGTGCTGGATTTCTCGCTGCTCAGGCTGCCGACGCTGCGCGCGGCGATTATCGGCGGGTTCCTGTTCCGACTCGGCATCGGCGCCCTGCCCTTCCTCTTGCCATTGTTGATGCAGATCGGCTTCGGGCTCACGCCATTCCACTCCGGTCTCGTCACCTTCTCCTCCTCGCTCGGTGCCATGGGCATGAAGACGCTGGCGGCACGGCTCATCCGCGCCTTCGGCTTCCGCAACCTGATGACGGTGAATGCGATCGTCAGCGCGTTCTTCCTCGGCGTCTGCGCGCTGTTCACGGTGACGACGCCGCTTCTGATCATCATGGTCATCCTGGTGGTCGGCGGTTTCTTCCGCTCGCTGGAGTTCACCGCGATCAACACCGTGGCCTATGCCGAGGTCGAGAGCCCGCAGATGAGCCGGGCCACCACGCTGGTCAGCGTCAACCAGCAGCTCGCCGTCTCCGCCGGCGTCGCGGTCGGAGCCGCCTCGGTGGAGACGACGATGTGGCTGAACCACGTCAGCGAGCTCAACGCCACCGTGTTCATGCCGGCCTTTGTCGTGGTGGCGCTGACCTCGGCGGCATCGAGCTTTTTCTTCTGGCAGATGCCCGCCGATGCCGGCCACGAGATCTCCGGCCGCAAGGCGATCGAGGTTGCAAGCCGCAAGGGCGCGGCGAAGAGCGCCGCGAGCGCCGCGGTCAAGGCGGCGACGGAAGACACGCAGGACATGCGGGATCAGCGGCTGGGGTGAGGACCTATGCCTGGAGCGGCATCAGCGCATAGCCGACGCCGCGGATGGTTGCGATCGGAGCGGCCGTTCCCTCGTACTGCATCTTGCGACGCAGCCGCACGATCAGATTGTCGACCGTGTGCTCGCTGATCTCGCGCGGATCGCGATTGGAGATGACGTCGAGCAGGAAATCGCGGCTTAGCGGCCGCGTCATTTGCGCGGCAAGAGCCGCGAGGATGTTGAATTCACCCGAGGTCAGCTTGACCATGCTGCCGTCGGGCCGAAACAGCTCGCGCCGGACCGGATCGAGAATCCATCCGTCGAACGTAATGATCTTTTCCTTGGTCCGCCGCAATACGCTGCGGATGCGGGCAAGCAGCGTTCGCAGATTGATCGGCTTGGAGATATAGTCGTCACCGCCAGCCTCGAGCCCGGACAGAACGTCGTCATCGGAATCGCGGCTGGTGACGAAGATCAAGCCGCATTGCTCCCCGAGCCGCAATTCACGCGCGAGCGCAATACCGTCAGCGTCCGGCAGGTTGATGTCGAGCAGGACGATGTCGGGCCTGAGCGCAGCGAGCCCCGCACGCAGCTCGCCGCCGGTCGCCATGCCGTGCGTAACCATGCCCTCTTCCTGGAGGAACGACGTCAGCATCAGCCGGATCTCCGGCGCGTCCTCAACCACCAGTATGATCGTCGACATTGGTTCCTTCGAACGCGCGGTTGGTTGAAGCGGGCGCCAGCCTGCCCTGAGCGGCGACATCCAGCTCCCGCAGCACGAGCCTGATCTGCCGCCTGAGCGCCTTCACGGCTTCGTCCCGGTCGCCGCGGCTCACCCCGGCAGTCTTCGCCGCCAGCAGCGCGTCATCGGCGCGCGCGGCGAGTTCAGGCATTCGTAGGTTTGCCGCGCTCCCCCTGATGCGGTGGGCGATGCTTGCGAGATCCTTCGGCGCCAAGTCGCGGCGCGCCAAGTCGCGGTCGAGTTCCACGAGGCTGTCGGCGAACAGCCCCTGCAATTCATCGATGCGATCACGCTCAAACACCTCTTCGAGCGCGAACGATCCGTGCGCCTGCGGCGGTGCCAGAAACGCCTCGATCCTCCAGACGATGTCATCAGCGGCGAGCGCGGGCGCCAGCGCGAGATCGGCGCCCTCCTCCAGCAGCATCGCGGCTTGGCCATCGGAGGGAATGCCGATGATGAACATGCCTTTGCCTTCCCCTGCGGTGCGCTCGCGCAGCGATCGCAGAAATCCCGAGGGCGGGGCGACCGCCACCAGCGCGGCGAATTCCCGCGCAGACACCATCGTGCCGGCCGCCTCAAACGATTGGGCCGGAAAAACGCGAAATCCGAGTTGCTGGAGCGGAGCGTGCGCTGCCTTGCGTTCGTCGCCCACCACGAGAACGTCGCCACCAGCTTTCAGGGAAATGCTCGGGCCGGATACCGGCCAGCGCCGGGATTGCAGCGCGGCCTCGATCGCCGCGTGCAGGGCGGCGACGTCGATCGGCTTCGCCAGATGTCCGTCCATACCCGCGGCGAGGCACGCGGCGACATCCTCCGACATGACGTTGGCGGTGAGCGCAACGATCGGAACCCGGCTGTGCGGAGGCGCCAGGGCGCGGATTCGACGCGTCGCCTCGAGCCCATCCACGTCAGGCATCTGCATGTCCATCAGGACCGCATCGAATCGCGCGCACTGCACGAGTTCGATCGCCTGCTCGCCCGATTTGACCAGCGCGATGCTGTGGCCAGCCTTTTCCAGAATCCCGCGCGCGACCATCGCGTTGACGGGAAGGTCCTCGACGAGCAGCAGATTGAGCCGCCTGACATGTAGAGCCGCCGCCTCGACCACATCGCGCCCCACCGGCTCACGGGTTGCCGGCAGCGGCAAGCTGAAGCGAAAGCGGCTGCCCCGCCCCGGCGTGCTCTCGACGTCGATCTCGCCGTTCATACCGTCGACGAGCCGCTTGCAGATCGCAAGTCCAAGTCCAGTGCCGCCGAAGCGACGCCGGATCGACGCGTCCGCCTGGCCGAACGCCTGGAAGAGGTGCGCCCGTTGCTCCGGCGTGATCCCGATGCCGGTATCCGACACGCAGAACGTGGTCCGTGCCTGCTGGTCCGGTCGAGCGGCCGTGACTTCGATGGTGACGCTGCCCTGGCTGGTGAACTTCAGGGCGTTGCCGATCAGGTTGAACAGGATCTGCCGCACCCGCGACGGATCGCCGAGCACCCATTGCGGCACCAACGGCGAGAGCACCAGTTGCAGGCTCAATCCCTTTTCCTGCGCCCGCGGCGTCATCAGATTGACGATCTCGCGCAGGCTCTGCCGGAGATTGAACGGCGCGCGCTCATAGAGCTCGGCTTGCCGTTCGAGCTTGGAGATGTCGAGAATGTCGTCGAGGATGTTGAGGAGCCCCTCCGCCGACGATTTGATGATCGACAGACGCTTGCGTTGCGAGGGCGGTAGCGGCTCGTCGAGCGCCAGTTGCGCCATGCCGAGGATGCCGTTCATGGGCGTGCGGATCTCGTGGCTCATGACCGCAAGGAAGTCCGCCTTGACGTTCGCGGCCGCTTCCGCCGCATCCTTGGCCTCGCGCAAATCGAGGTTGATCTGCCGCTCGCGCGCGATACGCAGATATTCCTCGCGCCGGAGCCGGTTGAACTGTGTACGCGCCACGGCGCCGACGACGTAGCCGACCAGCACGATCAGCATGATGATCGTGAGATCGAGCGGGCTCTCCGGATCCGGCCTCAGCACGGCCCAGAACAACAGGCTGACGATCGGCGCATAGGCGCTCATCAATGCAACCCAGCGAAATCGCCCGGGGACGCACAGGTTGAGCGCGATGGCGATCAGCGGCAGCAGCAATCCGCCGTGACGAGTAAGGCTAGGATGGTTGAAGACCAGAGCGTTGAGCGTGAAGAACGCAATCTGATGCAGATGCGTGATCGCGACGATGCGGGCATAGCGGTTCGTCCGCAGCAGCGCCAGCACGGCGGCAGCCGCCGCGAGCCCGATCAGGACCCGCACCTCCACGAAGAAAACCAGCCGAGGGCCGGTCAGCATCAGGAAATCCAGCGGCGCGAAGGACAGGCTCGCGACCGTCTCGGCGAGGACACATAGCAGGGCCATCGCGCGCGCCGACTGCCAGACGCTCGCGGAGAACGCCTCCTCCGTCGTGCTGTCGCGAAACTCGCCGGTCTTGCCGATCAATCCGGGAAGGTCAAATTCTACCGCCGGCATCCCGGCCTATCCTCACGCTCGTCACTTGCGGCCTTCAATTGCAGAAGTGATCGGCTCTCGTCCAGAGCCAATGTCGATGCAGCTTCTTCACTTCAGGCTAGCAGGATTCCGGCGCGGTACGACCCCGCCGTCGCAAAGATCAACCCGCATTGATGGTCGTTTCCCGCCCTTTCGCCTAGGAGCCATTTTCAGTCGATCCCAGACACCTCCGACGTCGCGTCGCCGGGCTCTGCGGTCGTTGACCGGCCGCGCCGTCAGTGCGGTCCCGCATCAAGGTCAGTCTTTCGGCAGCGATGCGGACAGGTTGGGGATTGGGGTATGATTTTCTTTGTTAACGCCGCGCGCGCAGGCCTTGCCCGCGTCAAGCAGGTCACCTCGGCGGCGGCACTGGCTGTATCCCGCCTGGTCGTGCTGCTCGCGCTCGCCCAGGCGATCGGCGTCGGCTCGGCCCTCGCGGCGGCCACCTGCGCCGACATCAATGGCGGCGCGTTCAATTGGAGCGGAGACAACCAGTCCACCACGGTGTCGCTGACCGCCGGCGACATCATCACGCTGAACTACACCTTTGTCGTCGACACGACGTTCTTCTACGGCATCGAATTCGGTGTCGGCGGTCATTATGCCGATGGCTCCGGCACGGTATCGGGCTCGCTGCATGTCACGGTGACCACGACGGGCACACAGACGTTCAGCTGGCGCTCACTGAGCGAAGGCATACCGTCCCAGATCGATGTCACCGTGGCTTGCACGGCTGCGCCCAGTCCCGGCCCCGTGGTGACCAGCACCAATCCGGCGTCGGGTCCGGTCGCCGGACAGCAAACGACGATCCTGATCGGCCAGCATCTCACCGGCGCCACATCGATCAAGTTCGGCGGCGTCAACGTGCTCAGTTTTACGGTACTGAGCGCGACGCAGATCTCGGTGGTGACGCCGCCGCATGCGGCGGGCGCAGTCGACGTCACCGTCACGACGCCGCTCGGCTCGGCCACGGGGACGGCCATCTATCGCTATGCCGCCATGCCGGATCCGACCGCAGATCCGACGATCAAGGCGATGGTCGACTTCCAGGTCCACACCGTGCAGGTGATGGGTCAGCAACAGATGGACAACGTGCAGGACCGGCTGACCGAGTTGCACAATGACGACGTGCCCCTGGTGAGCAACAGGGCCTCGTTCGCGCAGATGCCGGCCCCGCAGCGTCAGTATGGCTTGCCGGCGGATGCAACGCCGACGATAGGCTCCGCATCCGATACAGCGCGGCGAAGGTCGAAAGACGGACAGGCTGAACCCGTGGTGGCCGCTCCCGATTCGTCGCTCCGCTACTGGACTGCCGGCGCGCTGCAATTCGGCCGGGACACGACTTACGTCGATGCCAAGTACAACGTGTCCTCGACCGGCATGACCGCCGGCGTCGACACGCGCCTCGCCCCAAATCTGAAAGCCGGCGTTGCCGCGGGCTTCGGCATCGATCACGCCACGATCGGCAGCAATGGCTCGCGCATCGATGCCAATGTCTGGTCGGCGCAGGCCTATGCCAGCTACCGCGTGGCACCGCTCTGGTTCATGGATGGCGTCCTCGGCTATGCGAGAGGCCGGCTTGCAAATTATCGCTACGACAGCACCGCATTGGCGTTCGGCGCCGGAGACCGGTCGGCCGGCGACCTGTTCGGCTCGCTGTCGGTGAACCACGAGATCAAGATCGATCGCTGGAAGATCGCGCCCTACGCGCGGCTCGACCTGCAATGGATCTGGCTCGACGGCTACGCCGAGACCGGCGCGGGCATCTACAATTTGACCTTCGACCGGACGTCGGCCGTCGATGCCGCCGGCGTGCTCGGGACGAAGTTCAGCCATATGATGGACACTTCGGCCGGCGCCCTTAAATCGAGCCTCGAACTCGCCTATCGCCACAGCTTCAATGGCGCCTACACGCAGATTGCCTATTACGGCTTCGATGCGGCGACGACCTACAGCCTGTTCGGTCTGGCAGAGAAGCACGACCATGCCTTGATCGGTCTCGGCTTCGAGCTGCAAGTGAACAAATCACTCAGCCTCACCGCACGATTCGACGAGCTGCTTGCAAATCAGGCGAGAAGCGAGCGCGCCCGGGCGCAGGTCAAGTTCGCGTTCTGAGGAAGCGTTATTGCCGGCTCGGTCCGAATCTCACGCACACCGGACGATTTTCACCAGTGATCAGGAGGCCCAGACATGATCGATGCAAGCAGTCCTGCGCGCGCCAGGTTGACCAGCCGGCGCCCAGCCCAGAACGAAACGGCCTGGCTGCTGGCCGTAGCCGCCGCATTTCTCTTCGTTCACGTCGTCGCCTTGACGATCCTCCAGCGCGCCTTCGCAGCCCATACGGCTGCCGGGCAATCGGCGATATCGGAGCTGTGCGACTGACCTGGCTGGCGCCGACACCGAATGTGGAGCAAGCCGGCCCAATCTCCAGCATCAACGCGCGTTGATGGTGGATTCCCCGCCCTTCGCCTAACTGGGCATCAGTCGATCCAGACACGCAAGGTCGTGTGTCGCGCGAATTTGCAGGCCGTTCGAAGGCCGCACATCCCGCCCCTGGCGGGTCCGCCGAAACGAATGCTCGGCCTGGGTCCGAACGAGGGGGCGGGTAGAATGATCTCTTTTTATTTCGATATGCTTGCGCGCCGCAACCGGCTTCGGTTGAGGCAGTCAAGCTTCGCCACGATGCTGGCCATCTTCGCGTTCTTCATCATGCAAGGCACCGCCCGTGCAGATCGGATGCTGCCGAACGCAACGGTCGGTACGGCATATTCCCAATCCGTCACGGTCTATACCGACACCGTCTCGTGCAACCCACAGGCCTGGGGGTTCAACAATTTTCCCGGCATCACTTTCACCAACACCACCAACCCTTTCGGTTCGAAGACCTGCTCCTTCTCGCTGACTGGCACGCCCACCGCGGCAGGGACGGTCACCGGCTTCTTCACCTTCTTGACCGGGTCGTCGAACCACCCGCCGGATTCTACGACGGGCGCGAGTTTCACCCTCTATTATCAGCTCACGATCGACAAGACGTCACCGTCGCTCTCCGTCTCGCCCTCGCCTTCGCCGGTCGCCTATGCCAGCCCGCTCACGCTGACCGCGACGTTGGGCAACAGCTACTCGCCGACCGGAACGGTCACATTCTACGATGGCGGGACCCCGATCGGCACAGCGACCGTCTCGGGCACGACCGCCAGCCTGACATTGAGCAACCTTTCGGTCGGCTCGCATACGATCACGGCGAGCTATGATGGCGATTCCAACAACAATCCCGCGACGGGCGGGACGACAGTACCGGTCACACGAGCGACGCCCTCGATCGCAGTCAACGCCTCCTCGACGGCCGCGAGCAACGGCATGTCGGTCGCCGTGGTCGCGGCAGTGACTGGCGCAGGTTCCCCGACCGGCACCGTGACTTTCTACGAAGGCTCGACACAGCTCGGCAGCGCTGCCCTCTCGGGCTCGAGCGCCATCCTGATGCTCTCCTCTTATCCACTGGGCTCGCACACGTTCACCGCGATCTACAATGGCGACATCAACAATGCCTCTGTGAGGTCGGCGGCAGCCACAATGCCGGTCGTCAAGGCGGCAACGACGCTCTCGGTCTCGAGCGCGACGACATCACCTGCCGCCGCGCAATCGGTCACCCTCACCGCGACGCTGTCGAGCGCAATTTCGCCGACCGGCGCCGTCACGTTCAAGGACGGCACGGCCGTTTTGGGGACCGCGACCCTGTCGGGCACGACTGCGATTTTCACGACGCCGGCCCTGGCGATGGGTGCACATTCGATCACGGCCGTGTATGCGGGCGATAGCAAAAATGCGGGGGCGACCTCGAGCGCGATCACACTGACCGTGGGCCGCTCCGATCCGACCGGCGACGCGACGGTGCGTGGGCTGGTCGGCTCCCAGGCGTCGAGTGCCGTGCGGTTCGGCCAGACCCAGATCGACAACGTCTTCAGCCGTTTCGAGGCGCTGCATGATGAGGGCGACGGCGAGGCGCACGCCGGCGGCAGCAATAGTCAGGCTTCTCGGAGCGGAGCTGCAAACGGAATGGTCGCCTCCGCGGGCGGCCTCGGTGGCAACCGCACGGCCGCCGCGCTCAACAGCCAGGCGGATGCGGCATCAGCCCTTGCCTATGACAGTGACCTGCCGATTCACAGTCCCGCGACGCAGAGCGACGCCGGCCGCGCCATCAGCCAGCTCTCGGCGGCGCTGCCGCAAGCGATGGACGCGCTCAACAAGACCAATGCGCTGCCGTTCCATGTCTGGGCCTCCGGCACTGTCGGCTTCGGCCGTCTGCGCAGCGACGACAGCTTCGACAATCGCTTCACCTCCTCGGGCCTGACGCTCGGCTTCGACCGCCACATCACGGATGGACTGAAGGCGGGCGCCGCGCTCGGTTTCGGCCTCGATCGGAGCGAGATCGGCAGCGACGGCTCGCGGGTCGATGCACGCAATTTCGATGCGACGCTCTACGCGAGCTGGCGCTTCCTGCCGCGCACCTATCTCGACATCGCCGGAGGCTATGGCGTCCTCCGCTTCGACAGCAAGCGCTGGTCGAACGACTGCAACGTCATGCTAGCAGGAACACGCTCGGGCAACGACGTGTTCGGTACGGTCGGGGTCAGCGACATCTCCCAATGGGACCGCCTCAAGCTCTCCTCCTATGGCCGGCTTGACCTCGTCAGAGCCGCGCTCGAGGGTTACGCCGAGACCGGTTCGGGCACCTGGGCACTGGGCTACGACAGGATGACGACGACGAGCATCGCCAGCGTGCTCGGCGGCCGCCTCACCTACCCAGTGCTGCAGAGCTGGGGTGTGCTGACGCCAACCGCGCGCGCGGAATGGCGGCACGCCTTCGACGGAGGCTACGTGCAGGGCCTGAACTATGTCGATCTCGTCGGCCTGAGCTCCAACTACTCGATCTCAGGCACGTCCACGGCGCGTGACACACTCACCGGCGGGCTTGGCTTGCGGGCCGAGGTCGGCGGCGCGCTCAGCCTCGATCTCGAATATCTGCTGACGAGTTCGGTGAGGGGGATCGAGAGCCAACGGGTGCGCGGCGCGATGAAGTACGGCTTCTGAGAGGAAGGGACGTGCCCCGCCTAAGCCTCGCTCCTCGCTGCACCGCGAAATCCGGTCGCCAGCACATAGCGCTCGGAGGAATCCTGCCGGCTCGCGGCGGGCTTGACATGTCGCACCGTCGCAAAGTCGCGCTTGAGCTGCGCGAGCAGATCGGCGTCGGCACCGCTCTGGAAGGTCTTGGCCAAAAACGTCCCGCCGGGCTTGAGCACATCGCAGGCAAAGGCTGCCGCCGTCTCGACCAGGCCGACGATGCGGAGCTGGTCGGTCTTGCGGTGGCCGGTGGTGTTGGCGGCCATGTCGGACATCACGACATCGGCGCCGCCGCCCAGCATCGCGGTGAGTTTTTCCGGCGCGGCATTGTCCATGAAGTCAAGCTGGGCGAAGTCGACGCCGGGGATTTCAGGCATCTCCAGCAGGTCGATCGCGACGACCTTGCCCTTGCCGTCGACCGAGCCGACGCGCTTGGCGGCGATCTGGCTCCAGCCGCCGGGCGCAGCGCCGAGATCGACCACGGCCATGCCTGGCTTCAGCAGCCGAAACTTGTCGTCGATCTCGAGCAGCTTGAACGCCGCCCGCGAGCGATAGCCCGCGGCCTTCGCCTTGGCGACATAGGGATCGTTGAGCTGCCGCTCCAGCCACAGCTTCGACGACAGCTTGCGCTTGCCGCCGGTCTTGACCTGAACGTGCAAGCGGCCGGTGGTGTCTTTCGCCATCTCACCAGCTCCTGAGCGCGCCGTCCTCGCGCATCATCTCGACCAGCATGCCCTCGCGCAGGCCCCGGTCGGCGACGCGCAGGCGCGGCAGCGGGAAGGCGTGCCTGATGGCATCGAGGATGGCGCAGCCTGCCAGCACCAGATCGGCGCGCTCGACGCTGATGCAGCTGTTGCCCGCGCGGTCCTCGTAGCTCATGCCGAGCAGCTTGTTGATGGTCGCGGTGATGTCGGTATCGTTCATCCAGATGCTGTCGATGCGGCGACGGTCGTAGCGGACGAGATTGAGATGGATGCCGGCGAGCGTCGTCACCGTGCCCGACGTGCCGAGCAGATGCATGTCGGTGAGATCGCGGCCGTGCTCCGCGGCGAAGGGCGCAACGTGACCCGCGACCTCCTGCTCCATCGCGGCATAGATCTCCGGCGTCACGTCACGACCACCAAACTGCTCGGCCAGTGTCACGACGCCAAGCGGGATCGACATCCAGGCCTTGATCCGCGGCTCCGGATTGGCGGGATCGCGCTCGATCCGCACCAGCTCGGTCGAGCCGCCGCCGATGTCGAAGAGGATGGCGCCGCGGCCCCTGGGATCGACCAGCGGCGAGCAGCCGAGCATGGCGAGCGAGGCCTCGGTCTCGCGGTCGATCACCTCGAGCTCGATACCGGTCTCGGCCGCGACGCGGCTGCGAAAACCTTCCGCATTCGAGGCGGCGCGGCAGGCTTCAGTGGCGATCAGCCGCAGCCGCTTGGCCTTGCGCAGGTTGATCTTGTCCCGGCAGATGCTGAGCGCGGCGATGGCGCGATCGATCGCGGCCTCGCTGATGCACCCCGTGGCCGAGACGCCCTCGCCGAGCCGGATGATGCGCGAGAAGGAATCGACCACGCGAAAGCCGTCGTGGGTCGGACAGGCGATCAGGAGCCTGCAATTGTTGGTTCCGAGGTCCAGCGCCGCATAGACTCCGGTTCCCGGTGCCCGCGCAGGGACCGCAGGCTCGATGGCCAACGCCACCGCCGCCATCGACCCCTCCAGCTCGCCGTGCGGCCCATGTTGGCTTACATGGCCGTCGCGGAGCCGCGTGTGGTCATTCATACAAACTGTCTTTCCACGGCCCCTAAGGGGCCGATCCGGAATTGATTTTTCGCCTGAAACATTAGCAGCGCGGCTGACATGCGCAACATCGCATCACATAGGACCATGTCCATTCGTGCGTTGTCGTGAACGGGACCGTGGGCTATTTTTGCAGGGTCCGGCCCTTCAGGCGCCCCCCAAAACGCGCAATTGCCGGCTTTTCAGGTCAATTCCCATGCAAGAACACACCAAATCGTCCACGCTCGAAAACGCTATTGCACTGCAAAAATATGGCGTCGGGCAACCCGTCCGCCGCAAGGAGGACGACACCCTGGTGCGCGGCAAGGGCCGCTACACCGACGATTTCAACCTGCCGGGCCAGGCCTATGCCGTGATCGTCCGCTCCACCCATGCCCATGGCGTGATCCGCGGCATCGGCATCGACGCCGCCAAGGCGATGCCGGGCGTGCTCGGCGTCTGGACCGGGACGGATCTGAATGCCGCGGGCTACGGCCCCTTCACCTGCGGCCTGCCGCTGAAAAGCCGTGACGGCTCGCCCCTGATCCAGACCAACCGCCAGCCGCTGGCCACCGACAAGGTGCGCTTCGTCGGCGATCCCGTCGCCTTCGTGGTGGCGGAAACGCTGGCCCAGGCCCGCGATGCGGCCGAGGCGGTCGAGCTCGATATCGAGCCGCTGCCGGCGGTCACGGATCCCGAGGAAGCTGCCAAGCCCGGCGCGCCGCAGCTCTATGACCACATCCCCAACAACGTCGCGCTCGACTATCACTATGGCGACACCGAGAAGGTGAACGCGGCCTTCGCCAGCGCCGCCCATGTCACAAGGATCGACATCGAGAACACCCGTGTCGCCGTGGTGTCGATGGAACCGCGCGTCGGGCTTGCCTCGTACGACAAGGCCACCGAGCGCTACACCATCCAGATGCCGACGCAGGGCGTTGCGGGCAACCGCGCCAACCTCGCCAAGAATTTGAAGGTGCCGAACGAGAAGGTGCGCATCCTCACTGCCAATGTCGGCGGCTCGTTCGGCATGAAGAACGTCAACTATCCCGAGTATATGTGCATCCTGTACGCGGCGAAGGCGCTCGGGCGCCCGGTGAAGTGGCTCGACGAGCGCTCGACCAGCTTCCTCTCCGACAGCCACGGCCGCGCGCAGAAGATCCATGCCGAGCTGGCGCTCGATGCCGAAGGGCACTTCCTCGCAGCAAAACTGTCCGGCTACGGCAATCTCGGCGCCTATATCACCGGCGTTGCGCCCAGCCCGCTCTCGCTCAACACCGGCAAGAACTTCTCCAGCGTCTACCGCACGCCGCTGATGGCGATCGACATCAAGACGGTCTTGACCAACACGACGCTGATGGGGGCCTATCGCGGCGCCGGACGGCCCGAGGCCAACTACTACATGGAGCGGCTGATCGACCGCGCCGCCGACGAGATGGGCATCAACCGGCTGACCCTGCGCAAGCGCAACTTCATCAAGCCGAACCAGATGCCGTTCCCGGCCTCGTCAGGCGTCACCTATGACAGCGGCGACTTCCAGGCCGTGTTCAACAAGGCGCTCGAGATCTCCGACCACGAGAACTTCCCCAAGCGCAAGAAGGAGAGCAAGAAGGCCGGCAAGCTGCGCGGCATCGCGGTCGGCTCCTATCTCGAGGTCACCGCGCCGCCCGGCGTCGAGCTCGGCAAGATCGTGTTCGATCCTGATGGCACTGTGCAGCTCATCACCGGTACGCTCGACTACGGCCAGGGCCATGCCACCCCGTTCGCACAGGTGCTTTGCGCGCAGTTAGGGGTTCCCTTCGAGAGCGTGAAGCTCGTCCAGGGCGACAGCGACATCGTCCACACCGGCAACGGCACGGGCGGCTCGCGCTCGATCACGGCAACCGGCATGGCGATCGTCGAGGCCGCCAAGCTCGTCGTCGAGAAGGGCAAGCGCGCCGCCGCGCACCTGCTGGAGGCCTCCGAGGCCGACATCGAGTTCGCAGACGGCAGCTTCACCATTGCCGGCACCGACCGCAGCATCGACATCATGGAGCTTGCCAGAAAGCTTCACGACGGCAAGGTGCCCGATGGCGTGCCTGACTCACTCGACGTCGATCACACCAGCGAGCCGGTGCCCTCGGCTTTTCCGAACGGCTGCCATGTCGCCGAAGTCGAGATCGATCCGGACACCGGCGTGGTGCAGATCGTGCGCTACAGCGCGGTGAACGATTTCGGCACGGTGATCAACCCGATGCTGGTCGCGGGCCAGCTCCATGGCGGTGTGGTCCAGGGCATTGGCCAGGCGCTGATGGAGCACGTCCGCTACGACGAGAGCGGCCAGCCGATCACGGGCTCGCTGATGGACTACGCCCTGCCGCGCGCGGAGGACGTGCCCAACATGACGGTCGGCGATCATCCGGTGCCGGCCACGACCAATCCGCTCGGCAGCAAGGGCTGCGGCGAAGCCGGCTGCGCCGGCAGCCTGTCGACGGTGGTCAACGCCGTGCTCGATGCGCTTTCCGACTACGGCATCAAGCACATCGACATGCCGCTAACCCCGGAGCGGGTGTGGCGCGCAATCCAGGATGCGAAGCGGAAGGCGGCGTAAGGCTGCCCTTCCGCCTCCACAAGAATGCTGTCATCGCCCGGCTTGACCGGGCGATCCAGTACTCCGAGACAGCAGTAATTCACCGAAGGGCCGCGGCGTACTGGATGCCCCGCCTTCGCGGGGCATGACACCGTATTTGATTTGACGCGCTTGCCTCTTCCTGTGCTACGCCGCCGCCTGCTCGCGCGGCTGGTAGATCGCAATGTGCTGGCAGCGTGCAATCGGCGTCGTGCCGTTGGCCACGACCAGCGCGTCGAACTCGACGAAGCGGTGGCCTTTCTTCTCGTAATTCGCAGTGACCTTCGCCCGCGCGACAATCTCGTCGCCGATGCGTGCGGTCGACAGCAGCTGCATGCGGCTGCCGACATGGATCCATGGGCCGAGGATGGTGTTGTCGACCAGCACGCGGTTCATCACACGCTGGATCAGGCCGGGATGGCCGAGGCCCTCACGCACGAAAATCGGATCCGTCTCCCTGATGTCGGCGAGATAGTCGCTCGCCGCCTGCCCGGCCCAGCGGCGCGGCGCCGTGCCCAGCCACTTGCCGACTTCAAAGGTCGAAGGGCTGACCGGCTTGCGCTCGGCGATCGCGGGCACTTCGACATAGTCGCCTAGTGACACCGCAGGCGCTGCCGCCGGCAGCGAGGCCGTTCCAGTGGCGCAGAGTTCGGTGCGGCTGAACACCTCGATCGTCAGCAGGCCGTTGTGCTCGGTGGCGTCCACATCCGCGACCTCGCCGTCATAAACCGGCTTGATGAAGCGGGCCTCGACCAGGCCGCGGGCAAGAAAATCGCGGCCCCAGCGCGCCACCGGCACGTGCATCATGTAGGCGAAGACATCGACGCCGGGGACCAGCCCGCCGGCAAAGCCGAAGCGGCGCGCCACCGCGTCGTCGTGCATCTTGTTTTCGGACTGTTTGGCGGTGTTGTAGGCCTCGACGCGCCAGGTTTCGAGCCGGTTCGGCATGGCTTGGCTTCCCCAATATTCTTGTTGTTCAGGGCTGATCGTAGGCTCCGGGGAACAGGGGTCAATCCCCTCGCCTTTGCGGCCCGAATGCGGTACCACGCGGCCAATGACAGACACTTCCACCCGCATCTATGTCGACGCCGACGCCTGCCCGGTGAAGGACGAGATCTATCGCGTCGCGCTCAGGCACGGCGTGCCCGTCAGCGTGGTCGCCGGCAATTTTATCCGCGTGCCGCAGGAGCCCCTGATCGAACGCATCGCTGCCGGCGCCGGCATGGACGCGGCCGACGACTGGATCGCAGAGCGGGCGAGGCCCGGCGACGTCGTCATCACGTCTGACATTCCGCTGGCGAGCCGCTGCGTCAAGGCGGGGGCCGACGTGATCGCGCCGAACGGCAAGCCGTTCACGGAGGAATCGATCGGCATGACACTGGCGGTGCGCAATCTGATGACGGATCTGCGCTCGGCCGGCGAGGTCACCGGGGGCCCACGCTCGTTCGCGCCGCGCGACCGATCCGCTTTCCTCTCGGCGCTCGACCAGACGTTGCGCCGGATCCAGCGCCGCCGCGCCGATCAGGCTGCTACGAGCCAGGGCTGACGATGGCGCCGCCGCTGATCCAACTCAAGGACATCAAGCTGACCTTCGGCGGCACGCCACTGCTGTCGGGCGTCGAGCTCAATGTCGCGCCATCGGAGCGCGTCTGCCTGATCGGCCGCAACGGCTCCGGCAAGTCGACGCTGTTGAAGATCGCGGCTGGCCTGGTCGAGCCCGACGACGGCACGCGCTTCGTGCAGCCGGGTGCGACCATTCGCTATCTGCCGCAGGAGCCTGACTTCGGCGAGCACAAGACCCTGCTCGCCTATGTCGAGGCCGGTCTCGCGCCCGGCGACGACCCCTATCAGGCGCGCTACCTGATCGAGCAGCTTGGGCTGACCGGCAACGAGAACCCGGCGAACGCCTCCGGCGGCGAGGCGCGCCGCGCCGCGCTCGCGCGGGTGCTGGCGCCCTCGCCCGACATCCTGCTGCTGGACGAGCCGACCAACCATCTCGACCTCTCCACCATCGAGTGGCTGGAAAAGGAGCTCGACTCCCGGCGCAGCGCGCTGGTCATCATTAGCCACGACCGCCGCTTCCTCACCAATCTCTCGCGTTCCACCGCCTGGCTCGACCGCGGCAAGATCAAGCAGATCGATCGCGGCTTTGCCTCGTTCGAGAGCTGGCGCGACGAGGTGCTGGCGGAAGAAGAGCGCGACCAGCACAAGCTCGACCGCAAGATCGTCGACGAGGAGCACTGGCTGCGCCACGGCGTCTCCGGCCGGCGCAAGCGCAACGTCAAGCGGCTCGCCAATCTGCACGCGCTGCGCGACCAGCGCCGCAACTATCGCGGCACCGCCGGCACCGCCAGTCTCGCCGCGGCGGAAGCCGAGCAATCCGGCAAGCTGGTGATCGAGGCCAAGGGGATCACCAAGTCGTTTGGCGATCGCGTGATCGTCGACAATTTCTCCACCCGCATCCAGCGCGGCGACCGGCTCGGCATCATCGGGCCAAACGGCGCCGGCAAGACCACGCTGGTCAATCTGCTCACCGGGGGCATGCAGCCTGACACCGGCACGGTGCGGCTCGGCGCCAATCTGGAGATGGCCACGCTCGACCAGCACCGCGAAAGCCTCGATCCCAAATCGACACTCGCGGAAGCGCTGACCGGCGGCCGCGGCGACCACGTCATGGTCGGCGGCAAGCCCAAGCACGTCGTCGGCTACATGAAGGACTTCCTGTTCGCGCAGGAGCAGCGCGGCACCCCGCTGGAGGTGCTCTCGGGCGGCGAGCGCGGCCGGCTGATGCTGGCACGCGCGCTGGCGAAACCGTCCAACCTGCTGGTGCTGGACGAGCCCACCAACGATCTCGATCTCGAAACCCTCGACGTGCTCGAGGAGATGCTCGGCGATTACGAGGGCACGGTCATCCTGATCAGCCATGACCGCGACTTCCTCGACCGCGTCGTCACCTCGGTGATCGCGCCCGACGGCGACGGCAAGTGGATCGAATATGCCGGCGGCTACAGCGACATGCTGGCGCAGCGCGGTGCGGACCTGAAGCGCGAGACGGCCAAGGCGCAGGCGCCAGCGGAGAAGAAAGAGGAGCGTGCTGCGGCCCCCACTGCCACGCCCAAGCGCAAGCTGAGCTTCAACGAGAAGCACGCGCTGGAGACGCTGCCGCAGAAGATGGAGACGTTGCACGCCGACATCGCCAGGCTGCAGCGCGTGCTCGACGATCCAAATCTGTACGCCAGGGATCGCAAGACATTCGACGACACATCCGCCGCCATCGCCAAGGCGCATGAAGAATTGTCAGCCGCCGAAGAGCGCTGGCTCGAACTTGAAATGCTTCGCGAAGAGATAGAACAGGCTTAACCCATGACAACGACCCTTGCTGCAAAGATCGCCCGCGAATATGGCACGCCCTGTGCCGTCATCGACATGGACAAGGTCGAGCGCAACATTGCCCGGATCCAGAAGGCCTGCGACGACGCCGGGATCGCCAACCGCCCGCACATCAAGACCCACAAGAACCCGACCATTGCGAAGATGCAGGTCGCGGCCGGCGCCAAGGGCATCACCTGCCAGAAGATCGGCGAGGCCGAGATCATGGCCAATGCCGGGATCGACGACATCCTGATCAGCTACAATCTCTTGGGCGAAGAGAAGATGGCGCGGCTCGGCGCGCTCAATGCCAAGACCAGGATGACCGTGGCGGCCGATAACTCGACGGTCGTTGCGGGCTTGCCGAAGGCCGCCGAGGCGTCGGGCCGTCCGCTCTCGGTCGTGGTCGAATGCGACACGGGTCGCAAGCGCGCGGGCGTCGAGACGCCGGCGGAAGCGATCGCGCTGGCGCGCGAGATCGCCGCGTCCAAGGGGCTCGAGTTCGCCGGCTTCATGCTATATCCGACCGAGACCGGCTGGGCCGATGCGCAGAAATTCTACGATGAGGCGCTGGCCGGCGTACGCGCGCACGGGCTGGACGCAAAAATCGTCTCGACCGGCGGCACGCCCAACCTCGTCAATATCGGCAAGCTCAAGGGCGGCACCGAGCATCGCTTCGGCACCTACATCTACAACGACCGCATGCAGGTCGCAGCCGGCGTCGCCAGCTGGGACGATTGCGCGCTGCATATTTATTCGACCGTGGTGAGCCGCGCGGCTCCCGAGCGCGGCATTCTCGATGCCGGCTCGAAGACGCTGACATCAGACACCGGCGGGCTCGACGGCCACGGCCTGATCCTCGAGCATCCCGAAGCCAGAATCGCAAAATTCGCCGAGGAGCACGGCTTCCTCGACCTCTCGCGCAGCAACACCCGGCCGAACGTCGGCGACGTCGTCCGCATCGTGCCGAACCATGTCTGCGTCGTCGTCAATATGATGGACGAGGTGGTGATGGTGCGCGGCGATGAGATCATCGGCACGCTGCCGGTGGCTGCGCGCGGGAAGCTGCGGTAGGGCACGCTGCCGTAGGGTGGGCAAAGCGAAGCGTGCCCACGACTTCTCGTCGTAACTGCGAAGATGGTGGGCACGGCGCTTCGCGCCTTTGCCCACCCTACGATTTCTGCAACTGGGCGAGCCACGCCAATACACCCCTGCCCGCCGCCACACCTGTCGCAAACGAGGCCTGCAGCAGATAGCCGCCGGTCGGCGCTTCCCAATCCAGCATCTCGCCAGCGGCGAACACGCCGGGCAGCTTGCGCAGCATGAAGTGATCGTCGAGTTCGTCGAAGGCAATCCCGCCCGCAGTCGAGATCGCGCGCTCGATCGGCGCGACGCCGGTCAGCTGAAGCGGAATCGCATTCGCCAGATGCGCCAGCTCCGCCGGCGAGAACGAGGCCAGCTGCCGGCCTGATCCGATCGCCGCCTCCTGCATCAGACCAATGCCGACGGGCGACAATTGCGCCGCCTTGCGCAGGAAGTTTGCGAGCGACTGCTTGCCGCGCGTGCCTGACAGCCGCATGGTCAGCGCGGCGGTGCCGAGATCCGGCCGCAGCGCGATCGTCAGCGTCGCCTGCCCGATCCCCAGCACCGCCTCACGCAGCTCCGCCGACAGTGCGTAGATCGCGCCGCCTTCGATGCCGCTGCGCGTGATCATGGCTTCGCCGCGCACAGTGTGCGGACCGACCGTCAGCGCCACGCCCTTGAGCGGCTGGCCTTCAAAACGATTGCGGAAGACATCGGACCATGCAACCGCGAAGCCGGAATTGGCTGGCCGAAGCTTCGAGATGGAAATACCTTTTGCAGCCAGGATATCGACCCAAGCGCCATCGGAGCCCAAACGTGGCCAGCTCGCACCGCCGAGTGCGAGCACCGTTGCACCAGCGGCGATGGCAAGCGTGCCGTCCGGCGCGCGAAGCTTGAGCCGTCCCTCCGCGTCCCAACCGATCCAGCGATGGCGAAAGGCGAACTGCACACCCGCCGCATCGAGCCGCCGGAGCCAGGCGCGCAACAATGGCGAGGCCTTGAACGTCTTTGGAAACACCCGTCCGCTGCTGCCGACGAAGGTCAGCTGTCCGAGGCCCGCGCTCCAGTCGCGCAGCGCGTCGGGCGTGAACGCCTCGACGGCGGCGCGCAAGTGCGGCATCGCCTCCCGGTAACGCGGGAGGAAATCCGCCAGCGGCTCGCTGTGAGTGAGGTTGAGCCCGCCCCGGCCCGCCATCAAAAATTTGCGGCCGGCCGACGGCATGGCATCGTAGACGGTGACGCGGGCGCCGCCTTGCGCCAGCACCTCCGCCGCCATCAGCCCGGCGGGACCGGCACCGATGACGGCGACGTCGGTCAGAGCTTGATCCCCGCCCGCACTGCTGCCTGCGCGACATACTTTTGCGTCTGCTCGAACGCACCGGCAAGCGCCTTGGCCTTGGACATGTCGCTGATCTCGGCGAAATGCGCCGCAATCGCGTCCGGGGTCCAGTCGGACTCGGGCAGGTTGATGCCTTCGCTCTCGACGATCTTGATCACGGCGAAGGAGCCGGCGCCGGCACCCATGATGGTGCGGGTCGGCGCGTCCTCGCTCAGCATGTATTCGACCGCCGGCGTGATCGCGTTCGGCTTCATCAGTTGCAGCGCCTGCGGCGGCAGCAGCTCTTCCGTCATGCGGGTCGCGGCGGTCGGCGAGATGATGTTGACGCGGATGTTGTTCTTGCGGCCCTCTTCCGCGAGCACATTCATCAGCCCGACCATGCCCGACTTGGCCGCGCCGTAATTGGCCTGGCCGAAATTGCCGTAGAGGCCGGAGGAGGACGTGGTCAGCACGATGCGGCCGTAGTTGCGGTCGCGCATGCCGGCCCACACCGCCTTGCAGCAATAGAAAGTACCGACCAGATGCACGTCGAGCACCTTCTGGAAGTCGGCTGCTTCCATCTTGCCGAACGACTTGTCACGCAGGATGCCGGCATTGGCGCACATGATGTCGACGCTGCCCCACTCCTTGGTGGCGCGCTCGACCATGGTGGTTACCTGCTCGAAATTCGAGACGTCGGCGCCGTCGGCCATGGCGGTGCCGCCGGCTTTGCGGATCTCCTCGACCACGGCCTCTGCCGGCGACAGCGAGCCTCCGGTGCCGTCACGCGCGCCACCGAAATCGTTGACCACGACCTTGGCGCCGCGGCTGGCGAGGCCCAGCGCGTGCGCCTTGCCGAGACCATTGCCCGCGCCGGTGACGATGGCGACGCGTCCGTCGAACCTGATTGCCATGAGTGCGCTTCCTGGATGTTAGACCGTCATGGCCAGGCTTGACCCGGCCATCTATCAAAATCGACAGGCTTTTGAGCAGCGATGGGTGGCCGGGTCAAGCCCGGCAACGACGCCTCAAGTCAGGCGAAATAGGTCAGGCCGAGCCACTCGGCGACCAGCGCCGGCTTTTCCTCGCCTTCGATCTCCACCGTCACGTTGGTGCGGGTCTGAAATTCGTTGGGCTTGCGCAGCTTGGCCTCGGCCAGCAAAAATCGACCGCGGACGCGCTTTCCGGAACGCACCGGCGAGATGAAGCGCAGCTTGTCGAAGCCGTAGTTCACGCCCATCGTGGTGCCGGCGATGACCGGCATCACCTCATAGGACATGACTGACAGCAGCGACATCGTCAGAAAGCCGTGCGCGATGGTGGTGCCGTACGCCGTCTCCTGCTTTGCCCTCTCGGGATCGACGTGGATGAACTGGTGATCCTCGATCACGTCGGCATAGGCGTCGATGCGGGGCTGGTCGATCAGGTGCCAGGACGACACGCCGATCTCCTTGCCGACTAGGGCCTGATAGGCCTGAAGCGTGATCGGCGGCTTCTTCCAGATTTGGTTCATTGGTAACTCCAAATACCGTCATTTCGGGGCGATGCGCAGCATCGAACCCGGAATCCATTATGCCGCAGCGCTGTTGCTGAATGGATTCCGGGTTCGTGCTCCGCACGCCCCGGAATGACAAGCTTCACCTAAGTCTCACTTCTTGTTCTCGGCAGCTCCGGAAAATCCTCCTCGCGGAATTCCCGGCCGCGCAGCGGATCGTCGCGATCGTTGTCGCGTTCGAGCCGTCGTAGCTGCACGCGGCGGATTTTGCCAGAGATCGTCTTCGGCAGCTCGGAGACGATTTCCAGCCGGCGGATGCGCTTGAACGGCGCAAGCCGGGTGTGCAGGTGCTTGAAGATGGAAAGCGCCGTCTCCGGTGTCCGCTCGGCGCCCGCGGTCAGCAGCACGAAGGCCTTGGGAATCGCGAGCCTGATGGGATCGGGGCTCGGCACCACCGCGGCTTCCGCGACGAGCTCATGCTCGAGCAGCACGCTCTCGAGCTCGAAGGGGCTGATGCGATAGTCGGAGGATTTGAACACGTCGTCGGAGCGGCCGACGAAGGTGAGATAGCCGTCCTCGTCTGCGAAGACGACATCGCCACTGCGATAGAGCTGGCCTTCCGCGCCCGACAGCTTACCGTCGTCGCCCTGATAGCCTTGCATCAGGCCGGCGGGACGAGCAGCGCCCAGCAGCAGCGCCACCTCACCTTCCTTGGCTGGATGGCCGTCGGCGTCGCTGACTTGCACACGGTAGCCCGGCAGCGGCCGGCCCATCGAACCAACCTTGATCTTTTGCCCAGGCGAGTTGCCGGCAAGCGCAGTCGTCTCGGTCTGGCCATAGCCGTCGCGGATGGTCAGACCCCAGGCGGCCTGAACCTGGTCGATCACCTCAGGATTGAGCGGCTCGCCCGCGCCGCAGGCTTCGCGCAAGGCAACCTTGAACGAGGACAGGTTCTCCTGGATGAACAATCGCCACACCGTCGGCGGCGCGCACAGCGTGGTGACGCCGCAGCGGCCGACGGTGGCAAGCAGGCCCTTCGCGTCGAAGCGCGGCTGGTTGACCACAAACACGGTCGCACCCGCATTCCACGGCGCGAAGAAGCAGCTCCAGGCGTGCTTGGCCCAGCCGGGCGAGGAGATGTTGAGATGGACGTCGCCGGGCTTTAGCCCAATCCAGTACATGGTCGACAGATGCCCGACCGGATAGCTGCGCTGGCTATGCCGCACCAGCTTCGGCTTTGCCGTCGTGCCCGAGGTGAAATAGAGCAGCATCGGGTCGTCAGCGTTGGTCGGGCCGTCGGGCGTGAAACTCACAGGCGCCTTCGCCGCTTCGTCGTAAGCGAGCCAGCCCTCGGACGTCTCGCCCACAACGATGCGCGCGACACCATCGACGCCAAGGCTGGCAAACTTCGCGACCTGATCCTGTGCAGCCACCACCGCCTTCGCCCTGCCGCGATCGAGCCGGTCGCGCAGCTCGTCGGCCGTGAGCAGCGTGGTCGCGGGGATCACGACGACGCCGAGCTTCATTGCGGCGAGCATCGTCTCCCACAACGGAACCACATTGCCGAGCAGCAGCAGGAGATGATCGCCGCGCTTCAGGCCCTGCGCACGGAGGAAGTTGGCGACCTGGTTGGAGCGCTGCGAGAGCGCCGCAAAGGACAGTTTCGTCTGCTTGTCCTGCGCAGCATCGACAATCCAGAGCGCGGGCCGATCCTTGCTCTCCGCATTCGTCGCCAGCTCGGCGTCGAACCAGTCGAGCGCCCAGTTGAAGGGATCAGGATCGGGCCAGCGGAAATCCCTGACCGCTGTCTCGTAATCCGTGCGGTGCTGAAGCAGAAACGCGCGCGCTTCCTGAAATGTCGTCATCAAGATTTCCCGGCCAGCTCCCTAACGTGCTTGATAATTCCGGAAAAATCCACCCCGCCATGGCCGGCTGCGTCGAAAGACCGGTAAATCTCCTGCGCATGTTTGCCGAGCGGCGTCACCGCGCCGGCTGCCTTGGCGGCATCCTGCGCCAGGGTCAGGTCCTTCACCATCAGCGCCGAGGCGAAGCCCGGCTTGTAGTCGTTGTTGGCCGGCGAGGTCGGCACCGGGCCCGGAACCGGGCAATAGCTCGTCAGCGACCAGCACTGGCCCGACGAGGTCGAGGCGACGTCGAAGAGCGCCTGATGCGAGAGGCCGAGCTTCTCAGCCAACGCAAAAGCTTCGCTCACCGCGATCATGGAAATGCCGAGGATCATATTGTTGCAGATCTTGGCCGCCTGGCCAGCTCCGGCGCCGCCGCAATGCACGATCTTCTTGCCCATCTTCTCCAGCACGGGCTTTCCTGCCGCGAACGCGCCCTCCTCGCCGCCGCACATGAAGGTGAGCGACGCGCCCTTGGCGCCACCGGTGCCGCCGGACACCGGCGCGTCGACCGAAAGTACACCGTGTTTGGCTGCGAGCGCATGGGCGGCCCGCGCGCTCTCGACATCGATGGTGGAGCTGTCGATGATCAGCGCGCCCTTGGTCATGACAGGTACGACCTCGTTCCAGACGGCGAGCACGTGCTTGCCGGCCGGCAGCATGGTGACGACGACATCGGCGCCTCTCCCCGCGCCCGCCGCACTGTCGGCGATGCTGGCGCCATCGGCCTTGGCCTGGCTGCGCGAGGCCTCGACGAGGTCAAAGGCCACGACCTTGTGGCCGGCCTTGACCAGATTGGCCGCCATCGGGCCGCCCATGTTGCCGAGACCGATGAATGCGATCGTAGCCATTGTCGTTTCCTCCACTTCGATCGTTATTGGTTGAATTTGAGCTCGTCGGCGCCGATCTCGGCAAAATACGGTGCAAGCATCTCCGGCGTCACATCCTCGATGCGCGGCGGCGACCAGGTCGGGTTGCGGTCCTTGTCGATTACCGCGGCACGCACGCCCTCGCGGAAATCATCGCTGCGGAAGACCTCATTCGCGGCGCGATATTCCCGCACCAGGCATTCTTCCAGGCTCGACGCGGTGCGCGCCAGCCGCAGCAGCTTCAGCGTCACCACCATGCCGCGCGGCGATTTTTCATTGAGCGTCTTGAGCGTTGCCAACGCAAGGTCCGAGCCGTCGCGCTTGAGCGCGGCAAAGATGTCTTCCATGCGGTCGAAGCCGAACAACGCATCAATCACCGGCTCCTTTGCCGCGACCGGCCCCGCGGTCTCGCCGGTCGCAAAACGGTTGATGAGCCTGCTGATATCAGCCGCGGTCGCGCCCGCGCGCACCTTGGTCAGCGCCCCGCGCAACTCCGGCAATTTTGCTGCAGGAACCACCCAATCGGCAAATCTCGCGTGGATCGCATCCGGCCCGTTCATGGTCTGGCCGGTCAGGCCGAAGAACGTGCCGATCTCGCCGGGCGAGCGCGACAACAAATAGGTGCCGCCGACATCGGGAAAGAAGCCGAGCCCGACCTCCGGCATCGCCAGCTTCGTGCGATCCGTAACGACCCGATGGCTGGCATGCGCGGACAAGCCGACGCCGCCGCCCATGACGATGCCGTCCATGAAAGCGACATAGGGCTTTGGAAACTTCTTGATCCGGGCGTTGAGGATATATTCCTCGCGCCACAGGATCTTGCCGAGATCGCCGCCAGCCTTCGAGCTTTCCCAGAGCGTGCGGATGTCGCCGCCGGCGCACAGGCCACGCTCACCGGCGCCTTCCAGCAGGATCACGGCGACGGTGGGATCGCTCTCGAAGCGGTCGAGTGCCTTCTCGATGTCGCGAAACATTTCCAGCGTGACGGCATTGATGGCCTTGGGACGATTCAGCCTGATCACGCCAGCCCCGCCCTCGACGCGGGCGACCAGATCGCCCTCCTCCGCTTCGTTCATCGCGCGCCCTCGATCAGTTTGCGCGCCACGATGAGCCGCATGATTTCATTGGTACCTTCGAGGATCTGATGCACACGCAGATCGCGCACGATCTTCTCGATGCCGTATTCGCTGAGGTAGCCGTAGCCGCCGTGCAGCTGCAGCGCATGATTTGCGACCTCGAAGCCGACATCGGTGCCGAAGCGTTTTGCCATCGCGCACAGCATGGTGGCGTCGGGGTCCTTGCGATCCAATGCGGCCGCGGCCCGCCACAGGAAGGTGCGCGCGGCCTCAAGCTCGATCGCCATATCGGCGAGCTTGAACTGCAAGGCCTGGAATTCGTCCAGACGTTTTCCGAACGCCTTGCGCTCCTTCATGTAGGCGCGCGCCTTGTCCAGCGCCGTCTGTGCGCCGCCGAGCGAGCACGCCGTGATATTGAGGCGGCCGCCGTCGAGGCCGGCCATCGCGATCTTGAAGCCGACCCCCTCCTCGCCCAGGCGGTTGGCAACAGGCACGCGGGCGTTCTCGAACATCACGGCGCGGGTCGGCTGCGCGTTCCAACCCATCTTGCGCTCATTGGCGCCGAAGGAAACACCCGGCGTCTTGCCGTCGATGACGAGGGTCGAGATGCCGCCCGGGCCATCACCGCCGGTGCGCACCATCGCGACCAGGAGATCGGTGCCGCCAGCACCGGAGATAAACTGCTTCTGGCCGTTGAGGACGTAGTGATCGCCGTCGCGCACTGCGCGCGTCCGCAGCGCCGCTGCATCGGAGCCGGCGCCCGGCTCGGTCAGGCAGTAGCTCGCGATCAGCTCCATCGAGCAAAGTTTTGGCAACCATTGATGGCGCTGGGTGTCGCTGCCGAAGGCATCGATCATCCATGACGCCATGTTGTGGATGGAGATGAAGGCCGAGGTGGTCGGGCAGCCCGTCGCCAGCGCCTCGAAGATCAACGCGGCGTCGAACCGCGTCATGGCGGAGCCGCCGACATCGTCGCGGATGTAGATGCCGCCCATGCCGAGGGTTGCGGCCTCGCGCATCACATCGACCGGGAAATGCTTCTCTTCGTCCCAGCGTAGCGCATGCGGCGCGATCTTCTCCGCCGCAAACGCCAACGCCATGTCGCGAACCGCGATCTGATCCTCGTTCAGAGCGAATTGCATGATCGCCTCGCTCTAAACAGAATTACTTCATCAGCGGGATCGAGAACTCCGCACCTTCCTTGACGCCGGACGGCCAGCGCGAGGTCACCGTCTTGGTCTTGGTGTAGAAGCGGACCGAATCCGGACCGTGCTGGTTGAGGTCGCCGAAGCCCGACTTCTTCCAGCCGCCGAAGGTGTAATAGGCGATCGGCACCGGGATCGGCACGTTGATGCCGACCATGCCGACATTCACCTTGGCCGCGAAGTCGCGCGCGGCGTCGCCGTCGCGGGTGAAGATGGCAACGCCGTTGCCGTAATCATGCTCGGACGGCAGCGCCAGCGCCTCCTTGTAGTCGTGCGCGCGCACGACCGAGAGCACGGGCCCGAAGATCTCTTCTTTGTAGATCCGCATGTCCTTGGTGACGTTGTCGAACAGCGAGCCGCCGAGATAGAAGCCGTTCTCGTAGCCCTGCATCTTGAAGCCGCGGCCGTCGACGGCGAGCGTCGCGCCTTCCTTGATGCCGATGTCGATGTAGCTCTTGACCTTTTCGACCGCCTCGCGCGTCACCAGCGGCCCGTAATCGGCCGACGGATCGATCGAGGTGCCGATCTTGAGCGACTCGACGCGCGGGATCAGCTTTTCCATCAAGCGGTCGGCAGTGGACTTGCCGACCGGCACCGCGACCGAGACCGCCATGCAGCGCTCGCCGGCCGAGCCGTAGCCCGCGCCGATCAGCGCGTCGACCGCCTGGTCCATATCGGCGTCAGGCATGACGATGGCGTGGTTCTTGGCACCGCCGAAGCACTGGCAGCGCTTGCCGGTCTGGGCGGCGCGCTCGTAGATGTACTGCGCGATCGGCGTGGAGCCGACGAAGCCGATGGCCTTGATGTCAGGGTCGTCGAGGATGGCGTCGACCGCTTCCTTGTCGCCATTGACGACGTTGAGAATGCCGGCCGGCAGGCCCGCCTCCATCATCAATTGGGCGAGCAGCATCGGTACGCCGGGGTCGCGCTCGGATGGTTTGAGGATGAAGGCGTTACCGCAGGCGATCGCGGGCGCGAACTTCCACATCGGGATCATCGCCGGGAAATTGAACGGTGTGATGCCGGCGACCACTCCCAAGGGTTGCCGCATCGAATAGATGTCGATGCCGGGACCGGCGCCTTCGGTGTACTCGCCCTTCATCAGATGCGGGATGCCGCAGGCGAACTCGGCGACTTCGAGGCCGCGCTGGATGTCGCCCTTGGCGTCGGGCACGGTCTTGCCGTGCTCGCGCGCCAGCAGCTCGGCGAGCTTGTCGTAATCGCGCTGCACCAGCTCGACGAACTTCATCATCACGCGGGCGCGGCGCTGCGGGTTGGTCGCGGCCCATTCCGGCTGTGCAGCGCGGGCGTTCTCGACGGCGGCGCGAACCTCGGCCTTGGACGCCAGCGCGACCTTGGCCTGGACGTCACCGGTCATCGGCTCGAAGACGTCGGCGGTGCGGCCCGAGGTACCCTTGACCTCCTTGCCGCCGATGAAATGTCCGATTGAGCGCATGGAATGATCTCCTTCAGGCCGAGCTTGGACGCTTTGACAAATCCTATTGACCTGCATTTTATAGGATTCAAGTCTGAGATAATGCACCATAGATGTGCGAAAATGCTGGATCAAGGCGCCATCGACTGGGATGACTTCCGCTTCGTGCTGGCCATCGTGCGGGGCGGCTCGGTGTCGGCTGCCGCAAAGCAGCTCGGCGTCGACCATGCCACCGTGATCCGGCGTGTGGACCGGCTGGAGAAGCATCTCTCGGCCAAGCTGTTTGACCGGCGAAAGACCGGCTACCTGCTCACCGAATCCGGCCAGCGCGTGGCCGACAGCGCGGAGGCGATGGAATCCACCATCGTGGCCAACCAGGAGCAGGTCGGCGGCTCCGTGGCGCGGTTGACCGGCACGGTGCGGATCGGCGCGCCCGATGGCTTCGGCACCGCCTTCCTGGCGCCAAGGCTCGCCCCGTTCGCCGACCGCTATCCCGACCTCGATCTGCAACTTGTGGCCACCGCGCGGCTGTTCAGCCTCTCCAAGCGCGAGGCCGACATCGCGATCAGCCTGACCATGCCGAAGGAAGGCCGCATCGTTGGCCGCAAGCTGCTCGACTACCGCCTCGGGCTCTACGCCGCTCCCGCCTATCTCGATCGTTTCCCGAAAATCGTCTCGCGGCAGGACCTGCCGCAGCACCGTTTCGTCGGCTACATCGAGGAACTGCTGTTCACGCCGGAGCTCGACTATTTGCCGCAGGTGTCGCCGCGGATCTCCGCGCGCTTCCGCAGCGCCAATCTGATCGCGCAGCTCAACGCTACGCTCTCAGGCTTCGGCATCGCTGTGCTGCCGCACTTCATGGCGAGCGACTATCCGCAGCTCGTGGCGGTGCTGCCCGAGGAGATCTCGATCACAAGGACGTTCTGGATGCTGATGCACGCCGACAGCAAGGACCTGGCGCGGATCCGGGCGGTGGCGGATTATATCGGGGAGATCGTGGAGCGTGAGCGGGCGTTGTTTGCGGGGCGATAAAAGCCGGGCTCGTAGGGTGGGCAAAGCGAAGCGTGCCCACGCATTTTTGTGACCGAGAGAGATGGTGGGCACGGCGCTTACGCGCCTTTGCCCACCCTACGGCACCTCGCCTAGTTTTGCTTCGCCTTCTTCGCAGCCGCCACCTTCGGCTCCCGCCTCGCGCCCTCGAGCGCGCTGTCCCGGCCTGCCTTCAGCACCTCATCCGACAGCTCGCTGGAGCCGGCGATGCGCGCCAGCAGCATGGTGCCGGCCATGGTCGCCAGCGTGGCGATCGCCTGCTTGCGCGCGGCCTTGCGCGGAACGTTCGGGATGAAATCGGTCATCATCTCGATCATCTCGTCGAGCTTGCCAGCAAAGGCTTTTCGCGTCTTCGGGCTCTCGCGGGCGATCTCGGCGCCGAGCGCTGGGATCGAGCAGCCCTGGCCGGGATTGTCGCGGTGCAGCACCGAGAGATAGGTTTCGACGATCTGGGTGAGCTGCCTCTCGGGCGCAACCTGATCGGACTGCTTGCGCCAGTGCTCCATCGAGCGGTCCATGGCGTAGGCAAAGGCTTCGATCACCAGCGCCTCGCGCGAATCGAAATGGGCGTAGAAGCCGCCATGAGTGAGGCCCGCCTCCTTCATGAGGTCGGCAACGCCGATACCATGGGCACCTTTTTCGCGCAGCCGCACGGAGGCCTTCCTCACGATGCGGTCGTGGGTTTCCTGCTTGTGTTCCCGAGAATAGCGCATGCAGCTCTCATTGGATGTCGGAGGTCATCTCATAACACGAATATCGGCCAAGCGGCGCATTAATTCCCGGCAAAGATGTTGCCGACCATGGAAAAAGTTGCAGTTGCATGGACTGCGAGTGCCCCTTTACCATCGCGCACAAACCCTTCGGTATAGCTGGTCTGGCGCCCAAGCTTGATGATCTTGCCTTCGGCCGAGATCAGTCCGGACCGGACCGAGAGCGGCCGCAGGAAGGTGATTTTCAGGTCGAGCGTCACCGACGACTGCCCGGCCTCCAGCCGCGTCGAGATCGCACAGCCCATGGCGGTGTCGAGCAGAGCCGCCGCGGTCGCCCCATGCAGAAGGCCGATGGTATTTTCGAGATCCTCGCGCGGCTCCAGTTCCATCACGATCCGACCAGGTTCGACCACGGCCATGACAAAACCGATCAGCCTGGCGAAGGGCGGCGGTGGCAGCCGACCATCGCGGATGCCAAGCATGGCGTCCAGGCCTGATAGCCCCATGGCCACTTTCGCGACCGGCGCAGGCACCTGCCAGTCGACCACGCGCTCGCGCCGCTGCGCGGACGAAAACAAATCGACTTGAGCGGATTCCGTCATGATACCCTCTTTATAATATTATGATAATCATACTATGCGACGGACTTCATGCTGGCAACACCGTCGCATCCGCTTGACAAGCGCGGCGTTTCGGCCCGGAAGTAATGCCGACGGCCGCGCCTCGCGCCCGTCCACAAAGCTTCGAGACATCAGATGGAAATGCTCAACGACCACTGCGGCGTAACACGCGATGCGCGCGGCGTCGTTCATGTCGCAATCAGCAACGCCGGCTCCCTGAACATTCTGAGCTCGCACGTGACCGACGCAGTCCGCGAAGGGCTCCAAAAGCTCGCCACTGACCGCAGCATCCGGGTCGTGGTGCTGCGCGGCCAGAGCGAGAAGAGCATGATCGGCGGCGCCGACATCAAGGAGATGGCCAAGCTCGACCAGACGTCCGCGGAGGCCTTCATCAGTCGCCTGCGCGATCTCTGCGAGGCGGTGCGGCAATTCCCTGCCCCGATGATCGCCCGCATGCCGGGCTGGTGCCTCGGCGGGGGGCTCGAGGTCGCAGCGGCCTGCGATTTCCGGATCGCGGCGCACGATGCGCATTTCGGCATGCCGGAGGTGCGCGTCGGCATCCCCTCGGTGATCCACGCCGCGCTGCTGCCGCGCCTGATCGGCTGGGCCCGTGCGCGTTGGCTGGTGATGACCGCAGAAAATATCGATGCGCCGACGGCGCTGTCCTGGGGACTGATCGACAAGGTCGCGCCGGCAGGCGGGCTGGATGCCGAGATCGAGCACTTGGTGAGCACGCTGCTCGAATGTGGCCCGGAGGCGTTGCGCTCGCAGAAGGCGCTACTGCGGCAATGGGAGGAATTGCCACTCACGCAGTCCGTCGACCTCAGCGTCAAGGTGTTCGGCGAGTCGTTCCTGACCGACGAGCCGACCCGGCTGATGCAGGCGTTCGTGAACAGGAAGCGGTAGGGCCCACTCCAAAGACGCTGTCATGCCCCGCGAAGGCGGGGCATCCAGTACGCGGCGGCCCCTCGATTCAACTACAAGCGTCTCCGAGTACTGTATGCCCCGGTCGAGCCGGGGCATGACACCATCTTTGGAGGGACGCCCTCGTTCCTCGCGCCAACCGACTTCGCTCGCACGACCAAATCTCATCTGGACCACGACATTTTCTCATGCCGGTCGCGGTTGCATTTTTTGCGGCGCATCATATGATGTTCATAATTTAATAGACCGTCGCCAGGGAGTTCTGTCATGGCCGAAGCCGCCGATTCCGTCGTCATCGTCTCCGCCGCCCGCACCCCGCTCGGCCGCTTCATGGGCGAATTATCGCCGCTTGCCGCGCACAAGCTCGGATCGCACGTGATCAATGCAGCGTTGGAACGCGCCGAGCTCGCGCCCGAGAAAGTGGACGAGGTCTTCATGGGCTGCGTGCTGCCGGCTGGCCAGGGCCAGGCGCCGGCGCGGCAGGCGGCGCGTGGCGCCGGTCTGCCCGACGCGACAGGGGCTACCACGGTGAACAAGGTTTGCGGCTCCGGCATGAAGGCGACCATGCTGGCACACGACATCATCCGTGCCGGCTCAGCCGAGATCGTCGTCTCCGGTGGCATGGAGAGCATGAGCAACGCGCCCTACCTGCTCGCGAAGGCGCGTGGCGGCTATCGCGCCGGGCATGACCGCATCATCGACCATATGATGATGGACGGCCTTGAAGACGCCTACGAGACCGGCCGCTCGATGGGCGATTTCGGCGAGGCCACGGCCGAGGCTTATCAATTCACCCGTAAGGATCAGGACGCCTATGCGATGGAGACGTTGAGCCGCGCGCGCAAGGCGGTCGAGGGCGGTGCGTTCAAGGCCGAGATCGCGCCTGTTACGCTGACCGAGAAGGCTGGCCCGCGCGTGATCGCCAATGACGAGCATCCGCTGAAGGTCGATCCCGACAAGATCCCCGGACTGAAGCCGGCGTTCCGTGTCAACGGCACCATCACGCCGGCGGCCTCCTCCGCCAATGCCGACGGTGCCGCAGCGCTGGTGCTGACGAAGCGCTCGCTCGCCGATCGCAACAACCTTCCTGCCATCGCCGAGATCAAGGGCCACGCCACCCACAGCCAGGAGCCGCAATGGTTCACCACGGCGCCGATCCCGGCGATCAGAAAACTGCTCGATAAGGTCGGCTGGAGCGCGGGTGATGTCGACCTCTTCGAGATCAACGAGGCCTTCGCCGTCGTCGCGATGGCGGCGCAGCGCGATCTCGGCATCCCGCGCGAAAAACTCAACATCAATGGCGGCGCCTGCGCGCTCGGGCATCCGATCGGCGCGACCGGCGCGCGGCTGATCGTGACGTTGCTGCATGCGCTCGAAGCCAACAACCTCAAGCGCGGCGTCGCGGCGCTCTGCATCGGCGGCGGCGAGGCCACCGCGATCGCGGTGGAGCGCCTGACGTCCTAGCCATCGCAACGTCCGAAATTGAGGGAAGTCCGTCATTTCAGACTTCCCGTTTTCGTGTCAGAACTGCAACAATGACGCGGGCCTGCCAAAACCCGCCAACCTGGATTGAGGCGCAATGATCTCGAACTGGCTCTCGGCCGCGCTCGGCCGTCGCAACATCCATTACGGCTGGGTGATGGTCGGAGTGACCTTCTTCGCAGCACTGATCAGCGCCGGCACGGTCGGCGCGCCCGGAGTGTTCATCGTTCCGCTTCAGAAGGAGTTCGGCTGGAGCACGGCCGAGATCTCCTCCGCGCTGTCGATCCGCTTCATCCTGTTCGGGCTGATGGCGCCGTTCGCGGCCGCCCTGCTCAACCGGTATGGCCTGCGCAACGTCACGCTGACGGCGCAGCTCATCGTCGTCTCGGCTCTGGTTCTCTCGCTCGGCATGACGCAGGTCTGGCAGCTCGTGATGCTGTGGGGCGTGGTGATCGGCATCGGCACCGGCATGACCGCGCTGGTGCTGGGCGCCACCATCGCGACGCGCTGGTTCACAGCGCGCCGCGGCCTTGTCATCGGCATCATGACCGCGAGCGTCGCCACCGGCCAGCTCGTATTCCTGCCGCTACTGGCGAGCCTGACCGAACGTTTTGGTTGGCGACCGGCGCTCGGCTTCGTCTGCATCATGCTTGGCGTTTCCGCAACCGCGGTCATGCTCATCATGCGCGACCGCCCAAGCGATGTGGGCCTGCGCCCATTCGGCGACGAGGGCAGCGAGCCCCTGCCCGCACCTCCGGTGAGCCACGGCTCGATCACGGCGGTGGCGCTCGGCACGCTGCGCGACGCCTCGAAGTCGAGCGCGTTCTGGATCCTGTTTGCGACCTTCTTCGTCTGCGGCGCCTCCACCAACGGCCTCGTGCAGGTGCATTTGATCCCAATGTGCCTCGATTTCGGCATCCCGCAGGTGCAGGCGGCGAGCCTCTTGGCGGCGATGGGCATCTTCGACTTCTTCGGCACCATCATGTCGGGCTGGCTGTCGGATCGCTACGACAATCGCTTCCTGCTGTTCTGGTATTACGGCCTGCGCGGCCTGTCGCTGATCTTCCTGCCCTTCAGCGATTTCTCGTTCTATGGCCTGTCGATCTTCGCGATGTTCTACGGCCTCGACTGGATTGCGACGGTGCCGCCCACGGTGCGGCTCACCGCGCAAAAGTTCGGCCCCGAACGTGCCAATCTGGTGTTCGGCTGGATCTTCGCCGGGCATCAGCTCGGCGCCGGCACTGCCGCTTTCGGCGCCGGCCTGTCGCGGACGCTGCTGCAGAGCTATCTGCCCGCCTTCTTCATTGCCGGCGCGCTCTGCGTATTTGCCTCGCTGATCGTGCTGGCACTGTCGCGACAGCCGAAGCCACAGGCAAAACCCGCGATGGCCTAAAGCGATCGCGGCGGTGAATCAGCCGATCGGATCCGATGTGCCTCACCGCCGCCGAAAAGGAGCTGTTGACACGCTCGCCAGTGATGGCATCGCCGTCAACGCTCGGCCGGGGACCGGCTTTCCCATTGCTCAAGGCGGTCGATCGACGCCTGCCGTTCGTGCTGGCCCAGCCAAATCGTGAGGAGAACCAGCGCACCAACGAGAGCGCTGATGCCGAAATAAAGGTTCTTCATACGCGTTGAATGCAGCGCGGCGAAAATCGTTCCTGGCATCGCGGCGCGAACAGCGTTACGGATCGAGAAGTGGTCGCGGAAGCCCCGAATACCGGCGTCAGGCCACCATTGGACATCCGACGAGCGAGCGAAGACCTTCCCGGACCAGATCCTCCACTCACCGATCAACCGGACGCAGCCGGGAGCAAGCCGGGCTAACGGGAGGCCGTTCTTGAAGCGTCCTCGCCAAGTTGCTGGCCCTGCGCGAGTCTGCGCTCGACCATCCCCATGACGGAGCTCACCTCGTCGAAGGCTCTGGAGTGGGAATCGTCTCCACCAAGCTGGGTGAGGTCGAACACCAGGATCTTCTGCTGCGCCAACGCACTTCTGTACGGCTCTTCCTGCGGATTGATATCACCGAGGCGAATTGTCCCTCCGGCAAGCGACTTCGAGATTTTGAGAGCGACATCATCCTGCGACAGGAACAGGCCGATGCGGGGGCGCCGCGGCCCCAAAGCTCCGACCGCGCTGATGAACTCGTCGAAGCCGATGTCCGGCGCCACCAGCGCGGCATTCTTCAGCTTCGGCACCGATCCAGCCCGCGATGCCCTGCTCCGCAGCGCGTCGAGCGTCACCAGGCAGCCCATGGAATGGCAGACGAACGTGATCTCCTTGATGGTGGGATTGGCGCTCACGGTCTCCAGCAGTGCTGCCAGTGCGGCGCCCGATTGGCCCGCGACCTTGCGGTCGTGGTCGTATGACCCGAGATTGCCTGCCCCCTGCGACGGCCATGAAAACAGGATGGGAATGACGGGAAGCCGGCCGTCATGGACGAATTGCGCGTAGCGATACACCGCATCGTCAAAACGGTTGTTGAACCCGTGCACGAAGACCATCGCCTTGTTGCGATGCGTGGCCTTCACCGCTTGGGTGATGGCAGCATTGAATTCGGCGCGATCCAGATAACCAGCCGATGCCGTGACGAACTCCTTGCGCGGATCGCCGGGGGGCGAGAGCGGCCACTGGATCTCTCCGACCTTGCGCGATCCATCCGGTGGAATCGACACCGTGACCTGGGCAAACGCCATCTCGGTCGACGGCTCCCGGCTGAACATCTCCCCGGGATCGCCGCTTGAACGCGCCCGTGTCGTTCCGATCAGAACAGGTATTTGGGAGCTCGCTTCAACAGCCTCACTGCTCGGGACCAGCACGCCTTGCAGGGGGCGCATCGTGCAGGAAGCGCAGGCCAGCATGGTCAGCACAACAGCAGCAACATGCAGGGAAGTGACGGTACGGCTCCGAGGATGCATCCGGTTCTCCTTCCGGCGCACACAATGGGGTCCGGAGCAGTCTTACAATCGCCTGTTGCCGGCCCCGATTTTGACGCCGCCGGGCGGGTGCATCCGGCAAGCAAAGGCAGCTGCATGCTGTTCCGATTGATCCAGATCAACCCTCCAGTCCGGCAAGCCGGCTCCCGAGGACGCGATGATCCCTTGCCAGAACTCCGGCCCAAAGGCTTCTATGCCGGAGACCAGTCTTGATGTGCATCAAACGGTCGGGGAACGAAGCGGCTAGGAAATGAGGCCTAACTCGCCGGCGTCGGAGCGCGACATGGGAAAACATGCTGTCAAGTGTTTGATAATTGCCGGTCTTACCGCTGGTTTCGCCGCCGCGGCCCAGGCTGAAGACGTCGACGTCGGCAAGTCAGAGTTTCAGTCGTCCTGCGCGAGCTGTCATGGTGCGGATGCGAGGGGCAAAGGACCGGTCAGCAACCAGCTGAGGACACCACCTGCCGATTTGACGATGCTGGCCAAGAACAACAACGGCGTGTTTCCCGCGGACGCCATTTACGAAACAATAGAGGGAATGAAAACAGTTCCCGCTCACGGCTCTCGTGAGATGCCGATTTGGGGCGAGCGGTTCAATCCCATCGTCAACCTGCCGCACTACGTTGATCCGTCATATTGGGAAAAGGCCGGGCCGGAAAAGAACCCTGAGGTCGTGGTGCGAAAGCGCATCCTCTCTGTTGTCGATTATCTCAGCCGGATTCAGCAAAAGTAGCAGCCGGCAAGGATCGAGATGACCGGCCCCCGGCGCTCGGCGGCCCTCCAGAGCGGCCCGCCGCCCAATGCCTCCCACCCCTGGCTCGGGGCATATTGCCGTTAGACTTGGCGGCCCAAACGTGGACAATGCGACCTCAAGCGCTTCGCGCGCGCAGTGCACACCAAGATGCGCCAGAGGAAACAAGATGCCGACTGCCTTCCCGTCGCCCGTCCCCACCATTCCGACCACTCCCCTGACTGCCCAGCTCCGCGACGCGATGCGCGCGATCGTGGGCGAGAAGGGCTTCATCGAGGACGAACACGGCATGCAGCCGTTCATCACCGATTGGCGCGGGCTGCTGTTTGGCCGCGCCGGCGCCGTCGTTCGTCCCGGAAGTACCGAGGAAGTCTCAAAGGTCGTCCGGCTGTGCCATGAGCATGGCGTCGCCATTGTGCCCCAGGGCGGCAACACCGGGCTGATGGGTGGGGCCACGCCCTGGCCTGCGCACACCGGCATCGTGTTGTCGCTGGGCCGGATGAACCGCGTGCTCGACGTCGACCCCGTCGGCTATGCCATGACGGTCGAAGCCGGCTGTGTGCTGGAAACGCTTCAGGAGACAGCTAGCCGTCACGACAGGTTCCTGCCGCTCAGCCTGGGTGCCCAGGGCTCCTGCATGATCGGCGGCAATCTCTCGACCAATGCCGGCGGCGTGCAGGTGCTGCGCTATGGCAATGCCCGCAATCTCGTGCTCGGGCTCGAGGTCGTGCTGCCCAATGGCGACGTCTGGAATGGATTGCGCGCGCTGAAGAAGGACAACACCGGCTACGACCTCAAGCACCTCTTCATGGGCGCCGAGGGAACGCTCGGCATCATCACCAAGGCCGTGCTCAAGCTGTGGCCGGCGCCGAAGGACGTCTGCACGGCGTGGCTGGCCGTTCGCGATCCGCGCGCGGCGCTGGAGATCCTGTCCGAAGCGCACGCGGCGTCCGAGGACAATGTCGGCTCTTGCGAGCTCTTGAGCCGCGCGGCCGTCGACCTCGTGATGCGCCACATTCCCGGTGTGCAGGATCCGCTGAAGGCGGACACGCCGTGGTACCTGCTGCTGGAATGGTCGTCCTCGCGCCCGCGGCAGGACGGGGCCGACGGCATGTCGGAGAAGCTGGAGGCGTTTCTCGCCGACCAGCTCGAAGCCGGTCGCGTACTCGATGCGGTGATCGCGCAGACCGTCAGTCAGTCACGCAACATGTGGCGCATCCGGGAAGCCATGGCCGAGGCCTCCCGCGCCGAGGGGCCGGGGATCAGCTATGACGTGTCGGTGGCGATCTCGGGGATCCCCGAGTTCATCGACAAGGGCCTCAAGGCCGTGCTCGATATTCTCCCGTCCATTCGCCCCTATCCGCTCGGGCATATCGGCGACGGCAATCTGCATTTCTCGTTCATGGGACCAATCGGCATGGATCAGCAGACGCTGAACCAGTATACCGCCGCCATCACGCGGGCCGTGAACGACCTCATCACCTCCATGGGCGGCTCGATCTCGGCGGAGCACGGCATCGGCATCGAAAAGCTCGACGAGCTCAGCCACTACCGCTCGAAGACCGAGCTCGACATCATGCGCACCATCAAGCGCGCGCTCGATCCGCAGAACATCATGAATCCAGGCAAGGTGCTGCGGGTGTGATGGGCCGAGCACCTCGCCGTTTCCTCAGCCGTGCGGGTTGACGATGGTGTAGCCCCGCAGCGAACGCGCGTGCATGCGTGTGGCGTGACCGCCCGAGTTGGCGTCGTACGCCATCCACATGTCGCCGCCGAGAGACTGCTCGAGAACGAAGACATGCCCCCGTCGCGCCGCGACCATGCCCGGCGCCGGCGCCGCGCGCGGAAAGCGCAGCCAGTTGGATGCAAGATTCAATTCCGGCACGACATGACCGAACACGCGCAGCGCCGCGCCGCAGCCACAGAACGACAATGGGCAACCGGCGGGCCGGCCTCCGATGATGCGCTCGCCGGAGACGCTGATCGTGGTGGCCGTGGCGCCGGCATCGGTCACCGTCATTTGCGTTGAGCGATAGGCCTGCAACGGCCTGGGAGCCCGCTCGCGTCGCGTGGGCGAATAGGAGAAGTCGCAGGGCATGGTGACGTTGCATTCAGAGGCTTGGACAGCGCGATAAGGCCGCGCGTCGGCAACGGCAGAACTGGCGACAACAAAAATACACGCAGAAAGAACTGTCTTGATCATTTGCAGGACTCTGAGTTGGAGGGTCCTGCCCCGCTGCAAAAAGACCAATATTGGTTTGGCTGAAATGAGCCTGAAGAGCGGCGGAAAAGGGCGTGCGATTAACCTGAGTTAACTCTCCGACCCGGGCACGGACGCACTCGCGCGACAATCATCATTGCGGACAAGCAATCCCGACCGTTTCCTACGTGCCCCGGACGCACCGTAGCGCGCCCCTGGCGATGCGAAGCATCGTCCGGCGCGGCGTGATGCGTTGCAGAGCCGGGGCCCATCCCTCGGCAATCTCGTGTGTGGCTTTTCTGGGTCCCGGCTCAGCGCAGCGACGCTGAAGCGTTGCGGCGCGTCCGGGACACGGGCTCACGGCCTGATCGAGAAATTCTCCGGCGGCCCCGCTTTGCGCAGCGGCTCGGCGAGACGTGCGAACTCGCACAGCAGCGAACGCGTCTTGCGGGGATCGATGATCTCCTCGACCCAGAATTTCTCGGCCGAGCGGAACGGCGAGCGCAGTCTGTTGAGTCGCTCCTCGATCTCCTTCAGCTTGGCTGCCTTGTCCTCGGCGGCATCGATGTCGGCGCGGTAGGCAGCTTCGATGCCGCCTTCGAGCGGCAGCGAGCCCCAATAGGCGGACGGCCAGGCGTAGCGGATCGAGAAGCGGTCGGCGGGCTGGTGCACCACGCCGGCGACCCCGAAGGCGTTGCGCAGGATCACGGTGCACCAGGGCACGGTGGTCTGGTTGACCGCGGCCATGGCGCGGACGCCGTGGCGGATAGTCGCCGCCTTCTCGGCATCGAGACCGATCATGAAGCCCGGGCAGTCCATGAGATAGACGATCGGCAGATGGAAGGTTTCGGCGAAGTCGACCCAGCGCACCACCTTCTGGCAGGCATCGGCCGTCCAGGAGCCGCCATAGTGAAAACTGTCGCTGGCGAGCAGCATCACCGCCCTGCCCTCGAGCCGCGCGAGGCCGACGATGATGGGCTTGCCGAAATTACTGGCGACCTCGAAGAACGAGCCCTTGTCGACGACCGCTTCAATGATCGGCCTGACCTTGTAGACCTGCTTGCGGTTGCGCGGCACCGCTTTCATGAGCGCTTCTTCCATGCGCTCCGGATTGTCGATGCAAGGCAGGGTCGGCGGCAGCTCGTAGACCGACGACGGCAGATAGGACAGGAAGCGCCGGGCGCAGGCAAAGGCTTCTTCCTCGGTATCGACGGCATGATCGATCGCGCCGGCCTTGGTCTGAATATCAGCACCGCCGAGCTCTTCCTTCGAAAGGTTCTGACCGAGCGCCTTCACCACCGGCGGCCCTGCCACGAACATCGCGGACTTCCGGGTCATGATCGAATAGTGGCTGGCGGCAAGGCGCGCGGCACCTAAGCCCGCGACCGAGCCGAGGCCGAGCGCGACCACGGGCAGGCGCGACAAATTCTCCGTCGTGAAGCGATACCAGCGCGTACCGCCGATGCCGCCGGGCAGGTTCGCCGCGCCCTTGGTCTCGATGGTCTTGACCGAGCCGCCGCCGCCGGAGCCCTCGATGATGCGGATGATGGGCAAACGGAAGTCGTGCGCCATCTCCTCCGCCATCAAGGGCTTTGCCGAGATCGACGCATCCGCCGAGCCGCCGCGCACGGTGAAGTCGTCGCCGACCACCACGACGGTGCGGCCGTCGACACGCGCGCGGCCGAACACGCAGTTCGCCGGCGTCACGGTCTTCAGCTCGCCTTTGGGATCGTACTCACCGATGCCGGAGACGGCACCGATCTCGTGGAAGCTACCCTTGTCGATCAGTCTGTCGATGCGTTCCCGAACTGTCAGCCGGCCCTGGTCATGCTGTCGCTTGACCTTGTCAACGCCGCCCATCTCCCGCGCGAAGGCTTCGCGCCGGGCGAGCTCGTCGAGTTCCGGCTTCCAGTTCATTCACTCCCTCCGAACTCATCGGCTTGTTATTGTTATGCACTGATATTGCGACCGGCTTGCGCGAGATGCGGTTGTTGAAGGCATCGCCTTCGGCGCCTTCCATCAGGCTGCCGAGCGAGCGGCCGAGCGCCAGCATCAGCGGCGCGACCTCGGCATGCAGGCGCTGCTCGTCATACATCGCCGACAGAAGCCCGATCGTGACGACCACGAAGGTCTGGTACTGCGGCGACCAGATCGGCACCGCCAGGCCGTTGATGTGCGGGCTCCACAGCCCGCAAGCCGTGACATAGCCGCGCTCGCGCAGCGACTGCCTGTTGGCCTCGATGCGGGGCCGCAGGATCTTTGCAGCCTCCGGCGCTTCGCGCTCCATGTCGTTGATGAAGGCATCGCCGACCTGTGGCGCCAGGGCCGCGGTGTAGGCCGCGCCCGCCGCAGTCGAGGCCATCGAGATGCGGCTGCCGGTGCCCTCGTGTAGGCCGAGCGCAGAAGGCGAGCGTGCAAACTGGAGATAGACCAGATGGAAGCGATCGGGCACGACGAAGCCGACGGTGCCGGGCAGCTGCTCGGCGACTTCCTGAAGCCGCTGGCGGATCATGCTGCGCAGCTGCGCGCCCTTCATCATCGAGGCGCTCATCGCCACGGCGCTCGGACCGATTCGGTATTTCTGATCGCGCGGCAGATAGACGAGCTGCCCCATGCGCGTCAGCGTGTGCGTGAGCCGCGACACCGTCGAGCGCGGCAGGCCGCAGCGATTCGAAATTTCGAGATTGCCGAGCCGCGCCTCGTGGCCCTCGAAGCATCGCAACACGTCGAACGCGCGCGACACCACCTGGATGACATCACCCTCACCGGCATCGCCAGCGAGCGCACCTTGCCTGCTTAACCGCTCCGAACGTCGTCCCATGATCCCTACCGTTTGTTCCGCTCTGCGGAATTAAATTCCACTTTGTGAACGACGCTACCTCAGGCATTTTGCCACGACAACAAAAAGGCGATGGCATGCCAGAAATTAAGATCGTCACGGAGGTCGCCGGCCGCATCTGCGCAACTCCCGCGCAAGTTGGAGGAACTGTCGCCGATGGCGAGGACGTTGTGGTCGTCGAAGCCATGAAGATGGAGATACGGTGCAATCGCCTGCATCAGGCACGCTGACATCATTGCTCGTGAAGATTGATGACCTCGTTGCCGAGGGACAGGCGATCGCGATCGTCGTGAGCTGAGCGCGCGCCATCAGCGGCTTGTCGGCCACGACAATCTGAAACAGATGATATCGGAAGGGCGCGTGGCGTCTTGCGTTCGGGCGTCACCACGAGACCGGACGGGTTGCGCATATGCTTAATGCGTTGCACAAGGGAGCGATGATAGCGCAACCGTTGCACGCCTCCGCCTGGACCCGCTCGAAGCCGCCGCTGCTGCGGTTTCTCGACACATGCCTCAATGAATTCTCCGCGGAGACTGCAGGTCATGTCGCAGATTATATTCCCGAACTGAGCAAAGCCGATCCTGCCTATTTTGGCATCAGCCTCGCCACGCTTGACGGCCATGTCTACGAGGTGGGCGACTCCCGGGTGCCCTTCACCATCCAGTCGATGTCCAAGCCGTTCGTGTTCGCTTTGGCGCTGGATCTTTTGGGCGCGGGCAAGGTCGAGGGGGCGATCGGTGTCGAACCCTCGGGCGATCCCTTCAACTCGATCCGGCTCAACGCGGAAAACCATCCGTTCAATCCGATGGTGAATGCCGGCGCGATCGCCTGCACGGGGCTGATCTACGACAGCAAGGGATCTGAGGCCTTTGAGCAGATCCGGCTTGCGCTCAGCCGCTTTGCCGGCCGCGAGCTCGCCGTCGACGAGGCGGTTTACTCCTCGGAGAGCCAGACCGGCGACCGCAATCGCGCCATCGGCTACCTGCTCAAGACCAATGCGGTGATCTCGGACAATGTCGCTGAAGTCCTTGACGTCTATTTCCGCCAATGTGCCGTGCTGGTCACCGCGCGCGACATCGCGGTGATGGCGGCGACGCTGGCCAATCGCGGCATCAATCCGGTGACAGGCGAACAGGTGCTGACTCCGTATGCGATTTCGCGCACGCTGTCGGTGATGACATCGTCGGGCATGTATGATTATGCCGGCGAGTGGATCTACCGGATCGGCATCCCCGCCAAGAGCGGCGTCGGCGGCGGCATTCTGGCCGCGCTCCCGGCCCGTCTCGGGCTCGGCAGTTATTCGCCAAAGCTCGACAAGCACGGCAACAGCGTGCGCGGCATCAAGGTCTGCGAGGCGCTGTCCTCGCATTACGACCTGCACATGCTCAACCGCAGCGATGACGCCCGCAACGCCGTGATCGCCGACTACGACATCGGCAAGAGCCCGTCACGCCGCGTCCGCCGCCAGCAGGAGCGCGACATCCTTGCCGCGCACGAGCAGGCCGTGCGCGTGATCGAGCTGGTCGGCGTGCTGTCACTGTCGGCCGTCGACTATGTCTCGCGGCGGCTCGCCGGGCGACCGCGACCGCAAATCGTCGTGTTCGACCTGCACCGCGTCACCTCGACGACGCGCGCTGGCGCCCGCCTGATCGCCGAAGCCTTCGAGGAGCTCGCCGCGCTCGATGTCACCGTGGTTCTGTCAGGCGTCAGGCGCGCCTCCAGGGAATGGGACAGCTTGCGCGAATGGACCGCGGGGCTGAAGAACGTCCGCGACTTCTATTTGCTCGACACGGCGATCGAATGGGCGGAAGACCAGATCGTCTATCGCTACGGCGGCTCGATCGATTTTCACGAGACCACCGAGCTGTCCGAACAGCCGCTGCTCGACGGCCTCAGCGCGGAAGAGCTGACCGATCTCGCCTCGATCTGCACCATCAGGACCTATCAGTCCGGCGCAAAGATCGTCACGACGGGCGATCCGGCCGATGCGCTGTTCTTCCTGCGCAGCGGCGCGGTGCATGTCACCCTGCCCGACGGCGTGCGCCTGGCGACGCTGACCGCCGGCATGGCCTTCGGCGAGATGGCCCTGATCGAGACCGCCCGTACCGCCGACGTGTTCGCGGATATGGCAGCGACTGCGTTCGAAGTGCCGCTGAAGGACTTTGAGCGCTTTCGCAGGCAGCATCCGCGTGCCTCGGAGCGCATCATGCGCAACCTGGCGCAGCTGCTGGCCGATCGCCTGATCGTCGCCAACACCAAGGTGGATATTCTGACGTCGACGTGAGCGACCTTATGACAGGAGCTCGTCATGCCCGGGCTTGTCCCGGGCGTCCACGTTCTCCATGCGCCTGGCAAGGCGTGGATGGCCGGGACAAGCCCGGCCATGACGTTGTGGATGCCGTCAGCGCCCCCGAACGCGCACCTGCCTTAGCGGCTCGCCGCCTCGCTGATCCGCCGCTTGATCTTGGCGGCGCTGGCCTTGAGCAATTCGGACGGCTGCTGGCCGGTCGCGGCGCACAGGCAGGCCCAGTAGTAGATAACGTCGCCGAGCTCTTCGACGAGACCCGCCTTGTCGAGCCAGTCGTCACGCAGGAGTTTCTTGATGTGCTCGGCGACTTCGCCCGCTTCGCCGGCGAGGCCCAACCCGAGATAGGACAGCCGCTCGTTCGAGGGATGCTCATCGACTTTCGCAATGGTTGCAGCCCAGGCCGCATATTCATCGATCGTCATGACCATCCCCCGCAGCTCGCGTCTGATCAGCCCACCACTTCGGTGACGGGCTGGAGATCGATCTCAAACGTCTCCAAAAACTTTGACGTCATGATGTAGAATCCGACCGAGAGCTGCAACTCGACCAGTGCGGCCGGCGTCAGCTTCGCGGCGATTGCCCTGAAGGTCGCATTGGTCGGCTTCTTCAGCTTGACGATCTCGTCGGTGAAGGCGAGCGCGGCGCGCTGCGTCTCATCGAAACAGCCAGCGGCCTGCCAGTTCGCCAGCGCCTCGTTCTGCGCGTCTGTGACGCCGACATTCTTGCCGATGCGCTTGTGCGCGATGATCTCGTACGGCGCCTCGCACAGAATGCCGGTGCGCGTGATCGCAAGCTCGCGCAGAACAGGATCGAGTTCGCCCTTGTGCCTGATGGCGCCGCCGAGCCGGCAATACTGCTCAAAATAGCTCGGCGAATGCGCCATCATGCGGAAAATGTTGGCGTTGCGGTTTTTGTCGAGGATTTCGCGGGTGCGGTCGGACGCCTTGGACGGATCGCTGTAGTCGATACGGGCCATGATTTACCTTGGGTTTTTCCTGACGCCTTTGAGGTTTATTGTCGTTACCGGAATAAGTTCCGAAAAACTCTATTCGCAGCCCGACGCAGGAGCAACATTATCGAGTCAAATTGCCGCCGCATTGCTGATCGACGCTGGCACAGTCGATATTCGCCGCGTGGGGACTTAATTGCGGTGAATACTCGAAGTGGGGTGTTCCGAGTAAAAACAATTGACCGTCTTTGCGCTTGACCGCGCAACGATGAGTCATGCCCAAGTCTAGGGAGAAAACGGCATGAAGGAAGCCTCCAAGGGGGCAGCCTCGGAAGCGCTCGCGCATATGCTGGCGGTGATGGCGATGCTCGTCATCGCCAGCATCATGTTCTACGCGCGCTGAGTTCGAGGTTTACGGTTTTCGTCATTCCGGGGGGCCCCCTCGGGACCGCGCAAAGCGCGGCCCTGGCAGGCCAGGCCCAGAATTCCCGTTCCAGGCTCGGTCCCACGACCGCCCCCGAATGACGAAATCCCACGTTGGCTGCCGTAGCCCGGATGGAGCCAACGGGTCGGCGCGAAGCGCCGCCCGATGACAGGCTCCGCGCAATCCGGGAAAATCTATCCGCGAGGTGAGATTCCCGGATTTCGCTGCGCTCCATCCGGGCTACAGCATCCCAATCCCACTATTTCTCTTTGGCGAAGTACGGCACGAGCTTACCGGCAAACGGCCTGAAGCTCGCCGTGACCGCATCGCCGATGGCCAATCCGTTATCGCCATGGGCCATCATCCGAAATCCTTCGGCGCAATCGACGAGGAGGATGTTGTAGGGCACGTGCGCGCGCGTCTCGGGCGTGGCGGCGCGGCAGACCAGAGAGGTTGCGTAGACCCTGCCCTTGCCGCTGGCGCGCGCCTCGCGCGGACCTGCGGCTCCACACGCGGCGCAGAAAGCGCGGTGGAAATACTGGACATGACCGCACGCGGCGCAGGCCTGGTAGGTAATGGCCTCTTCGCCCCTGGTCCAATCAGCTAAGCGCTCGCTCATCGCACTTGCTCCAGAAACATGCTGACATGGGACGACAGCACGCCGCCGTCGCCGTGCAGCAGCGCAATCGAGGCGTCACGCACCTGGCGATTCGCTGCCCGGCCCGTCATCTGCAAATGCGCCTCGACCAGATGCGCCATGGCGCCGCCGACGCCGCAATGGCCGTAGCTGAGCAGTCCACCATGAGTGTTGAGCGGCATCTCGCCGTCGCGGCCGAAATGCCCCGATCGCACGCGCGCAGCCGCCTCGCCTCGTCCGGCAAGGCCAAGGTCTTCCAGCAGCATGGCCAGCGTGATGGTGAAACTGTCGTAGATCGCGGCGTAACGCACGTCTGATATTGCCAGCCCCGTAGCCTCCTTCGCGCGCGCGATGGAGATTTCGGCGCCGAGCTCGCTTAAGCCTGGTGCGGCGGTGACGTGCTGATGCGTATGCGCCTGCGCGCAGCCGCGGATCCGCACGCCCGCCTCGCCGGTTCGCTCCCGGCTGATCACAAACGCAGCGCCGCCGTCGGACACCGGGCAGCAATCCAGCAGCTTTAACGGCATCGCCACTGGCTTCGAGGCCATGACATCGGCCACCGTGATGGGATCGCGGAATTGCGCCCCAGGATGGGTGCAGGCGTGCGCACGCATCAGCACGGCGAATTCGGCAAGGTCTTCTTCGGTCACGCCGTATTCGTGCATGTACCTGCTGGCAACGAGGCCGTAATAGGCGGGGATGGTCGGACCGAGCGGCACCTCGTAGTCGGGGTGGCCGACCTGCGCCAGCGCCTGGATCGAGGCATCGCGGCTCTGCCCGGTCAGGCGGTTCTCGCCGGCGACGACGAGCACATTGCGGCAGACACCTGATACGACGAGGTGATGGGCTAGCATGGTCATCGCAAGGCCCGTCGCGCCGCCGACCTGCACGGCATGGGCGTAAGACGGGCGGATGCCAAAATGCTCGGCGAAAACAGTCGCCAGCATGATGTGCGGCGAGACGGTGGAATAGCCGCAGAGGATGCCGTCGATCTCGGCGCGCTTGAGGCCGGCGTCGTCGAGCGCAGCTCGCGCCGCCTTGGTCATCAGGTCGAGCGAGGACGAGCCTTCGTGCTTGCCGAAAGACGTGAGGCCAACGCCGGTGATGAAGCTCATGGCGCGCCCCCATCGTCATTCCGGGGCGGTCCGAAGGACCGAACCCGGAATCGCGAGATTCCGGGTTCTCGCTTCGCGAGCCCCGGAATGACGGCGGAGAGAGCCTTCGCCATATCTTCCCCCTACTCCGGTGCCGCGCGTGTGACGCCGTCGCGGACCATGGCGGCGATCTCGCCCTCGGAGTAACCGATCTCGCGCAAGATCTGCGCGCCGTGCTCGTTGAGGCGTGGCGCCAGCCGCACCGGCTCGGCCGCGGTCTCCGACCAGCTCGCCGTCACCTTCATGCTGCGGATCGGGCCTTCGGTCGGATGGTTGACGACGGGGAAGAAACCGGTCGCTTCGAGATGCTCGTCGTGCAGGATCGATGCGAGGTCGTGCATCGGCATGACGGGCACGTCGGCCCTGGTCAGCAGCTCGATCCATTCAGCCGTGGTGCGCGTCTCGAAGATGCGGGCGAGCTCGGCATAGACGACATCGATATTGGCGGCGCGCCCCGCAAAGGTCGCGAATTTGGGATCAGCGCGCAGGTCATCGCGCCCGGTCGCCTTGAAGAAATTCTCCCACTGCTTGTCGTTGTAGACGATGACGCTGAGATAACCGTCCGAGGTCTTGTACGGCCTGCGGTCGCGCGAGAGGTGGCGGGCATAGCCGCCCTTGTCGAGCGGCGGCTCGTAAGTCAGCCCGCCCATGTGATCGCCCATGACGAAACCGGCCATGGTCTCGAACATCGGGATGTCCAGACGCTGGCCGTGGCCGGTACGGTCGCGATGCACGAGGCTGGCACAGATCGCGCCGACGGCGGTGAGGCCGACGATGCGATCGACCAGCGCGTTCGGCACGTAGCGCGGCACGCCGTCGCCGGTCTGCGCCATCAAGGCCGGCAACGCGGTTGCGCCCTGGATCAGATCGTCATAGGCGGGTTTTGCCGCGTATGGCCCGTCCTGGCCGAAGCCGAACACACCGGCATAGACGAGCCGCGGATTGATCGCGGAGACCACGTCATAGCCGAGCTGCAGCCGCGCCATTGCCTGCGGTCGGACGTTGTAGACGAGAACGTCGGCATCCTTCAGCAACCGCAGCACGGCCTCGCGGCCAGCGGGCTTCTTCAGGTCGAGGCAGATCGAACGCTTGCTGCGGTTGGTGTTGAGGAACACCGGGCCCATGCCGGCATGCCGCATCGGGCCGATCAGGCGGGTGACGTCGCCGTCGAGCGATTCCACCTTGATGACGTCGGCCCCGTAGTCGCCGAGCATCTGGGTCGCATAAGGCCCCATCAGCACGGTGGTCATGTCGACGACCTTGATGCCCTTCAGCGGCCCCATTGGTTCGCTCCCGATTGCGCGGGCTCTCCCGCGATTTCGGTCCAGCTAAGGGGAGTGGTGGCGCATGCGCAAGGGCGGCCGGCGAATAGCCGCATGCGCGCGGACGCGGCCGCTATTTCTTCTGGCGGGATTCGCGGATCTTCATGAGACGCTCGAGCTCGTCGTTCTGCTGGTTGATGCGGTCGGCGATGCGCGACTCGTTCTGCTCGCCGGAGGCGGCGGCGGCCTGCTCGATCAGCTGGCGGATATTATCCTCGAGAATCGCGATGCGATCGTTGAGGGCTTCGATAGAGAGTGAATCTTCGTAGTTAGTGCTCATGATGCTTTTCCGCAAATCAATCAGGAGCCGTAGGGTGGGCAAAGCGAAGCGTGCTCACCATGATCTACCGCAAGGAAAATGGTGGGCACGGCGCTTTTGCGCCTTTGCCCACCCTACAAGAGTCGAACCTTACTTCAATGGCTCGAGAACCGAGACGTAGTTGGCAACGGCCGCGCCGCCCATGTTGAAGATGCCGCCGAGCTTGGCATTCTTCAACTGCATGCCCTCGGGCGCCTGCCCGGCCAGCTGCATCGCGGTCATCACATGCATGGAGACGCCGGTGGCGCCGATCGGGTGGCCCTTGGCCTTCAGGCCGCCGGACGGATTGACCGGCAGCTTGCCGTCCTTGAGCGTCCAGCCTTCCTTGATGGCGCGGGCGCCCTGCCCCCTCGGCGTCAGTCCCATTGCTTCGTACTCGATCAGCTCGGCCACGGTGAAGCAGTCATGGGTCTCGACGAAGGAGAGATCGGACAGCGTCACGCCCGCCTTCTCCAGAGCGCGCTGCCAGGCGACCGTGCAGCCCTCGAACTGAAGGATGTCGCGCTTGCTCATCGGCAGGAAATCCTGGGCATGCGCGGTGGCGCGGAAGCCGATCGACTTGCTCATGGTCCTGGCGGTCTCGGTGTCGGCCAGCACCAGCGCGGCGGCGCCGTCGGACACCAGCGAGCAGTCGGTGCGCTTCAGGGGACCGGCGACGTATGGGTTCTTCTCGCTCTCGGCGCGGCAGAAGTCGAAGCCGAAATCCTTGCGCATCTGGGCGAAGGGATTGGCGACGCCGTTCTTGTGGTTCTTGGCCGCGATCAGCGCCAGCGCATCGGACTGATCGCCGTATTTCTGGAAGTAGGAGCTGGCGATCTTGCCGAACACGCCGGCAAAGCCGCCGACGGTGTCGCCGTCCTCGGGCAGGTACGAGGCCTTGAGCAGGTTCTTGCCGATCTCCGGCCCCGGTGTGCGGGTCATCTGCTCGACGCCGACGACAAGCACGATTCTGGCCGCGCCTGCGGCGATCGCGCGCAGGCCCTGATGGACGGCAGCCGAGCCCGTCGCACAGGCGTTCTCCACACGGGTGGCCGGCTTGAAGCGCAGCTTCGGGTCGGCCTGCAGCACCAGCGAGGCGGTAAAATCCTGCGCCGAGAAGCCGGCGTTGAAATGGCCAAGCACGATCTCGTCGACATCGGAGGCCGAAATGCCGGCATCGGCCATCGCCTCATTGGCGACCCGGGTGACGAGGCTCTCGACGGTCTCGGTATCGAACTTGCCGAACGGCGTATGCGCCCATCCGACGATGCTGGCAGTCATGGTCTTCTCTCCCTGGCGGTCTCTTGCTGACCTAAGTCTTAGCCCAGGGAGGGCAAGACTTCACGCGGGTTTAAGGGCCTGGAGGGTGCGCTGGCAGATGGCAGTTATGCCGGCCCAGTTCCCGGCCCTGATCTCCGCCGTCGGGCACAGCCAGGAACCACCGACACAGACCACATTGGGCTCGGCGAGCCAGGTCGCCGCATTGGCCTCACCGACCCCGCCGGTTGGGCAGAACCGGACGTTCGGGAACGGCCCGCCAAGCGAGCGGAGACCCTTGATGCCGCCGGCCTGCTCGGCCGGGAAGAATTTTGCGACGTCGAAGCCGTAGGACAGCGCCGTCATGAGCTCGGAGGCGGTCGCGATGCCCGGTGCAAACGGCAGGGAGCTATCGGCGGCGACCTTGAGGAGGTCGGGGGTCAGGCCCGGGCTGATGCCGAAGGCGACGCCGAGCTTCTCGACCCGGGTGAAGTCAGCCGGATTGAGGATGGTGCCGATCCCGACCACCGCGTCGGGGACCTCGGCCATCATCGCCCGCGCCGCCTCGATCGCGACAGGGGTGCGCATGGTCACCTCCAGCGTGCGGACGCCGCCGGCCACCAGGGCTTTTGCCAGTGGCACGGCGTCCTGGATCCGCTCGATGGTGAGGACGGGAATGACGGTCGCCGCCTTGAACAGCGCGACGAGGTGGTTCTGTTGGGCGGCAGTGGGCATCTTCTGGGTCTCGTTGACTTGGTCGCGTGACTTCGTGGCTCTACTTCGTGGCTTGGCGTGTGGTCGCAGGCCGGTGCCGCTTCTTCGGCGGCATGGCATAGCCCGGAATGATGGCGCCGGGATAGCAGATCACGAGACTGGCGAGGCGATGGCCCGATTGGGCCGCCTCGACCGGATCGGAACCACCGAGGCGGGCCGCGATATAGGCTGCGGCAAAACTGTCACCGGCCGCCGTGGTGTCGACGACGGGCTTTGTCATGGGTTCAGCGCGGACCTCGCTGGTACCACCGGGGTAGCGCAGCCGGCTGACGGGCTCCGCGAGCCGGAACACCAGCTCCGGCGTCGGGATGCGCGCCATCAATTGCTCAGGACTTTCGCCAGGATAGAGCGCGAGCAGATCCTCGGCCGACGTCAGCACGATGTCGGCGGCGGCAAAGGCCGCAGAAAACACCTCGCGGGCGATGTCGCGATCGGGCCAGCCGCGTGCGCGGAAATTGGTGTCGAACACGAAGCGGGTGCCGAGCAGGCGGGCGCGCTTGATCGCCGCAAACAGGCGGTCGCGCCCGGCCTGATCGTAGATCGAGAGCGTGATCGCGGAGAGATAGACGATGTCGTAGCTCATCAGCGAGTTGAGCAGCTCGTCGGTCTCCGGCAGGCTCATGAGTTGCCGCGCCGCCGCGCTGTCGCGCCAGTGGTAGAACTGGCGCTCGCCCTTGGCATCGAGCTGGATCATGTAGAGGCCGGGCAGCTTGCCCGGCAGCCGCACCACGCGCCTTGTGCCGACGCCCTCGGCGTTCCAGGCCGCAATCATCTCCTCGCTCATCGCATCGTCGCCGAGCGCGGTGAAATAGTCGACCTTGACGTCGAGCCGCGCCAGATACACCGCTGTGTTGAGCGTGTCGCCGCCGAAGCCGCGCGAGAACAGGCCACCGCCCTGCCCTGCCTGCCCACCCTGAGCCTGTCGAAGCTCGACCATGCATTCACCGATGCAAGCCACGCTCGCCATCGTCATATCCACGCTGTTCATCAGTTACGTCAGGCGACGAAGTTGCCGCCGAGCTCGTCTTCGATGTGAATGCGGATGATGTCGTCAAAGGTCTTCTCGGCCGTGGTGAAGCCGAGCTCGAGCGCCCGCTTTGGGTTGAAATTGCGCGGCCAGCCCCCGACGATGCCGACAATGAAAGGATCGGGCTCCCGCTTGATGCGGGCAGCGACCTTCTCGCCGGCAACGCGCTTCAAGGCGGCGATCTGCTCGCCGACGGTGGCCGACAGGCCCGGCATCGTCAGATTGCGGCGCGGGCCGACCGTGGCGAGGTCCATGGTACCGGCGTGGAGCAGGAAGCCGACCGCCGAGCGCGGCGTCGCGTGCCAGTGGCGGACATCCTCCGACACCGGAAGCACCGCTTCCTTGCCGGCGAGCGGCTCACGGAGGATATTGGAGAAGAAGCCTGATGCCGCTTTGTTGGGCAGGCCAGGCCGGATGCAGATGGTCGGCAGGCGAATGCCGATGCCGTCGAGGAAGCCGCGGCGCGAATAATCCGCGAGGAGGAGTTCGCCGATCGCCTTCTGGGTCCCGTAGCTGAGCAGCGGGGTGTGGAAGAACTCGTCGCCGATCGCATCCGGGAACGGGGCGCCGAACACCGCGATCGACGACGTGAACACCACGCGCGGCTTGTAGCCGCCGCCGACCAGGCGGATGGCGTCGAGCAGCATCCGCGTGCCATCGAGATTGATGCGGTAGCCCTTGTCGAAATCGAGCTCGGCTTCGCCGGAGACGATGGCGGCGAGATGGAAGATCACGTCGGGACGGCCGGCGATCAGCTTTTCGGCAGCGCCCGGCACGGCAAAATCGCCCGAGACAGTCTCGACGGCAAAACCCGCCTTCTCCGGCTTCTTGGGCTCGACCACGTCGTGCATGGTCATCTTGGTGATGTCGCTCTTGCCGAGCCGGCCGTCGCGCAAGAGACGTTCACACAATTTGCGGCCGACCATGCCGGCAGCGCCCAGAACCAGAATGTGCAAGAGCCTACTCCTTCTTATTGGCCTTATTGGCCGGAACGCGCCGGAACCGACGCGCTGCAACGGCCGGCCGCCATCATTCCTTCACGGCGCCGGTCATCGCCGACACATAATGCTCCACGAAGAAGGCGTAAAGGATAACCAGCGGCAGCGACCCTGCCAGCGCTCCCGCCATCAGCGAGCCCCAGCGATAGATATCCCCGTCCACGAACTCGTTGACGATCGCGACTGGCACCGTCTTGTTGCTGGTCGATTGCAGGAAGGTCAACGCGTAGATGAACTCGTTCCAGCACAGTGTAAAGCAGAAGATGAAGGCCGAGATCAGGCCGGGAATTGCGAGCGGCACGACGATCTTGATCAAGATCTGCCAGCGGCTCGCCCCGTCGATCAGCGCGCATTCCTCGAGCTCGAACGGGATGGTCTTGAAATAGCCCATCAACAGCCAGGTCGAGAACGGGATCAGGATGGTCGGATAGGTCAGGATCAGCGCCAGCGGCGAATCGAACAGGCCATACTGATATACGACGGTGGCGAGCGGAATGAACAGGATCGACGGCGGCACCAGATAGGCGAGGAAGATCAAGCCGCCGACGAGATTGGCGCCCTTGTAACGCAAGCGCACGATGGCGTAGGCGGCGAACACCGAGGCGACAATCGAGAGCACCGTGGCGCAGATCGCCACGTACATCGTGTTCCAGAGCCAATGCGGATAGTAGCTCTCGAACAGCAGCTTGTGGAAGTGCTTGAAGGTCGGATTCCAGGTCCAGAACGGATTGTACTTGTCGAGATCGAGCAGCTGCTCGTCGGGCTTCACGGAGGTCAGCGCCATCCAGTAGAACGGGAACAGCAGGATGACGACGATGATCGTGAGCGGCAGATACAGCGTCACGATCCTGCGCGGCACCGACTGCAGATAGCTCATACCCTCGCTGTTGTCGACGCGGGGCGGCGTCGACAGCACGCTCTTGAGATCGACTTTGGAAGCAGGAAGATCAGTCATTGCTTTCTCCCTGCTGCCATTTGCGTCGCTGCAGGCCGAACCAGGAGACCATGATCGCGGCGAGCAGGAACGGAATCATGGCGCTGGAAATCGCGGCGCCCTCGCCGAGCTGCCCGGCGATGATCGCGCGCTGATAGGACAGGGTTGCCATCAGGTGGGTGGCGTTGACCGGGCCGCCACGCGTCATCGCCCAGATCAGCTGGAAGTCGGTGAACGTAAAGAGCACGGAGAAGGTCATCACGACCGCGATGATCGGCGTCAGCAGCGGATAGGTGATGTACCGGAAGTTCTGCCAGCGCGTGGCGCCGTCGAGCGTCGCCGCTTCATAGAGCGAGGGCGAGACAGTCTGCAGTCCTGCGAGCAGCGTGATCGCCACGAAAGGCACGCCGCGCCAGATATTGGCAAAGATCACGCAAATGCGCGCCCAGGTTGTATCGCCCAAAAAGTTGATGTTCTGGCTGATCAGGCCAAGATGCCTCAGCGACCAGGAAATGATCGAAAATTGCGAATCGAATATCCACCAGAAGGCGAGCGCGGAGAGTACCGTCGGGACGATGAAGGGGATGAGCACCATCGCGCGCAGCATCGCCTTGAAGGGCATGTGCTCGTTGAGTAGCAGCGCAAGGTAAAGCCCGATGCCGAATTTGAAAGCGCTGGCGACGAAGGTGTAGAGCAACGTGTTGAACACCGACAGCCAGAAAATGGAATCGTCCCACAGCCACTCGTAGTTTTCGGTGGCGATGAAGTGCCCGACCCTGCCGATGCGCGTGTCCGTGAAGGACAGCCAGATTCCGAGCCCGAGCGGATAGGCCAGGAAGAAGATCAGGAACATCATGGCCGGCACCATGAACCAGAAGCCGAGCCAATTGCGGTTGTGCTTGAGCTGGGTCCACGCGCCAGCCTTGCTCATCTGAGGCTTGGCCCGGGAAATTGCGACATCAGCCATGCCCGTTTATCCCTGATCGAAATGTTGAGGGGCGGGCGGCCGAAACCGCCCGCTCCGTGACGTCAGCGATAGATGCGCTTCAACTGCCGTTCGGCTTCAGCCATCGCGCCCTTTGCGTCCTTCGAACCGGTGCAGTAGTTGGCGAACATGTCGACGACGATGAAATCGGCGATCGCGGTGGCCGCCTTCTCGCCGACCGTGCCGATGCCGGATGCTGGCAGGGTGCGCTTGGAGGCCTGCGAGAACACGGTGTTCTTGGGGTCTGCGGTCCAGACCGGCGCCGTCTCATAGGCGTTCAGGGTCTGCGTCAGATAGCCTTGCGCGCCTTCCAGCCACTTCTCGTAGTTTTCCTTCTCCAGCATGAAAGCGATGAAGGCCTTCGCCGCATTCGGATATTTGGTGAAGTTGAAGGAGAGGATCGGCAGAGCAAGCTGAAGCTCGGTTGGCTTGCCGACCGGACCGACCGGATGCAGCGCGTGATAGGTGTCTTCCGCCAGTTCCTTCTTGGTGGGATCGGTCTTGGCGGCAACATAGATCGAAATGCCGTTGAGGGTGCAATAGAGCTCACCGGCCAGGTACGCCTTGTTGTTGGAGGAGTCGTTCCAGGACGGCGTGCCCGGGATGAAGGTGTCGTATAGCGCCTTGCAATACTCCAATGCCTTCGCGGTCTCGGGCGAATTGATGACGATCTTGTCGTTCTGGTCGACCGTGTAGGCGCCGTGGCCCCACAGGATCCAGTGCAGCCAACCATTGGCGTCGCCGCTGGCGTGTCCGAGCGCGAAGCCCGCCGGCGTGTTGTTCGCCTTGAGCGCCTTGCACATCTCGAGGAAGCTCGGGAAATCTTTCGGGAATTCCTTGAAGCCCGCCTTGTCCATCGCCGACTTGCGGTAGGTCATGTAGCCGCCGTTGGTCGCGACCGGGATGCCCAGCCAGTCATCGCCAAGCTTACAGGTCTTTGCTGCAGCGTCCGTCCAGCCGCCATATTTCTTGCCGAGATAGTCGGCGACGTCGTTCATCTTCAGGACTTTGGTCGGGAACAGCTGCGGCAGCGTGTGCAGGCCCCAAGCGACGTCGAGGCCGGAGCCCGTGTTGGCTGCAACGGATGCCTTTGGCTGCACGTCCTCGAAGGACTCGCTGAATACGTTCATTTCGGTGCCGGTGGCCGACTTGAAGGCTGCAACCATGGCATTGAACGCATCATCCTCCGACGGGACGAAACGCTTCCAGCGCATCACGGTGAGCTTCGCACCGGACTCCGCCTTCCAAGGCGAATCCGCAGCCCAGGCTTTCGCGAATTCGAACAGCGCAGGCCCGGTCAGCATGCCGCCGGCGGCCAGTGCCGTTCCGCCCTGAAGCAAAGCCCGGCGGGTGAAGTCTTTCATGTCGTCCTCCCAGTGATGCTTTTTTTTGCTTTGTTCAGGCTAAATTCGTTTGCCTGTCGCCTCGTCAAACAAGTGGATCACGCCCGGATCGGGTTTCAGCTTGACCTTGTCGCCTGGATTGAACTGGTGGCGCTCGCGGAAGACCGCGACGACCTGCTCGCCCCCGAGCTTCGCAAACACCTGCGTCTCCGAGCCGGTCGGCTCGACCACGACGATCTCGGCGTCGGCGCCGTCATCGGCAATGGTGAAATGCTCGGGACGGACGCCGTAAACCACGGGCTTGCCGTCCGAGGCAGCCGGCGCGCTCTTGAGCGGCAGCTTGACGCCGTTTGGTCCTTCGAAGGTCGCAACGCCGTTGACGCGGATATGCCCCTTCAGGAAATTCATGGCCGGTGAGCCAATGAAGCCGGCGACGAACTGGTTTTCCGGCCGGTCATAGAGCTCGAGCGGCGTGCCCATCTGCTCGACGATGCCGTCATGCATCACGACGATCTTGTCGGCCATGGTCATGGCCTCGATCTGGTCGTGGGTGACGTAAACGGTGGTGGTCTTGAGCCGCTGGTGCAGCTCCTTGATCTCGGTGCGCATGGCGACGCGCAGCTTGGCGTCGAGGTTCGACAACGGCTCGTCGAACAGGAAGACCTGGGGATCGCGCACGATGGCGCGGCCCATGGCGACGCGCTGGCGCTGGCCGCCCGAGAGCTGGCGCGGGTAGCGGTCGAGCAACGGCGTCAGGGCAAGAATTTCAGCGGCGCGCTTGACCCGCTTGCCGATCTCGTCCGAGCCGGCGTTCCGCAGCTTCAGCGAGAAGCCCATGTTCTCGGCGACGGTCATGTGCGGATAGAGCGCGTAATTCTGGAACACCATCGCAATGTCCCGCTCCTTGGGCTGGACATTGTTGACGACGCGATCGCCAATCGAGATCGTGCCTGAGGTGATGTTCTCGAGGCCTGCGAGCATGCGCAGCAGCGTCGACTTGCCGCAGCCGGAGGGGCCAACCAGGACGACGAACTGGCCATCCTCGATCGGGATCGAGACGCCGTGCAGGACCTCAAAATTGCCGAACGATTTCCGCACGTCGCGGATTTGCACAGACGACATCTAGCTCCCTCCTTCGACCGAGACGACACATCTCTGCAGCGCCGCCGCGGACTTGTTTTTTCTGAACTTCGCTGACCCGAAGCCCTCTTAACAGGCGACATTGTCAGCAGTTTGTGCGGGTTTGGCAATTTGTCTTTGGTTATTCGTTGCTGGTAGCGCTGTCAACGATCCTTTGTTTGCGGGAATGGCTGTGTTATGAGCAACAAATGGGTCGAAAGCGCACCAAGTCTGGCAAGATTCGGTTGGCGGAAGTCGCCGAGCTGGCCGGCGTCAGCCCGATCACGGCGTCCCGCTTCTTCCGCAATCCCGAGGCGCTCTCGATGGCCAAGCGGACGCGGGTCGAAAGCGCGGCCCGGGAGCTCGGCTATGTGCCCAACCTTGCGGCACGTGCGCTGGCCTCGCAGCGCACCGAAGTGATCGGCGTCTTGATTCCGTCGCTGACCAACAACGTGTTTTCCGACGTGCTGCGCGGCATCTATGACGCGTCCGAAGGCAGCCGTTACTCGATCCAGCTGTCCAACACGCGCTACTCCATTCTCCAGGAGGAGAAGCTGCTGCGGCTGTTTCTGGCACAGAAGCCGGCGGGACTGATCGTCACCGGCATCGACCAGACTACCGAGTCCCGCGCGATGCTTGAGGCGGCCGACTGCCCGATCGTGCAGATCATGGAGATCGGGCCCAATCCGGTCGACATGATGATCGGCTTCTCCCACTATGATGCGGCGCGCGCGGCAATTGCCCATTTGTTCGCGCAGGGCCACCGCAGGATCGGCTTCGTCGGCGCCCGCATGGATCCCCGGGTGCAGCGCCGGCTCGACGGCTATGCCGCAGCCATGAAAGAGGCCGGCCTGTTCGACCAAAGACTGACCGTGACGACGGCTACGCCGACCTCGGTGACGCTTGGCGGCGCGCTGTTCGCCGATCTGATCGCGCGCGAGCCCGACATCGACGCGGTGTTCTGCGCCAATGACGACCTCGCGCTCGGCGTTCTCTTCGAATGCCGCCGGCGCGAGATCCCGGTCCCCGACCAGATCGCGATCGTCGGCTTCAACGACCTCGAATTCATGGCCTCCTCGGTGCCGACGCTGACGAGCGTGCGGACCAATCGTTACGAGATGGGCAGCACGGCTGCCGCGATGCTGATTGAAGCGATCGAGGGAAAGCGCCCTGAAAAGCCCGTGCTCGATCTCGGCTTCACGGTGATCGAACGACAGAGTTCGCAAGCACAGCGGCCGACGGCGAGCCCCCGCGCGGGCGAATGGGTGGCCGCCGTACAAAATGATAGCGTTACCAACGACCCGTGAGTAGTATCCCAACCATGAGGAAATGTTCGCCAGCAGGCGGGCCGTCTGACCATGCTCGCGCTGCCGGGCAGCGCACCGATCGACATCCTGAACGTCGGACCGTGCGTTTGCATTGAAGGAGAAACCCATGACAAAAAACCCAACCAATGGGCACGCGCCCGCCGGCAACGGCACCCGCCGCCATCTTCGCTCGCAGGACTGGTTCAACAATCCGCATAATCCGGGCATGACCGCGCTCTATATGGAGCGCTACCTGAATTTCGGCCTCACCCGCGCCGAGCTGCAATCCGGCAAGCCGATCATCGGTATCGCCCAGACCGGCAACGACCTGTCGCCCTGCAACCGCCACCATATCGAGCTGGCCCACCGCGTCCGCGAGGGTATCCGCGAGGCCGGCGGCATTGCGATGGAATTCCCGACCCACCCGATCCAGGAGACCGGCAAGCGCCCGACCGCGGCGCTGGACCGCAACCTCGCTTATCTGGGCCTGGTCGAGGTGCTCTACGGCTACCCGCTCGACGGCGTGGTGCTGACCACCGGCTGCGACAAGACCACGCCGGCCTGCATGATGGCGGCGGCGACCGTCAACCTGCCCGCGATCGTGCTGTCGGGCGGGCCCATGCTGAACGGCTGGCACAATGGCGAGCGCACCGGCTCCGGCACCATCGTCTGGAAGTCGCGCGAGCGGCTCGCCGCCGGCGAGATCGACTATGAAGAGTTCATGGAGATCGTGGCGTCCTCGGCGCCGTCGGTCGGCCATTGCAACACCATGGGCACGGCCTCGACCATGAACGGCCTTGCCGAAGCGCTCGGCTTCTCGCTGCCGGGCTGCGCGGCCATCCCCGCTCCCTATCGCGAGCGCGGCCAGATCGCCTATGAGACGGGAAAACGTATTGTCGAGATGGTCTGGGAAGACCTCAAGCCGTCGGACATCCTGACCCGCAAGGCGTTCGAGAACTGTATCGTCATCAATTCGGCGATCGGCGGCTCGACCAACGCGCCGATCCACATCAACGCGTTGGCCCGACACATCGGCGTCGAGCTGTCGATCGACGACTGGCAGAAATTCGGCCACGACGTGCCGCTGCTGGTCAACATGCAGCCGGCCGGATTCTATCTTGGCGAGGAATTCCACCGCGCCGGCGGCGTGCCCGCGGTGGTGCGCGAATTGATGAAGCACAAGCGCATCCATGAGGACGCGGTCACCGTCAACGGCCGCGGCATCGGCGAGAATTGCAAGAATGCGCCGGCGCCCGACAACGACGTGATCTGGGCCTACGACAAGCCGCTGGTGAAGGACGCCGGCTTCCTGGTGCTGAGGGGCAATCTGTTCGATTCTGCGATCATGAAGACCTCGGTGATCTCCAAGGAGTTTCGCGATCGCTACTTGAGCAATCCGAAGGATCTGAACGCCTTCGAGGGCCGCGCCGTCGTGTTCGAGGGGCCGGAGGATTATCACGCGCGGATCGACGATGCCTCGCTCGACATCGACGAGCATTGCGTGCTGTTCATCCGCGGCACCGGCCCGATCGGTTACCCCGGTGGTGCCGAGGTCGTGAACATGCAGCCGCCGGCGGCGCTGATCAAACGCGGCATCCTGTCCCTGCCCTGCATCGGCGATGGCCGTCAGTCCGGCACCTCGGGCTCGCCGTCCATCCTGAACGCCTCGCCGGAAGCCGCCGCCAACGGCGGCCTCGCGATCCTCAGGACCGGCGACAAGGTCCGCATCGACCTCAACAAGGGCAGCGCCAACATCCTCATCTCCGAGGAGGAACTGAAGAAGCGCCATGCCGAGCTGAAGGCCGCCGGCGGCTTCAAGCATCCGCCGAACCAGACGCCGTGGCAGGAGATCTATCGTAGCACTGTCGGCCAGCAATCGACCGGCGCCTGCATGGAGCTCGCCACGCGCTACCAGAACGTCGCCTCGGCGTTTGGCGTGCCGCGGGATAATCACTGACGCTGTCATTCCGGGGCGCGCGCAGCGCGAGCCCGGAATCCATCAATCCACAAACTTTGCCGCACAATGGATTCCGGGCTCGCGCCAAGAGGCGCGCCCCGGAATGACCAACTCAAAGGGAGAACACCATGGCCAACCGCCTCAAGGGCAAGCGCGCCGTCGTCACGGCTGCAGCGGCAGGCATCGGGCGCGCATGCGCGCTCGCATTCGCGCGTGAAGGCGCAACCGTCATCGCCACCGACATCAACGAGGCCGGCATCGCAAGCCTGACCAAAGAAGGCATCACGGAAGTCGCCAAGCTCGACGTCCGCAACACCGCTGACGTCAATGCCTTTGCAAAACGTATCGGCAAGATCGACATCCTGCTCAACGCGGCCGGCTTCGTGCACCACGGGACCATCCTGGATTGCTCGGAAGAGGATTTCGATTTCTCGTTCGACCTCAACGTCAAGTCGATGCACCGGACCATCAAGGCCTTCCTGCCTGACATGATCGCGGGCGGCGGCGGCAGCATCGTCAACATCTCGTCCTGCGCGGCGCTGCGTCCGCCGGCGAACCGCTACGTTTACAGCTCATCCAAAGCCGCGGTGTCGCTGCTGTCGCGCGCGGTCGCGCTGGACTTCATCACCAAGGGCATCCGTTGCAACGCGATCTGCCCCGGCACCGTCGAGACCCCCTCGATGCTCGACCGCGCCGCAGCCCAAGGGCCGCAGGGCAAGGAGATGTTCATCTCGCGCCAGAAGATGGGCCGGCTCGGCACTGCCGAGGAGATCGCATCCATGGCGGTCTATCTCGGCAGCGACGAGAGCGCCTTCACCACCGGTGTCGACCTCGTGGTTGACGGCGGCTACATGCTCTGACGCCCACCGGATCACATCTGATGAACAAGATTGATCTCAACGACCGCGTCGCCGTCGTCACCGGCGGCGCGCAGGGCTTTGGCCGCGCCATCAGCGAGCGTTTCGTCGCCTCCGGCGCCAGGGTCGCAATCTGGGATTTTGATTCAGATTTGGCCGAGAAGACCGCCGCGGAGATCGGCGACAACGTCCGCGTCTTCAAGGTCGACGTGACCGACACCGCAGGCGTCGAGCAGGCCCGCGATGCGACGCTGGCAGCCTTCGGCAGGATCGACATCCTCGTCAACAATGCCGGCATCGCCGGCGTCAACAAGCCGGTCTGGGAGACCGATCTGGAGGAATGGCGGAAAGTCCTGCGCATCAACCTCGACGGTCCCTTCATCGTCTGCAAGGCCATCGTGCCGGTGATGCTCAAGCAGAAATACGGGCGGATCGTGAACATCGCCTCGATCGCCGGCAAGGAAGGCAATCCGAACGCCTCGCACTATTCAGCCTCCAAGGCTGGCCTGATCGCGCTGACCAAATCGCTCGGCAAGGAGCTCGCCGCGCATGACATTCTCGTGAATGCGGTGACGCCGGCGGCGGCCAAGACCGCGATCTTCGACCAGATGACGCAGCAGCATATCGATTTCATGCTGTCTAAAATCCCCAAAGCGCGCTTCGTGCTGGTGGAAGAACTGGCGGCGATGGTCGCATGGCTCGCATCCGAAGACTGCGCGTTCTCGACCGGCGCGGTGTTCGATATCTCGGGTGGACGGGCAACCTATTGAGGACACCATGATCCGGGAAGGTGGATGCCTGTGCGGCGCAGTACGGTTCAAGGCGGAGGGCGAACCGCTGAACGTGCGCATCTGTCACTGCCGCATGTGCCAGAAGGCGATGGGCTCGCCCTATTTCGCCCGCGCCCAGTTCGACCAGAAGGCGCTGACAGTCGAGGGTGAGACCGGCCGCTACAAGTCGTCTGAGGCGATCGACCGCGTGTTCTGCAAGACCTGCGGCACGCGGCTGTTCTCCTGGCGGCGCAACGGCACGCTGGCCGGCGTCGCGCTCGCGACCTTCGACGACCGCAACGCCTTCGCGCCGACCGAGCACATCTGGGTCTCGGAAAAGCTCGCCTGGGTGAAGCTCGACGACGGCCTGACGCAGTATGAGACGACGATCCCGGCCTGAGGTCAGGGCTGCCTTGAAACGGTGATGCTTGCCGCCCGCACGCGCTTTCCCGTTGTCGTGGCTAACCAAATCCCTGCGAACACCGCGACAATGCCGGCCGCGAGGTTCCAGCGCAGCGGCTCATGCAGCAGCCAGGCGCCGACCAGCGATGCCGTGATCGGATTGACCGTGACCGAAATCGCCACGCGCGTCGGCGTAGTCCGCTCCAACGCGAAGGCCCAGAGATAGAAGGTCAGCGCCGCGCCGAAGGCGCCGAGATAAAGCGCAGCCAGCCATTGGGGCGTGCCGAAATCTGCAACGGGCGCGAAGCTGCCTCGAAAACTTGAAAGCAGGATGAGGCAGAGACCGCCCGCGGCCATGCTCATGGTCGTAAACCCGATTGGGCTGGAGCGCCGGATCAGCGGCTTCGACCAGATGCCATACAGCGCCATGCACAGCGCAGCCGCCATCATCAGAAGATCACCGCGCCAGGCCCCTGACGGCGCCGAGCTCAAGTCAGAGAGAAGCGCGACGGCAACGCCCGATGTTGCCACGACGACACCAATTGACTTGCGCCAGGTCAGGGCTTCGCTGCCGAGCGCGGCGCCAATCACGAGCGACAACAGTGGCAGCGTCGATAGCGCGAGCGCGCCGCGCGCGGCTGTCGTGAAGATCAGCGATGCATTGAACAAGATTGGAAACAGCGCGAAAAACAATATGCCGAGCCCGACGGTAGCCGCCCAGTCATCGCGCTCCGGCCAGCGGTCGCCGCGCAGCAGGGTCAGCGGCAGTAGCAGCAGAAAGCCAATGCCAAACCGGAATGAGCCAATCGCCAGCGGATCGATGCTGCCGACGAGATAGCGCGTCGCGCCAATCGAGGTGCCGCCCAGCGCGCTCGACAGCACCGCGGCCAGAACGCCGAAAATCTCGCTCACGATTGCTCCCTGACGAACGCGCTGACGAACAGCATACGGGCCGTGTCAAAACTGAGAATGGAATTTCCGTCATGCTGGGATAACGTTCCGTCATGACCGCGCCCGACCTCGATCCCGATCTGCTGAGGGCTTTTCTCGCCGTCGCCGAGCATCGCTCGTTCACGCGCGCGGCCGATCGGCTCAACCGCACACAGTCGGCGGTGAGCGTGCAGGTCAGGCGCCTCGAGCAGCGGCTCGGCACAAAGTTGTTTCAGCGTAATCGGGACGGCATCGTGCAGACCGCCGCGGGCAAAGAGCTGCGCGCCTATGCCCAGCGTATCCTTGCCCTTCATGCGGAAGCGGTCGACGCCTTGCGCGCGCGCAAGCCCGAGGCGGTCATTCGCCTCGGCGTGATGGACGATTATGGCACGATCGTCGTTCCGCCGCTGCTGGCGAGCTTTGCCAAGAATCATCCGACCGTCAGGGTCGAGGTCGAGACCGGGCTGACCGCCACCATGCCGGCCCGCCTAGGCGAGGCCTATGACCTCGTCATCGCCATGCATCCGGAAGGGCGTGGCGAGGGCGAGCTGTTGCGGCGCGAGCAGGCCGTCTGGGCAGCCGCCGCCGCTTGTCGTGCCATGGCGGAAGACACCCTGCCCGTCGCGCTCTACCCGCCGGGCTGCCTGTTCCGCCAATGGGCCGCGGAAGCACTTGATCACGCCGGCCGGCCCTGGCGGCTCGCCTTTGTCAGCCGGACGACGGCGGCGGTGGAAGCGATCGCAGCGGAAGGCCTTGTGGTGACCGTCGTGAAGGCCGGCACCCTGCCGCGCCGCCTTCGACCTCTCGGCTTACGCGACGGCCTGCCGCCGCTGCCGGTGGCGGACATCCGCCTCCATTGCGCGCGCGGCCTATCGCGCCCGGCGGCACTGCTCGCCGATCATCTGCAGCGTGGCATTTCGGAACCGGCCACCCTATGTTGAGCTGAAGCATTGCTGCACCGCCTGACGGTCGTCTGCAAGGCGACAGGCACAAACAGGCTGGATGCGACGTGAACGTTTCCTTTTATGATCTCTCGGTGTGGGTGCTGCCGCTGGTGCTTGCCATCACCTTCCATGAAGCCGCGCACGGTTTTGTCGCGCACCGGCTCGGCGACGACACAGCCTGGCAGCTTGGGCGCGTCAGCTTCAATCCTGCCAGGCACATCGATCCGTTCGGCACGCTGATATTACCGGCGATGCTGCTGTTTGCGCATTCCCCGTTCCTGTTCGGCTATGCCAAGCCCGTGCCGGTGAATTTTCGCAAGCTCAACAATCCGAAGCTGGACATGGTCTGGGTCGCTCTCGCCGGTCCCGTCACCAACATCCTGCTGGCGCTGGTCGCAGGTCTCGCCCTCCACGCTTTGCCCTTGGCGCCGGCAGGCTCCGCGCAATGGATCTTTGACAATCTCAAGAATGCGCTGCTGATCAACGCCGTGCTGGCGGTCTTCAACATGATGCCGATACCGCCGCTCGACGGCGGACGGGTCGCGGTCGGGCTGTTGCCCCGCGCGCTCGCCCTGCCGCTGTCGCGACTCGAGCCGTTCGGCATGATGATCCTGATCGGGCTTCTGATTTTGCTACCGTTGGCGGGTTCCCAGTTCGGTCTAAATCTTGATGTTATTTCAGCAATACTGCGAACGTTGACCGGTTATGTGATTCAAGCTGTTCTCTTGGCCACCGGCAATGCGTAGTTGAAACCGTACTTGATATCCCTGAAGACAAAGCCGAAGGGCTAGAGGCCAACTTGGTCAAAGCTGCCGATATGCTGATCGCGCGTCGCGCGGACACCCGTGCCCGAGCCGATTTCGCCACCTGGAAGATGATGGCCAAGCTGAACGGGTTGTCGGCGCTGCCCCCTGACGCACAGGGCTTCCTGGACGGCTACAAGAAGCTGCTGGAGCGGATGAGCGAGGCTGAGGCGACAGAGACCGCCATCGCCGAGGTCTACAAATCCTACTATCTGGAGATGGGCGGCGGTGGAAACCCGCCCGACGTCCGCACGCGGCCGGCCGAACCGGCAAGGGACAATGTTACCGCTTTCCGGCGCCCGGCTCCAAAGCCGAAAAAGGCCGGCTTCTTCGGGGCAACGACGGCCGGAGGAACCCAGAAGCGCCCGCTGCCGGTGGCGCTGATCTTCGCCTGCCTGGTCGTGGTCTATGTCGGGATCAAGTTCTACTGGCGCTGAGCGCTATCAGCCTGTTTCGACGGCTTCTTGAAGTTCACCGGCAGGCTGAAGGCGAACTGATCGTCGGTCAGTTCGGCCGGCGGAACCGGCACCGGATCCGACCGGCGCACCATGGAAATGGCCGCATCGTCGAAGGCGGGATCCCCTGAGGATTCCGCGACATTGACGGACACGACATTGCCGCGCCGGTTCAGGACCAGGCTGAGCGTCACCGTCGTCGTCTTGATCTTGTCCTTGGGATAGCGCTTGTGAATCTCGAAATAGGCGCTGATCCGCTTGCCCCACTCGGCGGTCAGCTTGCGGATGTCCTTGCCGATGCCCTGATGGGGCGCCGCCGCCTTCTCGTCCTCGCGCGCGTCCTCGTTCAGTGCCTGCCTTGCCGATTCCTGGGCGTTCGGCATCTCCTCGACGGCCTGGGTCTCGACCTTAGCCACCTTCGTGGTGTCCTCCACCGGCTTCTTGGAGTCATTCTCGGTGACGAGGCGGTCCGGGTCCTCGGCCTCCTGGGGAATCTCCTTCGGCAGGTCGGTCTCCTTCACCTCGGCCTGCTGCTGCATCTGCTGCGGCTGGTACTGTGAGGCTTCGCTGTCCGGACCGGGCGGCAGATCCGTCTCGGGAAGCTTCGGTGAGGTCATTTCGACGGCGTATTCCGCGCCGTTCGCGCCGAGGCCGTCGTCACCGTCGTCGGCACGTAGGTTGGCGAGCGCGAGCGCGGCCCCGCCAAGATGCAGGCCAATCGCTACGACAGCGGCCACGATCCACAACGGCCGCGAGGATTTTGCCTCGAACACAGGGTCGGTCATCGCGCCGCCATCAGGGTTGGACTGCCCCTTGCGCCGGCCCGGCCGCCGCAGGAGGTGCCTCTAGCGCCACCAGCTTGATCCGAGAATAGCCGCCGGATCGCAGGATTTCCATCACGCCCATCAACTCGCCATACGGCACCGCCTTGTCGGCGCGCAGGAACAGATATTTGTCCTTGCTCATATCGGCGATGGCATCGAGCGAGCTGACGAGGTCGGTGCGCTTGACCGGATTCTCTCCGATCGCCAGCGTCAGATCGGGCTTGATGCTGACATAGGTCGGCTTGTCCGGCTTCTTCTGCGGCTGCGCGCTCGACGTCGGCAGGTCAATCGGCAGATCGACTGTCGACAGCGGAGCTGCGACCATGAAGATGATCAGCAGCACCAGGATGACGTCGATGAACGGCGTGACGTTGATGTCATGCGTTTCGGAGAAATCGTCGTCGTCATCATTCTCGGTGAGCGAGACAGCCATGGCTTACTCCGCCGCGTGCGAATGCGCGCTGCCATGGCTGCGGTCGAGATCGCGCGACAACAGCCGGGCGGCGGCGCCCGAGGCGCGGCTGACGAGCTCGAGATAGCCCTTCGTCACGCGCGAGAAGTGATTGTAGATGATGACGGCAGGAATAGCGGCGACGAGACCGATGGCAGTGGCGAGCAGCGCCTCGGCGATGCCGGGGGCAACCACAGCAAGATTGGTCGTCTGCGACTTCGAGATGCCGATAAAACTGTTCATGATGCCCCAGACGGTGCCGAACAGACCGACGAAGGGTGACGTCGAACCGATGGTCGCAAGCACACCCATACCGACGCGGATGCGCCGCGCTTCCGCGCGCACGATCTCGGCGAAGCTCGACGCCGCACGCTCCTTGATGCCGCCGTCGCTGGACAGGCCCGCCGACATCCGCGCTTCGCGCAGCGCGGCACTCAGGAAGGACGGCAGGATGCCCTGCTTGGTGCCGAGCGCCATCTGGGCTTCCGCGAGCGACCGCGCCTCTGCAATCCTCTTCAGCGCCGAACGAAGCCTCGTGGAGGCGATCGACAGCTCGATCGATTTTGCGATGAAGACGGTCCAGGTCACAAGCGAGGCGAAGGCAAGCCCGATCATGACCGCCTTCACGATGACGTCCGCCGACATGAACATCACCCAGGGCGACAATTCCTTCATGGCCGGCGCGATGCCGGCCTTCGGCGCTGGCTCGGATGCCGGGGCGATGGCAGCCTCGGTCGCGGGAGCGCTGGGCGTCGCGGCCATGGGCGCCGCAGCCGTGGGCGTGGCAGCCGTGGCGGCTGCGGTCGAAGGCGCCGCGGTAGCGCTTGGTTGCGCCGCGGTAGCGGCAGTAGCCGGCGCCGGCAGGGCCGCCGCAGGTGCAGGCGCTGTGGGCCGAGCCTGCGCCGCCGCCTGGGGTTGTGTCTGGGCAGCAGCAGGCGCTGTGTGCCAGGTGGCCGCGAGCAGCGCGGTTGCAACGAGGCTTGCGTGGAAAGATGCGAACTTCATACTTCGGCCCAGTTGCGAATGAGGTTGTGATAGATACCCGTCAATTTGACCGTTTCGGGATCGTCGCGCCCGAGCCGTGCCACCAGCGCCTGAATGGCGGTGTCGAGGTCAAAGATCATGCTGCGGGCTTGATCGTCCCGTATCATGCTCTGGAGCCAGAAGAAAGACGCAACCCGCGCCCCCCTCGTCACCGGGGTGACCAGATGCAGGCTGGTCGAGGGATAGAGCACGCAGTCCCCAGCTGGCAACTTCACTTCGTGCGAACCGTAGGTGTCCTCGATCACAAGTTCGCCACCATCGTAATCTTCGGGCTCGCTGAGGAATAACGTGACCGACAGATCGGTGCGAATGCGAAGGCCGGTCAGGCGGTCGCCGCGGATCGCGTTGTCGACATGCAGGCCGAAATAGTGGCCGCTGTCCGCCGCATAGCGGTTGAACAGCGGCGGAAAGATCTGGAGCGGGATTGCGGCCGCCAGGAACCGCGGGTTCGCCGTCAGCGCCGAGATGATGCGATGGCCGAGCTTGCGCGCGACCTCACCGTCCGGCGGCAACTGCTCGTTGCGCTTGACCATGGCTGACTGCGCGCCCGCGGTGGAACGGCCGTCTTCCCATTCGCTGGCATCCATGATGCGGCGAAACTCCGCCACATCATCCTTGCTCAGGACGCCTTCAATGCATGTCAGCATGGCACCTCGTCAGTTCTCCATCAGTAGCGTGCGGACAGGACCAGATAGGCGGCGCGTCCCGGCGCCTCCAGCACGAACGGAGTCGCGCTCTGGTACAGCGCGTCGTAGTAGCGCTTGTCGAAGATGTTGTTGACGAACAGCTTCACCTGCCAGTTCTTGTTGATCTTGGCTTCCGCGAACGCATCAAAGCGCCAGTAGCTCGGAATCGACGTGCCCTGGTTGGCCGCGAGCAAAGTGCCGCCATAGATCTTGGAGCGGTACACCGCCTGCCCGCCCAACTCCCAGGTATCGTTGAGCTGGTACTTCGAGAGCAGGCTGAACGACTGGTGCGCGATGTTGGCAAGCGGACGCCCGACATTGGAGGCGTAGAGTGTCGTGTTGGCCGGCGGGGCCAGGGACTTCGTCACCTCCGACTGCATCAGCACGAGGCCGCCGAACACGCTCCATTTGTCCGTGATCTTGCCACCCACCCCGAGATCGATGCCGCGGACGCGATAGGCAGCGCCCGCCGTGATGCACGACACGGTCCTTGCCGGAGCCACAGGGGCGAAGGTACAGCCAAGCGCCGCCGCCGCGGCCGTGCTGCCGACGTTCTGCGCCTCGCGCGCGTTTTCCTTGGTCGTCTCGAACAACGCGGCAGTCAGCAGCAGGTGGCGATCGAACAACTCCCATTTGGTGCCGAGCTCGATGGCCTTGTTCTTCTCGGGCCCGAAGATCTGGTTGTTGCCACCGGCCAGATTCGGATTGATGCCGCCATAGGCGGTGCTGGTGCCGTCGAATTCCGAGCCTACGGGATTCGCCGAGGTCGCATAGGCGGCATAAACGCTGCCGTTGGGCAGTGGCTTCAGCGTGAGGCCGAGGTTGTAATCCGGAACCAGGAATTGCGCGGACTGCTGCCCGAAAGCACCCGCCGCCGTGAAAGCCGATGTCTTGATGCTGTAATCGTCATAGCGGAAACCGCCGTTGAGGATGAGGACATCGCGATAATTCGCGCTGTCCATGACGTAGCCGCTGATGGTTTCAATCCCAATCTTGGTCGGCCTACCGGTCAGGCCCCCCGGTATCGGGAACGGATTGTCGGTGGCCTGCGGATAAAACACGCTGACGCCGGACGTCGATCCCGAGCCGGTGAAAGGCGTCGTCCCGGTCGTGATCTCCGAGCCAAGCCCGGTGTAAGTGTCGATCGACGATCGCTCGTTGTCGTATTCGATGCCTGCAAGCAATGTGTGCTTGAAGCCGGCATGATCGTCGAACTTGTACGTCGCCTCGGTCTGGTTGGCGAACACGTCGGTGGCCTGGTAGCGGCTCTGCGGGTTGGCGCTCACAGTATAAGCCGTGAACGGAGCGCCTGCGGCCAGCGTCGGCGATTCCGGCAGTGTGCCGATGTAGTTCTGCGTCGAGTGCGATTCCCGGATCTTGTTGGTGAGCAGCAGATCGGGCGTGACCTGAACTTCTGCATTGATCGTGCCGATATCCTGGCCGGTCCGGTAGAAATCGCGATTGACGAAGCCGTAGAAATTATTCCGGTTGACCCCGAAGTCCGGGAAAGGCCCGCCTGATGTCGACGACGTGCTCGGCCGATAATACGGCACGCCGAAATCGGGAATGCCCGTCAGCTCGGTGTGGATGTAATTGCCGGTGATCTTGATGGCGTCGGTCGGCTTCCAGGTCGTGGCGACGAAGGCGCCATCGCGGTTGTCCTTGACGCGATCCCGCCCCGCAACGTCGGCATCCTGAAACAGGCCCCCGGCGCGAACGGCGAGCGACGGGTTGATCACCTGGTTGACGTCGAGCGTGACACGCTTGGTCTGGTCGGTGCCAAACGTCGTGTCCATGTTATAGAAGCTCTTCTCGGTCACTGCCTGCTTGGTGACGATGTTGATGGCGCCACCCGCCGTGCCGCGGCCCGCGAAGGACGACGCTGGACCGCGCAGGATCTCGACCTGCTCGGTGAAGAAGTTCTCGCGCACGCTGACGCCGGCATCGCGCACGCCGTCGATGAAGACGTCGTTGCGGGCGTCAAAGCCGCGGATGAAGAAGCGATCGCCGAAAGCGTTGCCGCCCTCGCCGGTGCCGAGCGTCACACCGGCCGTGCTCAGGATCGCCTGCTTCAGCGTGGTGGCGCCCTTGTCCTCGAGGACTTCCTTGCTCAGCACCGTGATCGACTTCGGCGTATCGACCAGCTTCTCCGGAAACTTGCCGCCGGCCTGGACGTGATCGACCTTGTAGGGCGCAGCCGGATCTGCATAGGGATTGCGATCGGGCGACGGTGCGGCCGCATCGACGACCGGGGCCACTGCAGCCTGCTGACGTTGTTGTGCCGCACGCCGCAGCGCGTTGCGGGCGCGGACCTGATCGGGCGTCGGTTTCGCGGTGGTGGAGCGCGGCCGCTCCTTGGGCGCGTCGACGTTGACGGGTGGCAGACTTGTCTGCTGCGCTTGTGCTGCGCTCGATACCGACGCGACTGCGATCAGGCCTGCAACGGTGGAAGCAGTCTTGCCAGCCGTACCATCGAAATTGCCGACCAATGCTTGCCGTACCGCGGTCGAACGCAACGACCGCGGAGCCCTTGCCATACCCATCCTACGCCCCCATTCCAATTGCTGCAGTGTGTCGCACCGTGACAGAGCGACACACTGGTCGTATCGAGCGGGGCAATGAGGGTCAACGCAGTCACGGCATGAGCAACGTTGAATCCATCCAGATCAAAACGATTCTAAATTTGGGTTTGAAACCGTTCTAAGCTCGAGCTTGTAAGCGTTCTAAACTGGAGCCGATGTTTGTCCTTGCGATGCGCGGTTCGTGCATCGCGCTTTGCGTCAAAGCACGGGACGCCTGTCGCAGCAGGCATTGTCGCGCGACACGTTGATGCAGCGGGACATAGCGACACTCGTCTTCGGCATCATCTTGCGCAGCCGTCAGTCGCTGCTCGGGGGCTTCATCAGCGAGAACAATTCATCGACGGTGCGCTGCGCGGTTGCACGCACGCGATCGGTGTTGTCCATGCCCACGATGTTGACGCCGCCAACGACGGCTTTGATCTCGTCGCGGAAGTCGGTGAGAAAGCGCAAGGGATCGCGCTGCTCATTGGCTACGCGAGCGATCAACCCCGTAATCAGAATCTGGCACGCGATCAGCTTGCCGTTCAATTCGTCCATTCCGCACTCCTGACGTGGCGGCGCCGATATGAACGATGCTGGTTTTGGTGACAACCGAAACGCGACCGGAGCGGTTTAGAACCGTTCTCGCGAAGGCAAATGCGCCCGCACCTGCACAGCGCGTTCGCTCGCGTCCTCCATCGCAACGTCACGACGCCTGCGAGTATTCTCTGTCTCTTGCACGCTCCTCGCTCGTCACAAGAGAATGCAGCACTGCACACCGGCGCGTCACCCGGTTGCCTACGGGGTGCAAAGCTTTCCAATTGTTTAGGATTCTCAACTGATAGTGCTGTTTACACTGGAACTTGGCGTGTAATATACAAGCCTTGCTGGAACCCTTTGATTGCCCCGCCATTCGTTGTTTTGGGCATACAAGCCGATACGCTCACAATGAAAAAGTCACGGCCGATCCTGTGGATTGTCATCATCGCAGCCGTGGCCGCCGGCGGCTATTACGGCTGGCAGCGATACCAGGCCGCGGAGGCCGGGAAAGCCCAGACTGCACAGAAGGGTGCGCCGCGCGCGCCCGCCGTGCCGGTCAGCATCGCGCCGGTCCAGAAGACCGATTTCCCGGTTTACCTGACTGGTCTCGGCACCGTTCAGGGCTTCAACACCGTACAAGTCCGGACCCGGGTGGATGGCCAGATCGACAAGATCGCCTTCACCGAAGGCCAGATCGTCAAGCAGGGCGAGTTGCTGGTCTCGATCGATCCCCGCCCCTATCAAGCCACGCTCGACCAGGCCAAGGCCAAGAAGGCGCAGGACGAGGCTAGCCTGGCCAATGCCAATCTCGAGCTGCAGCGTGCGATGAAGCTCGGCGAATTCGCGACCGCACAGCGCGTCGATACCCAGCGCTCGACCGTCGCCCAGCTCACCGCCCAGATCGCCGCCGACGAAGCCGCGATCGCCAACGCCCAGACCCAGCTCGACTACACCCAGATCACGGCGCCGATCACGGGCGTCGCCGGCCTGCGCCAGGTCGACATCGGCAACATCGTCAACGCCTCGAACCAGACCGGTGTCGTCACCATCGCGCAGGTCGAACCGATCACGGTGATCTTCACCGCGCCGGAGGACCAGCTGCCCTATATCAGCGAGGGCCAGAAATCCGGCGAGCTCAGGGTGATTGCGTTCACCACCGACGGCAAGAAGACGCTGGCCGAAGGCAAGCTTGCCGTCATCAACAACCAGGTTGATACGACCAGCGGGACGATCAGGCTGAAGGCGGTGTTCGACAACAAGGAGCACACGCTGTGGCCGGGACAATCGGTGTCGACGCGGCTGCTGGTGCGGACGCTGAAAGACGCGACCATCGTTCCCGATGACGCGGTCCAGCATTCGACCAACGGCCTCTACGCCTATACCGTCGGCCAGGACAACAAGGCCGAGGTTCGCAAGATCAAGGTCGCCTATTCCATCGACGGACGCTCGGTCATCGAGGAAGGCTTGAGTCCCGGCCAGCAGGTGATCACCGGCGGCCAGTACAAGGTTCAGCCCGGCAGTCTGGTCTCGACGACTGTCGCGAGTTCGGATCCGGTCCAGAAAAACAAGGTCCAACAGGAATGACCGACGGCGGGATTTCGGCACCTTTCATCCGTTATCCCATCGGCACATCGCTGCTGATGGCCGGCATTCTTTTTGTCGGCCTCGTCGCCTATCCGCTGCTGCCGGTGGCGCCGCTGCCGCAGGTGGACTTCCCGACCATCCAGGTCACGGCCAACTTGCCGGGCGGCAGCCCGGAGACGATGGCCTCGTCGGTCGCCCAGCCGCTGGAGCGCCAGTTCGCCCAGATTCCCGGCATCGCGCAGATGACCTCGACGAGCTATCTGGGCACCGCCTCGATCACCATCCAGTTCGACCTCAACCGCAGCATCGACGGTGCGGCGAATGACGTGCAGGGCGCCATCAACGCCGCCAGCGGCCAATTGCCGAAGAACCTGCCCTCGCCGCCGACCTACCGCAAGGTGAACCCGGCCGACTCCCCGATCCTGCTGCTGTCGGCGACATCGGACACACTGCCCCTGACCACGGTCAGCGATTCGATCGACGCCCAGCTCGCCCAGCAGATCAGCCAGATCTCCGGCGTCGCACAGGTCTTCATCGGCGGCCAGCAGAAACCCTCGATCCGCATCCAGGTCGATCCGGCGAAGCTGGTCGCCAAGGGCCTGTCGATGGAGGACGTGCGTAGCCAGATCGCGATCACCACGGTCGACAGCCCGAAGGGCAATATCGACGGCGAGAAGCGCGCCTACACGATCTACGCCAACGATCAGCTCACCCAGTCCAAGGACTGGAACGACGTCATCATCGCCTACCGCAACGGCGGCCCGCTGCGCATCCGCGACATCGGGCAGGCGGTCAGCGGCGCCGAGGATGCCAAGCAGGCGGCCTGGGCCAATGGCAAGCGCGGCGTATTCCTGGTGGTGTTCAAGCAGCCGGGCGCCAACGTCATCGAAACCGTCGACCGGATCAAGGCGACCCTGCCCCGCCTCGTCGCAGCGATCCCGCCCGCGATCAAGATCGAGCTCATCAGCGACCGCACCACGACCATTCGTGCCGCGGTCGAGGACGTCCAGTTCACGCTGCTGCTGACCATCGCCCTCGTGGTCATGGTCATCTTCGTGTTCCTGCGCAGCTTCTGGGCGACGGTGATTCCCACCGTCACGGTTCCGCTGGCGCTGCTGGGGGCCTGCGCCCTGATGTGGGTGTTCGGCTATTCGCTCGACAATCTGTCGCTGATGGCGCTCACGATCGCCGTCGGCTTCGTGGTCGACGACGCCATCGTGATGCTGGAGAACATCACGCGTTACATCGAAGAAGGCGAAAAGCCGCTCGCTGCCGCCTTCAGAGGCTCCAAGGAGATCGGCTTCACCATCGTCTCGATCTCCATCTCGCTGGTCGCCGTGCTGATCCCGCTGCTCCTGATGGGCGGCATCATCGGACGCCTGTTCCGCGAATTCGCGGTCGTGCTGGCGATGACGATCTTCGTGTCGATGTTCGTGTCGCTGACCCTGACGCCGATGATGGCCTCGCGCTTTCTGCGTGCCCATGGCGAAGTGACCCACGGCAAATTCTATAAGTGGAGCGAGAGCGCCTTCGACGCGATGCTGCGCGGCTACGAATGGGGGCTCGACCATGCCCTGGCCTGGCGGCGCACCACCCTCGTGGTCTTCTTCGCCACGCTTGGGCTGTCGATCTATCTCTTCGTCCTGATCCCGAAGGGCTTCTTCCCGCAGCAGGACGTCGGCCTAATAACGGCGACCTCGGAGGCCTCGCAGGACATCTCCTTCGCCGAGATGCAGCGCCGGCAGGTCGAGCTCGGCAAGATCGTCATGCAGGACCCCGACGTCGCGACGATCGCGATGAACATCGGCGGCAGCGGCCGCGCCGGCAACAACGGCAACATGTTCATCACGCTGAAGCCGCGCGACAAGCGCGAGGCATCGGCACAGCAGATCATTGCGCGGCTGCGCCCCAAGCTCGAGAAGGTATCGGGCGCCCGTCTGTACATGCAGGCGGCCCAGGATGTCCGCCTCGGCGGCCGGCCGACCCGCACGCAGTTCGAGTTCACCTTGCAGGATGCCGATCTCGCCGAGCTCAACGACTGGGCACCGAAGATCCTGGCCAAGATGCAGACGCTGCCGGAGCTGCGCGACGTCGCCACCGACCAGCAGACCCAGGGCACGACGGTTCAGCTCAAGATCAACCGCGACACCGCCGCGCGCTATGGCATCCAGCCGCAGCTGATCGACGACACGCTGTACGACGCCTTCGGGCAGCGGCAGGTGACGCAGTATTTCACCCAGCTCAACACCTACAAGGTGATCCTGGAGATCCTGCCGGAAATGCAGGGCAATCTCGACAGCCTCAACAAGCTTTATCTGAAGTCGCCGCTGACAGGCGACCAGGTGCCGCTCTCGACCTTCGCGACTTGGACCACCGACCCGGTCCGCCCGCTCTCGATCAGCCACCAGGGCCAATTCCCGGCGATCACCATCAGCTTCAACCTCGCCCAGGGCGTGGCGCTCGGCCAGGCCACCGAGGCCGTGCAGAAGGCGATGGCCGATCTCGGCGCGCCGGCGACGCTGAACTCGAGCTTCCAGGGCACCGCGCAGGCGTTCCAGCAATCGCTCGGCACCGTGCCGCTTTTGATCCTCGCGGCGCTGGTCGTGGTCTATCTGATCCTCGGCATCCTCTACGAGAGCTACATCCATCCGATCACGATTCTGTCGACCCTGCCCTCGGCCGGCGTCGGCGCGCTCGCGATCCTGATGGCCGCCGGATTCGAGTTCAGCCTCATTGCCTTGATCGGCGTCATCCTGCTGATCGGCATCGTGAAGAAGAACGGCATCATGATGGTCGACTTCGCCATCGCGGCCGAGCGCGACGAGCACAAGACGCCGGAGGAATCGATCCGGCAGGCCGCGCTGCTGCGCTTCCGCCCGATCATGATGACGACGATGGCAGCATTGCTGGGCGGCGTGCCGCTGATGCTCGGCCACGGCACCGGCGCCGAGATCCGCCAGCCGCTCGGCTACGCCATGGTCGGCGGCCTCATCGTCAGCCAAGCGCTGACGCTGTTCACCACACCGGTGGTCTATCTCTACCTCGACAAATTCTCCAACCTGTTCAAGGGCGGCTCTGCCGACGAGGATGGGCTCGAGACGTCGGAGCACGGCACCGTCAAGGAAGCCGCCGAGTAAGCTTGCGTCGCGACATCCGCGACGCTACAGCCAAGCCCTCGGTTCAAGCCAACGCGGTCACGCCATGCCCATGCAATCCAGACTTGTCGCCCTTGCCGCCGCTGTTCTGTTGTCGACGGGCGCTGCGTCTGCCCAGCAGGGCAGCAAGAAGAACGCGGCTTCCCCTGCCCCCGCCGCCCAGCCGACGCCTGCACCAACCCAACCGCAGGCCGAGAGCACGGCCGCCTCAGCCCGGCTGGATCGCGCGCTGCACCAGCGCGAGCCGCGACGCCCCGCTCGAATGCGCGATCGAGCAGAACGCAGTGCTGACCAAGACCGGCCAGACCATCGTCTTGATCAACATCCGCGTCGCGCCCGACACCCGCACGCCGGTTGCGCTGCTGCAGCTGCCTCTCGGCCTCAATCTCCCGCTCGGCGCCAAGCTTCAGGTCGACGAAGGCAAGACGATCGATCTGCAGATCCAGACCTGCGAGAACCGCGGCTGCTATGCCTCGACGCCGATCGCGCCCGACCTGCTCGCGAGCCTTCGCTCGGGCAAGCAGCTGAAGGTCTCCTTTCAGAACATGGCCAAGGAGACGATCGCGATCCCGATGCCGTTGAACGACTTCGCCGCGGCCTACGACAAGATCAAGTAATTTGCGCGGCCAGCTCTGATCAGCGTTGCGGAAGCTGGATGGACGCCATGTAGTCGCGGATCGACCGATCAGGGATCGACTTGCGCGCAATCAGGTGATGAATACAGTTCGCAGCAAGGTCGAATGAGCGGTAGCAATGATGGGCGATCATTGCCAGATGCTTGAGTTGCTCGACCGTCATGTCAGTCGGCCGCATGAAGTTTCGCACATAGACGATATCGGCCTCCAGCAGCTGGTTCATCGCCGCGTAGGGATTGGATGGGTCGCTCAAGGGAGCGATCATACGCCGGTTGATGGCCGTAAAGGCGTGAGGAACGAACCCCTGCTTGCGCAATTCGCCATCGATATCGCCGAATGTCGGCTGCTCCTTGTAAAGGCAAAGAAACGAGACCTCCGTTTGAATGGCGACGGCCTGCTTCAGCTTCTGCCGCCCGCTTCCGAAGACCGCCAGCTCGGAGCCCTGAACGTCGATTTTCAGGAAATCCAGATCCCGGATTTCGGCGATATCGTCGAGCCGGCGGGTCTGAACCGGATGTTCGCTGACGACGCTGCCCCATTCGGAAAATTTCGCAAAATGCGACAGCACATTCTGATCCGGAAGCAGCAGGCTCGTCATTCCCGGGATTCGGCACAGACGCAGCTTTGCCTTGTGCCCATTGCCGACGACATAGTGATAGTAGCTCTCGAGGTCGCTCTTGCGGGCATTGAGCTCTGCAAGCGCTTCGTCCTGCGGTTCAAAGCCAACGACGGTACAAAGCCTTCGTTGCAGCATCGCCTTGTAGGGCGGCTCGCCATCGATCGGATTGGCTCCGACATCCACGACCGCGGTCAGCCGTGCGGGCCGGATGAGATTATTGAGAAGGTCCGGTTCGTTGTCAGTCATTTCAGGAGAAGCCTCTGGAAGGAATGACATGAGGCTTCACGCCGAGGCGACCTCATGATGAGATTTACACGGCAAACGAGGCCGGCGCTTCGCCAGCGCAATGCCGACGCCACATTTCATCGAAAGCCTTTTCGATGTGCCGCGTCATGCGGGCGGTATCGAACAGCGGCGAAGTGGTCCGCTGCGACACCAGCTTGCTCTTCAGGGCGCTTCGAAGTTCGGAATCATGCGCGATCCGAAGCGCCAAGCTCTCATAATCGTTTAGCGATTGCGTCACCAGTTCAGGCAGGCCGACAGCGTTCAGGATGCTGGCTGCAACGCGTCCCGCAAAGGCGGTGCCGAGGCAGGTCACAACCGGCAAGCCGGCCCAGAGAGCGTCGCTGGCCGCCGTATGGGCATTGTAGGGCAGTGTGTCCAGGTACAGATCGGCGAGTTGGTGGCGCGCCAGGTGCGCGTCGGCAGCCACTTGTGGGGCGAACACGATCCTCTCTGCCGCGATGCCGCGCGCAACGGCCTCACGCTTCAGGTTCTCCCTGGCGATCGGGTCGCCATCAAGCAGCCAGAGGACGCTGCCGGCGGTCTCGGCAAGCAGCCGCATCCAGACATCGAACAGCACGGGCGTGATCTTGGATGTTCTGTTGAACGCACAGTAGACGAACGCATCGTCCCGCAGTCCGACCTCGCTTCTGGCAGGTACATTTGCAAGCGATCGCCTTGCGTCGGTCGCCTGATAGCTGTCCGGAAGGTAAATCACCTTCTCGGCGTAGTGCTTCTGCTCGGCTTCGGGAATGACGATCCGGTCGGCCATGATGTAGTCGATATAGGACGCGCCCATCGTGCCGGCAAAGCCGAGATAGTTGACCTGGATGGGAGCGGCCCGGTGCGCGAGGATTTTCGGCCTCGCGCCCGCGGTGAAGCCTCCGAGATCGACGAGAACCTCGATGTCGAGCTGGCGGATCAGCTTGACCACATCCTCGTCGGCAAGATGGCTGACATCTTCAAAGCGTTCGAATGCTGCCTCCATCCGGCGGCGCATCGCGCTGCGGTCATCTGGCCCGTAGGACATGGCGCTGACGGCGAAGCGCTCACGGTCGTGCGCCTCAAAAACCCCGGCCATCAAATTTGCGGTGGCGTGATTGCGAAAATCGGCGGACAAGTACCCGATCCGCAGCCGGGAAACCGGTGACGGCGTTCTGGGTCTCGCCGCACCTCGGTCTGGGGCGACCTCGGCGACGAATGTCTTCGCACAGGTCAATTGGCGTGCGGGAGACGACGAAGCATGAAGGAACATGAAGGGATCGACCGCCACGCCGGATTCGACGGCCTCGTCCAGGCCGGCCTGTTCACGTTCGAAATCGCGCCAATCGGCCCACTTCCGCCTGGCATCGACGAGCTTGCTCAAGGCGAACGGGAAGGCCTTGTTGAGTGCGACAGTTGTTTCGAGTGCTCCGATCGCTTCGTCGTGTCGGCCCATTTGGCCAAGGACCTCGGACAAGACGAAATGAAGCTGCGGATTCGACGGTGCAAGCGCGACGGCTCTTTGGTAGCTGCCAAGCGCTTCGTCGAGCTGACCGAGCTGCCGGAACGCACTGCCCCGGTTGGCGAACGCTGCGCTCGATGGCGCGATCGCAATGGCGCGATCAAATTCCGCGATGGCCCCGTGAAGCTCCTGCCGAGCCATCAGGATCGCTCCGCGATTGAGATGCGCATCGGCGAAATCAGGCGACAGGGCAATCGCTTTCGCGAACCAGGCCAGCGCATCGTCCGTCTTGTCCAATGCACGCAGCACGTTGGCATAGTTGAAAACGACGTCGGGATTGCCGGCATCGACGCGGGCGGCCTTCTTGAGCAGCGGCTCGGCGTCCGCCAAATTGCCGCGCTGAGCGTGCAACAGCCCCAACATATGCAGCGCGACAGGATGCGTCTTGCTTCCCTTCAGGACTGAAGTATAGGCCCGCTCCGCCTCCAACAGATTGCCCGAACGGTGCGCCGCAATGGCCTGGTCCAGACTAGCCGAGGGATGGAACGAGATGGGGGCCGACGCTCCCTTGTTGCGGCTTTGCTGCGCCATAAGACTGGTTCTGCACCCGACGACGGTTGGTCTCTTGGTGAATTGGTGCAAAAACTCTAGTCGCCTTCGCTAGAGAGAACAACGGCCCGCGCCATCGCGCTGCAAGGCACGAAATCACTGCGCAAATGCCCATTTTCGCACGCGGTAATCGATGCCGACCAACTCGGCTTTTCGATCCTTCGCGCGGTGACGATGTTCAAAGTGACCTGCAAAAAAATGACCCCCAGCGAAACCGCTGGGGGTCTTTGTCGTCGGCTCAGGACTGAGCTTAGAAGTTACGCTGAGCGCGGAGGAGCAGGGCGACCGAGTCCTGGTCCTTCAGCTCATAGAGAGCTGCCGGCTTGGCAGCGGCCGCAAGGCCCGGGCTCGCGATGGTGCCCGAGTACTTCTGGTCAAGACGCGACCAGCTCACGTCCGCCGTGAAGGCCAGGTTCTTCACCGGGGTCCACACGGTGTTGACACCGATCACAGCGAAGTTGAAGTCCGGGTTGCAGTTGCCCGTGAGACCAAGCAACGTGACCATGTTCGCGCAGATCGCGGCCTTGCCGCCGGAACCGTACTGAATGGCGCCGTAGCCACCATAGATCGCGCTCGCCCAGTTCGGGCTCCAGTTGTGGGTGTAGCCACCGCGGAAGCCCCAGGACTTGACGGATTCGATGCCAGAGCCGGTGGTGTAGACACCATCAGCAATGCCGGCGAAGCCGAGGCCCTGATAGGCAATGCCGCTACCGCTGTACATGAAGAACGTCTGCGGGAACAGGCTCTGGAAGTTGTAGCGGCTCGCACCGTCGGTGTAGACCGCCTGCAAGTTGATCGAGTCACCCGCACCAGTCGGGATGTTCTTGATCGACAACGAACCCTGGACCGCCCAGCCCCACTTGTCGCCCGGGTGACCCGTGGGTTCCGTCGCGCCGTAGTAGGCAGCATGCATGTCATGCGCGGCAACCGAGATCTGAGCCAGACCCCAGGCCTGGTCAACACGGATCGCACCGGTGATGTCCGGCGAGCGCGTGCCACCCCAGTTGTTGGCGCCGTACGCACCCGTGATCATGCCGGCCGCGGTCGCGCTCGACAGATTCCACAGGTTCGACTGACCACCAGCGGAGGTCGTTTCATCCTCGAGTGCGATCGAGCCGGTGATGCCCTGGCCGAAGTCAGCGGTATAGGCGACCTGGTTGATACCGGTCACGTGGTTGGAACCGCCCGGAAGGGTATCGGGACCGCCAGCCGGATAGCTCTGCCACGGGGCGTCGAAGATCGAGACCGTGCGGCCGAAGGTGAAGCCGGCGAACTGGATGAACGCATGGTACAGGCCGAGCGAGGCCGAAGTGTTAGGCGTACCATTGAGGGTCGACGGGTTGCTGTTGCTGACAGCTTGCGTATCCCAGGTGAAGACCATGTCGGCGAAGGTGCGAACCACGCCGTACTCGGTCGCCGTGCGCGTATCGACCGTGAGGTCCATACGAGCGCGCATGCCCCAGTAGTTCGTCAGACGGTTGTTCGAACCCTGGTTCGCGCCCTGACGGAAGCCATAGTCGCCGCCCTGGGCCCAGTAGTCAGCGCGGACGTAGCCGCCGAACTTGATGCAGGTATCGGTGCCCGGCATGTAGTAGAAACCCGCACCGTACAGGGAGCAGATCTTCACGTATTCGACCGCCTTGGCCTTCACGGGGAGATCGGCTGCTTGAGCTCCGCCCACGGCGATCAGACCCGCCGCTGAGCCGAGCAAAAGGCTCTTAACCAACTTCATGTTAAACCTCCAAGTTGCTCTTCAGGGAAGGTCACTGACCCGAACGGCCAATTCCCCAACCCCCTTTAAATCACCGCTTTGGCCGCCTTCGCGTCTTCGGACACACCCGCATGAACGCGAGGGACTTAAGCGAAAGACCTAAACGGGACGACCTTGGGATGCCCCCCTCCGTCGCCCGATCACCATGATGGATGGCCGATGCACACGCAACATCCGAACGGGCCCAAACACCGCCGAACAATCCGAATCCGGGCAGGTGTTGCACAAAAATCACGCAACATTTTTTCGGCCAAGATCGAATAATCATTTGATTTTACTTCATAAAATATCGATCACAGCTGCGTGACGCCCAGGGTCCCCGACGGAACCCGCCGCTATGCGGTTTGCAGGCGAACCCTGGAGACCGCACTTCAGGGCTTGGAAAGGTCGAATCGGGCCGCGTGGAAAGAGCGGTCCGCACCACACGTCATCGCAGCAGCGACACGCGCCTTTCAAATTATTACTGTTACGCGGACGCATCAGTTCACGAGCCGTATTTTGCGCGGCGAGTGAAGATCGCAGCTATGCGAAGGCGAATCGCCACGGCCCAGGTCGGTCACAACGCGATGAGCTGCTGAACAGAGATTGCCGGACGAGGATGGTGACCGCGTTCGCTCATCGCAACGTCGGAGCGCGGGCGCGCCGACAACGCGAGCGCGGCGCCGGGCGCGGATTCTGCCAGGTGTTCCGCGCTCGGCCGATCAATGGACGATCCAGGCCGGGAATCTGACGCTTGGCTGGGGAACCTGGATTCGAACCAAGACAAACAGAGTCAGAGTCTGTTGTGCTACCGTTACACCATTCCCCAACGGAATAGCCGAACAAATTCAACGTCTTACTGATTTGTCCGACTGTGGCCGGCAGCGCGGTTTGCGCAAATCGCGGCTCAGGCGTGCAGCCTTCTACCTGCTCAGCCATAGGCTGGCAAGCGCGGCTGTGCATCTGGAGGATCGCACGACGATCGCACTTGCCGGATCGATCGAACGCGAGTTCGGCGGGTTCGCCGCCGCCGCCGCTCGCGCGCGGCGACGACGGCTAGAACGCGACGAGATTGGGATCAATCATCATCGCGCTTCAGGAAGCGCCGGCGGCAAGACGCTCGGCATAATCAACGGCCTCGATCAGGCTGTGCTCGTTGGCGATGCCCCTGCCGGCAATGTCGAAAGCGGTGCCGTGATCGACCGAGGTGCGGATGATCGGCAGGCCCAGCGTAATGTTGACGCCTGAGAGTTCCTGCCAGCGACCGGTCGTGGGATCGACCTGGAAGCCGAGCAGTTTTACGGGAATGTGCCCCTGGTCGTGATACATCGCGACCGCTGCATCGAACTGGCCGGCGCGCAGCTTGACGAAGATGGTGTCGCCCGGCACGGGGCCGACGACGTCCAGACCATCGGCGACGGCTTTGGCGATCGTCGGCGCGGAAATGTCGATATCCTGCCGGCCGAACAGACCGCCCTCGCCGGCATGCGGATTGAGCGCGGCGATCGCGATCTTGGGCTTTGCAATGCCGAGCCGACGCAGCGCGTCATTGGTGAGATCAATCACCATGCGCAGTCGCTCCGGGGTCAGACGCTTCGGCACGTCCTCCAGCGCCACATGGGTCGAGACATGGCTGACGCGCATGTTGCCATGGGCGAGCAACATCACCGAGCCGCGCACGCCGGTGAGATGCGCCAGCATCTCGGTATGGCCCGGGAAGTGGTAGCCGGCCTTGTTGAGCGCTTCCTTGTTCAGGGGCGCCGTGACGATCGCCGCGGTGCGGCCGGACTGCGTCAGCCGGACGCCCTGCTCGATCGCCTTATAGGCAAAGCGGCCGCCATCGGCACTGAGCACGCCCGGCTTGATCGGATCGCCTTCGGCGTCGGCTTGCAGGTAGCAGAGATTGGGCCAGTCGCGATCGTCGGCGGTGACCTCCGGGATCGCAACGTTGGCGCCGAGCGTAGCCTTCGCGCCATCCAGCGCCGCGCCGCTGCCGATGATGAGCAGGCGGAGATCGCCTCTGGCAATCCGTTCCTTCAATCCGACGCAGGCCTTGACGATGATCTCTGGCCCGATTCCGGCGGGATCGCCCATGGTGACGGCGAGGTGACGAGAGGTCATGTCGGACTCTCCAAGTTGAGCAAATGATTGTCCCGCAGCAGATCGCGCCACAACTCGCGCGCGCCGAATGCCCCGGATTTCGAGATGACATCGACGTCGGCCCAGCGGCCACCCTGCAGCGTCGAGCGGGGCAGGCCGGGCACGATGCGACCCGTAACCTGAAGCGCATGCGCACCGAGCGCAACGCATACGGCCTTCAACGTCTCGCCGCCGGCAACGATCAGGGTTCCCGGCGGATCGAGGGCAGCGGTGAGCGCCGTCAATTCGCGAGCGATCCGTTGCGCGGCCTCGGCGCGCGACAGGTCATCGGGAAGCGCGAATTTCACCAAGGCCACGCCGCCGTCTTCGAGTTTGCGCTGAACGCGCATGCTGCTTTCACCTTCGGCCAACGAAATTGTCGCCTCACCGCACGCTGCAAGCTGCGCTGCGGTTGCGGCTTGATCCGAGCCGAACAATCCGAGCACGGGCCGCTTAAGTTGAGGCGAAGCATCGGCGCGATGATTGCGCGCAAGCGCACCGGCCAAACCGCCGCTGCCGCACCAGAGCACAGGTCCCGGCATGCGTCGCCCCATTTCGGCGACGCGGTCGAGATCGAGGTCGCTCTCAGCGTCGAAGACCTGAACACCGCCCTGTGACAGCGTGTCGGAACAACCCCGCTGCGCCGCGATGCCCTCCTGCCTTAGCTGATCCAGCAGATTGTCGCCAACGCGATGCCAGTCGCCCTGCACGGTGCGCGCATATTGCTGGCCCTCGACTGTGCGGCGTCCCTGATAGTCGAAAGCAGGTGCGACCACGCAAGACGCCCAATGGCCGGTGTTCAGGCAAGCGCCGAGTTCGGCCGCCCACGCACCACGAAGCAGGCTGTCGACTTTCTTGTAGGCGATCTCGCCGTCCTGAAGCAGCGGCGCCAGCCGAGTGACGATCTCCACACTCTCGGTCTTCGAACGCTCACGAGTGCCGCTGTCGATGGCCAGGCTCCGCAAGACTGACGCAGCGGACGCCTCCGACCAGATCACGTCGAACGGCCCGCACAGGCCGACGAACTCCGCCGCGGCGTCGAGCGCGCCGGTAAGATCGTCGGCAAGCATACGGACGCGCGTCATCGCCATGCCTTGTCGTTAGCCTCTAAGCGGCTTTCGCGAATGCTGCGGCACTTGCGAGCAATTCTTTCACTTGAGCTGCCGGCAAGGTCTCGAGCGGCGGCCGCAGGCGCTGCCAGCCGGCGTGACCTGTGCGCTCAGCCATCAGCGCCTTGAGCGACGGCATCTGCACGAAGCGCGAGACCAACTCGCGCGCCTTGACGATGCGCGCCTGCGCTGCGGCGAGGCTTGCATCGCCGTCGCTGTCGCGGAAATGCTTGAAGACATAGGCAAGGTCGCGGGCGACGAGGTTCGAGGTCGCGGTGATGCAGCCCGCGCCGCCCTTGCGCAGCAGCGGCAGCAGCAGCGGGTCGGCGCCCGTCAGCACCGCAAAGCCCGGGAAACGCTCGACCATCGCGGTCATGTTGGCGAAGTCACCGGAAGAGTCCTTGATGCCGACGATGGTCGACGGATAGTCCTTGCGCAGCCGCTCGATCAGCGCATGCGAGATCGGCTGCATCGACGTCTGCGGGATGTGATAGAGCACGATCCTGAGCCTGGGATTGGCGATGCGCTGGATGATCTCGCTGTAGGCGGCATAGACGCCGTCGTCGCTGACGTTCTTGTAATAGAACGGCGGCAGCATCACCACGGTCTCGACGCCGACCGACAGCGCGTGGCGCGTCAACGCAACAGTCTCGGTGAAGGCCGCGACGCCGGTGCCCGGCAGCAACTGGTTGGGCTTGATGCCGCCAGCGATCACGGCCTCCAACAATGTGGTCCGCTCGGAGACCGAGAAGGAGTTCGCCTCCCCCGTCGTGCCGAGCATTGCGATGCCGTCGCAGCCTTCTTCCAGCAGATAGCGGCAATGCGCGATGAAGCGCGCGTGATCAGGCGCGAGCTCGGCGTCGAGCGGCGTCAGCGCGGCGGAGAACACGCCATGCGGGTGCAAGGACTGTGAGTGCGAGGAGTCGGGTTGCAGCGATGATGTCGACAAAGCTTCCTCCGTTCGTTGGATCGACGTTGTTCGAAGTGCGAACATCCATGATCTGATCCGTTGGTAAGAGCCGGCCGCCGCGGCGTCAACGGCCGCGGCTGTCATGCAGGGCATTCGGGCACGGCCAAGGTGCCCGGTACAGGATCTCGCGATCAAGTCGGAACTATCGAGGTGATCGCGGGATGCGATCCAGGCGGCGGCTATTCCGGAACGAGCGTCGCAAGCCCGGCTTCGATGATGCTGATTTCCTCGCTGACCTGCGCGATGGCCTGCTTCGGGTCGACACCGGTCACGGCCACCAATTGCCGCAGGAGGTCCTGGCGATGCGTCAAAATACCTTCGAGCGCACGGCGATCGTTCAGCCTCACATAGCCCTCGACGATCAGTTCAACGGAACGCGACATCAATACTCTCAATACAACCTGATTTCTGATCTCGCGAAAATACCGCGCTGGCGCGCGGCTGCGGGAATGAAGTCGCGTCAACCTTGACCGGTAAGATTAATGAACGTGCAACGCACGGCCTAAACAGTGATCCGATCCAGATCAGCGGCGATCCTGACGCTCGGGAAGATCCTTGCAGCTTCGGCCAGGATCTCGTCGTTCTCATAACGACCCGACAGATGAGTCAGAACGAGCTGCCGGACGTTGTTGGCAGCCGCGAACCGCGCCGCCTCTGCTGCCGTGAGGTGGCCGTAGTCTCGCGCCGTCGCAGCATCCTTGTGCAGGAACGTCGCCTCGATCACGAGCAGATCGGCAGCCGCGACGTGCGTCGAAAGTCCCTCGGTGGTCTCGGTGTCGCCGATCACCACCAACTTCTTGCCGCCGCTTGGCGGCCCCAGAACATCCTCCGGGTCAATCGTCCGGCCCCCTTCAACGACGATCGGCCGACCTGCGGCCAGCTCACCGCGCATGGGTCCATCGGGCACACCAAGTGCTGAGAGACGATCAGACAACAGATGACGGCGCGCCGGACTCTGGAATGAGAAGCCGAAACTGTCGGTGTCGCGATGGCGGACCGGAAAGCAGTCGATGCTGAAGTCGCCTGCGTTGATGACCTGCCCTTCCGACAGGGGCACAAACTCCAGTGCTATCGGCGCCCTTCCCGCGCCCCACAGGCCTGCAAGCATGCGGATCACGATATCGAGCGTTTCAGGCCCGCCATGGATGGTCATCACGTCGGAAGTCTGCCGAAGCCCCATCGTCGAGAAGAGACCGGGGATGCCCAGCACGTGATCAAGATGTCCATGCGTGAGAAGAATGCGATCGAGCCGCCGAAAGCCGGCGCCACTTCGCAGCAACTGGCGCTGCGTTCCCTCCCCGCAATCGATCAGCATGCGCGTGCCCGCGGCCTCGAGGAGGAGCGCCGGATGATTGCGTTCAGCAGACGGAACGCTTGCGGAGGTGCCAAGGAATGTCAGGGCGAACATGGTGGTCAGTTGTCCAGCGGATCGGCCGAGGCCCGCCCCCAGACGGCCTCACCGTCCCCAATGCCACGTGAGCAGCAGTGCGTATAGCCCCATTGATGCGGCATAGAGTGCAGCAAGCAGTGCGTAGCCCGCGATCTGACGGCCAAACGCGGCCTTCGGCGCGATCCACCAATCGAGCGCCTTGAACGCAGTAGGCACGAGCCACCAGCCGAGCAGCTGAGTGCTGACGAGATTGCCGACGAAGAGCGAAAGCCAGATCGGCACCCCATGGCTGTCGATCAGCGGATGGCTGATGAAAGTGCCCCAGAGATAGACCACGGGATAGAGCACCAAGAGGACGATGAGGTTGCTCTTCCAGATCAGGTTCAAACTTTGCTCCGGGGCCTGGGCCTTGCCGGCCGGGAACCAGAAATTGAAGCCGTAGCTTGCCCTCTTCACGCTCATGCCGGCGTTGAAGCGCGCACCCTCTTTCAACAGCGTCTGCCGCAAGGGCGAGTCGAGCCAGGCGCTGAGGTTCGCATCGCTGTCGAACGACAGGATGATGATCCACTCATCGTGCAGGCCCGGAATTGGCCGCTCGATCTTGTGGCGGAGGAATCCCTTGAACTCGGCTTCTGCGGCCTGAATGCGCTGCTGCCATTTGAGGAAGTCGTCCTCCAACCCAACTGGCACCTTGAAGGAAATGACGGCGGAGACGGCGCTGTCGCGCTCGACGCCGGTATCGGGCAGGATATGGACATCCTCCGAACCGACGAAGTAGCGCTGCACCTCCGCGATCAGTTTCGCCCGCACCTCGCTCTGAAGCCAGGCGCGCGCCGCGGCCGGGCTCGCAAAACGCACGATCGTCACCCAGTCGACATGCGCCGGCGGCTGTGGCGGAACCACCTCCTGGCCGAGAAAGCCGGGCCATGCCTTGAGCACCTCGCCCACCTCGCCGTTCCATCGGGCGAACGCGGCAAAGCCATCGTCGGCGATCCGGCGCTGGATGACGAGTGCGACCGCCTGACCGGCCTTGTCGGGTGATCCGTTCATCGCGTCCGTTTCAACTCTTCTTGTAGAGACGCTTGCCCATCACCCAGGTCTCGTCGACGCAGCGATCGTCACCGACCATCATGACGGCGAACAGCATGCTCGCGGCCTCATCCATCGTGCGCGGACCGGCGCCGTCGGCGATCAGCGACTGGTGCCAGGCTTGCGCGATTTGCCCGCCGTTGGGATCGAGCGCGACGAAATCGGCCTCCTTGCCCGGCTCGAAATTGCCGAGCCTGTCGTCGATATAGAGACCTTCCGCCCCGCCGAGCGTGATCGACCAGAAGCCACGATAGGGCGAGAGCTTGTTGCGCTCGGCTTCGGCAAGATCCTTGCGCGCCGGATCAATGCTGCCATCGAGCAGCGTGTTGTTGCACATACCGACCTTGTAGGCGTCATCTAACACGGAGATCATCGAGAAGCGGTTGCCGCCGCCGACGTCGGTGCCGAACGACATTTTCACGCGATGCTCCGGATCGGTGGCGCGGCCGAGGCGGAACAGGCCGCTGCCGAGAAACAGGTTCGAGCACGGGCAGAACACCACCGCCGCCCCCTTCTTCGACATGCGGCGGAACTCGTTGTTCGAGAGGTAGACGCCGTGGCCGCCGGAGAATTTTGGGCCGACCAGATCGAACTTCTCATAGACGCCGAGATAATCCTGGCAGTCCGGATGCTCGACCAGCACCCCAGTGCACTCGGCCGGGTTCTCGGAGATGTGGGTATTGACCCAGCAGTCGGGATGCTCGTGCTTGAGGCGCTGGCACGCCTTCAGCAGCTCCGGCGAGGCGCCGAAAGCAAAGCGCGGCGTGATGGCATAGAGGTTGCGGCCCTTGTTGTGGTACTGGGCGATCAGCCGCTTGCTGTCGCGATAGAAATTCTCGGGAGTATCGATGAAATCGGCGGGTGCGTTGCGATCGATCCCGGTGAGGCCGGCGATAACGCGCATGTTGCGGCGAGCCGCTTCCTCGAACAGCTCTTCGGTCGAGACCGGCGAGGAGCTGGTAAAGGCCTGGCAGGTGGTGGTGCCGGACGCCAGCAGCGCGTCGAGGAAACGCTTCACGCCCTCGCGCGCGTAATTGCGATCGCGGTATTTGAGCTCTTCCGGATAGACCCATTTCTGCAGCCAGGGCAGCAGCTGCTCGCCATAGGCACCCAACACGCGGGTCTGCGGCAAATGGATATGGCCGTCGATGAAGCCGGGGACGATGATGCGGTCCTTGATGTCAGTGATCTCGACGCCCGGATGCGCGGCCGCGATCTTCTCGTAGGGCCCGAACGCCTTGATGATGCCGTCGGTGACGACCATGAGGCCGTCCTGATGGAAGCGCGCTGCGGCCTGCTCGTTGCCGACGTGCTTCCAGGGATCGTCGACGAAGTCGAAGAACGTGCCGCGAATACCGACTGTGGTCATGACGTGATTCCTTCTTGTGTCTGGGTGGCCTGGCGCGCCGCGGGCAACGAGATCGCGAGCAGCACGCCCGCGATGGCGCAGAGGCCGAGATAGAGCAGTCCGATCGGCGCCTGTGTCTCTTCGGGCAACACCGCCGCGATCGCCATGGCGCCGCTGACGGCGAGATAGCAGAGCGCGCTGATGAGGCCGCCGATCAGGCCATGGTCCCGCTCGAACAGGCCGAGCCCCATGCCGTACATCATCGGGCACAGCACGCCGCAGCCGCCGAGCACCAGCGCGCCGCCCAGTGTGATCGACGCGAAGTCGAGGCCGAGCGTCATGCCTGTTCCGGTCAGGACGCCGGCGCCGGCAACAAACAGCGCGAAGGCGCCGAAGCCGAGCATCCGGGCCGGCAAAAGCTGCGCGAAATGCGCGCAGCCGAGTTCGCCGGCGAGATTGACGCCGCCAAGGCCGAGCGCGACGAGGCCGTAGATGGCCGCGGAGTAACCGAGCCCGGTCTGATAGAAGAACGGCGCGACGACGCCGAACGCCAACTGCGCGCTGGCGGCCGCAGCGAAGACCAGCACGAAGGCGAGGAAGCCCGGACGCAGCAGCGCATCGCGCAGGATGCCCGCGGTGCGGCGCGGATCGAATGGCGCACGTCGTTCGGCTGGCAGCGTCTCGGGCAGGAGGAACACGACGATCATGGCGACGGTGCTTGCGGCGATGGCGATGACGATGAAGACACCGCGCCAGGATGTGAGGTCGACGATGAAGCCACCGGCCGCCGGCGCAAGCACGGGTGCGAGCCCCCAGGCGGCGCCAAGCAGACCGGAGATCGCGGTCAGCTCACGGCCGCGATAGCAGTCGGCGGCAACCGCATAGGCGACCACGAGGCAGGTGCAGCCGCCGATGCCTTGCAGGAAACGCAATCCCAGCAGCAGCGAGGCGCTGGTGGCCATCGCACAGGCGACGCTCATGGCGATGAGCATCGCAAGACCCGCGAGCAGGACGCCGCGACGCCCGAGCGTATCGGAGGCAATGCCGACAGGCACCAGCGCGAGGCTCATGCCGAGCATATAAGCGGTGACGGTGTTCTGCATCGACGCGGAGTCGGTCGCCAGATCCACCACCATCTGCGGCAGGCCCGGCGTATAGGCATCGAGCGGAATCTGGCTGAACGGCACGACGCACAGCAGGATCGGCACGATCCCCCGCTTGGCGCGACCGGCGTCCGAAGCAAGTGCAGTCATGAACAACGCCCCCACAGTGCCCGCGGGCCCCGTCTTTCGTGCGCGCAATGAGACGCGACGATGCGGGTTGCGGGTCTTGACGCGCGGGACCGTGTCACAACTTTATGTAGAAATTCTTAGAGGTCCGGTTTCGATGCGCTTAGCCGTTGTTCGGGCGCCTTGCGGCGTGAGGACGCCCAGTCGAAAACGCGAAAACAACCCCATGCACAGTACAAATCACTGGCGAATTTCGCGTCTCGCGCCGCGCGCCGCGCTGACGCCGGGAGGCTTGACACGTCGGGCAAAACAGGCGCGCGACGGCATAATCTCCAGTCGTGAATCCGCAATCGCTCCGAACCATTAACTGTTCGGAAGCCATCGCCGTTGCGAACGCGGCTTGCTCCGGACGTCGCGAGCCGATTGCTGCATGCAGATCACTGAGGCATCGCCATCCCGTCGATTTGCATGACACCAAGCTGGTCGAACAACTCGATCCGTTCACCGTTCAGCACTGGAACGTAGCAGCGACGTCTGGCATCCGAGATTAAGAGACAGAGCCTATCCCCCGCGACCGTCCATGTCCCGGCGGCAGGTCCGAAGGCCTCGTCCCAGTGCGGATAAGTCATCCGGCCGTCGGGCTCGAATCGCATTGTGAGCGGACCATTCCTGAGCTTGGCACCGAAGCTGATCGTCTTGCCCTGGAGTTTTGCGAGAAGGGTCTCACCTGTCGGTCGTTCGCCGGCCGCTGCGGTGAGCGAGGCATCGGGCCCCGGATCATAGCCCTCGGCCTTCAGGATCAGCCAGAACAGCCTGCCGATACTACGAAAAGAAGGTTCGGTGAAGGGCGTGTCGCGGTCGACACGATGCACCACGACGAGGTCGAGCGCGGGCACGACCAAGGCGTATTGGCCGCCGGCACCTTGGGCCAAAAAGCTGCCTTTCGGCAAAGTGACCGTAGGCGCAACGTCACCGCCCAGAAAACCGATCCACCAGAGATAGCCATAGCCCGGCAGGGGTGCCGCTTTCGAATGGCTGCGCGTGCTCTCTTCCACCCACTCCCGCGGCACGATCTGGTGTCCGGCCCAATTGCCTTTGCGCAGATAGAGAAGTGCAAAACGCGCCAAGTCCCGAGCGCTCATGCGGATCTCATAGGCGGGGTGGATAGATGCTTCGCCGCGGACGTAGCTGCCATCCTGTTGGCGGTAGTCCTGCATGCCGATTGGCTTTGCGATTCTTAGGTCGAGCGCCTCGAAGATGCCGCTGCCAGTTGCGTGCTCGTAGATCGTGCCGAGCGCGTTGAAGTCCCAATTGTTGTAATACCAGAAGGTGCCGGGCGGGTGGCTGCCGCGCGGCGGTCTCATCCTGGCCATATCAGGCGTCTCATAGAGCGCCGCGTGGTAGACCCCGGAACGCGCTTCGAGCAGTTCGCGCACCGTCGCGCCCTTCTCGAACCCGGTCAAGCCAGGCGGATTATCGTCGATGCCGAGTTCGCCAAGCGTGCTGTCGAGGTTGATCAGGTGATCCGACACTGCGATGCCGACCAGGGCGCTGAGCAGGCTCTTGCGGATTGAAGCGACTTCCATTGGCTTCGTCGTATTGCCCCACTCGGCCACCACCTTCCCGTGCTGAACGATCACAACCGCGCTCGAGCCAATCTGATCCGAAAAGGATCGCGCTTGGGCCAATTCGGTCTCTGACCAGCCCAATTCTGCAGGAGTGACGCGCTCCCACTCCGCTGCCGGGAAACCATCTTCAGCTGTGGCAGCCTCGAACCGAACCAAAGCGCCGAGCAGCACGAGGGCGAAAATAATCTGGCGAATATACATTGCATCCCACCCGCTGCGAGCCTGACCTGATCGCTGCACAATACTCATTGACGGATTGGCGGAGCCAGGCAGAACGCCTGTTGAAGTATTTTCTTTGGATTCCCGCCAGCGCAGAGACGCACTATCAACAGTACGGCAGATGCAAGTTGCCGCGGCCAGCCAGCAGATGCGCCGCGTCGTGGGCGTTGTCCCCATCTACGGTGTGCTAGGCGATCCGACGAGGTTGCCTCAGCTGGCGGCCTCCTTCATTTTGGAAGGTCGCTTGTAGGCCCATCTGCGAAGTGGCGCCTCGCCTGCCGGAGCTCTGCTCACTTCGTCAGAGCAGACCAAATTTGCTCAACCTGAGTTCTTCGCTGTTTGACCCTCAGCGGACGATCACGACCTGTTTTAGCCCTATCGAAAATTGGACCGAGCCGATAGGCTGCTACTATCTGGACCGGTAATAGCCCATGAGGCGACGTAGTGTTCTCGGCATTTTGAGTGGCGCGGCGTTGTTGCCGGTTGCGACGTATGGGCAAAAGCGAGCGATGCCGTTGCTTGGCTTCCTTGGCGTTTCGAGCCTCGCAGATCAACAACCCCGCGTCGATGCCTTCGTTCGGCGCATGCGCGAGCTGGGCTGGTTCGAAAACAAGACGATCTTATTTGAGTATCGATGGGCGGAAGGCCGGTCGGAGCGATATTCTGAAATCGCAGCTGAGTTTGCCAAACTCAAGGTCGATCTCATCGTGACCGCAGGTGCTGGGCCGGTATTGGCCGTTAAACGGGCGGCACCTGAAATCCCAGTCGTGTTTGCGATAGCGACTGATCCGGTCGCGACAGGAATCGTCAGTAGCCTTGCGCATCCCGGTGGCAATGCCACCGGCTTGTCTTATCTCGGGCCCGATCTTGCCGGCAAGCGCGTGCAGTTGTCGCGCGAGGTCATCCCTGGCTTGTCCCGACTCGGAATTATGGCCAATCGGCTTGCTCCCGGTCCGATGCTCGAGCTGCAGGACGTTGAAAACGCCGCCATCAAGATTGGTATCGCAGCCACTCTCTTCAAGATTGTCGCACTCGATGACATCGAAGCTGTGTTCACATCGTTTAAGGACCGATGCGATGCGCTTTATGTATGCTCCGATCCTCTAGTTAACGCTGGACGTTTTCGTATCGTCAGTCAGGGGCTCGCGGCGAGCGTACCAACGGTGTTTGGCGAACGCGACAGTGTTAGCGCCGGTGGGCTATTCTCCTACGGTCCAAACGTTCCTGACATGTATCGGCGTGCTGCGGATCTTGTTGATAAGATACTTCGCGGCACCAAGCCTGGAGAAATTCCAGTCGAACAACCCACCAAAATTGAGTTCGTGATCAATCTCAAGACCGCCAAGGCGATTGGCCTGGACGTTTCACCAATCATTTTGGCGCGAGCCGACGAAGTTATTGAGTAGACGATGGATCGGAGAATGACTGCTTATAGCCCGTATGCGAACCTTCTCGCGTCGCATCGGACGTCCGCTTCTAGGGGCAGAGCAGGCCTGTAAGTCGGCAGGCCAAGGTCTCGCGAAATGACGCCATAGCGATCCTCATGGGTTGCAGACGTCGATAATGCAGGTGACCTCTATCTGCGACTTCGATATGTTGCAGTTTGCTGCCAGGTTGAGGGGAGTCCAGCCATGGCGACGTCAACTGCCAACGGCTATTCGAGCAGAGTGAGCGAGTATGTCTCCGGGCGTCCCGAATATCCGGTGGCCTTGCTCTCTGACCTGCCGCAGTCCGACACGATCATCGATCTTGGCGCAGGCACCGGGAAATTTACTGAGCTGTTGGCACTGAGCGGAAAGCACATTCTCGCGGTGGAACCGATCGCTGAGATGGCTGCGCGCATTCCGGTCGATCGTCTGGCGGCAGTTGAAGTCCTTATCGGTAGTGCCGAGAGCATTCCGGCGCCTGATAGAGTTGCGGGTCTGGTTTGTTGCGCTACCGCCTTTCATTGGTTCGACTATGAAAAGGCGACACGGGAGATTTTTCGAGTTCTGAAGCCGAACGGCGCTCTCGCTTTGATCTGGAATGTGCGAGACGAGCGCGTACCCTGGGTCGCGGCGTTTTCTAGGATCATGGATGGCTATGCGAGTGATACACCGCGGCAGTCTACCGGCAAATGGCGCGTGATCTTCGACGATGCGCGCTTTCGCCACCTGGAGAGTAAAAGCTATCCATTCAGTCAATCCATGCCGCCCAGCGGAATCATGGACCGCGCCCTGTCGACCAGCTTCATCGCTGTCTTGCCGAGTGAGGAACAGGACCGCGTTCGCACCGCGGTTGATAGCATCATCCAAAATGATCCCGCGCTGATCGGGCACCACATCGTCGCGTTTCCTTACGTGACGGAGCTGCACCTATTCGCAAAACAGGGCTGACCGCAATCCTCGGCCCGTCGGTCGTATCCCATTCACTTGCTGCGGTGGGTTACGCCGCGCGCATGTCTTCCAGGAACTTCCCGACCTCGAGCTTGAGCCGGCCGGAGTCTGCGGCGAGCAACTGGGCGGTGGCCAACACATGCGAGGAGGCCGAGCCGGTCTCGCTCGCGCCATGCCGGACGTCGGTGACGTTTGCGGAGACCTGCTGGGTGCCGTTCGCCGCCTGCTGCACGTTGCGGGCGATTTCCTGCGTGGCCGCGCCTTGCTCTTCGACGGCGGCAGCGATGGCCGAGGAGATTTCCGACAGCTTCTCGATCGTGCCGCTGATCTCCCTGATCGCGCCGACCGATTCCTGTGTCGCGGACTGGACGCTGGTAATCTGTTGACGGATTTCCTCGGTTGCCTTCGCGGTCTGCTGCGCCAGCGCTTTCACCTCGGAGGCGACCACGGCAAAGCCGCGGCCGCTATCGCCGGCGCGCGCCGCCTCGATGGTGGCGTTCAGCGCCAGCAGATTGGTTTGGCTGGCGATCGAGTCGATCAGTTCCACGACGTCACCGATCCGACCCGCGGCCTGCGACAATTCGCTGACGCGTTCATTGGTGCGGCTAGCCTGCTCAACCGCGTCTCCGGCGATGCGTGCGGATTCCTGGACCTGGCGGCTGATCTCGTGGACCGAGGAGGTCAGTTCCTCGGTGGCGGAGGCTACCGACTGCACGTTGGCGGAGGCTTCATTTGAGGCGTCTGCGACCGCCATCGACAGCACCTTCGACCGATCGGCCGTGGTGTTCAGTGTACCGGCGGCAGCCTCGAGTTCGGTCGCCGCGGACGAAACCGTGTTCACGATCTCGCCGACCATGGCCTCGAAATTGCGCGTGATGGTCTCGACGCGGCGGCTGCGCGCGATCTGCGCTTCGGCGTCACGCGCGACTCCCTCGTCCGCGAGTTTCTTCGCGATCAGCGCATCCTTGAAGATCTGGAGCGCGTTTGCCATGGTACCGATCTCGTCGCCGCGATGTCCGTCCGGAATTGCGACATCGAGATCGCGGTCGGCAAGCCGCAGAGTCGCGCCCGTCAGTCGAGTCAGCGGGCGGATGACCTGGCGCATCACCGCGACGACGACTGCGAGCGAGGTGGCGAACACGACGAAGAGAGCCGCAAGAGCCCAGACGAGCCGGGTCTGCGCCTGCCCGATCGCTGCGTCATTGGCCCTGTGGGCAAAGCTCAAGGCGGCGTCGCGCAGACCCAGCACGCTGTTCAGGACGGTCCCCCAGTCGGCCTCGCCGACCGGGGAAGGACGCCCCTCGCGTGCGGCCGCGGCGACGTCGCGAAACCGTGGCTCGCCTTCATCCATCAGTGTCGTGCGCACCGGCTTGATGGCGTTCACGAGCTCAGGCGCATCTCCGGCATTGTGCACACCTTGCTCGATCTGCTTCCAGATCAGCGCGACCTGGCCGCTCAGCTCGGTCGCTTCGACGATCTGTGCCGCAGACATGGGCTGCTTACGGACCAGAAGTCCGAGGAGGGCCGCACGGGAGCCGTTGATCGCGCGCATGGCTTGCGCTCTTTGTGCGAGCTCCGCCGACGGCAGCAGATTTTCGATGTCGCTTCCGACGCGCGACAGGCTGATCAAGGCTTCGCTTGTCGCCGCCGTGAGTGCATCGACCGCGCGGGCCAGACCGTCGACGATGGCCGACTGGCTGTTGGCGGGGCGCTGCGCCTTGGGCTGCATCGCCGCCTGACGCGCGACATTGCGCGTATTCTGCAAGGCTGTTTCGGCGGCTTCGATCGATCCCGCCGGCAGCTCAGCCGCGCGAATGGCCTGCTTTGCGGCACCGATCGCGGCATCCGTGGCGGCGAGTGCCTTGTCCAGAGCGGACAGGTTCTCGGGCGTGGCAGCATCGGTCAAACCCATGACCGCGAACCAGGCGGAGCGTTCGGCCGGGATCCGGCTGTTGGCCTTCATCACCAGTTCGAATGCGGACAGCGCGCGCGCCGCACTTTCGCTCTTGCGGAGATCGCCCCATCCGCTCCAGGCGATTGCTGCCGCGAAAGCCACCGCGAGAAGGCTCGTGATCAGATTGCCGGCCAGCAACCGCCATCGCAGGCTGATGCCCTTCTGTCGACTGACGGATGAGCGTTCCGGCGAAAAGGAAAGATCTGACATCATGGCACCAGGCAAAATCGCGCGATTGAGCTGTGGAAGGTATCGATGGGTCGCTCGCCCGGGCACGGTACTTCGCAATCGCAACCAAACTCTTACGCTTCGAGCCCGCGCATTTACGGATGCCGATCATCGACCTGACGCACGGACTGACGTCCGCGATGATCTTGAACGGGCGATGCCATGCCCGACGCCTGCTCATCGCGAGGCCACCCCCTACCAACGGCGGCGTAGCCTAGTCCCGCGCCGACTGCGCCTCGACGGCCTGCACCGCTACGCTCGCCACCTGACGCAGCGCCTCTCGGTCGGAGCCCGACGATGCCATCACGCCCATGCCGACCGATACGGCCGACACATAGCGCGCGAGCGCGGCGGGATCGGATGCCGGCTTCAGGTCGCCCTCCGCCTTTGCACGGATGAAACGCTCGCGGAGCTGGTCTTCGTTCTGGGCTCTGCGCGCGGCAAGCTCGAAGGGGACGTTCTCGGAGCCAGTCCCGCAGGCGATGCCGCCTTGCACGAGCAGGCAGCCGGGCGGATTGGCGGGATCGGTCTGCTTCTCGGCGATGCCCATCAGCATCCGCTCGGCGACCTCGCGGGCGGTCGGTGCGGACACCACCTCGTCCATCCAGGCGCCGCGTAATTTGGTGTAGCGGTCGAGCGCGGCCTTGAGCAGGCCTTCCTTGTTGCCGAAACAGGCATACAGGCTCGGCGGGTTGATCCCCATGGCCTCCGTGAGCTGGGCAATCGTGGCGCCTTCATAGCCGTGGCGCCAAAACACTTCCATCGCCCGGTCCAACGCGACGTCAGCGTCGAATTCGCGGGGGCGTCCCATGCCCATGTCACTGATCTCCTCGGATTCGGCGCCGTCCCTCGATCTTAACGCCAGCTCCTATCTATTTGTTCTATCGTTCTTTTCTTTTCCGCCTTCCCATTCTTGCGGTAAGCAGCTACAATTTTCTTAGCGAACGGTACATAAGTATCTTGCGCTGCGATATCCAGCTCCACATCTGTAGTGAACACTACATATCTGGAGCGCGCAAATGCCCCCCACCCAAAAAGTCTCTCGTCCCGGCCGCATCCGCCGTCTTCTCGGTGGCGTTGCTGTTGTGGGCGCCCTCGCCGTGGCCGGCTCGATCGCGACCGGCCACTACCTCCGTTCGGCCCAGGCCACCGCAACGGCGGCGGCGGCCGAACAGGCCGTGCCGGTGACGGTCGCTCTGATCGAGCCGAAGCAGACCGTGCTGTGGGACGATTTCTCCGGCCGGCTCGAGGCCATCCAGCGCGTCGAGCTGCGGCCGCGCGTTGCCGGTGCGATCCTGTCGACCAATTTCACCGAAGGCGCGCTGGTGAAGGCCGGCGACGTTCTCTTCAAGATTGATCCGGCGCCTTATGCCGCCGAGGTGGACAAGGCTGCCGCACAGCTCGAAGCCGCGAAGGCGCGCGTCGTCTTCACCCAGAGCGAGCTCGAACGCGGCGCGCAGCTGGTCGGCAACGCCGTGGTGACGCGGCGCGATTACGACCAGCGCGACAACGCCAATCGCGAGGCCATCGCCAACGTCAAGGCGGCCGAAGCGACGCTGCAGACCGCAAAGCTCAATCTCGACTACACCGAGGTGCGCGCGCCGGTTGACGGCCGCGTCGGCAAGATCGAGGTCACCGTCGGCAATCTCGTCGCTGCCGGCACCGCCTCTCCCATCCTGACCTCGCTGGTCTCGGTCAATCCGATCTACGCCTCGTTCGATGCGGATGAAGAGGTCGTGCTGCGGGCGCTGAATTCGATCGCGGATGGCAGCGGCAAGCGCGGCAATCTCGACCAGATCCCGGTGGAGATGACGACGTCAGGCGGCCTTTCGGCCAAGGGCCACATCCAGCTCATCGACAACCAGGTCAACGGCCAGAGCGGCACCATCCGCGTCCGCGCGGTCTTCCAGAACGACGACGGGCGTCTGATCCCCGGCCAGTTCGCCCGCGTGCGGATGGGCCAGCCGATGCAGCAGACCCTGGTGATGATCGACGAACGCGCGATCGGCACCGACCAGGACAAGAAGTTCGTGATGGCTGTAGGCGATGACAGCCGCGCAGTGTATCGGCCGATCACGCTCGGCGGCGCGGTCGACGGCCTGCGCATCGTCACCGCGGGGCTGAAGACTGGCGATCGCATCGTCGTCAACGGTCTGCAACGCGTGCGTCCGGGCGCCCTCCTCAAGACGGAAGTGGCGGCGATGGGTGCGCGCGGGCAGCAAGCTTCCAACCACAGCAACCAGGACGTGGTGCAACGCTAGTGTTCTCCGTCATTCCGGGGCGCGCATAGCGCGAACTACGGTGCGCAATTGCGCACCTGAGAATCTGGAGATTACGAAACTCCGACTATCTCACCTCTGGATTCCGGGTTCGCGGGCTCTGCCCGCGCCCCGGAATGACGGGAGAGGTGTCTCTCGCGCAAGGCAAGTTCATGAATCTCTCGAAATTTTTCATCGATCGTCCGATCTTCGCCGGCGTGCTGTCGGTGCTGATCTTCCTCGCCGGGCTGATCTCGCTGTTCGCGATGCCGATCTCGGAATACCCTGACGTGGTGCCGCCCTCCGTCCTGGTGCGGGCGACCTACCCTGGCGCCAATCCCAAGGTGATCGCGGAAACGGTGGCGACGCCGATCGAGGAGCAGATCAACGGCGTCGAAGGCATGCTCTACATGTCTAGCCAGGCCACCACCGACGGCGCGATGACGCTGACGGTGACGTTCCGCCTCGGCACCGACCCCGACAAGGCGACGCAGCTGGTGCAGAACCGGGTGCAGCAGGCCGAGCCGCGCCTGCCGGCCGTGGTGCGCCAGCTCGGCATCATCACCAAGAAGTCGTCGCCCGACCTCACCATGGTCGTGCATCTGCTGTCGCCGAACAACCGCTACGACATGACCTATTTGCGCAACTACGCGGTGCTGAACGTCAAGGATCGCCTGGCGCGGATCGACGGCGTCGGCGACGTCCAGCTCTATGGCGCCGGCGACTATTCGATGCGGGTCTGGGTCGATCCGCAGAAGGCGGCCGAGCACGGTCTGACCGCCAGCGACATCGTCAAGGCGATCCAGGCGCAGAACGTCGAGGCCGCCGCCGGCGTGGTCGGCTCGTCGCCGAACGTCAGGGGTATCGACCTGCAGCTCTCCGTCAATGCGGAGGGGCGGCTCGCCAACGAAGAGCAGTTCGGCGACATCGTGGTCAAGACAGGCACGCGCGGCGAAGTCGTGCGCCTGCGTGACGTCGCGCGCATCGAGCTGGGAGCCTCCGAATACGGCCTGCGCTCGCTGCTCGACAACAAGCAGGCGGTGGCGATCCCGATCTTCCAGGCGCCCGGCTCCAACGCGCTGCAGATTTCCGATCACGTCCGTGCCACCATGGCGGAGATCAAGAAGAACATGCCGGAGGGCGTGTCCTACCAGATCGTCTACGATCCCACCCAGTTCGTGCGCTCCTCGATCGAGGCCGTGATCCATACGCTGCTGGAGGCGATCGCGCTGGTGGTGCTGGTCGTGATCCTGTTCCTGCAGACTTGGCGCGCCTCGATCATCCCGCTGCTGGCCGTGCCGGTGTCGATCGTCGGCACCTTCGCGGTGATGCACGTGTTCGGCTTCTCCATCAACGCGCTCAGCCTGTTCGGCCTCGTGCTCGCGATCGGCATCGTCGTCGACGACGCCATCGTCGTGGTCGAGAATGTCGAGCGCAACATCGAGGCCGGACTGTCGCCGCGCGATGCGACCTATCAGGCGATGCGCGAGGTCTCGGGGCCGATCATCGCGATCGCGATGGTGCTGATCGCGGTGTTCGTGCCGCTCGCCTTCATCTCCGGCTTGACGGGACAGTTCTACAAGCAGTTCGCGCTGACGATCGCGATCTCGACCGTGATCTCGGCGATCAACTCGCTGACCTTGTCGCCGGCGCTGTCGGCGCTGCTGCTCAAGGGCCACGACGAGCCGAAGGATCGGCTGACGATCATTCTCGAAAAGGGTTTTGGCTGGTTCTTCCGCCGCTTCAACCGGGCCTTCACCTACTCCTCGAACAGCTATAGCGGCACCGTGACCAAGGTGATCTCGGGCAAGGCCGCGGTGATGGGTCTCTACGTCGTCCTCGTCGGCGTCACCGCTTTCCTGTTCCAGCAGGTGCCTGGTGGCTTCGTGCCGGGCCAGGACAAGCAATATCTGGTCGGCTTCTCGCGCCTGCCCGATGGCGCCACGCTCGACCGCACCGAAGAGGTGATCCGCAAGATGAGCGACATCGCGCTGACCCAGCCCGGTGTCGAGAGCTCGGTTGCCTTCCCGGGCCTGTCGATCTCCGGCTTCACCAACTCCTCCAACGCCGGCATCGTGTTCTCGACGCTGAAACCGTTCGACGAGCGCAAGGATCCCTCGCTGAGCGGCCCTGCGCTCGCCGCCGAGCTGAACAAGAAATATGCCGGCATCCAGGAAGCCTTCATCGCCATGTTCCCGCCGCCGCCGGTCAACGGCCTCGGCACCATCGGTGGCTTCAAGCTGCAGATCGAGGACCGCGCGGGCCTTGGCTATGAGGCGCTGAACGACGCCACCAAGGCGTTCATGGCGGCGATGCAGAAGGCGCCGGAGATCGCCGGCGTGTTCTCGAGCTTCCAGGTCAACGTGCCCCAGCTGTTCGCCGATATCGACCGCACCAAGGCGCTGCAACTGGGCGTGCCCGTGACCGAGGTGTTCAACACGCTGCAGATTTACCTCGGCTCCTACTACGTCAACGACTTCAACAAGTTTGGCCGCACCTATTCAGTCCGGGTCCAGGCCGACGCGCCGTTCCGTGCCCGTGCCGACGATATCAGGCAGTTGAAGGTGCGCTCGTCCTCCGGCGACATGGTGCCGCTGTCGGCTCTGCTCACGATCCGCCAGAGCGCGGGTCCGGAGCGCGCGATCCGCTATAACGGCTTCCTGTCGTCCGACATCAACGCCGCCGCTGCGCCCGGTTACTCCTCCGGCCAGGCGCAGGAAGCGGCGACGCGCATCGCGGCGGAGGTGCTGCCACCCGGCTTTGCCTTCGAATGGACCGACCTCACCTATCAGGAGTTCATCGCCGGCAATTCCGGGCTCTGGGTGTTCCCGCTGGCGATCCTGCTGGTGTTCCTGGTGCTGGCCGCGCTCTATGAGAGCCTGACCCTGCCGCTCTCGATCATCATGATCGTGCCGATGGGCCTGTTGGCTGCGATGTTCGGCGTCTGGCTCTCCAAGGGTGACAACAACGTCTTCACCCAGATCGGCCTGATCGTGCTCGTGGGACTCTCCGCCAAGAACGCGATCCTGATCGTCGAATTCGCCCGCGAGCTTGAATTCGCCGGCCGCACGCCGATCCGGGCCGCGATCGAAGCGAGCCGGCTGCGCCTGCGTCCGATCCTGATGACGTCGATGGCGTTCATCATGGGCGTGCTGCCGCTGGTGCTCTCGACCGGCGCCGGTTCCGAGATGCGGCGCGCGATGGGCGTTGCCGTGTTCTCCGGCATGATCGGCGTCACCGTGTTCGGCCTGTTCCTGACGCCGGTGTTCTATGTGCTGCTGCGGACCGTCACCGGCATGAAGCCGCTGGTGCATCACGGCAGCGACATCAGCGCGGCACCGGTGCAGGGCTCGGTCGCCAATCCCGGGCACTAAAGCCTGATGGGACCGGACAACCAGATCGCGCCTCGATCTATTTCCGGTTCTCCTCGCAGAACTTCAGCGCGGCGAGCGCCTCGCCGGCGCGCGGGATCTGCATCTCGATGCTGTCGTCGTCATCGTCCTCGAAGTCCAGCGTCAGACGCTTGGCTCTCGAGAGGCGGTCCATGATGGACTGATCGTACTCGAAGATGCCGCGCACGGTGGTCTTGTCCATGACCTCCCACTTCGCCTTCGCCATGATGTCGACGTCGTCGGTGCCGACGTCGGCACGCAGGATCTCGCCGACCTTGTCCCACTCCCAGCCATCATAGATCATCACGATCACGATGGCCTTGTCCGAATAGGTGATGACGATGACGTAGTCGCGGTTCTCGTCGTCCTTGTCCTTGTAGCCGCGGCTCGCGTTGCAATGGGTGTCCTGGGTCCGTTTCTCGATGGTCCAGTCGCCGACCTTGGATTGCTGCGCCACCGCTGGCCCGGCGATCAAGGCCGCGGCGAACAGTCCAGCGGCAAGGCAGATTAGTTTCATGTCAGCCTCCAGCGCTTCCCCGCGCCAAGCTGACCACCTCTGCCGGAAAGCCGCAAGGGCCGGCTCGACGCGGCCGCCGGCGAAGGGGGGCCGGCTACGTTCGCCTTGGCACGATCGCGATCGGGGTGAAGGTGTAAACCTCCTCGCCGTTCTGATTGAACATCGTCCACTTCACCATGGCGATGCCCTGCGGCTTCGACTTCGACGGCGTCAGGCTCATGACCTCGCCGACCAGATGCAGCCGGTCGTTGGGCCGCACTGGAATGGTCCAGCGCAAGCCGTCGACGCCGGCGCCGATCAGCGGGTGCAGGCCGAAGGGCCGGGTCTGGATCGCCAGATTCATGGCGATCGCCGCGGTGTGCCAACCCGAGGCAGCCAGGCCCTTGAACAGGGTGTCCTTGGCGGCTTCGTGATCCAGATGCATCGGCTGCGGGTCGAACTCGGCGGCGAACCGCTTGATGTCGGCTTCGCTGACCACGACCTCGGGGGATTTGAAGCGCATCCCGACGGTGAGATCGTCGAACCAGGCGACCTGAGCCATGATTTTGCCTCGAAATGTGACATGCCGCGCGCGCAATGCACACGACCAAAAGGTGGATCGTTCAAGGGATGTAGCGGTTCGGCTGCCCGCAGGATAGGTCCCGGTTCCCCGCGAAACCCCTTTCCTATCTCGACGAAACACGCCTGAAACAGAGAGCCGGTTATCTAGTTGTCAAAATCATACAGGGACGTGCGCCATGCAATTCTTCCTCGACCTGATCAGCGAATATGCCTGCTGCCAGCACCTCGTCGCGCAGCCGCTTGGGGAGGACGACATATGATCGAGCTCATCTCCGTTGTCCTCGCCCTGTGCAGCATCGCCGTCTTCGCAGCGCACGCGGTGGACGCCTATCGCACCACCCACTTCTAGCCAACAGCGGCGGCGCGGTTAGAACGGCCGCCGGTAGAAGTGCTCTGAATGCGTCGCCGGCGGAAACCGGTTGGCGAGCGCGAGTGCCCCCTTTTCGTCCGTCTCGAGCGCGATCTTCTGCGCCAGCATGACGTCGCCCGGCACCAGGAAGCCTGACGGGACGAAGCACCACCCCATCGTTGCATTGCCTGACGCATCGACCTCGTGGACGTTGGCGGCCGTGCCGTAGTGGATGCGATAGCGCTTGCCGCTATCGCAGCCGATGACGTCGAAATGCCGGTACTGATCGAACTGAGCGCGCTGCTCGTCGGAGAGCCATTCAGCCAATAACCGCCTCCCCCGCGCCTCGGGCGTGTTCTCGCCGAAGAAGCGCCGGTAGAGCTCGCGGAGCGCGTGCAACCGCGCCCGCGCGGGCGCGCGGAGTCTGAAGACCGCGATCATGGACCGTTCAGATCAACCGCCGACCAGGCGGGGATAGAACAGCGTTTCGTGCGCGGTCGGGTCGAACGATTTGATACGCGTAACTTCGCCGGGGCCGGTCCGATACGCGGCGGTGAAGCCCGCACCGGTCAATTCCCGAAAGCGTTGTTCGGCCTGCGCCAACGCTTCGGCATTTTCGGGATCAAACTCGTGGCGTGTATCGCCAGTCTGGTCCATCACGATCTGGGTAGCCATGTTGAGTTCTCCTCATGCCCAGCCCTGAACTTGATCTAAGCAAACCTCGTGCCGTCGGTTCCTGAAAGCAACAACTTTCTCTCTGAGACGTCCAGTCACGCCTTGCGGAGCACTCAACGCACCGCCGCCGTCCCGCCACCCCCGTCGATCTGCCGGCCCATCAGCGCAATGGCCTTTTGGTAGACGCCGGCCGCATTCCAGGCCTGGATGGCGGCGAAATTCGGCTCGCCCGGCTGGTAACCGGCTCCCGCACGCCAGCCATTGGCCTTGAGGAAGTTCGCCGTCGAGCTCAGCGCGTTGGCGGCGACGTCGAGATTGCCGGTGCCATAGGCCAGGATGTTCTTGGGCATGAACTGGGTCTGGCCGACCTCGCCATGCATGGAGCCGCGGGTCGCCCCTGATAGCACACCGCGGTCGACCAGCTTCAGCGCCGCATAGAGCTGCTCGGTGAAGAATTCGGGGCGACGGCAGTCATAGGCCAGCGTTGCGATCGACGAGAGCATGTTCTGGTTGCCGCGCTGGCTGCCGAAGCCGGTTTCCATGCCCCAGATCGCGATCAGCGGTCCCGGCGGCACGCCGTAACGCTGCTCGATCGAGGCGAACATCGCCGCCTGGGATTGCTTCAGAGACCGGCCGCGCGCCACGATGGTGGTGGCGCCACGCTTGGCCAGGAACTGGTCAAGCGACAGCGAAAAACTGTGCTGGCTGCGGTCGGCATTGATGGTGGCGCTGGCGTAATTGGTCTGCATCAGCGCCGCGATCGCGGTCTGGCCGATGCCCTTGCCCTGCGCTTCCGCGCTGAACTCGCGCTTCCAGGCCTCGAAACCGCCGGGCCCGTTGCCGCATTGCGCAGCCATGGCCGAGGGAGCCAGGGACAACAGCAGCGCGGCCGCGCCGATCAACGCCGTCGCAACGGTCCTGCCCTCAGTCATTCCTGCGCTTCCTTCTCTCAGATTTGCGCGACCGGCTCGCGCGCGGGCATGATCCTACGTCAGCCGGATCAGCTCAAGCCCCGACCGGTGCAATCAATGCAAGCAATGCGCTTGACATGAATCAAAGGCTGCCGTCGGTCCCGAGCAGGAAATCCACCATGAGGCCCTGGTGCTGCCGGTACATGTCTGTTCCGGTCGCGGTGACGCAGCCGTAGGGGGCCGGGATCATGCCGTTCATGCGGAGATCGGAGCGCCGTCGCTCTTCGCGTCGGCGCCATAGGTCAATTCCAGTCCGTCCAGATTGCCCTCCTTGCGCCAGATGGCGAGCAGCCTGAGAAACGCCATCGGTCCGCGCCAATACTGGCTATTGCGCGCCGCGATCGGATCGAACACGCCTTCATTGTTGTAGTAGCCCGGCGTGCATTCGGCGAGATAGGTCTGGCGGCCCACCGCGGCCTTCACCACCTCATCGACCCAGGCGTTCTCGGCCGCGAGCGTCGGCTCCAATGTCCTTGCGCCGCGCTTGCGCGCCTCAGATATCACATAGGCGATGTGCTGCGATTGCTCGTCGATGATGTGCGGGAAGTTGGCGCTCTGGCCGGCCTGCACGGTCACGATCAGGAAGCAGTTCGGGAAGCCGCGGCTGTAGAAGCCGTGCATCGTCTTGACGCCATCGCGCCAGCGCGCGGACAGGCTCATGCCGTCGCGGCCGTAGACTTCAAACCCCATGCGGCGCGCATAGTCGGTGCCGACCTCGAAACCGCTGGCATAGATCAGGCAGTCGAGCTCATAGGCCTTGCCGCCGGCGACGACCGCATTCTCCGTGATGGCTTCGACGCCCCTGCCTTTGGTATCGACGAGATGCACATTGGGACGGTTGAACGTGTCGAGATATTCGTCGTGAAAGCACGGCCGCTTGCAGAACGCCTTGTACCAGGGCTTCAGCGCCGCTGCTGCCGCCTCATCCTTCACGATCGCATCGACGCGGGCGCGGATCTCCTCCATCTTGCGATAGTCGGCCTGCTCGATCACCTTCAGCGCCTCTTCCATCGAGGCGACCTTATGCTTCTGGCGGCGCGGCGCCAGCAGGATCTCGCCGAGCAGGCCGGTCCAGCCGTCCTGCACCAGATCCTGCTCGAACGGCTCGCCTGAAATCACCGCAGTGAAATTGTCCATCCGCTCGCGTTGCCAGCCGGGCTTCAGGCTTTCCACCCAGGCGGCATCCGTCGGGCGGTCGGCGCGCACACCGATCGCGGACGGCGTGCGCTGGAACACGTAGAGCTCTTTGGCCGAGCGGCCGAGATGCGGCACGCATTGCACCGATGTGGCGCCGGTGCCGATGATGCCGACGCGCTTGTCGGCAAGCCCGGTAAGACCGCCCTCCGCACTGCCGCCGGTGTAAGCATAATCCCAACGGCTGGTATGGAAGCTGTGACCCCTGAAGCTCTCGATGCCGGGGATACCGGGCAGCTTCGGCCGGCTCAGCGGGCCTCCCGCGAGAATCACGAAGCGCGCGCGGATGCGATCGCCCCGATCGGTCTCGACCAGCCAGCGCCCCTCCTGCTCCTGCCATGTCATGCACGAGATGACGGTCTGAAACAGCGCACGCGCGTACAGATCGAAATGGCGGCCGATGCGGCGCGAGTGTTCGTAGATCTCCGGCGCGCGCGCATATTTGCGAACCGGCATGTATCCGGTCTCTTCCAGCAGCGGCAGGTAGATGTAGCTCTCGGTATCGCAGGCCGCGCCCGGATAACGATTCCAGTACCAGGTGCCGCCGAAATCGGCGGCCTTTTCCACAATGCGGAAATCGTCGATACCGGCCGCGCGCAGACGCGCGCCACACAACAGGCCGCCGAAGCCACCGCCGACAACAAGCACTTCGGTTTCTTCGCTTAAGGCTTTGCGCGCAAAACCGGCATCGGCCCAGGGATCGTCGAGATAGCGGGCAAAGTCGCCTGTTACCTCGACATATTGCGCCTTGCCCTCGGAGCGCAGACGCAGGTCACGCTCGTCGCGATAACGCGCACGCAAGGCCTCGATGTCGATCGTAGGTATGCCGGCTGTTTCGGTCTTGTGTCTTTCCGCTGACATCGATCTCCTCCACCGCGGGCCGCTGCTTCGCCGGCAGCTTCCGCCACTTAGCCCCGAAAAAGTGACGCATGCAATCGCGTCCATCGGAGATGGCGGGAACGCCCTCTTCCTCTCGTCGTCGGCAACAGGGAGCGACCGTGCTTTCGCTACGCCGTCATCTTCATCTTTTGGTAGATTCGGCAGCGATATATCCCTGATATCGCTAACTCCTGATCGAGGACATCATGGCGTTTTCCGGATTGGGCCTGCATCTCGGCAATTTGTCGCGCCTGTCGGACGCGCAGACGCGGTCGATCAGCCCCGAGAATTTCACCGGTGAAAAGGGCAAGGGCGGCATCTCCGTCGATGGCCCGGCAGCGCGTCAGGCCCGCGACCTCGGCCGGGGCTGGAAGGTGTCTCCCTATGTCGTGATCGAGCCCGGCGCGACGTTCACGCTCGCGAACATCGAGGGCCAGGGCGCGATCCAGCAGATCTGGATGACGCTGGCGCGCGGACGGCTTCGCCATTCCATCCTGCGCATCTACTGGGACGACCAGGCGCAGCCGAGCGTGGAATGCCCGGCCGGCGATTTCTTCGCCTGTGGCTGGGAGGAATTTGCGCAGGTGTCGTCGCTCGCGGTCTGCGTCAATCCGGGACGCGCCTTCAATTGCTATTGGGAAATGCCGTTCCGCAAGCGCGCCCGCTTCACGCTGGAGAACCGCAGCGAAGAGGCGCTGACCGTCTACTACCAGATCAACTACACCCTGACCGAGGTGCCGGAAGACTGCGCCTATTTCCATGCGCAATTCCGCCGCACCAATCCGCTTCCTTTCAAGGAGGTCTACACCATTCTCGACGGCATCAATGGCCGCGGCCATTATGTCGGCACCTACATGGCCTGGGGCGTCAACAACAACGGTTGGTGGGGCGAAGGCGAGATCAAGTTCTTCATCGACGGCGACGGCGAATTCCCGACCATCTGCGGCACCGGCACGGAGGACTATTTCTGCGGCGCCTATAATTTCGATCCCCATGTCGCGCATGCCGGCCAGGGGCAATCCCGCTATGTGGAGTTCACAACGCCCTATGCCGGCCTGCCGCAGGTGATCCGGCCCGACGGCGTCTACAAATCGCAGCAACGGTTCGGCCTGTACCGCTGGCACATCCCCGATCCGATCCGCTTTCAGAGCGACCTGCGCGTGACCATCCAGGCGCTCGGCTGGCTGCCCGGCGTCAGGGAATCGAAATATCTCCCGCTGCAGGACGACATCGCCTCGGTCGCGTTCTGGTATCAGACACTGCCGACGGCAATATTCCCTGAGCTGCCCGGGCCGGACTATCTGGAAATAGCTTAGGGCGTGATCCAGAAAAGCGTGCAACGCGCCTTCAATTCAACACCTCCACCGTCGCCGAGCGCCCCGCGACCAGCGAGATTGCCTCGGGCACGGGATCCAGCGCGATGCGCACGGGCACACGCTGGGCGAGACGCACCCAGCTGAATGTCGGATTGACGTTGGCAAGCAGATTCGCACCCTCGGCACGGTCGCGGTCCTCGATGCCGGCAGCAATGCTCTCGACACGGCCGGTAAGGGTCGCCTTCTCGCCCATCAGACGAACCTGAACCTTGTCGCCGACGCGGATGCGCGCAAGCTTCGTCTCTTCGAAATAACCCTCGACATGCAGCGTGTCGCTGTCGACCAGCGCCATCACGCCCCTGCCCGCGGAGACGTAAGCGCCGGGCCGCAGATCCATGTTGGTGATCACGCCATTCACGGACGCCCGGACCTCGCTACGATCGAAATTGAGCTGGGCGACCGCGCGATCGGCGACCGCGGCATCGAAGGCGGCCTTGGCCTGAAGCTGGGTCGCGAGTACCTGCTCCTGCTTCTGCTGCGACACCGCGTCCGTCGTCAGCGCGGTATAGCGCTTCAGATCGGCATTGGCCTGGTCGAGCGTGGCCTGATGACCGGCGACAGCCGCATCGGCCTGCCGCAGCGCCAGCGCAAAGCGCTCACGATCGATCCTGAACAGCACGTCGCCGCGATGGACCTTCTGGTTGTCCTTGACCAGCACTTCGGTGACGAAGCCGGAGACATCGGGCGCGACCTGTACCACGTCGGCCCGCACGCGGCCGTCGCGGGTCCAGGGCGATTCCATGTAGTAGCCCCAAAGCTCGCGGCCGACACCGATCGCGGCGATAACAGCGATGATGGTCACCGCAAGCCGGCCGAGCCAGGCAAAATTTCCTTTCATGAGAGATACTCCGAGAGATAGACGACGCCGCCGAGCAGGCAGACGAAGACTGCGAAATCGAACAGCGCGCGGTGCCAGACCAGGCGATAGAGGTCGAAGCGCTGCATGATCCGGCGCAGGAGCGCGCTCAGCACATAGGCGACGATGATCCAGAGCAAGAGCGCCGGCACGAGCACACCGTAGATGTCGATCACATATCTCATGCCGCCACACTTGCATCTGCGCGCGGCCGATAGGCCGGCGCGTCCGGGAATAGGCCGCGCCTGATACCGACGAGGCCGATCAGCGCGTCTTCCCGCGCGGTGTCATTGGGATCCTTCACCGCCTGGCCCAGCGCTCGGTCGACGCTGGCCAGAAGCTCGCGCGGCATGCCCTCGCCCGCGTAGTTGCGGCAGGCGACGGCGAGCTGGTCGAGCATGTCGTCGATGACTGATATGGTCGACGCCGCGAGCCCGTAGCGCGCCCGGCGCAGATCGATGATGTTGATGCCGATGCGGAGCTGCACGAGGCTATCGGCGTCGCGCCGGTCGCTCTCGGACAGGAAGGCGATGCGCTGCACCAACAACCCGAGACGGTGCAGCATGAGCCCGGCGAACTCCGCGCGGTCGCGTTTGCCGCGCCGTTCGGCAGCGATCGCGATCGTGATCCAGCTCGACAGCACCAGGCGGTTGGCGATCCACTCGGCGCCCACCCCCCGCGCGATCCGCGTCACGACCTCCGCCATGATGACGCCGACGAAGAACGCGACAGCGGAATTGGCAAAGGACGCGAAGTCGGCCGCGTAGGTCGATTGCAGCGCGAGCAGCGTCGCGGTGTTGGCGGCGAGCGCCATGCCGGTGCCCGCCGTGGCGGGCCGGCTGATCAGCAAGCCATAGAGCAGGAAAGTCGGCGCCAGCGCAACGATCAGGACCTCGATATGGGAGATCGCGGGAATGATCGCGAACAGATAGATCGCGACCACGACGATGCCGACCAGCGACCACAGGCCGAAACTGCGGATGAATCGCGCGGGCTCATCCTGCGCGGCGAAGAACGAGCAGGCCACGGCCGCCATCATCGGCGCCGAGGCGCCGTCCGGCCAGCCCGTGCCGATCCAGAACGCGCAGGAGATCAGGATCGCCACGGTCGCGCCCGCTGCCGACCACAGTGCCAGGCCGCGATCGCGGTGACGCACCGGCGCAGCGCCAGCCTCGGATCGAAACGCCAGATCGAGCGTGGAGACGTTGCGGTTCTCGGCAATCGCCTCGGTCAGCGCACGGCAGTCGCGCGAGAGGTCAACCAGATCGCGCAACCGTGCCAGCAGGCTGGTGGTGATGATCCGTTCCCAGGACGCGCTGTCGTTCAGCCCCGCCTGCTGCTCCGCTATCGCGCCGCGGACACGGTCGGCCGGCTGCCGCGCGCTGACGTCGCTTCCAATCCATTGCGCAAGCTCGTCCAGCAGGCGCTTCAGCTCGGGCTGCCGCTGCAGGGCCTCCTCGCCCAATGCAGCCAGACGGTCCTCGATCGAGGCGATCACGGGCAGCAAGGTCAACATCCGCAGCCGGATTTCGCCGAGGCCGGTCACGGCATTGCGGTCGGTCAGGCGATCATAGGCAAGATGAGTTGAGAGCGTGTCGATCTCGACGATGTCGGTCGCGAGCTTGAGGCGCTTGTCGCGGCGCGTTTCGTCGGTCGCCTCCCGCAGCAGAACGACCTGGCTGAGGCGGCGTGCATCGGAAAGCCAGGTGTCCACGCGATGAGCCACGGCCGGCGCGACGCTGCGGGGGAACACGATGGTCGAGACCAGGCTGGCACAGATGATCCCGAGCGAGATCTCCTCCAGCCGCGCCACCGCGGTGTCGAAGATCGCACCTGGTTGGGACACCGAGGGAAAACCGATCAGGGCCACCGTGTATCCCGCCAGCATGAACAGATAGCTGCGCGGCGTGCCGTCGAGCAGCGACAGATAGAGACAGAATCCGACCCAGAGCGCGATCGCGAGGCATAGCAGTTCCGGCGCATTGACCAGATTTGGCACCAGCACCACCGTCATGGTGGCGCCGACCAGCGTGCCCATCACGCGGAAGAACGCCTTCGAGCTGGTGGCGCCGGCCAGCGGCTGCGAGGTGATGTAGACCGTCGCCATCGCCCAATAGGGCCGCGGCAGGTCCATGGCGAGCGCAATGACAAGCGCCAGCATCGAGGCGGCAAACGTCTTCAACGCGAAAATCAAGTCCGCGTGGCGGACCAGAAACGACTCACTTTCGCGCATGACTATTTCGCCTCTGGAAGCGCCGCTGCCCCGATGCGCTGTGCGTCGCGAAGGTTATCGCAAGTTCGTCCCCACCGATATCCTTCGGACCTCGCCCACCCCTTTCGGATGTAGCGTTTTGGCACGGGTCTCTCCCAGCGCTGAGAGGTGGAAGCCGCCCTCGCCTCACTTCACCGCATACACGTCCGGATCGGCGCTCGAGCTCGGGTTCTTGAAGGCGGCGCGCAAGGCCGGCGACATCGGAACGTTGTAATTGATGCCGTTCGGCGGGGTCGGCGATTCCAGCCACTTCCTGTAGAGCACCTCGATCTCCGGGCTTGCGTAGAGCTCGGCGGTCGCGCGATCGGCCAACGCCTTGAACGGCGCGTCGTCCCGACGCAGCATGATCCCGTAGGGCTCTGGCTTGGAGAAGGTCTCGTCGCTGATCATGAACTGCGCCGGCTCCTTCGAGCGCGCAATGGCGACCGCGAGCTGAATGTCGTCGAGCGCGTAGGCCTGCGCGCGGTCGGTCTCGAGCAGCAGGAAGGCCTCGGCCTGATCCACGGCCGGCATGATCTTGATGCCGAGATCGCGCTCGGTGTTGACCTTGGCGAGCTGGTTCAAATTGACCGAGCCCGCCACAGCCGTGACCGCCTTGCCCTTGAGGTCGTCGATGGTGTTGATCTTCGCGGCCTTCTTGGCGGCAAAGCGCGTCGCGCTGAGGAAGTGCGTGTTGGTGAAGGCGACCTGCTTCTGGCGGTCGGCATTGTTGGTGGTCGCCGAGCAGTGCAGGTCGAGCGTGCCGTTGACCATCAGCGGGATGCGGTTCGACGAGGTCACCGCGACATAGTCGACGGCAATGTCGGGCATGCCGAGTTGCTTCTTCACGGCGTCCACGATTCTGAGGCAGATATCCATGGCAAAGCCGACCGGCTTCTGGTTGCCGTCGAGATAGCTGAAGGGCACCGAGGCTTCCTGATAGCCCAGCGCAATTTTCCTGGTCTCCTTGACCTTCTGGAGCGTACCGGAGAGATCTTCGGCAGACGCTGCGCCGGCAAGACAGGTGACGGCCAAGAGAACGGCGGGTAGACGCATCGAAAGCTCCTGAAAAGGTCGCGCCGCCATGCCGGGCGCAATCGAGGCGGTGATAGCCCAGCCGCCCGCCAGCCACCAGACCGGCCTGGGTCTACCAGCTATCGCGGCTTTCGATATGGCGGCAGGCCCTTCGTCTCCGCTACATTGGCACGATCGTAGGACTCGCCGATCTATCAGCCAGATCTTCGCCATGACCGCACAGACCGCTTTCGACCTGATCTACCGCAATGCCCTGCTACGATCGTCCCCGACACCCGTCGATATCGGCGTGAAGGGCGGACGCATCGCTGCGATCGAACAAAAACTCGCCTGCGAGGCCGTCGAGGTCGATCTCGGAGGACGGCTGGCGGTGCCCGGATTCGTCGACACCCACATCCATCTCGACAAGGCCTGCCTGCTCGAACGCTGCGGGCACATCCACGGCACGCTCGGCGATGCCATCCGTGCCGTCTCGGCGATGAAGCGGGATTTCAGCACCGACGACGTCCATGCGCGCGGTGCCAAAGTGCTCGAACGCGCCATCGTGCACGGCACCACGCACATGCGCACCCATGTCGAGATCGACCCGCGTATTGGCCTGCGCAGCTTCGAGGCGATCAAGGCGCTCAAGCGCGACTACGGCTGGGCGATTGATCTTGAGCTTTGCGTGTTCCCGCAGGAAGGGCTGACCAACGATCCCGGCGCCGACGAGCTGCTGGTTCAGGCCCTGCGTGACGGTGCCGATGCAATCGGCGGCTGCCCCTATACCGACACCGACCCGAATGCGCATCTGGCACGCATCTTCGACCTCGCCCAGGAGTTCAATCTCGATGTTGACCTCCATCTCGATTTCGATCTCGATCCCTCCTGGTCGCATCTCGACGAAGTCGTCAGGCAGACCGATGAACGCAATTACGGAGGCCGCGTCGCAATTGGGCACGCCACAAAGCTTTCGGCCCTACCGCCGGAGCGGCTGAAGGCCGCCACCGCGCAATTGGCCAAGGCCGGCGTCGCCGTTACCGTGCTGCCGTCGACCGACCTTTATCTGATGGGGCGCGAGGCCACCCACAACGCGCCGCGCGGGCTGACGCTGGCGCACAAGCTCGCGGGCGAGGGCATCGTCTGCTCGATCGCGACCAACAATGTGCTCAATCCGTTCACGCCGTTCGGCGATGCCTCGCTGCTGCGAATGGCGAACTTCTACGCCAATGTCGCCCACGCCGCCGTCGGCGATTTCGACACCTGCCTCGATCTCGTCACCGAGCTGCCGGCGCGGCTGATGAATCTCGGGGATTACGGGATCGCGATCGGCAAGCCTGCCGATCTCGTCGTGCTCGATACCAACGACAGCCGCTTCGCCATTGCGGAGCTGCCGGATATCCTGATGGGATTCAAAAGCGGGCGGCAGACGTTTGAGCGGTCGCCGGCCAGGCTGCTTCGCCCGCGAAACTGAACCAGGCGCGACACATCGACCCGACGGAGCAACCGGATGGCCTTCGACAAGATCTTCCTGAACGCGCGCTTCGATGGCGGGGCGCGGCATCACATCGCGGTCAAGGATGGCCTGATCGCTGCGCTTCTGCCGGCCGACGCGCCCGCTGGCGGCGCCAAGACTATTGATCTCGGCAATGCCCTTGTCGTTCCCGGCTTCGTCGAAGGCCACATCCATCTCGACACCAGCTTCTACGGCGACGCCTGGCGTCCGCACAAGCCGTGCACCAATGGCTTCAACGTGCACGAACGCGTGGCCTTCCAGGCCGAGAACATGGCCGAGGCGGCGCCGATGGACGTGCGGGCGCGCAACCAGCTCGATCTCTGCATCGGCAACGGCTCCACGCAGATGCGCAGCCACGTCATGGTCGATGGCTCCGTCGGCCTGAAATCGCTCGAGACGATCCTGCGCGTGCGCGAGGAATACAAGAGCTTGATCGACATCCAGCTCGTCGCCTTTCCCCAGAGCGGCATCCTGACCAGCCCAGGCACGCCGCAATTGCTCGATGAGGCCATCGGCCTCGGTGCGAACCTCGTCGGCGGGCTCGATCCCGCCAGCTTTGATCGTGACGTCGAGAAGCACCTGGACGTCGTGTTCGGCGTCGCCGAAAAGCACGGTGTCGACGTCGACATCCACCTGCACGACATGGGCACGCTCGGCGGCTTCGAGATCGAGCAGATCGCCGCGCGCACGCGCGCGCTCGGCATGGAGGGCCACGTCGCCATCAGCCACGCTTACGGGCTCGGCGATATCACCCTGGACCAGCTCAAGAGCGTCGCCGACATCCTCGCCCGCTCCGGCGTCGCGATCATGACCAACGCCCCGGGCGCCCGCGCCTTCCCGCCGATCCTTATCCTGCGCAGCGCCGGCGTCACCGTGTTCAGCGGCAACGACAATATCAGGGATTCCTGGTGGCCCTATGGCGACGGCGACATGCTGCGCCGGGCGACGACGCTCGGCTATCGCTCGGGCTTCAACACCGATGAGGAGTTACGTGTCGCCTTTGACGTCGTTACCTTGTCAGGGGCCAGGGCGCTGCGACTTGAAGGCTACGGCCTGCATGTCGGCGCCCAGGCCGATTTCGTGGCGTTGAACGCCGAGCATGTTCCGGAGGCCGTGGTCGCCGTGCCGCAAGGCCGCGCTGTCTACAAGGCAGGTATGCTCGTCGCGCGCGACGGCAGGATTGCCGGGAAACGTCCCTGATCCCCACCGCTTTCCGGCCGGATTCATCGCCAATCGCCCCCAAGATGGAGTCCAGTAGAATCCCGGACCGTAGCTCCACGCGTTGCTAGAAAGGTGGCCCTAACCATAATTGGGCACGCGCACTGACCATCTGCGTTCTCCGGGGAAGTTATGGATACGTTCGGCGCATTCAGCAGCCTTGATTATCAATCCATCCGGGCCAGGACGCCCGCCGAGACCGCCATCAAGCGATTGAGCGGCATCGGCGAGGTGCTGTCGGGGCTCGACACCGCCACGATCCGCTCGCCGGACGATATGGCCCGCGCGCTGCGCACGCTCGATACCGCCGACAAGTGCATTCGCATGATCCTGACCGAATTCAAAAGCGAGCGTACCAAGGACGTCATCCGCGAAGCCGATCGCCTGATTGACTCGATCGAACTCGCCCGCGATGAAATCTCGGGCCTGCACCACGCCAGCGAAGCCGCGAGCTGAGCGCTTGCTCGGCCCTAACGCTTGATCTTTGCGAGAATACGATCCGCCTCGGTACGCCAATCCGCGCTGCGAGCGAATTCCTGCGTACCCTTCGGCCCGAACACCCCCTCATCCGCGAGATCTGCGACCCAGGCCTGACGCTCGGCGGTGCCCTCCGCCGACCAGGGCGTCAGGCCGGCCTCACGCACCGTCTCGGCGACCTCACGCACCTCTTCGGCGCGTCGACGGCCGTGCTCGATCACCCGCTGGAAGAAATAGGCGCCCTGCTTCTCCCAGTTGATGCCGGGAAACGTCTCCGCGAGTGAAGCCAGCACCGCATCCTCGACGCCATAAGCGCGTGCGGTCGTAAAACTTTCGATCACCATGGCCTCCAGGCCCTTGATCATGATGCTGCGGCACATCTTCACGGCCGAGGACACGCCGAGCCTGTCGCTGGCGACCTTGGCCGCGAAGCCGATCGCGTTCAGCAGCGGCTCCAGCTCCCTCGCGCCGGGGCCACCAAGCAGCAGTGGCACCTTGATGCGATACGGCGGCACCGAGGTCATCACGGCGCCCTCGACATAACGTCCGGCAGCGCCATCGATCAGCGCTGCTGCACGCTGCTTGGCGCCCGGCGAGGCTGAATTGAAATCGAGAAACCAGGTGCCCCTGATGATCGCATCAGCGCAGGCTTTTGCCACCGGCACGGCCTGGCTGGCGGTAACGGCCGAGATGATGAAGTCGGATTTTGCGGTCAGTTCGGCATGAGACGCTGCGAGCATCACGCCGAACCTCGCAGCATGTTGCTCCATCGCAGCGCCCTGCCCGCCTCCGAGCTTGATGTCGTAAGCCGCGACCTTGATGTCCTGCTGGCGCAGATCCTCGGCCAGGATCCGGCCGACCTCGCCATAGCCCACCAGCCCGATCTGCCACCGCTTCGGATCTGCCATCAGTTCAGTCCTCGTGTCGTCGCGTCAAAAAGCTCCTCGATCGCATAGCGGCGCGGAATCAGCGCCTGCTGGAATGCGTAGTCGACGATCAGCTCCAATGGTTTTCTGTTCGCTTCAATGCCGAACGGCAACAGATCGGGTGTCGCCGCCGGCCCCATCTGCTCCTTATTCCGCTTGAGCAGATCATAGACAGCAGCGACGATTTCGGGGCGCGTTTTCGCGAGGCCTTCGGTCACGACCACGAGATGATTGACCGGCACGACGCCGCGGCGCGCATACCATTTGGCGGCTTCCGTCGCGGGATCGGGGAAGAGCGACTTCAGCTCGGGATTGTCAGTGGTCTCGCCAAGGACGGCGTCGACCTCGCCATCCAGCAGCATCTGCAGGACCTTCTTGTCTGTCGGCGCCCGCTCGGTGGTGTCGACATATTCGGCGACGTGCGGATCCTCGAACGTCACCCATTTGATCTTGTCGAGATTGACACCGTAATCGTTGGCGAGGATGCCCCGGATCCAGGCCCCGGTCGTCGTGGTGAACGAGCGGATGCCAACGCGCTTGCCTTCGAGATCATCAGGTCCAAGCGTCCCGCGCGCGGGGTTGTACAGCGCATAGGCATGCTGGAAGCGGCCGAGCATGGTCGCCGGCAACAGCACCAGCGGCTTGCCGTGCGCCTTCGCCATCAGATAGGTGACGATCGCCATCTCGCAGACGTCGAACGCCTGCTCGCGCACCATCGGTTTGAACGCCGTGTTGGTCGGCGTGTACTCGATGAAGTCGAGTTCGAACAGATCGGCGCGAAGCTCGCCGCTCTTCACCGCCTTGACGTGAGGGTGATTGCCGAGCACGGCCCTCAGCTTGAGACGATCCATCGGCGCGCCCCCCGATCAGACGATGTTTCGAACGAGGACCGGCTTCATGCCAGCTCCTCCGCAACCGTCGGAAACAGGCGCTGATAGGCTTCGCCATAGGTCATGGGCACGCCCGTATTGCGGCTGCCCTGGATGCCGCGGTTGAGCGCGACGCGCTCGTAATAACCCCAGAGATGCTTTTGCGCGGCGAGGATCTGAAACGCCTCGTATTTCTCCTTCCAGACCTCGTCGATCTTGAGCAGCAGGTCCGGCTTGTAATTGCACTGCTCGGGCTGGTGCGGCTCGAACAGGAACACCGGTGGCGCGGAATATTTGTACTGCGCGCCGGGCTCATGGCCCATCGCCTGCGCAACCACGCGCGTCTCCTGGGCGAAATGCGCCGCGTTTGGATGGTCGAAATTGTAGGGGTCTTCCAGCGCGTGCGTCAGCACGAAGCTCGGATTGAGTTCGCGGTAGATGTCGACCATGCGGTCGAAATGCGCCTCGGTCAGCTTGAGCGGATAGTCGCCGCAATCGAAAAATTCGATCTCGGCACCGAGCAGCTTTGCCGCCCGCTCCGCCTCGTCCTTGCGGCCGGCCTTGACCGATTGCAGCGTCGCGCCCTTCTCCTTCCAGGCGAACTGGCTCTCGCCGCGCTCGCCAAAGGACATGCAGACGATCTTCATGCGATAGCCCTTCTTCGCATGCAGCGCGATAGCGCCGCCGGCACGCCAGACGAAATCGCCGGGATGGGCGGTGATCACGAGACCGGTTTTCATGGGAGAACCCCCTCTTCTGAAGTAGACGCCCTGTCGATCGCCACCGTGGTCATCCGTCGAATCCAAACAGGCGCGCGGGATTATCGACCAGGATCTTTTGCTGGAGCTTCGGCTCCGGCGCGAACAGCGGGATCAGGTCGACAAGATCGCCGTCATTCGGCATCACCTTGACGTTGGGATGCGGCCAGTCGGTGCCCCAGATGACGCGGTCCGGTGCGGTCTCGACGATCTTTCGCGCGAACGGCACGGCATCGGTGAAGGGCGGACCGGCCGAGGACACACGCTCCGAGCCGCAGGTCTTGACCCAGCATTTTTCATCGCGCCACAGCAGCTCGATCAGGATTTTGAACGGGAGCTGGTCGAGCCCTTCGGCGGCCTTGACCCGCCCCATATGGTCGATCGTGTAGCTCAGCGGCAGCCTGGTCAGCATGTCGGCATAGTCAGGCAGATCGATCGCATCGAAATGCAGATCGATGTGCCAGCCGAGCGGCGTCACCATCGCGACGATGCGGTCGAAAACGCGCTTGTCGGGCACGCCGCCGAGATGGCGGACGAAATTGAAACGGCAGCCGCGGAAGCCGCCTTCGTGCAGCACGCGCAAGCCCCGCTCGGTGATGCTGTCGTCGATATTGGCGACCGCGCGGTAGGCGCCGTTGCTCTGCGCGATGGCGTCGAGCGCCACCGTGTTGTCGGTGCCGTGCACGCTGGCATTGACGATGACCGCGCGCTCGACGCCGAGCTTGGCGTGCAACGCCTTGAAGTCCTCGAGCGGCGCATCCGGAGGCGTGTAGGATCGGTCGGGCGCGTAAGGATATTTCGCGCCGGGGCCGAAGATGTGGCAATGCGCGTCGCAGGACAGTTTTGGCAGCCTGAACTTTGGCGTGCGCGTGTTGGGATCGGGCGGTGGAATGGTGGGCGTGTACGTCATCGTCATCACTTGAACCGCCGAGCGAGACGTTTCTTTCAAGTCTTGTTGCTTGCGACAGTCGGCCGCCGCGCCGGCACGGCCTGATCCAGCGCTGGCGCCTGGAACGCGGCCACGGTCGCCTGCACCATCTGCTCGATGGCATTGGCGGCATCGCTGCCGTCGGCCTCGCCGCGCGACAGGCGCGAGACACGTTCGGGCGTCACGAGCGAGTAGTAAAGCGCGCCGAGCAGGAAGTGGCTGCGCCAGACGATGTCGGTGCGCGGAATGTGCGGCAGGCTCTCGTGGATCGCGTCGATGAAGGCGTGGCTGGTGTCGTCGAACGTCTGAGCAATGATCTTTCGCGCCACGTCGTTGCCCTCGGCCGACATCACCGCGCGCAGCCGCGTGAAACGAGCGCCGCCACCGGCAAGATCACTGCCCGAGGTGAAGGCCGGCACCACATAGGCCCGAACGATGGCTTCCAGCCGGTCCTGCAGATCGCGCACGCGCCTGGCGGCGGCGAGCAGCTCCGAGCGGCGCAAGTTCATCGGTCCGCAATGGCGCCGGTAGATCTCCAGCAGCAGGCCGTCCTTGGTCTTGAAATGATAGGTGACGCTGCCGGGATTGGCGCCGGCCGCGTGCGCGATGTCGCGCACCGAGACGGCGTTGAAGCCGTTGGTGGCGAACAGCTCCTCGGCCGCGGCGAGAATCGCCTCGCGCATGTTCGGCTTGCGGGCCGTTTCCTTGCTGGTGGGCTTGCGTGCCATGCTATTTGTACTATCGTACAAAAGAACAGGTCTCGTCAACAAAAACCAGCGGCAACGTCCGGAAAGCTGAAGGCTGCCGACATCCGCACTCAGCGAGGCTCTCCTCTCAGTTGTGCGCGCCCGCCCGCATCTTCTCCGGCGCGGCCGGACGCCGGAGCAACTCGGCATCATCGCCCCCACCCTGCGGGATCAAGATGGCGCGCTCGCGCGGCAGTGCCTCCGGCATCTCGTCGCGGATGAAGGCGATCAGCTTCTCCCTGACCTCGCAGCGCAGGTCCCAGGATTGCGGCGCGTTCCGCGCGCTGACCAGCGCGCGCAACTCGATGGTGCGCTGGTCCGCATCGATCACCTGGAGATTGACCACCGCACCGTCCCATAGCTTGGATTCCTTCACGGCTCCCTCCAGCCAGCGCCGGATGCGCGGCACGTCGGCGCGGTAGTCGACATGGAGCGCGATGACGCCGATCAGGGAGGCCGTGTCGCGCGTCCAGTTCTGGAACGGCTTTTCGATGAAATAGGACAGCGGCACCACCATGCGGCGCCAGTCCCACAGCCGGATCACGACATAGGTCGCGGCGATGTCCTCGACCCAGCCCCACTCGTTCTCGATGATCACGGCATCCTCGATGCGGATCGGCTGGGTGATGGCGATCTGCAGGCCCGCGATCAGATTGCTGAGCAGCGGCCGCGCCGCCAAGCCGACGATGATACCGGCCGCGCCGGCGGAGGCGAACAGGCTGACGCCATATTGCCTGACCGAATCGAACGTCATCAGCGCCGTCGACACCGTGATGATGACGATGATGATGTCGGTCACGCGCTTGAACACGCGCACCTGGGTCACGTGCTTGCGCGCAACGAAGTTTTCGCTGACGTCGCGAAAATTCTGCAAATAGCGCGCCGCGCTCATGTCGACGATGCGGATCGAGATCCAGCCAATCAGCGCGATGAAGGCAACCACGAACAGGCGCGTCAGCGGGTTGCGGAACGCATCGTCCAGCGGCGCGAGCGGCAGCACCAGCGCGACGGCGGCAAGACACAGCGCGAGCTGGGCCGGCCCCGCCGTGCGCTCGATGAACACGCTCAGCAGCGGAAGCCGGGTTCCGAAGGTGCGATTGAGCAGCCAGGCCGCGAGTCGATAGAACGAGAGCGCGATCAGCATCGCCCCGGCGACCAGGCCGAGACCGATAAACCATGACGGTATCCACCCGAACATCCTGTCGATGTCGGTCATGACGGCTTGGCGATTCATTCATGTCCCCGCAATTGCGTTGGCGACCCAACGCTCTTTCGGCGGCTTCGCTCCCACGCCCAGTGCAATGCAGCATCCCTCTGGTGCAACCGTCGCCGAATTGCGCTATGTGTGGGCAATCATGACTCGCCGAACCGGCAGCGCCGATCTTCCCTTGCACACCGGACGAGTTCCGCCGTGGCTGGCGAGCCGCATGGCATCGCTGGGTGCCATCGTCACGCAAGCGATCGTGCTGCATTATGGCCGCGACGCATTCATGCAGCGGCTGTCGCATCCGTTCTGGTTCCAGTCGTTCGGCGCCGTGATGGGGATGGACTGGCACTCCTCAGGCATCACGACGTCGGTGATCGGGGCGCTCAAGCGCGGGCTCGGCCCGCTCCAGGACGAGCTCGGCATCTATGTCTGCGGCGGCCGCGGCCGGCATTCGCGCAAGACGCCGGACGAGTTGTCGCAGCTCGGCGACCGCGTCGGCTTCGACGGCGCAGAGCTCACGCGCGCCAGCCGCCTCGTGGCCAAGGTCGACAGCGCCGCCGTGCAGGACGGTTTCGATCTCTATCTGCACGGCTTCTTCGTCACCGCCGACGGCAAATGGACGGTGGTGCAGCAGGGCATGAACGGCGACAAGCGCCAGGCCCGCCGCTATCACTGGCATTCTGAAGCGTTAAAGAGTTTTGTCGACGCGCCCCACAGCGCCATCGACGGGCCGCAGCAGGGCGAGATCGTCAATCTCACCGACCATCGCGCCGACATCTCGCGCAGCGCGCAGCTCGAGCTGCTCAACGAGCTCGGCCCCGATCGCATCCTCACCGAATTCGAACGGCTTTCGGGCACGACGCCCGAGCCGGAGCAGGCCATGCTGCCGCATCTGATCATGCCCGCGCATCATGACGTCAGGCCGAAAGACGTGTTCGCACGCCGCCTGCATGGCACGCTCGCGGCCGCAGCCGAGCGCGGACCGGTCGATTTCCCTGAACTGTTGCTGACGCCGGGCGTCGGTGCGCGCACCGTGCGATCGCTGGCGATGGTCGCCGAGGTCGTGCATGGCGCACCCTATCGGTTCAAAGATCCTGCGCGCTTCTCGCTCGCCCATGGCGGCAAGGACCGGCATCCCTATCCGGTTCCGATCAAGGTCTATGACGAGACCATCCGCGTGCTGAAGGGCGCGATCCAAAGCGCGAAACTCGGACGCGAGGAAGAGATCCAGGCGATCAAGCGCCTCGACGACCAGGCCCGGCGGCTTGAGCGCACCGCAAACGGGCCATCGGTCGAAGCCTATATCGCCGGTGAGCGTGAGGCCTCGCCCGATCTCGATGGCCGTTCCGTGTTTGGCTGGGAGCGCGATCTCATGGCGTCGCGCAAATCGACGGGCTGACGGTCGGACGCGATCACCGGGAGCTTCGCGATCGCACGCAGGCCCGGTCGCTTGCGCCAGTGAACCTGCGAAGCATCGACTGCGAGAGCAAGGCGTGGCCAGCGGGTGAACAGCGCCTCGAGCGCGCAGGCTGCCTCGATACGCGCGAGCTGATGGCCCAGGCAGAAATGGATACCCGTCCCGAACGACATGTGCCGGTTCGGCTTGCGTTCCAGATCCAGGCGCTCCGGCTGCTCGTGCACCGCCGGATCCATATTCGCGGCGGCGAGCATCACCATGACGCGATCGCCCTTCTTCAACGGCACTCCCGCAAGCTCGATGTCTCTACGCACGTAGCGTGGCTTCGAAAACTGCACCGGGGAGACGAAGCGCAAAAACTCCTCGACGGCGAGCGCGGCGCGGCTCCAGTCCTGTTCCATCCAGTCCCGCAATCCAGGATTTCTGAGCAGCTCGTAAACCGAGCCGCTGATCAGATGCGTGGTGGTCTCCGAGCCCGCCGCCAGCAGCAGGAACACCATCGATACCATTTCGTCCGGCGTGATCTCGCCGCCCTCGCGTTCGACCTGGACCAGTTCGGCAATCAGGCCCTCGCCGCCCCGCTCGCGCGCGATCTGCAACTGTTCCTGGAGGTAAGTCCGCATCTTGCGGAACGCGAACAGCAAGCGAAAGAAGCTGACGACGTTCGTCAGTGAGGACATCGCATTGGCCCAGGCGATGAAGCGCGGACGATCGGCCATCGGCAGGCCGAGCAGCTCTGAGATCACCGACAGGGGCAGAATGCGCGCATAGCGCTCAACCAGATCGGCGGGAGTACCGTTCGCGAACAGCTCGTCGGCCAGACCATCCGCAATGGCGCGGATGCGCGGCTCCATCGCAACGATGGCCCGGCGGCGAAAGGCTTCGTCCACAATGCTGCGCAGCCTGGTATGATCAGGCTCGTCCATCGTCAGCATGTTGTTGGCGACGGTCTTGACCAGCCCCGGCATCCACCAGCGCAGGCCGGCGATTTCGCCGTCTTCCTTGCGCAGCGTGAAGATCGTACTGTCCTTCAGCACTTGCGCCGTCGCATCGTGAGTGGTGGTGATCCAGACGTCACCGACGAGGGGGAAATGCGTGGCGACCACAGGGCCCTGCGCGCGCAGCGCGGCAATGGCCTTGGGCGGATCGCGAAAGAAGGCCTCGCTGGTGAAATCGAGGCGCGGTGCCATGGGATCACCAAATTGGTTCGTGGCGCCTCAACCAGATGGTGAGCGAGGCCACCGGCGCAAGGGCCGGAACCGGGCTATCCCCGCCCCGGCGAGCGTGGCCCCGCCTTGCGCTGCTGCTGCGTCGTATAGGCATCCCAATGGCTCCAGCTGCCATTGCTGAGGCTTTGCAGATCGGTGCCGAGCGGACGGCGCGTGCGCTTGTCATGCTCGGCGATGACGCGTTCGGACTGCGCAATCTTGCGCTTGAGTTCCCCGATGGTCTTCTGGGTCTCGCCGCTGCGCTTGGAGGACGCAATCTCGCCCATCGTGAAGCGCGCGGTCTCGAGCGCCTTCAACTCGGCGCGGTTTTTCTTCAACTGAACCCGGTGCCAGGCGATGTTGCTGTCGCTGTCCGCAACCATGTGGGAACTCCGCTGATTCGCTCCCACAGTGTATCAAGCGCCGAATCGGCAGGGCAACGCCCGGCCGAAGGCGAAAATGCGGAGATATTGCGAGAAAGCGCCGCTTTTAGCGTTCGGCAAACGCCTTTTCGACCACGAACTGGGCGGGTTCACCATGGTTGCCCTCGACGAAGCCGCGCTCGCCCAGCAGCACGCGGGTGTCGGCGACCAGCGCCGGGCTGCCGCAGATCATGACGCGGTCATGGGCCGCCTCGATGGCCGGCAGGCCGATATCGGTGAACAGCTTGCCCGAAGTAATGAGGTCGGTGATGCGGCCGCGGTTGCGGAAGGGATCACGGGTCACGGTCGGGTAATAGATCAGCTGGTTCTGGATGTACTCGCCGAGCAGTTCGTCCTTGGGCAGGTGCTCGGTGATCATCTCGCCATAGGCGAGTTCCCTGACGTGACGGCAGCCGTGCAGCAGCACGACCTTCTCGAACCGCTCATAGGTTTCGGGGTCCTTGATCACGCTCAGGAACGGCGCGAGACCGGTACCGGTGCCGACGAGATAGAGGTTGCGGCCCGCTTCCAGATTGTCGATGACCAGCGTGCCGGTGGCCTTGCGGCTGACGATGATCTCGTCACCTTGCTTCAGATGCTGGAGGCGCGAGGTCAGCGGACCATCGGGCACCTTGATCGAGAAGAATTCGAGCGTGTCCTCGTAATTGGCGCTGGCGACGCTGTAGGCCCGCAGCAGCGGCTTCTCGCCGACCTTGAGCCCGATCATGGTGAATTCGCCGTTGCGGAAACGGAAGGTCGGGCTGCGGGTGGTCTTGAAGGAGAACAGCGTGTCGGTCCAGTGGTGGACGCTCAAAACGCTTTCCTGATTGAAATTGCTCATCTCACCCTTCCGTTTCGCTTCTCACGCGGTCTCGAGGCGGTCAGCTATGCGTCGTTTGTATACGATCATTCGTATACTAATGAATAATCCCGCTTGATCCCGCGGTCAAGGCTGCCCAAGATCGAAAGCGTTGCAGTTGGGAATGAGGAGCCCTTTCCATGGCGCATGACGCACCCCAGGCCACCGGACCCTCGAAGCTGGTGATCCGCAATATCGGCCTGATTCTGTCCGGCGCGCTGGAAAAACCCATTCTGGACGGCGACACCATCGTCGCCGAGAACGGCAAGATATCAGCCGTCGGGCGTTACAAGGACCTCAACACCGAAGGCGCGACCACCATCGTCGACGCCAACGGCACGACGGTCACCCCAGGCCTGATCGACAGCCACGTCCATCCTGTCGCGGGCGACTGGACGCCGCGGCAGAACCAGATCAACTGGATCGACAGCTCGCTCCATGGCGGCATCACCACCATGATCTCGGCGGGCGAAGTGCACATGCCCGGCCGCCCCCGCGACGTCGTCGGGCTGAAGGCGATGGCGATCTTCGCCCAGCGCGCGTTCTGGACGCTGCGTCCGGGCGGTGTGAAGGTTCACGCCGGTGCGCCGGTGATCGAATGCGAGATGGTCGAGGAAGACTTCAAGGAAATGGCCGCCGCCGGCGTCAAGCTGCTCGGCGAAGTCGGGCTCGGCGGTGTGAAGGACGGCCCGACGGCGCGCAAGATGGTCGGCTGGGCGCGCAAATACGGCATCCAGAGCACCATTCACACCGGCGGCCCCTCGATCCCCGGCTCCGGCCTGATCGACAAGGACGTGGTGTTGGAGGCCGATACCGACGTGGTTGGCCACATCAATGGCGGCCACACCGCGCTGCCGGACGACCAGATCCGCTGCATCTGCGAGGGCTGCAAGCGCGGGCTCGAGATCGTTCACAACGGCAATGAGCGCTCGGCGCTCTACACGCTGCGCATCGCGCGCGAGATGGGCGATCTGCACCGCGTCATCCTCGGCACCGACGGGCCGGCCGGCTCCGGTGTGCAGCCGCTCGGCATCTTGCGCATGGTCTCGATGCTGTCCTCGATCGGCGAGCTGCCGGCCGAGCTCGCGTTTTGCCTTGCCACCGGCAACACCGCGCGGATGCGACAGCTCGATTGCGGCCTCATCGAAGTCGGCCGCGCCGCCGACTTCGTCATCATGGACAAGGCCCAGCACTCGCCCGGCAAGAATATCCTGGAGAGCGTCCAGCTCGGCGACCTCCCCGGCATCGGCATGACCATCATCGACGGCATCGTGCGGACGCAACGCAGCCGCAACACGCCGCCGGCCGGGAGAGTGCCGGAGGTGGTGGCGAAGTAGGCGGGGAAATAGTGCCGTAGGGTGGGCAAAGCGAAGCGTGCCCACCATCTTTTGTAAGTCGCAAAGAACGTGGGCACGGCGCAAGAGCGCCTTTGCCCACCCTAGGAGACCGTCACCGCACCTTGTTCAGCAACGCCATCAAGAGTGCCGTAGGGTGGGTTAGCCTTGTGGACTGCGCGAAGCGCAGACCGCGAGGCGTAACCCACCAACTTCGCTCAGCCTTCGCGGAAACATGGTGGGTTACGCCTTCGGCTAACCCACCCTACGGGACCGTCACCGCAGCTTGTTCAGCAGCGCCATCAACAGCTCGCGCTCTTTCGCATCGAGCGGTGCCAGCGTTTCGCGCGTGATCGCAATCGCGTTCGGCGCGAGTTTCTCGGCAAGCTGCTGACCGGCGCGCGTCAGGCTCACCAGCAGCCGCCGCCCGTCTTCGGGATCCTGGCTGGTCTCGGTGAGGCCGCGGGCCGTGAGGCGGTCGATCACGCCCTTGATGGTCGCGACGTCCATCGCAGTCAGCCGTCCGAGCTGGTTCTGCGAGCACGGCCCGGTCTCGGCAAGCTTCGACAGCGCTGCCCACTGTGTCGGCGTCAGGTTGATGCCGATGTCGCGGGAGAAGATCGCGCTGTGGCGCTGCCAAACCTGGCGCAGGATGAAGCCGACCTGCTCGTCGAGCACATAAGGCGGTTTTGCCGGTTTGACGTTCTTCTTCGCCGTAACGCTTCTCGCCATCCGTCCCCGCCCTCACAACGACAAATGCGCGTCACGAATATCCGGACGCGCGTCAAGCTCGGCCATGGTGCCGCCGAAGCAAATGCGGCCGCGCTCGATGATATAGGCGCGATCGGAAATCAGCCGTGCAAAATGCAAATTCTGCTCGGAGACGACGATGCTGACGCCTTCCTTCTTCATGGTCAGGATGGCATCGACCATCTGCTCCACGATCTTCGGCGACAGGCCTTCCGAGGGCTCATCCAGCAACACCAGCGATGGATTACCCATCAGCGTGCGCGCGATGGTCAGCATCTGCTGCTCACCGCCGCTCATGCGGCCGCCGGGACGATTCTTCATTTCGCCCAGATTCGGAAACAGCGCGAACAGTTTTTCGCGATCCCAGTGCGGCGCATTCGGCCGTTTCGGCTGGCGGCCGACTTCGAGATTCTCCTCCACCGTCAAATCGGTGAAGATGCGCCGCTCCTCCGGCACGTAACCGAGCCCCTCGCGCACGATCTCATGCGTCGGCTTGGCCGAGACGTCCTTGCCCTCGAACATGATGCGGCCGGTGCGCTGCGCGACGAGGCCGACGATCGAGCGGAACGTGGTCGACTTGCCGGCGCCGTTGCGACCGAGCAGTGCCACGACCTCGCCCTCACCGACCTCGAAACCGATGTCGAACAGGATATGCGCAGGGCCGTAATGACTATTGAGGTCTTGCACCGCGAGCTTCATGCCGAAGCCCCCTCGCGATGCCCGCCCTCGTACAGCAGCCCCTCGCCGAGATAGATCGCCTGCACCTGCGGATTGCCGCGCACCTCGGCCGGCGAGCCCTCGGCGATCAGCGTGCCGCGATTGAGCACGATGATGCGGTCGGCATGCTCGAACACCACGTCCATGTCGTGCTCGGTAAAGAGCACGCCGATCGACTTCTCCTTCGCGATCTGCGCCGTGAGCCGCATCAGCTCGACGCGCTCGCGCGGCGCCATGCCGGCCGTCGGCTCGTCCATCAGCAAAAGCTTCGGATCGTTGGCGAGCGCCACCGCAAGCTCGAGGCGCTTGAGGTCGCCATAGGCGAGCTCGCCGCAGGGCCGGTCCGCATAGCCGCTCATGCCGACCAGCTCGAGCAGCCGGCCGGCCTCGTTGCGGTCGACGTCAGGCGCCGAACCCCAGAAATTGAACAGCTGCCTGCCATGCGAGATCAGCGCGACCTGCACGTTCTCGCGTACCGTCATGGTCGCGAAGGTCGCCGTGATCTGGAAGGTGCGCCCCACGCCCATGCGCCAGATCTCGCGCGGCTTCTTGCCCGTGGTCTCCTCGCCAAGCAGGCGCACTTGGCCGCTATCAGGCTTGTTCTGGCCGTTGAGCATGTCGAAGCAGGTGCTCTTGCCCGCGCCGTTCGGGCCGATCAGCGCCAGGATTTCGCCTGATCGCAGCGAGAACGAGACGCCGCGCACGGCGTGGATGCCGCCATAGGATTTGGTCAGGCCTTCGACCGCGAGAAGTGGGGGTGCGAGGCTCATTCGGCAGACTCGATCGGCTTGGCGAGTAAGGAGGATCCCGGCGGCGATGACTTCCTGCGGCGCTGCGCCAGCACCTCGAGCATGCCGACGATGCCTTTGGGGAAGACGACGACGATCAGCACGATGAAGCCGCCGAGCACGAGCTTGGACAGATCGGTCTGGCTCACCAGCCAGATGTTCAGCGCCTTGTAGACGATGGCGCCGATCACCCCGCCGGATACCGTTTCGACGCCGCCGAGCAGCACCATGACCAGCGCATCGACCGAGAGCGAGATGCCGAGATTATCAGGGAATACGCTGCCCTTCAGATAGGCGAACAGCGCGCCGCCGATGCCGGCAGTGGTGCCCGCGATCACGAACGCCGTCCACTGGATGCGCTTGGCATCGATGCCGACGGCCTCACTGCGCAGCACCGAGTCACGCGTGGCGCGCAGCGCGTAGCCGAACGGCGAGAACACTGCGATCCGCAGCGCAATGGTGACGAGCGCCGCAACGCCGAGCGCCAGCCAGTAGAAATGCGACGGGCTCGCAGCCCAGCTCGCGGGCCAGACGCCCAATATGCCGTTGTCGCCACCTGTGACGCTGACCCATTGGAACGCGATCGACCACACGATCTGCGCAAAGGCCAGCGTCAACATCGCAAAGTAGACGCCGGAGAGCTGCACCGCGAAGAAGCCGAACACGGCGGCCCCCATGCAGCCGAGCAGCGGGCCGAGCAGCAGGCAGACAATCATCGGCAGTCCCGCCAGCTTGGCGAGGAACGCGACGCCATAGGCGCCGAGGCCGAAATAGGCGGCGTGGCCGAACGAGGCCAGCCCGCCGACCGACATCAGGAAATGCAGGGAGACGGCGAAGATCACGAAGATCGCGATCTCGGAGCCGACGGTCAGCGCGTAATTGCCCGCGAACAGCGGCAGCAGCGCCGCGACGACGAGCGCCGCCAGCGACGCCAGCCGCTCGTTCGACGTCAGTGGCCGCCACGGATTGACCGTGAGGCCCGGCGTCTTGCGCGCGGCCGCCTCCGGCTTGCCGAACAGGCCCCAGGGCCGGACGATCAGCACCACGGCCATCACCAGGAAGACCAGGATGATGGAAATTTTTGGAAAGATCAGGATGCCGAACGCGTTCAACTCGGAGACCAGCACCGCCGCAACGAAGGCGCCGACGATGCTGCCAAGGCCGCCGATCACGACGACCACAAAGACCTCGACGATGATGCGCAGATCCATGGCGTGATGCACGGCATCGCGCGGAATCTGGAGCGCGCCGCCGAGGGCGGCAAGGAAGACGCCGACCGCGAACACCGACGTGAATAGCCATTTCTGATTGACGCCGAGCGCGGCGACCATGTCGCGGTCCTGCGTCGCCGCGCGCACCAGCACGCCCCAGCGCGTGCGCTGGAACAGCAGCCAGAGAATGCCGAGTACGACGGGCCCGAGCACGATCAGGAACAGATCGTAGCTCGGGATGTTCTGGCCGAAGAAATCGACCGCGCCCTTGAAGCCCGGCGCGCGGCGGCCGACGAGATCGTCAGGCCCCCAGATCAGCACGACGAGATCCTCGACCATCAGTGTGAGGCCGAAGGTGCCGAGCAGCTGGAATAGCTCGGGGGCGTGATAGATGCGACGGAGCAGCACCATCTCGACGAGGACGCCGATCAGCGCGACCGCCAACGCCGCCGCGACCACCCCGCCCCAGAAGCCGAACGCTCCGGAGAAGCGCTCGGTCAGCGTGAAGGCGATATAGGCACCGATCATGTAGAAGGCGCCATGCGCGAAATTCACGATCCGCGTCACGCCAAAGATGATCGACAGGCCCGAGGCCACCAGGAACAGCGACGCTGCGCTGGCGAGTCCGGTCAGAAACTGTACGACGTAAAAGGCCATCGGCGGTCCGGGTTAGGTGGACGTAGGGTGGGTTAGCGCAGCGTAACCCACCATCTTTTCGCGTGTAGCACCTAAAGTGGTGGGTTACGCCCTGCAGATGCGCTTTGCGCATCTGCAGGGCTAACCCACCCTACGGCACCGCGGTCAATCCTTCGGGCGCAGCTTCTCGACTTCGGCATCACCAGGCAGATAGTCCGCGCCCTTCTTGTAAGCAGCATCCACCATCACGCCCTTGCCGTCCTTCTGCGCGGTCTTGCCGACGAAGGCGCCGAGCGTCGACTGGTGGTCGATCTTGCGGAAGGTGATCTCGCCGAACGGCGACGGCATCGAGATGCCTTCGGCGGCCGCGATCATCTTGTCGGTATCGGTCGAGCCGGCCTTGGCCAGGATCGCCGCCGCCGCCTTGATGGTCTGGTAGCCGACGATCGAACCGAGGCGCGGATAATCGTTGTACTTGGCCTGATAGGCCTTCAGGAACGCATCATGCTCGGGCGTCTTGATCGAGTACCAGGGATAGCCGGTGACGATCCAGCCCTCGGGAGTCTCGTCCTTGAGCGGATCGAGATATTCGGGCTCGCCGGTCAGGAAGGACACGACCTCGCGCCCCTTGAACAGGCCGCGGGTGTTGCCTTCACGCACGAGCTTGACGAGGTCGGGACCGAAGGTGACGTTGAGGATGGCCTCCGGATTGGCCTGCGCCACAGCCTGCACCACCGGACCTGCATCGATCTTGCCCTGCGGCGGCCACTGCTCGTCGACCCATTGGATGTCAGGACGCTTCTCCGACATCAGCTTCTTGAACACTGATACCGCCGACTGGCCGTATTCATAGTTCGGCGCAATCGTCGCCCAGCGTTTTGCCGGCAACTTGCTGGCGGCTTCCACCAGCATGGCGGCCTGCATGTAGTTGGAGGGACGCAGGCGGAAGGTGTACTTGTTGCCCTTCGCCCAGGTCACGGCGTCCGTCAGCGGCTCGGCCGCGAGGAAGAACACCTTCTTCTGGTTGGCGAAGTCGGAGACCGCAAGGCCGATATTCGACAGGAACGTCCCCGTCAGCATCGCAACGCCCTCGCTGGAGACGAGCTCGTTGGCCGCGGTCTGCGCATCGGCCGGCTTGCCGCCGTCGTCCTTGGAGACGACCACAAGCTTCTTGCCGTTGATGCCGCCAGATGCGTTGATCTCTTCGACCGCGAGCTGCCAGCCCTTGCGGTAGGGTTCGGTGAATGCAGGCAGCAGCGAGTAGCTGTTGATCTCGCCGATCTTGATGTCCTCCGCCAGGGCCGAATGGCCCATGCCGGCAGCCAGAAGCGCAAAGGCAGCGCCGACGACGTAATTTCTTGCTCGCATCCCAACCTCCAGTTTTTAACTCGCCAAATCTTCTGTTTCAGACCATCTTCTATTTCAAACCGTCTTCGCCCTTGATCTCGGCCACCGTCAGCCCGCCGACGCGCGGCAAAGGACGGCCGCTGTCGGTGACGGCGACGGCCACCATGATCTCGTTGGCGCGCGGCGCGTCGTTGATCTGCACTTCCATGCCGTCGAAATGGCTGCGCACGAAGGCGGCGTCCTTATGCCCGAGCGGAATGTCGAGCGTGGTGCCGGGGCCGCTGCGCTTCTTGGACGATGGAATCAGCGCCGCACCCTTGCCCAGAACTTTTCGCACCGGCGCGCCCATCTTGGGATGAAGGATCGCGGCGGCATGTTCGAGCTCGCCGTTCTCGCCGACCGCGGCGGCCTTGCCGTAGCTGTGCGCCTTGGCGCCATCGATGCCGAGCGCAGCCACCGCGCGCTTCGCCAGCAAATCACCAAGCTCCTCGCCGATCGCGATCAGCGGCGAGAGATCCTCGACATATCTTCCGGCAAAGGGATTCTCGATCACGGCGATCGCCGCCGCGCGTCTGGTCGGCGGCGAAACCTGACGGCCCATCTCCATCTGCGTCTCTTCGACGACGGTGACGATCTTGCGGATGATCACGCTCATGCTTCACGTCCCTGTTCAGGCATCGACCGCGTTCTCCAGCATCAGCGGGCGCGATCGCTGCTCCTCTATGGTCCTGGTTCCGATGACAAGCATATCACCACAAAGCCTGAGCACGGCCCCCTCGATCAATCCGCGATCGAACAATTGCCGTGCACATTCCGCGCCAGATTCGAGCGCGGCGCCGATCTCTGCTTGCGACAATTCCCCGACGTCGCGGGTGACGAGACGCGCGCCGAGATCGCTGTCGGGCTGAAGCTCGTTGGCGGGTTGCCTGACGATGGCGGGATGGCCGGGCAGATCGACGGCATTGGCGATCACGGTCGCCGCCGCATCGGCCTGCGAGGCGGTCGCCGCCAACACCGTCACTGCATCGGCAATGCCGAGCGAAAAGCTGCGGCCATGGCGGCCGCTGGTGGCGATGCCGCGCACGGGATCGTCCGCATCGATCCTCATGGCGCGCATCACGCCATCGCGGTCGGGCCGATCCATCAGGCCGACGGAAAAATGCTCGCCCCGCCCGAGATGCAGGGCGATGTCGCCGCCATTGTTGACATAGGCACGGTCGAGCGACGCGGCGCCGAGCATCGCGCCGAGAATCTCCTCAGCCACGCTGCCGGCCACTGCTGCCATGGGCGTGATGAAACAATCGGCGGCGTAGGGCGCGACAGCTGCATGCATCCGGCGCGCAACGATGCCCTTCAGCGAAGTTCGCGCCTCGGCGGCCTTGCGCAGCTCCGGCAGTTCCGTACAGAGCTCATCGAGCAGTCCGGTGAACCGCCGCGATGCAGCCTCATAGGCCGCGCGCACCTGATGCGCCGGGCCCCTCGCCTCGACGATCAGGTCAATCGGTCCATCCTGCAAATGCAGCCGCCGGCCATCAGACAGCAATGCGATTTGCGGGAGCCGTGTCATGCCCGTCGTCCCGGGATCGGATGCTGCCAGGGCAGCTGACGGACATCGTCGCCGCCTTTCACCTCGGACAGCGGCTTGACATAATCCATGTGCCCGCCGAGCGCGGCATAGTCGGACAGTTTCATCGTGAATTCGATCGGCGCGACCAGTGCCGGCGTCGGCACATAACCGAACGCGCCCGCGGGCATCTGCGTCACGTCGACCATGTAGGTGATGCCGCCGCCCGGCCAGACATAAACCGCCGCACCGCCGCTGGTAACGCGCGTCAGCGCGTCCTTCACCGAGCGCGTCAGCCGCACCGGGTTGTCAGTGACGCCGGCGCGCAGCGAACCGCCCGCACCGGCCATGAACAGCACCGTGCACAGCGCCGGCTCACAATTTTCCTGGATGCGCTCGACCGTGAATTTCAAATCGGCCGGCATCTCGGTCTCGACCGGCTTCAAGGCCTCGTCGAGCACGTAGTAGGACGAATGCTCGCCCGTCGTGGACACCATCAGCATCGAGAGGCCGGGCTTGGCCTCCTTGGGATCGAACGGCCCGAGGATCGCAAGCGGATCGGAGATATTGGTTCCACCCCACCCGGTGCCGGGATCGGCGACCTGGAAATAGCGGCCGGGCGTCGAGCGCCGGCCCTTCATCTTGATGCCGGTGTCGGCGATGTCGAGCAGCTTTCCCGCCTGATGCTCGGAGAGCACGCCGGTGATGTGGTCGTCCACGACGACGACCTCATCCACCTTGCCGTGCCATTGTTTGGCGAACATGCCGATCGTCGCCGAGCCGCAGCCGACGCGCATGCGCTCTTCCTTCACGCCGTTGACGATCGGCGGCTGGCCGGCCTGCACCACAATGCTGGCGCCGCCGTCGATGGTCAGCTCCACCGCCTTGCAATTGGCAAGGTCCATCAGCGTGTCGCAGGTGACGCGCCCCTCTTTCTTGGAGCCGCCAGTCAGATGGTGCACGCCGCCGAGCGACAGCATCTGCGAGCCGTATTCGCTGGTGGTGACGTGGCCGACCGCCTCGCCCTGCGCGCGCACGGTCGCGGTCTCCGGCCCGAGATAGCGGTCGGTGTCGATCTTCACCTTGACGCCGCAATAGGAGAAGATGCCCTCGGTGACGACAGTCACCATGTCGACGCCGTCGACCTCGGAGGAGACGATGAAAGGCGCCGGCTTGTAGTCGGGGTAGGTTGTCCCCGCGCCGATCGCGGTCACGAAGGTCGAGGGCTCGTGGACGAGCTTGCCGTCCCAGTCTTCGCTGCGGCTGAACGGCACCAGCTTGCCGCCCTGCGACACGGTACGTTCCAGAATAACGTGCGGATCGACGCGGACGAGCTTGCCATCGTGGTTGGCATAGCGGTCGCAAGCGCCCGCCGCGTCCGGCTTGATGTAGCACATCACCGGACAGGCATCGCAGCGGATCTTGTCGGTGGCCGCGCTCGTCGTTTCCATCACCATGTCAAAGCCAGCAGAGCGTGCGATTATCATTCGTATACGAACGATGTTGCGCGCGGTCCCGATAGCTGTCAAGCGGCGCCGCGCGCGAAAAGGCGCGCCTGCCGAATAAAACCTCATTTGCCTCCCGGCCTTGTCCACAAAGCGGGCAGCCACGCTGCACTGCGGCATGACGGCTTGCACGTTTGTGTACAAACGGTATCGTCGCGACGTAGAAACTTTACGACCGCAGGGTTTGGGAACGAGGATGACGCAGCCACCGATCCGCCTCACCGTGAACGGCAGGATCCACGACGTCACGGCGGAGCGCCAGACGCCGCTGCTCTACGTGCTGCGCAACGATCTCGGACTCAACGGGCCGAAATATGGTTGCGGCCTCGGTGAATGCGGCACCTGCACTGTCCTGATCGACGGCGCGGCCGCCCGCTCCTGCGTGATTCCGGTCAGCGGTTGCGCCGGGCGCGACATCGTGACGCTCGAAGGCCTCGGCACAAGCGACAAGCCTGACGTGGTGCAGCAGGCCTTCATCGACGAGCAGGCCGCGCAATGCGGCTACTGCCTCAACGGCATGATCATGACCACCAAGGCGCTGCTCGCGATCAACCCGCAGCCGACCGAGCAGGAAGCGCTCGCGGCGTTGCGCTACAATCTCTGCCGCTGCGGCACGCATGTCGAAATCCTGCGCGCCGTGATGCGCGCCTCGAGCCAGCTCGCCGAGGCCGTTGATTGATGGCCTCTCTTGCTTCGAATGCAGCTGCGCGAGGCTCGCTCATCGTCGTCCGCACGGTGGACGAGGTCACATCGGAAACCTTCATCCGCATCACCGCGGACGGTTCAGTCACGGCCTATAACGGCCACGTCGATCTCGGCACAGGAATCCGCACCGCGCTCGGCCAGATCGTCGCCGAAGAGCTGGACGTCTCCTTTGCGCGAGTCATCGTGGTGCTCGGCGACACCGCCGTCGTACCGAACCAGGGCGCCACGATCGCCAGCGAAACCATCCAGATCACGGCCGTTCCGCTGCGCAAGGCTGCAGCGCAAGCGCGACAGTTCTTGATCGCGCGCGCGGCCGAGCGGCTGGAGCTGCCGGAGACTGAGCTCAAGATCGAAGACGGCCTGGTGCGCGGTCATAATCACAGCGTCAGCTATGGCGAGCTGATTGGCGGCGAAACCATTCGTCTCGAACTGGCCGATGACGTTACCGTCAAGGCCGCCAGCGACTACGCCATCGTCGGCCAGTCGATGCCGCGCGTCGATCTTCCCGCCAAGGCCACGGGCGAATTGACCTTCGTGCACGATATCCGCCTGCCCGGCATGCTGCATGGCCGCGTGGTGCGCCCACCCTACTCCGGCGTCGATGCCGGCCCGTTCGTCGGCACCTGCCTGATCGCCGTCGATGAAGCTTCCGTGCGCGGCATTCCCGGCATCGTAGCCGTCGTCCGCATCGGCGATTTCGTCGGTGTCGTCGCCGAGCGCGAGGAGAACGCGATTCGCGCCGCCGAGCAGCTCAAGGTGAGCTGGAAGCCGACGCCGGCGTTGACCGATCTCGCTGATGTCGAGACCGCGCTGCGCGCCCAGCCGTCGACGCCCCGCACGCTGATCGACAAGGGCGACGTCGATGCGGCGATCTCGGGCGCGGCCAAGCCGATGCGGCGCACCTACGTCTGGCCGTACCAGATGCACGCCTCGATCGGCCCGTCCTGCGCGGTCGCGGACTTCCAGGACGGCAATATCCGGGTCTGGTCCGGCACGCAGAATCCGCATGTGCTGCGCGCCGATCTCGCCCTACTTGTCGAACGTCCCGAGAGCGAGGTCGAGGTCATCCGCCTGGAGGCCGCCGGCTGCTATGGCCGCAACTGCGCCGACGACGTCACCGCGGATGCGCTGCTGCTGTCGCGCGCGGTCGGTCGGCCCGTGCGCGTGCAGCTGACGCGCGAGCAGGAGCACGCCTGGGAGCCCAAGGGCACCGCGCAGCTGATCGACGTCAATGGCGGGCTCGATGCTGATGGCGGCATCGCCGGCTACGACCTCGCCACGCGCTATCCCTCGAACGCAGCGCCGACGCTGGCGCTGCTGCTCACGGGGCGCATCTCGCCCGAGCCCGCGGTCCTGCAAATGGGCGACCGCACCGCGATCCCGCCTTACGACTACGACCACATGCGCGTCGTCGCCCATGACATGGCGCCGATCGTGCGCGCGTCCTGGTTTCGCGGCGTCTCGGCGCTGCCGAACACCTTTGCGCATGAATCCTACATCGACGAGGCCGCGACCGAAGCCGGCGTCGATCCGATCGAATACCGCCTGCGTTATCTGAAAGACCAGCGCGCTGTCGATCTCGTCAATGCGGTGGCCGAACGCGCCGGCTGGACGCCACGTCCGGTGCGCGAGGAGAAGGACGGCGAGATCGTGCACGGGCGCGGTTTTGCCTACGCACTCTACGTCCACAGCAAATTCCCCGGCTATGGCGCCGCGTGGTCGGCCTGGGTTGCGGACGTTGCCGTGAACAAAACCACCGGCGAGGTCAGCGTCACCCGCGTCGTCGCGGGGCAGGACTCCGGCCTGATGATCAATCCGGACGGCGTGCGCCACCAGATCCATGGCAACGTCATCCAGTCCACCAGCCGCGCGCTGATGGAAGAAGTTTCGTTCGAGCGGGGCGCGGTGGCGGCGCGCGAATGGGGTGCTTATCCGATCATCCCCTTCCCCGACGTGCCGAAGATCGACGTCCTGATGCTGCCGCGACAGGACCAGCCACCGCTCGGCGTCGGCGAGTCCGCGTCAGTCCCGAGTGCGGCCGCGATCGCCAATGCGATCTTCGATGCGACAGGCGTGCGCTTTCGCGAGCCACCCTTCACGCCGGATCGTATCCTCAAGGGATTGCACGGCGAGACATCGCCCCTGCCGCAAGCCCTGCCCGCGCCCGCCGCACCGCCTCCATCGCGCATCTGGGAAAATCCCTTCGCCAAGCGCGCCGGCATTTTCGCAACGATCGCGGCCGTCTGCACCGCCGCGATCGGCATCGGCACAGCGCTGCTGCCGGGCCGCGCCATCGCGCCGATCGCTCGGCCCGACGCATCGATCTATTCCGCGGCTACGATCGCGCGCGGCCAGGAGCTCGCAGCGCTCGGCAATTGCGCGGAGTGCCACACCAACCTTGGCGGCGTGCTCAACGCAGGCGGCCGCGCGCTGGAGACACCGTTCGGCACGATCTATTCGACCAACATCACGACTGATGTCGAGACTGGCATCGGCGCCTGGTCCTATCCCGCCTTCGAGCGCGCCATGCGCGAGGGGCTGCACCGCGACGGGCGGCAGCTCTATCCCGCGTTCCCCTACACGCACTTCGCCAAGACCAGCGACGCCGACATGCAGGCGCTCTACGCTTACCTGATGGCCCAGCCTGCGGTGCGCGCGACGGCCCCTGCGAACACGCTCGCCTTCCCGTTCAACATCCGCCCGCTGCTCGCGGGCTGGAATGCGCTGTTCCACGACACCCAACAGTTCAAGCCCGATCCGGCAAAGTCCGCGCAATGGAATCGCGGCGCCTATCTGGTCGAGAGCCTCGGTCATTGCAGCGCCTGCCATTCGCCGCGCAATACTGTTGGCGCCGAGCAGCGCCAGGCCTATCTCGCCGGCGGCTTTGCGGAAGGTTGGGAGGCGCCGCCATTGACCTCGCTCTCGCACGCGCCGATCCCGTGGAGCGAGGACGAGCTGTTCACCTATTTGCGCACGGGCCATTCGCGCTATCACGGCGTCGCGGCCGGCCCGATGGCGCCGATCATCAGGGATCTCAAGGCCCTGCCCGATCAGGACATCCGCGCGATGGCGGTCTATCTCGGCTCGTTCAACCATACCGTCGCCGATGCGCCCGCACTCGCGACGAAGCTCGAGAGCGCAACCCAGGTCACCGTGACATCATCGACCGGCGCGCGGCTCTATCAAGGCGCCTGCGCCGTCTGTCACGAGGTCGGTGGCCTGCCGCTGTTCGGCAGCCGGCCTTCGCTCGCGCTCAACAGCAATCTGCACAGCGCGACGGCGGACAATCTGGTGCAGGTGATCCTGCAGGGCATCAGCGAACCCGTATCGAGCGACCTCGGCTACATGCCCGCGTTTGGGAATAGCATGAGCGATGCGCAGGTCGGGGAGCTCGTCACCTTCCTGCGCGGTCAGTTTGCGCCGGACAAGCCGGCCTGGACCGGCTTGCGCGAGACGATCGCGCGCGTGAGATCGTCAACGACGCACTAAATCAAGCGCGCGTCTTCATCTCCACCGGAGGCGTGCCATGGGTGTGGAACGACTCGATCGTCTTCAGCCCCCAGGCCTGGCCCTTCTTGCGCTCCTCTTCCGTCCATACGATCGGCTTCCAGTCCGGCGCGAGGATCAGGCGCGCGCCGGCATTGGCGACTTCGACGCGGTTGCCGCCGGGCTCGTAGACATAGAGGAAGAAGGTCTGCTGGATCGCGTGCTTGTGCGGTCCGGTCTCGATATGCACGCCGTTCTCCAGGAAGATATCAGCCGCGCGAAGAATCTCCTCGCGGCTGTCGAGCGCGTAGGTGACGTGGTGGAAGCGGCCGGGCGTGCCGGAATGGTCGAGCGAATAGGCGAAATCGTAGCTCTTGTTCGACATGGTCAGCCACATCGCAGCCTCGCGGCCGTCATTGAGCACGATCTGCTCGGTCAGCCGGCAGCCGAGATAGGTCTCGAAGAACTCGCGGTTGGCCTTGATGTCGACGGCGAGGCAGTTGAGATGGTCGAGCCGGCGGACATTGACGCCGCGCGCGGGAAAGCGCTGCGCCTGATTCTTCAGCGCCGGCTTCAGCTCCGGCGGCGCCTGATACCATTCGGTCTCATAATAGAGTTCGACGATGTGTCCGTCGGGGTCGCGGCAACGGAACGTCGGTCCCTGCCCCATGTCGCCGTCGATCCAGCCGATGTCGAAGCCGGAGCCTTTCAGCGCGGCGACGCGGCGCTCCAGTGCCTGCTGGCTGCGCGCGCGCAGTGCCATATGCTCCATGCCTGACGTCTTCGAGGCCGTCAGCTTGAGCGAATAGCGCTCGTAATCGTCCCAGCCGCGCAGGTACACCGACTCGCCCTTCCGCCCGCTGATGGTCATGCCCATGACGTCGACGAAGAACTTCAGGCTCTCGTCGGGTTTCGGCGTCAGCAGCTCCATGTGGCCGAGATGAGCGAGATCGAGGATCGGTTCGGGCTGCATGGGTGTTCTCCAAAGCCTCGGCGGGCGCGGCTCATTTGTACTAATGTACAAATGATTAGGTCTCGTCAACAAACCCGTGCGTGCCGGCCGACGAGCAGCCCCGCCTCGTCACTGCGAGGGTCATTCCCCCGACGGCGGGCGGACTGCCCGAATGGTAAAATTTTCCTTAATTCGAATGAGGCTCAAGGGCCTGGAAAACCGGCATTTTCGGGCGGTTTCCGGCAGCAAGCATGCACTCGGAACAACTCTAGCCGTCGAATTGTAGCGGATTTAACAAAGCCCCCACGACTGCCGTTTAACCGTTTGTGCAGCGACGCCCCCGCATAGTCGCAGAAACAGTCTGACTTTTCAGGTTCATCCATCGTGACATCCTTTGGACGCGTGATTTCGGTACGTGGATCGCTCGCCCGGGTCGGGCTTCTGGCGCAGAGCCAGATGTCGATCTCGGAGGTGCGGGCCACGGTCGGCCGCTTCGTCAGCATCCGCTGCGCCAGCTCGGTCATCGTCGCCATGATCACCGAAGTGTCCTGCGAGAATCTCGCGAGCACCGGCGAATACGTCGCGATCGCCTCGGTCGACCTGCTCGGCGAAATCCTCAACGCCGCCGACAAGGCCAAATTCCAGCGCGGCGTCACCAATTATCCGACCATTGGCGATGCCGTCGACCTGATCACCAGCCAGGAGCTGCGCACGATCTACGCGCCGACCGGGTCGGACCAGATCAATGTCGGCTTCCTCCAGCAGGACCGCTCGGTCATCGCCTATGTCGACATCGAGGAAATGCTGTCCAAGCATTTTGCGGTGCTGGGATCGACCGGCGTCGGTAAATCGACCGGCGTGTCGCTGCTGCTCAACGAGATCCTGAAGGCGCGGCCGAACCTGCGCATCTTCCTGCTCGACGTGCACAACGAATATGGCCGCTGCTTCGGCGACCGCGCCCTGGTGCTCAACCCGCGAAACCTGAAGCTGCCGTTCTGGCTGTTCAATTTCGAGGAAATCGTCGACGTGCTGTTCGGCGGCCGCGCCGGCGTGCCGGAGGAACTCGACGTCCTCGCCGAGGTGATCCCGATCGCCAAGGGCATCTACACGCAATATCAGAACACCGACCGGCTTGGCCTGAAGCGCGTCGATCCGAAGCAGATCGGCTTCACCGTCGACACGCCGGTGCCGTACCGTCTGGTCGATCTGGTCTCGCTGATCGACGAGCGCATGGGCAAGCTGGAAAACCGCTCCTCGCGCATCATCTATCATAAGCTGATCTCGCGCATCGAAGCCGTGAAGAACGATCCGCGCTACGCCTTCATGTTCGACAACGCCAATGTCGGCGGCGACACCATGGCCGAGGTGATCAGCCATCTGTTCCGCCTGCCCGCCAACGGCAAACCGATGACGGTGATGCAACTGGCCGGCTTCCCGGCGGAGGTCATCGATTCCGTCGTGTCGGTGCTGTGCCGCATGGCCTTCGACTTCGGCCTGTGGAGCGACGGCGTCTCGCCGATGCTGTTCGTCTGCGAAGAGGCGCACCGCTACGCCTCCGCCGACCGCAATATCGGCTTCGGGCCGACCCGCAAGGCGGTCTCGCGCATCGCCAAGGAAGGCCGCAAATACGGCGTCTATCTCGGCCTGATCACGCAGCGCCCTGCAGAGCTCGACGCCACCATCATCTCCCAGTGCAACACGCTGTTCACGATGCGTCTTGCCAACGACCGCGACCAGGCGCTGCTGCGCGCCGCCGTCTCGGACGCGGCCGCGAACCTGTTGTCCTTCGTACCCTCGCTCGGCACCCGCGAGGTGCTGGCGTTCGGCGAAGGCGTCGCGCTGCCGACGCGCCTGCGCTTCAAGGAAGTGCCGCCGCATCAATTGCCGCGCGGCGAAGCCACCATTTCGAGTGTGCCGTCGATCTCTGCCGGTCACGACATGCATTTCGTCGGCGCCGTGCTCGAGCGTTGGCGCGGAGCGACCTCGCAACGCGACGTGCCGAACGATCCGGTGTTCGCCGCGCCGCCCGCCAAGACGCTCGCGCCGGCCGAAACACCGATGCTGCAGCCCTCGCTGGGCCTCGACCCCGACCGCTTCTCGCTGCTGAAGAAGCCGCTGCGGTAAGGCCTCGCTCTATCCACGTCGTCATTGCGAGCGCAGCGAAGCAATCCAGAGTCTTTCCGCAGAGGGTCTGGATCGCTTCGCGGAGCCGTCATCGGGCCGCGCTTCGCGCGGACCCGGTGGCTCGCAATGACGGTGCAAGAGGCGCCAGCGCCGCTTCTTCGATCGGCGTGCTGCTGGCACATTGAGGCCCCGGTCCGCATCGACTATGGTTTCCCGCCCCCAAGCCGGAATCCATGCCAATGACAAAATCCGCAGCGCAACGCTTCTCCGCACCCGCCATCGACAAGTTGCCCGACGACATCCGCACCCGCCTCCTCGCCGTGCAGGAAAAGAGCGGCTTCGTGCCCAACGTCTTCCTGACGCTGGCCTACCGGCCTGACGAGTTCCGCGCTTTCTTCGCCTATCACGATGCGCTGATGGAAAAGGATGGCGGCCTCACAAAGGCCGAGCGCGAGATGATCGTGGTGGCGACCTCCGCCGCCAACCAGTGCCAATATTGCGTGATCGCCCATGGCGCCATCCTGCGCATTCGCGCCAAGAACCCGCTGATTGCCGACCAGATCGCGATCAACTATCGCAAGGCCGACATCACGCCGCGGCAGAAGGCGATGCTCGATTTCGCGATGAAGATCTCGGCGGACGCGCAGCGCATCTCCGAGGAGGATTTCGCAAGCCTCGCCCCGCACGGCTTTAGCGACGACGACATCTGGGACATCGCCGCGATCTCGGCCTTCTTCGCGCTGTCCAATCGACTGGCGAATTTCACCGGCATGCGGCCGAACGACGAATTCTACCTGATGGGCCGCCTTCCGAAGACCGAAAAGCAATGACCGAGCTCGACTGGAGCGAAATCCTGCTGCGCCTCGGCGTTGCCACACTTGCCGGCAGCGCGATCGGGCTCAACCGCGATTTGCAGGGCAAGCCGCTCGGGCTGAAGACGCTCGGCGTCGTCGGCCTCTCCACCGCGACCGTGGTGCTGCTCGCGCTACAGCTCTCCGAGCCCGGCAAGGTCGTCGATGCCACCAGCCGGGTCATCCAGGGCGTCCTCACCGGCATCGGCTTTCTCGGCGCCGGCGTCATCGTCCATGAAAGCGAGCGGCTTCGCGTTCGCGGGCTGACCAGCGCCGCCTGCACCTTCCTCGCCGCCTGCCTCGGCGTGGTCTGCGGCGCCGGACAGTGGAAGACCGTCGCGATCGCGCTGGCGCTGACCTTCGTGTTGCTCACGATCGGCCGCCGGATCGAGCGCCACCTGCACCGCATGCTCGGCGGCAAGGACGAGCCGCACGAGGACAACAGGCAGGCGTAGAGCATGATCCGGAAAAGTGTGAGGCGGTTTTCCGAAAAGATCATGCTCAAACAAAGAGCTAAAGCGCGATGAGATCGCGCTTTAGCAGCCCTTGCTCAAATCTTCCGCTCGCATATTGCTCCGACGCGCTGATAATTGCCGCGAAAGATTTCGCTGATGCCCGCCACCGGCGACCGTTCGAACCTGAGAGACATGATGGATACCAGCGCTCACGACCCCGGCGACGTCACGTTCGACTTCCGCGAACTGTCCGCGCGCGACAAATACAAGCTCTTGATCGGCACCGTCGTGCCGCGGCCGATCGCGCTGGTGACGACGGTCGACCCCGACGGGAAGATCAACGCCGCGCCGTTCAGCTTCTTCAACTGCCTGTCGGCCGATCCGCCGATTCTTGCGCTCGGAGTCGAGAACCATCCGGACATGCGGTTCAAGGACACCGGTCTCAACATCCGCCTGACCGAGGTCTTCACCGTCAACATCGTCTCGCACGCCATCGCCGAAGCGATGCATGTCTGCGCCGTGCCGTTCGCGCCGGAGCAGGATGAACTTCAGGCCGCGGGCCTGACTGCGATGCCGGGCAAGACCGTGGCCTCACCCTGGATCAAGGAGGCGCCGGCCGCCTTCGAATGCCGCCGACATGTCACGCTCGAACTCGGCAAGTCGCGTCAGATCATCCTGGGCGAGATTCTATTCGCGCATTACCACGCGGAGGTCGTGGATGCCGAGCGCCTCCACATCGACCCGGCGAAACTCGATGCCATCGCCAGGCTCGGTGGCAGCACCTGCTCCACCATTCGCGACCGTTTCGACATGGAAACGCCGACGCTCGACGACTATTGGAGCCAGCGGCAGTCGTAGGCGATCGTCGATCACGGGGTCCTTGTTGCGCGAGATCTAAGCTACCCGCGAGTTCCTGCAACCTCGAGAAAGAGCGGCCCTCGCTCAAGGGGTTCGAGCGAAGGCAAAGGTAGGGAGGGGACGGGTCGCCAATCGTGGTGCGATGCCGTCGTTCCTAAGTCGGAGGCCGAAGTCCGGGCGAAGAGACCCAATCGTCCAGATGCGCCGTGGTGTCCGCGTTGCGCGCTTGCTTGAGAAGCTGGTCCCGCTCGATGCCCGCTGGCAGCGCCTCGGCGCGCTTACGCATCGCGAGGGCAAGCCTCGCCAAGGTCTCTCGGAGTGTCTCGGCTTGTTGGACGCGACGCCAGTGCTTCATGTCGCCCCCCGTCCAATCAGGGATCCCGGGGTCCGGGCAAGGATCCCTGGTTAACGCTACGACCGAACAACGCGGCGTTCTCCAACATAGGTTATGGCTGCACTGCGATTTAGACGGCCGCGACCGTCAGCCGAGGCTTGCGCGGATCGATATCTGCAAGACGCGCGCACCGTCCTCGGTCTGCACCTCCAGACGCCAATCATCGTCGGGCTGCAGATCGCCATCGAGGTCGCGCAAGCAGTCGCCGGCGTACCGTGTCGCGACTTCCCAGGCCGCACGTCGATCCGGAAGTTCCTGGCCAAGCTCGTCGCGGTCGTTCAACCGATCGCCGCTACAGATGTTGAAGTAGAATTTGGGCATCGCCAAACCCCGTCCCGGGATTCCTGACGGGTAAAGTAACCCATGTTAATTTCGTTCCTATTCGCCCTGCTGGCCTGACGTGGCCAACCATCCGTTGATGCTTCGTGCAATCTCCGCCTGACGCGCCTTCTGCAACATGATGTTGCGAGCTTCACCCAGCGGAAGGCTTACCGCCGCCTTGCGCGCCGCTACCGCCGCCTGCTCCAATCGATCGTCGAAGGGTACGGTCTGCTTACGACGGTTGCGCTTTTGTGTCATGGAAACCTCCAGTCCGGTTTCCACGCTGCGCCTCGACGGCGCCGATGTCGCTAACCTGGGTTACAGCGCATTGACCTATAAATTTGCACTTCGGAGGAACAATTACGCCTTCTTCGCGTCTCGCGCCAAGACGCCGGAACTAGCCGTCTGCCAGCTCTTCGACCGCGAGCGGGATCCACATCGGGGATGAGACGGCTGTCCTCGCGGATATCAAATAAAAGCGCGGCATCCGGGCCTCAGAGGGTTGGCGATTGATGCAGGTAACGGGGTTCGAAATCCGCTAGTTCCTGAAACTTCCGCTCGTCGAGCACGGTGACGCGGCCGCGATTGAGCTCGACGATCCCCTCCTGGCGCAGCTGTCTGATCACCCGGTTGGCGTGCACTGCGGTGATGCCCAGCGCCTCGCCGATCTGCTCCTGCGTCAGAGGCATTTCAAAGCTGTCGCTGTCCAGCCGCCCGATCATCCTGAGGCGCTCGCGCAGCTCGATCATGACATGGGCGAGCCGTGCCGGTGCGGGACGTTGGCCGACATTGACGATCCATTCGCGAAACATCGCGGAGTCGATCAGCGTGTCGCGCCAGAACATCTCGGCCACGCGCGGGCTGCGCCGATGCAATTTTTGCAGCGCCTCATGACTGATGAAACCGAGCGTCGCCGGCGTCAGCGTCGATAGATCATGGTCCATCACGTGCAGAAACAAGCTCATGAGATCAGGGATCTCGCCGGGAATATGCAGCGAAAGGATCTGCCGCTTGCCATTCGCGAGGGTCTTGGAGCGCGCGCAAAATCCGTCCACGATCAGGCAGCAGTCGGTCGCACGCTCGCCATCGCGCACCACCGCCGTCTCGGCCGGAAACTGCCGCACCGAGATCGGAAGGGCTTCGACCTCCTTGATATCCTCCTCCGCAATTGCGGAAGAAACGCGCAGTCGCTCGATGAGCGCCGCGCGGATCGCGTCGCTGGGCACTTTCTCTGGCTCCCGTCGTGGAGAAGGAACTCAAGGCGCCGCAGCGCCCGCCGGGACAAAACCCGCGATCGCCTCGCACGGTTCCAACAAAAGTTAAGGACGCGGCTTGGTGGCGCGTGGTTGGCTTGGCGCTCGAAAGGGCAATTCATCATGAAGAAGCGCAATCGTACGCGACCGGCCCAGTCCCTTCAGGAACGCCTGACCAGGTTCACGCAGAACGCCCGCGCCGCGGCCAACAATCTTCCGGTCGGCGCCGAGCGTCACGCACTGCTGCAAAAGGCACGCGACGGCGAGGCCGCCGCGGCGATGGAGCGTTTGCTCTCCTCCCCCGACCCACAAGGTCCGAAATAGGCGGGCCGGGCGGCTGGATCGCTAGTGCTTTACCATCAGCGGGAGCGCAGGTGCGAAGCGCTCCTCGAACGTCAAAGTCCTGGCCTGGTGGACCGCCGCGAACGACGCCGAGATTCCTGCTGAAGCAACCACGGCCAAGCCAATTGCGAAAACCAGACGGCGCATGTGAGCCTCCCTTGTGAGCTCGACTACCATGATTAAGTGGAGCGGCTCTGTTTCAGGACGGTTTCGTCAGCGCGGAAAATGATTGCGTTCAAGCGGCTGTGATGAGGTCGGCCTCGTCGGGCCGCATGCCATCACCAACTGATGAGTATCGCCGTTGTCTTGCAGCGAGCGCGAGGAGTGGCGGGAATTTCCAGCCCGCGAGCGCGATCGGATATCGCAAGGACAGAGCGACAGGCACACCCTGCTTGCGTGCCGCGCCTTCGAGGAAACTCACATGAAGATCGTGATTCAAAAGCTCAATGGTCTGTGGCACCTCATCGTCGGGTCGTGTCGAATCCGTACCCCCTTTCTGGAGACCCAGGACCGCGCGCTGGTCGTGACATACGCCAGGCGCGCCTACCCTGGCGCCAAGATCTTCCAGCGCGACTGATGGAAGCGTTGCGCGCCTCAATCGTCCGATGCCGGCCCGCACCAGCCGGGCAGGTAGATTGCATCCTTGCTCTTGGCCGCAGCCAGCGCCTTCTCGAGCGCCTTGTCGAAATTGGCGTCCACCGCCTTGCGCGACAACTTGCGGCGCAGGAAGTCGGCCCATAGAAATTCGGAGAACGGCGTAGTGTCCTTGGCGAAGCCGCCCATGCGGCGGAGTTCGCCGGCGAGGCTGCGGAACGGATCGTCCTTGAGATCGGCGACCGATTTCGGCAGATCGCGGAATGACCGGCGCTCGCCCTTGGAGTCATAAGGGTAGACCCAGCGCTTGTTGTCCATCACGCCCCAGAACGCTTCTTTCTCGACCATGCGAAGGTCGCCGACGACAGTGACCAGCACCTGCTTGATGCCCTCGTCGTGGAGCGCGCGGCCGAGATGGTGATGGTCGATGACGTAGTAGCGTCCGTCAGGGCCGGCGACGACGGGGATCATGTGGGTGCCAAGCAGGTCGGACTGCTTGTTCTTGCCGTGCTCGCGCCAGCGCTTGCGCTTCTCCTTGACCTCGCGCATGCCGACCGTCATCTGCGTCGGCCGAAGCGACAGGATCGGTACCGGGTGCACTCTCGGCTCGCGCGCGTTGGTCGTCATGATCGAGGGCCTCTCATCTGGTTGCAAGCTGTCGTTCGGGTTCCCGATTATGCCATGGGCCTTGCGGCGGCAACATGCGTTCGGGAGACACCAAGCGCGACCCGGACCCGCAGTGTTGCAGCGCAACCCAGAGGTTCCTGATGCCGGGATGACAACCGGGGCCGGTGATGACGCTTCTGTCCAGGAAGATCATTCCAACGCGCAATGCACGTGCGCGTTGAGAAGATTTTCTGCACCCACGAAGTCGCCTGTGCTATCTAAAAATCGCTGCTTCGGAGTGATCCCCGCCCCATGAAATCCCAGCGGCCCATAACCTCGGACGACGAGCACCAGGTGCTCCAGTTCAGGCCGCGCACGACGCCCGCTCCGGTGATCCGTCGGGGCAGCGGCGTCGTCCAGAAGCTGCATGCAGCGGCGCCCGAGCCGCTCGACCTGTCGCGCTACCAGCAGCCCCGCGCCGAGCCCGACGATTACCGGCATCGCATGCTCGCCAACGTCGCCGCGCTCGCCTTTACCATCGCCCTGACTGCGATCGGGATCTGGCTCGCGGTCAGCATCGCCGATCTGCGCCGCACACAGGATTGCGTGCTGATGGGCCGCCGGGACTGCGTCAGGATCACGACACCGCACATCTAGGCCCGGCCGGGGACGTCGTCGTGCCCGGGCTGGTCCCGCCTGCGCGGCTGAAGCCGCTTCGGCGCGGCGAAGGCCCGGGCATCCACGTGTTTTGGGCAGCTGACAAGGCGTGGATGGCCGGGACAAGCCCGGCCATGACGGTGCGACCACAGAACGCCAGTACGGGGATGGGGCAGCATCCCCAGCCCTGTCCCCCACCCCGTCCGGCTCCATTGAACTCGGGGCGGCGCTCCGATATACGGGCTCTCGACCCGTCCAGAGGGGGGTTTGAGGGCGTCATCAGGGGCGCGATGCCCACCCACCGTGCCGCTCTGGGAACCTGACAAATATCAGCAATATATCAAAGGCTTAGTGATGTCCTCCACATTCGATCAGGTCGCTACGATCATCGCTGAAACCTGCGACATCCCGCGCGACACGATCACGCCGGATAGCCATGCCATCGATGACCTCGGCATCGACAGCCTCGATTTCCTGGACATCGCGTTCGCGATCGACAAGCAGTTCGGCATCAAGCTGCCGCTGGAAAAGTGGACCCAGGAAGTCAACGACGGCAAGGCGACCACCGAGCAGTATTTCGTGCTGAAGAACCTGTGCGCGCGCATCGACGAGCTGGTTGCCGCCAAGGGCGCGAGCGCCTGATCGGGCGGTCATGCAACTCGAATACTTCCACATGATCGATCGCATCGTCGACCTCAAGGTCGACGAGAAGACGATCGTCGTCGAGGCCCAGGTCCCCAAGGAGAGCACCGTCTTCGAGGGGCACTTCCCGGGCTATCCCCTGATGCCCGGCGTGCTGCTGATCGAATCGATGGCACAGGCCTCGGGCTTTCTCCTGCTTGGTGTGCTCAAGTTCGAGCGCATGCCGATTCTCGCTGCCGTGAAGGAAGCCAAGGTCCGCGGCTCGGTGTTTCCGGGCGACCTCATGACGCTCGAGGCGAGCGTCGCCCATGAGGGCTCGGGCTACGCGATGACCGAGGCGAAGCTCCGGGTTGGCGGCAAGCTCCGCGCGAACTCGAGCCTCACTTTTACGCTGATCCCCTTCCCCAATTCGGATATGCGCGGATACATGGACGCGGTCGCAACCCGCGTCGGCTTTCCGCAACAGGCCGTTTCGCCATGACTGACACCGTTTCGAAGCCGGGCCAGACCGAAGTCTGGATCACCGGTATTGGTCTTGCCACCTCGCTTGGCGAAGGGCTCGACGCCAACTGGGCCGCGCTCCAGGAAAAGCGCATCAATGTCGACGAGACCGGCTTTGCGCCCTTCATCGTGCACCCGCTGCTGCCCGTCTCCTTCGACAGCCAGATCCCGAAGAAGGGTGACCAGCGCCAGATGGAAGCCTGGCAGCGCATCGGCGTCTATGCCGCGGGCCTCGCGCTCGACTCGGCCGGCATCAAGGGCAACAAGGATATCCTGTCGAAGATCGACATGGTGGTGGCTGCCGGCGGCGGCGAGCGCGACCTCAACGTCGACACCGGCGTACTGAACGCCGAAGCCAGGGGCGCCAATGCCCCCGGCTTCCTCAACGAGCGGCTGATGAGCGATCTCCGGCCGACGTTGTTTCTGGCCCAGCTCTCCAATCTGCTCGCCGGCAATATCGCCATCGTCAACGGTCTCGGCGGCACCTCCCGCACCTTCATGGGCGAAGAGGTTGCGGGCGCCGATGCGCTGCGCATCGCGCTGTCGCGCATCGCCTCGGGCGAGAGCGACATTGCGCTGGTCGGTGGCTCGCATAATGGCGAGCGCAAGGACCTGTTGGTCCTCTATGAATTCGGCGACTTCAACCTAAAGGACAAGTTCGCTCCGGTCTGGGCGCGCAAGGACCATCCCGGCTTCGCGCTCGGCTCGGCCGGCGCCTTCCTTGTGCTGGAATCGAAAGCGCACGCGGAAGCGCGCGGCGCCAAGCCTTACGCAAAGCTGTCGAGCGTGGTGACCGATCTGGCCCGCCGCAAGCAGTCCGGCGACATGGAAGCGACGCTGGAGAAGCTCTGGGACAAGCTGCCGAAGCGCGCGGGCAAGGGCGCGATCATCTCGGGCGCATCAGGCGCAGAGCCGGCGACCTCGGAGGAGCGCGACTTCCTGAAGAAGCACACCGACTTCCCGGTACGCGCGACCGGTACGATGTTCGGGCACACCATGGAAACGCAGTTCCCGCTCGGGATTGCGCTCGCCGCGCTCTCGATCTCGCGTGGGGCGCTGTTCCCGCCGAACGATTCGACCGGGACCGAGATTGAAATGCAGGGGGCGCCCACCCAGATTGTCGTGGTGGGAGCCGGACACTGGCGCGGCGAAGGCATGGCGCTGGTCGAGGCGGTTGACTAGCTTCATCGGGGGACGATCGACATGACTGCACCACGCGACAAACTCGGGCGTCCCGTCGTCGTCGTCACCGGCATGGGCATCATGACCTCGCTCGGTGCCGGCAAGGCCGACAATTGGTCGAAGCTCGTTGCAGGCGAATCCGGCATCCGCACCATCACGCGCTTTCCGGTCGACGGCCTGAAGACCACGATGGCCGGCACGGTCGATTTCGTCAGCGTCGATCCGTTCTCCTCGACCGGCCTGTCCGAGCGGATGGCCGAGCTCGTCACGGAGGAAGCCCTCGAGCAGGCCGGCATCGGCGCCAAGGGCGATTTCCCGGGTCCGCTCTTCCTCGCGGTTGCACCGGTCGAAGTGGAGTGGCCGCAGCGCCGCGAGCTCGGCCGCACCGTGGGCGCGCCCGACTTCACTTACGACGATCTCTTGCGCATCTCCGGCGGCGGCAAGTTCAGCGCCTATCATCATCGCTTCATGTTCGGCTCGGTCGCAGCCCACCTCGCCGAGACCTTCGGCACCAAGGGCTCGCCGATCTCGCTGTCGACGGCCTGCGCATCCGGCGCGACCTCGATCCAGCTCGGCGTCGAGGCGATCCGCCGCGGCGAGACCGATGCGGCGCTGTGCGTCGCCACCGACGGCACCGTGAATCCGGAAGCGCTGGTGCGCTTCTCGCTGCTGTCGGCTCTGTCGACCCAGAACGATCCGCCGCAGGCGGCCTCCCGCCCCTTCTCCAAGAACCGCGACGGTTTTGTCATGGCCGAAGGCGCCGGCGCGCTGGTGCTGGAGAGCTACGAAGCAGCTCTCGCGCGTGGAGCAAAGATTCTCGGCGTGATCGCCGGCTGCGGCGAGCTCACCGATTCCTTCCATCGCACCCGCTCCTCGCCCGACGGCAAGCCGATCATCGGCTGCATGAACAAGACCCTGGCCGATGCCGGCATGACGCCCGACCAGATCGACCACATCAACGCGCACGGCACCGCGACGCCCGAGAACGACAAGATGGAGTTCAACACGACCTCGGCCGTGTTCGGCGATCTCGCGCAGAAGATTCCGGTCACCTCCAACAAGTCGATGGTCGGCCACACCATCTCGGCGGCCGGCGCGGTCGAGGCGATCTTCTCGCTGCTGACGCTCGAGCATCAGCGCATTCCGCCGACCATCAATTACGAGACGCCGGATCCCACCATCCTGTTCAACGTGGTCGGCAACAAGGCGCGCGATGCCCGCGTCACCGCGGTGATGTCGAACTCGTTCGGCTTCGGCGGCCAGAACGCATCGCTGATCCTGACCCGCGAACCGGCCTGACCAACGCAGCATGGCGCTGATTCCCATCAGCACGAAGATTCGCGCGCGCAATGCAGCCAAATCGATCGCCGGAGGCCTGATTGGCGCCGCCACCGTCGGCATGCTGCGCACCACGCGCTATTTCGACCCGGTCAAGACCTCGGACTTCTTCGCGCGCGTCACCAAGCTGGTCGGCCCGCGCCTGCGCGAGCATCGCATCGGCCGCGCCAATCTCACCGCGGCGTTTCCCGAGAAGTCGCCCGAGGAGATCGAGCAGATCCTGATGGGCGTGTGGGACAATCTCGGCCGCGTCGGTGCCGAGTTCGCCCATATCGACCATGTCTGGGATTACGATCGCGCGCATCCGGAACGCAGCCGGATCGAGTTGTCGCCGCGCACAATCGAGCTGTACGACCAGATCCGTGACGACGGCAAGCCGGCGCTGATCTTCGCCGCGCACCTGGCCAATTGGGAATTGCCCGCGCTCGCCGCGCCCGCGCACGGGCTCGATGCGGCGATCCTCTACCGCCGGCCGAACATCGCCTCCGCCGACCGCATCATCCAGGAGATGCGCCAGGTCAACATGGGCACGCTGATCCCGGCGGGCCGCGACGCGCCCTTGCGGCTCGGACAGGCGCTCAAGGACGGCAAGCACGTCGCCATGCTGATCGACCAATATCTGACCGGCGGCGTCGAGGTCACCTTTTTCGGCCGCAAGACCCGCGCCAACCCGACACTGGCGCGCCTGCTCCGCCAGGTCGAGTGCCCGATCCACGGCGTGCGCGTCATCCGCCTGCCAAACTTCCGCTTCCGCGCCGAGCTGACCGAAGAGATTCCCCCGGTGCGCGACGCCGACGGCAAGATCGACATCCAGGGCACGATGCAGGCGATCACGAGCGTCGTCGAAGGCTGGGTGCGCGAACATCCCGAGCAGTGGCTGTGGCTGCACCGGCGGTGGCGGTAGGCGCTTGTCATTGCGAGCGCAGCGAAGCAATCCAGAATCCCTCCGCGGAAAGACTCTGGATTGCTTCGCTGCGCTCGCAATGACGATGCTATTCGTCCCGTCATCCTGAGGTGCGAGTTGCGCAGTGCATTTGCACTGCGCGGCGAGCCTCGAAGGATGCATGGCCCCGATGCAGCCGGGCCGCCGCCCTTCGAGGCTTGCTCTGCGGCGCGGCGCGCCACAGAGCGCGCACCTCAGGTTGACGGTCTGACTTTCTCTGACAGGAAGCGAGGAAGGCTCGACGCCGGACGGAGCGCGCCCTCACTCCTCCGGCAACCCCGCATCCACCTCGGCCTGCACGACGCGTTCCCAAGCCGCGACACAGATCGGGCTTGCGTTCTTCATCGGCGGCCAGACGCTTTGCCTGTTGGTGCCGGGCCGCAAGCGCAGGCCTTCCGCGATCGCCGCCCTCGCCTCCTCGTCCCGGCCTAATCTCTGATAGGCGGCGGCGAGCAGGAAATGCGAGCGGCCGGTCCCCGGCGTGATGGCGATCGAACGCTGCAGCCACGGCAGCGCTTCCTCGTAGCGGCCCATCAAGGCATTCGCCGTGCCTGCGCCGAGCAGCCAGGTCCAGCGCGAGGCCGGCGGCGTGTCGTAACGATCGGCCTGCTGGAACGTGGTGAGCGCATCGTCGAAGCGGCCGAGATAGATCTGGCCCAATCCGATCAGATAGAGCGCCGCCCCGTCCCACGGATCGAAGCTCAAGGCTTTGGCGCAGGTGACGAGGCTTTCGACGAAATGGTTGGTGGCGCTGAGGAAGCGGCAAGAGGCCTCCAGCACCGGGATCGAATTCGGCCTCGATCGCAACGCCTGCTCCAGCGTCGCATTGGCCCTCGCCTCGACCGCGACCGCCTCCTCCGGGCTGAACCAGACCATCTGGATGCCGCGCATCTGCAGCGAGGCGAGCGCGACCGCGATGTCGAGATTCTCAGGGTCGTCGTTCAGCGCCTTCTGCAGCATGGCCTGCGCCGCGCCAAAACGCTCGCGCGTGGTCTGGTTGATCGAGGCGAGCGCCTGCTCGACCGCCACCTTGTCGCCGCCCGCCGACATCATGCGGCGCGCCGATGACGATGCACGCGGCTCCAGGATTTCATTGAGACGGCGCGCCAGCACATGGCCGACGCCCGCCGCGAGTCGCGCCTGCGCACGCTGCGCGTCCACCCCCTCGACATTGACCGACACTGTCGCGACCGACTGTACCTCGCCGCTCGCAGTCTTGATGATGCGCGCCCGCAACGTCCAGGATTGATCGGCAAGCTGCAACTCGCCGCGCAGCTCGTAATCGGATGAGGTGGCAGGCGCGGCCGAGCTCTCGCCGCCCGCGACGACCGCGATCCGCGGCGCTACCACGCTGATGTTCTGGATCCTGGCAAAACCGTCGGTCAGACGGCCGGTGACCTCCCCCGCCATGGCCACGCCACTTGGGTCGTTGCTGGCATCAACGATCGGTATCACCGCAATGCGCGGCGGCGCCGGCTTGAACAGCAGGTCCGGCTTCAGCACGGGCGCGGCCACCGCGAGCCCCATGACGATCACGCCAAGCCCCGCCACAACGGCGGCCACGGCACGATGACTCAAACCGAAGATGGGGCGCTGAGGGCGCGCAGGCTGCGCCATGACCACGGCCGTCGGCTCGGGCTCACCCGCCTCGGTCGCAGCCGACAACGCTGCCTCGGCCTGCGCCGTGACATCAGGCGCCTCCGCGACTTCCGCCGCCAGCAGATAGCCGCCGCCGGAGGCGAGCTTGATCAGCTGCCGCCGTTCGTCGCCAAGCGCGGCGCGGAGCTCGCGGATGCACTGGAACAGGCTGTCCTCGCCGACATGGACGTTCGGCCAGACCGCCTCCATCAGCTCCTGCTTGCTCAGCACCCGGCCGCCGCTGGTTGCAAAGAGCCGCAGCATCTCGAATGTCTTGGGCCGGAGCTTGATTGCAACGCCATCGGCCGAACGCAGCTCCGCGCGCTGCTGGTCCAGCTCGAAGCCGGCGAAACGAAGCAATTGAACCCCCGAAGCGTCTGTCTGGGCGGCTCCTATAGAGGAACTGTGTCGAAAAAGCCCGGAAAAATGTCCTGAAGCGGAAATATCAGAAATCTTCAGAAAGCTCCCACCCCCTTATCAGGACACCACCCCGACCCCGATGCGATGAATCAACCCGTGGACTCGTGGGTCGTGTGCTGGGGGACGTGGTGCGGACGGGGAAAGATTGTTTCAAGGCCGGCAGCCGTCTGCGGGCCGCGCTGCTGACGTCATCGGCGCTGGCCCTGGCCTGGGCGCTGCCGGCCTCGCCATCGCGCGCCGCGTCGAATGGCACCTGGCTCACCTCCCCCGGCAGCAACGATTACAGCAACGGCGCCAATTGGGACGGCGGCTTCGTGCCGGTGGGCACGGCCTCGTTCGGCACCTCCAATACCACCAGCCTGGTGATTACGAGCGCCAGCAGCGTCGGCGGCTGGACCTTCAATGCCGGCGCCTCGAACTACACGTTCGACGCCGGCGGTCAGCTGAACTTCACGGGTGCCGGAATCACCGTCAACGGCGGTGGTGTCACGATTAACTACAACAACGGCATGTCGTCATCGTTCACCGGTTCAAGCACCGCCGGCGACGCTACCCTCAACATCAACTACCTCGCCGACCTTGTGTTCTCCGGCAACAGCACGGCCGGCAATGCCGCCATCAACAACAACAGTCAAATCGAGTTTACCACGACCGGTCCCGTCACGGCCGGCTCGATCTCGGGCAGCGGGTATTTCGACCTCGGCGGCAACCAACTGACGGTCGGCTCCAACAATCTGTCGACCGAAGTGACCGGCGCTATTTTCAACGGCTCGCTGGTCAAGATCGGCAGCGGCACGCTGACCTTGTTGGGCGCCAAAACCTATGCCGGCGGCACCACGATCAACGGCGGCACGTTACAGCTCGGCAGTGCCGGCGGCGGCGGCGCCATTCTGGGGAGCGTCACCGTTGGCGTCGGCGGCACGTTCAGCGTCTTCAACGGCGACACCAGCGGCATCACCGGCATCACCAACGACGGAACCACGATCTTCCACAACGGAAGCAGCGCGGGCAGCGCCACCATCACCAACAGCGGCACCCTCTCGTTCTACGACGATGGCACGGCGGGCGCTTCAACCATCACCAACACGGGACACGGCACCGTCGACTTCTACGACCGCAGCACGGCCGGAAACGCGACCATCAACCATAGTCCCACCGATTACACCGCCGCTGTCACCTTCCACAATTCCAGCACCGCCGGAACCGCCAACATCACCAACGATGGCGCCGGCTCGGTTTATTTCCGCGACGCAAGCACGGCGGCAAGCGCAACCATCAACAACAACCTCAACAGAACGATGGCGTTTTACGACGCCAGCACGGCCGGCAGCGCGACCATCAACAACTACGGCGGTCTGACATATTTCTACGGCACGAGCACGGCCGGCGGCGCCACCATCACCAACTTTAGCTACGGCCAGCTCAGCTTCAACGACTCGACCTCGGCCGCAAACGCCAACATCACCAGCGGTCACTACGGCTTCGTTGGCTTCTTCAATTCGAGCACGGCTGGCAGTGCCACCATCAACATCAACGACTTCACCGGCATGCTGACTTTTCACGGCGCCAGTACGGCCGGCAGCGCCACCATCACCAGCACCGGCAATACGATATTTTACGATACCAGTACCGCTGGCAGCGCGACGATCAATAACAACAGCATGCTCTCCTTCTACGGCTCGAGCACGGCTGGCACTGCTGTCATCACCAACACCAACTCGGTCACTTTCAATCAGATGAGCTCGGCCGCGAGCGCCGGCATTACCAACAACGGCGTCCTGTCCTTCAGTGGTTCGAGCACGGCGGCAAGCGCAGCGATCACCAACAACCTTGCAACCAATTTCGCCGGCGCCAGCACGGCGGCAAGCGCGAGCATCACCAACACCTATAATATCCTTTTCAGCGGCAATAGCACGGCCGGCAACGCCGTCATTACCAACAATGGCGGCGGTCCCTTCCACAATTCCGTCGGAAACACCTCTTTCATGGACAACTCGACTGCGGGCAATGCGCAGTTGATCAACAACGACCCGAGCGCCGTCTTCGATTTTTCCCGCAGCTCCGGCCCGAACGGCGATCACAAGCTCAGCGCCGGTTCGATTGCCGGCAATGGCACGTTCTATCTCGGCGATAACGAACTTACGGTCGGCGGCAACAATCTGTCGACCGCCGTCAGCGGCGTCATTGCCGATGGTGGCAGCACCAGCGGCACCGGCGCCTCGCTGGTGAAATCAGGCACCGGCACGCTGACGCTGTCCGGCGCCAACACCTATACCGGCGGCACCACCTTCGCCGGCGGAACGGTCAGCGTCTCCTCGGACGCCAATCTGGGCGATGCGGCGGGCAGCCTGACCTTCAAGGGCGGCACCTTGCAGGTCACCGGCACGACATTCAACACCACCGCACGCACCGTGGTTTTGGGGGTCGGCGGCGGCACGCTTGATATTGCTGACGCGACCAACAATTTCGTCGTCAGCCAGAGCATCAGCGGCAGCACGCTGACCAAGACCGGCGCCGGCACGCTGACCATGACCGGCGCGGCAGGTTTTTCCGGCGCGACGGTGTCCGCCGGCACGCTGGCATTCCTCAACGCCTCGGCCGGTAGCGCAGACATCACCAACAACGCGCAATTGGCATTCTACGGCAACTCCACGGCCGGCAACGCAATCATCAACAACAGCGGCAATGTGCTGTTCGACGGCAATTCGACGGCCGGCAGTGCGCAGCTCATCAACACTGCGTCCAGCGCCGTCATCAACTTCTTCACCCCCGGCCCGAGCAGCGACGGCAGGATCAGCGCCGGCTCGATCGCCGGCAGCGGCCACTTCAACCTCAACGGCGGGGAACTGACGGTCGGCGGCAATAATCTGTCGACCAATGTCACCGGCGTGCTCACCGGCGACGGACACAACACCGGAACATCGCTGGTCAAGGTCGGCGCCGGCACGCTGACGCTTTCGGGCATCAACACCTACACCGGCGCGACGATCGTCAACGGCGGCACGCTATCGGTGAACGGCTCGCTCGGCTCATCGAGCGGCATCACTGTGAACAGCGGCGGCACGCTCAGTGGCACCGGCACCGTCGGCAACACGACCATCGCGAGCGGCGGCACCCTGGCGCCGGGCAATTCCATCGGCACACTCAGCGTCAGCGGCAACCTCGCCTTCAGCGCCGGCAGCTTCTACCGGGTCGAGGTCTCCACCACCGCCGCCGACCGGACCAATGTCTCGGGCACCGCGACGCTCACCGGCGCCACCGTGCAGGCGGTGGCGATCCCCGGCAGCTTCCGCAGCCAGACCTACACTATTCTCAACGCGACCGGCGGCCTTGGTGGAACGCAGTTCGCCGGGCTGAGCGTCAGCGGCAGCTTCAGCCCCGCGCGCAATCCGCACCTCACCTACGATCCGAACAACGTCTATCTCGTGCTCGATCCCGGCGCGATCGTGCTGCCGGCGGGCACCGGCGCCAACCAGAGCAACGTGGCCGGCGCCATCAACGGAGCCGTCGCGGGCGGCGGGACGCCGCCCGCCGGCTTCGACGCGCTGCTCAACATGGGCCAGCCGCAGCTCAACCACGGGCTCAGCCAGGTCTCCGGCCAGCCCGGCGCCGCCGGCACGCAGGCCTCGTTCAATGCCATGCAGCAATTCGTCGGCATGCTCGATCCGCTGGGTGGCGGCGCGGATGGCGAACGCGGCGGCACGGCTGGCGACGGCGGGACGCTGGGCTACGCGTCCACCCAACCAAACGACGCCCGGGTACGCGAAGCCTACGCCGCAGTGACGCCGCGCGCGGCGAGCGGCGAGGTCATCGACCGGCGCTGGGGCGTGTGGGCCTCTGCTTACGGCGGCGCCAGCACGTTGAACGGCAACACTGCATCAGGTTCGAGCACCACCACCAGCCGCATCTACGGCACCGTCGTCGGTGCCGACTATCGCCTCTCGCCGAACACGCTGCTCGGCTTCGCGCTCGGCGGCGCCGGCTACAATTTCGCGCTGTCCGATAGCCTCGGCAGCGGCCGCGCCGATCTGTTCCAGGCCGGCTTCTATGCCCGTCACAATTTCGGGCCAGCCTATCTCTCAGCGGCGCTCGCCTATGGCTGGCAAGACGTCACCACCGATCGCACCGTGACGGTGTCAGGCACCGACAAGCTCACCGCCAACTTCAAGGCCAGCACCTTCTCGGGCCGCCTCGAAGCTGGCTGGCGCTTCGCACCGATCCCCGCCTCCAGTTTCGGCGTGACGCCCTACGCAGCGGTGCAAGTCACCACCTTCCACGTCCCCGGCTACGGCGAGACCGCGATCGTCGGCAGCAACCAATTCGCGCTGTCCTACACCGCGCAGGACACGACGAACGTTCGCACCGAGCTCGGCGCCCGCACCGACCAGCGCTTCCTCGTCAGCGACGGCGTGCTCACCTTGCGCGGTCGCCTCGCCTGGGCCCACGACACCAACACCAACCGCCTGGTCAGCGCCGCCTTCCAGACGCTGCCGGGCGCTGCCTTCACGGTCAACGGCGCGCAGCCGGCGGCCGACTCCGCGCTGGTCGGTGGGCGCGCGGAGATGAAATGGCGAAACGGCCTCTCGCTCGCCGGCACGATCGAAGGTGAGTTCTCCCAGAGCACGCAGACCTACACGGGCAAGGGCACGGTGCGGTATGAGTGGTAGGCGTCCGATCGGTCTTGCCGCGATTGTTTTGATCGCTGGTTTGCTGGCCACCCCGGCACGTGCGCAAAGCGGTGGCGCCGGCGGTGACGGCGACTATGCGCAGACGGGACAAACCGGCGGCGCCGGCGGCGTTGCGGGCATCAATGGCGGGGTCGGAGGCAACGGTGGCGCGCCGAACCGGTCGTGTGTCTGCACTGGCGGCGGCGGCGGTGGCGGCGCTGTGGGTGCAGCGGGCGGAGCCGGTGGCCCGGGCGGCTCCAATTCGCTTCCCACCGGCGGCACCGGTGGGGGCGTCGGACAGGATGGGACTGATGGAACGGGTTTGAACTATACGGCCAGTGGAGGCGGCGGTGGCGGCGGCGCCGCCATCGGGCTGAGCGGCGCGAGCTTGAACAATTCCGCGACGCTGACGGGTGGAAATGGCGGCAAGGGCGGAAATGGCGGGGTCAGCGCCGACGTCGCGGGCGGCGGCGGTGGTGGCGGTGCGGGCAGCAGCGCATTCACCGTCACCGGCGCCGGAATCGTGTCGAACAGCGGCGGCATCACGGGCGGCGCGGGCGGCGCGGGTGGCGCCGGCGCTATCGCCGGCAACGGTGGTGACGGCGGCAACGGGATCGTTGTGACGGCGACGGGCGTGACCGTCAACAATTCGGGAGCGATTTCTGGCGGCGCCGGCGGTGCTGGCGGCGCACACATCTCCGATCCCTATACGCTGGCACGGGCCGGAGCGGCAGGCATCGGAGGCGCCGGCATTATCGGCGCCGGCCTGACCATCACCAACAGCGGCACGATTGCCGGCGGCGCTGGATACGGTGTCGGAGGCAACGCCATCAGCTTCACGGGCGGCGCCAACACGCTGACGTCGGTTGGCGGCACGCTGACCGGCAATCTCGGCCTTGCCAATGGTGTCGGCGCCGGCTTGACCTTTGCGCAGACGACCGCGGCCGGCGCCTCAGGCGACGTGGCGATCTCCGGCATCACCGGCCTCACAGGCGGCGCCACCGATGCCTCGGTGGCTATCAGGCTCGACGGCGGACGCTCGCTCACCATCACCGGTGCCAGCACCTATAGCGGCGGTACCGCGGTGAGCGACGGATCGACACTCATCATCGGCAACAGCAATTCACTCGGCACCGGCACGCTGACGATGGGCGAGACACTTGCCGGAGTCACCAGGCTGGTATTGGCCGGCGACGGTCTTACCATTGCCAATACCATCGTCATCAACAGCGATCCCATCATCACCGTCGCGGCAGGCACGACCAATACGATGTCGGGGCCGATCAGCGGCGCCGGCGACATCGTGCTCAATGGCGGCGGCACATTGGTGCTGTCAGGCGCCAATACATACACCGGCGGCACCACGATCTGCGGCACCGCCTGCGGCGCGGCGGGCGGCAGCAGCGTGCTTCAGATCGGCGTCGACACTGTCGGCACGCCGGGCGCTATCGTCTCCTCGGCGATCGGCACCGGTACGCTCACCTTTGATGGTGGCACGCTGCAAGCCGGCGGCAATTTGACCGTCGCCAATGCTGCGCAGATCAATGCCGCCGGCGCTACGATCGACTCCAACGGATACACCTTCACCTATTCCGGCAACATCGCCGACGCTGCAGGTCAAACGGGCCGCCTGCTGCTCAAGAACACCAACGGCACCGTGATCCTGTCTGGCACCAACACCTATTCCGGCGGCACCACGGTCGCCGGCGGCACGGTGCGGGCGACCAACGGCAGTGCGCTCGGCACCGGCACGATCACCCTGCAAAACGCCCGATTCCAGGCCGGCGGCACAAGCGACCTGACTTTCGCCAACAACTTCAAGATCGATCAGTCAACCAACGGCAGCATCTTCGACGCCAACGGCAAGACGCTGACGATCGCCGGCAATATTACCGACGGCACCGGCTCCGGCCAGGTGACGATCGCGGACTTCACGTACCACCGGAACAAGGTGGTGTTGCTCGGTACCAACACCTACAGCGGCGGCACCAGAATCGGCTCACCGCTGGTGCTTGGTGATGCCACCCACACCGCGTCCATCATCGGTCAGGTCGTCAACTACGACAGTCTCTACATCCGGAATGCCGACACCTCGGCGATTACCAGCCTGATCACAAACGGGTCCAGCTACACGGAATTCTCGGGCACGACGACCGCGAGCGCCATGACCGTCAGCAATCTCGGCGCCGTCTACTTTCTCAATATGAGCAGCGCCGGCAACGCTACGATCACTAACAATTACTTCTACATCGGCGGGCCGATTGTCTATGGCAACGTGCAGTTCGGCACGATGGGAGGAACCGATACCAGCACCGCGGGCCGTGCGACGATCAACAACAACGGCGGCTACACTGCCTTTTACGGGGCGACCAATGCCGGGACCGCCACCATCATCAACGACTCCGGCTCGACGACGTTTATGGATCAGTCGTCGGCGGCCGGAGCGACGATCACGAACCGTAATGGTGGCACTACCTCTTTCGGCGGGTGTTGCGTCAACGAAAACGTGACGGCAGGCAATGCCGCCATCACCAACAACGATGGGGGTTGGACCGTTTTTCAGGGCAGTGCGACCGCGGGCAGCGCCGTCATCACCACCAATTCCGGCGGCCAAACCATCTTCTACCAGAATGCAACGGGCGGCGACGCACAGTTCATCACCAATGGTACCGGCTATGCCGACTTCTCCTTCAGTCGCGGCACCAACGGCGGTGGCCGCATCACAGCCGGCTCGATTGCCGGCTCCGGTTCCTATTCCATCGGCGGCGGCAACACGCTCGTGGTCGGCAGCAACAACCTTTCGACGACGGTCAGCGGCGTGATCTCCGATTTCAATACCGCCCCATGGTGCGGTTGCGGCACGACCGGTCCGGGTAATCTGGAGAAGATCGGCACCGGCACGCTGACGCTCTCGGGCACCAACACCTATACCGGCACCACCGTCGTCAACGGCGGCATGCTCCAGATCGACGGTTCGATCGCATCCTCGGGCCTGACCAGAGTGAACGCGGGCGGCGTCCTCTCCGGCGCCGGCACCCTCGGCAACACCGTGATCGCCAACGGCGGCATCCTGCTGGCCGGCAACGGCACGCCGGGCTCGTCCTTGACCGTCGCAGGCAACCTCGCCTTCCAGTCGGGCGCGCTGTATCTGGTGACGGTCAACGCGAGCGCGGCCTCATCGGTCAACGTCACCGGCACGGCCACACTCGGTGGCGGGATCGGCGTGAGCATCGCTACCGGCAGCACCGTTGCCAAGCAATACACGCTGGTCTCCGCGGCCGGTGGCCGCAGCGGAACGTTCACCAGTTTCGCGGTAACAGGCGTGCCGTCCGGCCTCGCTGCGAGCGTCGGCTACGATGCCGGTCACGCCTACCTGAATTTCGCGCTCGATTACGGCACCCGAACCAACCTCGATACCAACCAGAAGACGGTCGCGGCCGCGCTGCAGAACTTCTTCGACGCCAATGGCGGCATCAACTCCGCCTTCGTCGGGCGCTCCGCAAATGGCCTGTCGCAGCTTTCCGGCGAGAGCGCGACTGGATCGCAGCAGACCACGTTCGGCGCCATGAGCCAGTTCATGGGATTGCTGATCGATCCGTTCGTCGTTGGGCGCGACGGCGGCGCTCCCGCCGTGCCATACGCCGACGAGAGCGCTTCGTTCGCCGATCAGGCGCGCAGCGGCGACGCCCGCGACGCCTTCGCCAGCATTTCGCGCAAGGCGCCGCATGCGGAGTCCGCCTTCGACCAGCGCTGGAACGTCTGGGCGGCGGGCTTCGGCGGCTCGCAGACCACCAGCGGCAACACGTTGGCTGGCTCGAACAACACGACGAGCAGCCTCTACGGCACCGCTGTCGGCGCGGACTATCGCTTCTCGCCGAACACCATCGCCGGCTTCGCGCTCGCCGGCGGCGGCACCAGCTTCAGCGTCAGCGGCCTCGGCTGGGGCCGCTCGGATCTGTTCCAGGCCGGCGCCTTCCTGCGCCACCATTTCGGCCCGGCCTATCTCACCGCGGCGCTCGCCTATGGCTGGCAGGACGTCACCACCGATCGCATCGTGACGCTCACCGGCACCGACCGCCTGCGCGCCGAGTTCAACGCCAATGCCTGGAGCGGCCGCGTCGAAGGCGGTTATCGCTTTGTCGCGCCGTGGACCGGCGGCCTCGGCCTCACGCCCTATGCCGCAGGTCAGTTCACGACGTTCAACCTGCCGGCCTATGCGGAGTCAGTCGTCTCGGGGAGCAATGCTTTCGCTCTCGCCTACACCGCCAGCAGCGTGACCGACGCCCGCAGCGAGCTCGGCCTGCGCACCGATAAATCCTTCGCCATGGCGAACGGCGTCCTCACCCTGCGCGGCCGCGCGGCCTGGGCCCACGACTTCAATCCCGACCGCAACGTCGCCGCGACTTTTCAGGCGCTCCCCGGCGCGAGCTTCGTCGTCGGCGGTGCGCGACCGGCGGCCGACTCCGCGCTCACCACGGCGTCCGCAGAGATGAGATGGCTGAACGGCTGGTCGGCGGCAGTAAGCTTCGAGGGCGAGTTCTCCGACGTGACGCGTTCCTACGCCGGCAAGGGGACGGTACGCTACGAGTGGTAGGTGGCGCCTGCTCTCTCGCGATGCTGCGAGCTGGTGTTTTGCCCGACGTGTCAAATGACCGGAGCCTAGGCGGCAGCGGTTCTACTGTGCATGGGGTTGTTTTGCGGAAATGGATTCGCGCCTCATCGCCCCGTCTTCACCTTGGTCCAGAGGCGGTTGATGATGCGCTGGGTGGCGGGATCGCGGGCGGTGATGACGAACAGCTTTGCGAGCGTCGCCTCGTCAGGATAGATGTTCTTGTCGTTCAAAATCTTCGGGTCGACCAGTTTCTGGCTGGCGAGATTGCCGTTGGCGTAGGACAAAAAGTCCGAGTTCTTGGCGGCGACGTCGGGGCGATAGAGATAGTTGATCAGCTCGTAGGCTTCCTTGACGTTCTTGGCATCCGCGGGGATCGCGAGATTGTCGAAGAACATCTGCGCGCCCTCCTTCGGAATGGTGTAGCCGATCTCGATGCCGCTCTTGGCCTCGGCCGCGCGGGCGCGGGCCTGCATGATGTCGCCGGACCAGCCGACCACGAAGCAGATCTCGCCGGTCGCGAGCGCGCTTAAGTATTCCGACGAGTGAAACTTGCGCACGGACGGGCGGACTTTTGCGACGGCGTCCGCGGCCTTCTCGAGGTCGGCCTGCTTGGTCGAGTTCGGATCGAGCCCGAGATAGCTCAGCGCCGCCGGAAAGATGTCGTCGGCGGAGTCGAGCATATGCACGCCGCATTCTTTGAACTTGGCGAGGTTCTCCGGCTTGAAGACGATGTCCCAGCTGTCGATCTTGGCGTCGGGACCCAGGATCTGCTTCACCTTGGCGACGTTGTAGCCGATGCCCGTCGTGCCCCACATGTAGTTCGCGGCGTAGACGTTGCCGGGGTCGTAGGTGGCGAGGCGCTGCGTCACCACGGGCCAGGCGTTGGCGAGGTTCGGCAGCTGCGACTTGTCGAGCTTCTGGAAGATGTTCGCCTTGATCTGACGCTGCAGGAAATAGGCCGTGGGCACCACGACGTCATAGCCGGACTTGCCGGCCATCAGCCGCGTCTCCAGCGTCTCGTTGGCATCGAAGGTGTCGTAGACCACCTTGATGCCGGTCTCCCTGGTGAAGGCCTCAAGGACGTCGGGCGCCATGTAGTTCGACCAGTTGTAGAAGTTGACGACCCGCTCCTCGGCGCCCGCCCCTTGCGAGAGCAACGTCAGCGCCGCGGCGATCGCAAGACCAAGGCGAAACCTGGAGCGGCTGACGTTGGTCATCTCTGTCTACCTCTTGCGTCCACGTATCGCATCCGACAGCCGCTCCAGCGCGGTGTCGAGCGTCTGGTCTTTCTTGGCAAAGCAGAAGCGCACCACCGAGGTCACAGGGTCCTGCTCGTAGAATGCCGAGACCGGAATCGCCGCGACCTTGTAGTCCTTCACGATCCGCCAGCAGAACTCGGTATCGCTCTCGTTGAGCCCGAGCGGCGACAGGTCGACGGTGAGGAAGTAGGTGCCTTGCGACTTCAGCACGGGGAAGCCGAGGCTCTCGAGGCCCCTGGTCAGGCGATCCCGGCTCCGCGTCAGGTCTTTCCGCATCGACAGGAAGTAGTCGTCGGACTTGCCGAGGCCGTAGGCCACGGCGGCCTGCAGGTTCGGCGCGGTGGTGAAGGTCAGGAACTGGTGCACCTTGGCGGCGACGCGCAATAGCGGCGGCGCGGCGCAGACGAAGCCGATCTTCCAGCCCGTCAGCGAGAAGATCTTGCCGGCCGAACCGACCTTGATGGTGCGCTCGCGCATGCCGGGGACGGTGATCAGCGGGATGTGTTTGTGCTCGTCGAAGGTGACGTGCTCCCAGACCTCGTCGCAAATCGCGATGACGTCGAACTCCTGGCAGTACCGCGCCAAGAGCTCGAGGTCCTCGCGCGGATACACCACCGCCGATGGATTCAGGGGATTGTTGAACAGCACCGCCTTGGTCTTTGAATTGAAGACGCTTTTCAGCATGTCCTCATTCAGTCGCCAGTGCGGCGGCTCGAGCCGCACCAGGCGCGGAATGCCGCCGGCCTGGCGGATGATCGGCAGGTAGGAATCATAGACCGGCTGGAAGCAGACCACCTCGTCACCGGGCTGCACCACCGCCAGGATCGCCGAGGTCAGCGCCTCGGTGCCGCCTGACGTCACCATCACCTCGCTCATCGGATCGAGCTTGAGGCCATGCCAGTGGCCGTAATGGGTCGCGATCGCCTGACGCAGCTCCGGGATGCCCATCATCGACGGATACTGGTTGTAGCCGTTGAGCGAGGCGTCGGCCGCGGCGCGGCGGATGTCCTCGGGGCCGGGATCATCGGGAAAGCCCTGGCCGAGATTGATGGCGGCATTGTCGCGCGCGGCCTGCGACATCGCCTCGAAGATGGTGACAGGAAGGTCGGCGAAGACCTTGTTCAGGGAAGAGCTTTTGGACATCGACCCGATCAGCCACCGACCTTGCTGGGAAGCCCGGCCGCCTTCCAGCCAAGCATGCCGCCGGCCAGATGCTTGTTGTAGGGCAGGCCCGCCGCTTGCGCCGCCAGCGAGGCGGTCACCGAGCGCTTGCCGGAGCGGCAGGCGAACACGACGTCCTTGCCTTGGGGATCAGGGATTGCCTTGGGATCGAAGGTCGAGAGCGGCACGACCACGCCGTACGGGTAAGCCTCGGCCTCGACCTCGTTCGGCTCACGGACGTCGACCAGCAGATAGCGCCCTTCCGCGACACCCTTGGAGACCTCGTCCGGGGTCAGATCCTGTACTTGATTTGCCACATCATCCTCCAAAGTCGGGGGCGCTCGCCGGAGTGATCCCGGCCGGCGGCAACCTCGCCTCTCGGCAAGCGAAAATCAAGCGCTACAAAGGCTTGAGCTGCCTTGCGCAAGTTAAAGCTAAATCGCAGCGACTTGAAGTGCGGCTTTGAATCCGGGCGCTAGATCGTGACCTGCGTGCCGACCTCGACCACGCGCCCCGAGGGGATCTGGAAATAGTCGGTGGCATCGTTTGCCGAACGGCTGAGCGAGATGAACAGCCGGTCCTGCCAGCGCGGCATGCCCGAATGGGCGGCAGGCTTGAGCGCCCTGCGCGACAGGAAGAACGAGGTCGACATGATGTCGAACTGCCAGCCGAGCTTGCGGGCGATGGCGAGGGCCTTCGGCACGTTGGGCGATTCCATGAAGCCGAACTTCAGCCTCACCTTGGAGAAGGTCGGTGAGATCTGCTCCAGGCGGACGCGCTCGGCCGGATCGATGCGCGGGGTCTGCGCGGTCTCGATGGTGAGAATGACATTCTTCTCGTGAAGCACTTTGTAGTGTTTCAGACTATGCATCAGCGCAGTCGGCGCGCTCAGGGGATCGCTGGTGAGGAACACCGCGGTTCCAGGGACCCGCTGCGGTGGCCGCTTTTCCAGCATCGCCACGAGGTCGGCGAGCGGGAATTCGAGCTTGCGCGACTTCTCGAACAGCAGCCGGCTGCCGCGCCGCCACGTGTACATCAGCAGGATCATGAGGGAGCCGAGCGCGAGCGGCACCCAGCCGCCCTCGAACACCTTGAGCAGGTTGGCGGCGAGGAACGTCAGGTCGAGGAACAGGAACGGCGCGATCAGGGCCGCGGCTCCCAGCGGAGACCACTTCCAGGCCTTCCAGATCACGACAAAGCCCATCAAACCGGTGACCACCATGGTGCCGGTCACGGCGATGCCGTAGGCCGAGGCCAGCGCGCTGGAGGAGCGGAACAACAGGACCATCAAGATCACGGCAACCAGCAGCAGCTGGTTGATGCGCGGGATGAAGATCTGGCCGGAATGGGCTTCGGATGTATGGCGAATTTCAAAGCGCGGCAGCAGCCCGAGCTGAATCGCCTGCCGCGTCAGCGAGTAGGCGCCGGTAATGACGGCCTGGCTGGCGATGACGGTGGCGGCGGTGGCAAGCACAACCATGCCGCCGCGGACCCAGCCTTGGGGGAACAGCTGGAAGAACGGACTCTCGATCGCGGCGGGATCGCCGAGCACGAGAGCACCCTGCCCCAGATAGTTCAGCGCCAACGACGGCAGCACGACGAACAGCCAGGCGGTCTGGATCGGCCGCTTGCCGAAGTGGCCGAGGTCGGCATAGAGCGCCTCGGCACCGGTCACGGCGAGAAACACGGCGCCCAGCGTGACGAAGCCGATAATGCCGTGGTGGAGCATGAAGGAAACGGCATAGAACGGGTTCAGGGCGAGCAGCACCTGCGGCTGCCGGATGATCGGACCGATCGCCGCGATCGCGATCACCGCGAACCAGACGCACATCACGGGTCCGAAGAACGCCGCGACGCGGGCGGTGCCGCGCGACTGCACGGCAAACAGGACGACCAGGATCACGACGGTCAGCGGAACGATGTAGGGCTCGAACGTCAGCGTGACGTCCTTCATGCCTTCGATCGCCGACAGCACGGAGACCGCCGGCGTGATCACGGCATCGCCATAGAACAGCGCGCCGGAAATGATACCGAGCAGGACGATGGTCGCCCCGCCGGTGCCGACCGCGCGCTGGGCCAGCGCCATCAAGGCGAGCGTGCCGCCCTCGCCGTTGTTGTCGGCGCGGAGCAGGATCACGACGTATTTCAGCGTCACCACGACGACGAGCGCCCATAGAATCAGCGAGACGACGCCGAGCACGGCGACCGTCGTGGGCGCGCCTTCCGCGCCCGATGCCGCCATCACCGCCTCGCGAAACGCGTAGAGCGGGCTGGTGCCGATATCGCCGTAGACGACGCCGATGCTGCCGAGCGTCAGCGCGCCGAAACCGACGGTGGTGTGGGCGTCGCCACGCCCATTGGCCGCCGCCGTTTCCGGGGCGGGAACTGCTACGTCACTTGTCATGGGAGAGCCTGGTGGCCTCTAAAAATGCTTCACTGCACAACGGCTGAAGAGAGCGCGCGGCTTATAGTCCTGCGCTGCCGGCATGGCCTAGCCCGATTCTGGGCCCTAGGCATGCAAAATTCACATAGGTCCGCCATTGCGTCCCATTTGCCCTCAAATGGTGACTTGGGTTCCGACTTCAACCACCCGGCCGGTCGGAATCTGGAAATAGTCGGTGGCGTCGTTGGCCGAGCGGCTGAGCGCAATGAACAGGTGGTCCTGCCAGAGCGGCATGCCCGATTGCGCCGAGGCCTTCAGCGAGCGCCGCGACACGAAGAACGACGTCGACATGATGTCGAACTGCCAGCCCTGCTTGCGCGCGATCGCGAGAGCCTTGGGCACGTTAGGCTGCTCCATGAAGCCGAAGCGCAGCCGCACCTTGGAGAACTTCTCGCTGATCTTCTCCATCTTGAAGCGCTCGGAGAGATCGACCCGCGGCGTGTGCGCGGTCTCGATGGTCAGGATCACGTTGTGCTCATGCAGCACCTTGTTGTGCTTGAGATTGTGCAGCAGCGCGGTCGGCACGAAAGCGGGATCGCTGGTCAGGAACACTGCCGTGCCCTTGACGATGTGCGGTGGCCGCTTCTCCAGGCTGCGGATCAGGTCGTCCAGTGGCACCTCGATCCGGCGCGTCTTCTGGATCAGGATTGCCGAGCCGCGCCGCCAGGTCCAGATCGTCGCCGCCATCGTCGCACCGAAAAGCAGCGGGACCCAGGCGCCTTCGAGCAGCTTCAGGAGATTGGCGCTGAAGAAGGTGATATCGACCATGACGAAAGGCAGGATCACCACGGCAGCGGTCGCAGCCTTCCAGTTCCACAATTTCCAGATCACCACAAAGCCCATGATGCCGTCGGCGACCATGGTGGTGGAGACCGCAATGCCATAGGCCGAGGCGAGATTGCTGGGCGTGTGAAACAGCAGCACCAGCAGCATCACGCCGATCAGCAGCAGCCGGTTGACCCGCGGCAGATAGATTTGGCCGGCATGGGTCTCCGACGTGTAGCGCACTTCGAAGCGCGGCAAGAGGCCGAGTTGCACGGCCTGATAGACCAGCGAATAGGCACCGGTGATCACCGCCTGGCTCGCGATGACGGTGGCAGCAGTCGCGAGCCCGACCAGCGGCAGCACCAGATGCTCGGGCACCATGCGATAGAACGAATGCTCGATCGCGCTGGGATCGGACAGCACCAGCGCGCCCTGGCCGAAATAGTTGATCAGCAGCGAGGGCAGCACGAAGAACATCCAGGCCGATTGGATCGGCTTGCGGCCGAAATGACCGAGGTCGGCATAGAGCGCTTCACCGCCGGTCACGGCGAGAAACACGGCGCCAAGCGTCACCAGGCCGATCGTGCCGTGCGACAGCAGGAATTGCAGCGCGTAATAGGGATTGATCGCAGCCAGCACCGACGGGTCGTCGGCGATGTGAATGACGCCGAGCACCGCGAGACATCCGAACCAGACCACCATCACCGGTCCGAAGGCCGAGGCCACCAGCGCCGTGCCCTTGCTCTGCACCGCAAACAGCAGCACCAGGATCAGCACCGTGAGTGGCACGACATAGTGCTCGAATGCGGGCGTCGCGAGCTTGAGTCCGTCGACCGCCGATAGCACCGAGATCGCCGGCGTGATCATGGAATCACCGATGAACATCGAGGCGCCGACCACGCCGAGCGCGAGCAGGAACCAACTCCGCCGCCCCAGCGCGCGCTGGCCGAGCGCCATCAAGGAGAGCGTGCCACCCTCCCCGTTATTGTCGGCGCGCAGCAGCAGCAGCACGTATTTGGCGGTGACGACGATCAGCAGCGCCCACAGGATCAGTGACAGCACGCCGAGCACCATGATCCGCGTCACCGGCGCGCCGTGCGCCGCGCCCCTCACCGCCTCGTGAAACGCGTAAAGCGGCGAGGTGCCGATGTCGCCGAAGACGACACCGATGCTCCCGAGCGTCAGGGCCCAAAAACCTGATGTGACCGGCCCCTCCTGGGTCTCGGTCTGTGTGATGCTCGCCGTCATGCGGGTGGAAAACGTTTCGTCCCTGGAATTGATCCGGCGCCTTTCGACGCTTCAGACGCGCCTGTCAATCGGCCCGCCACCATAGCAGGAGCCGCGGCAGATGCTGTGACGGCGCAGCCACGTTCGCCAGCATGGAGACCGGCCGCCTGAGGTAAAATGGTAGCGCAAGGGATTTAGGGCTTCAAGTTCGGCGGCAGCGGCGGATCTTCGCGCATCAGGGTGATGGTCACGCGGCGGTTCGCCGCGAGCGATGGATCGTCCGGGAACAACGGCTGGGTATCCGCCTTGCCGGAGACGGCGAAGATGTGCGATGGCGGCAGGCCCTCGCGTTCGAGGATCTGGCGCACCGCGTTGGCGCGATCGGCCGACAGGTCGAAGGCACCATAGTCGCTGCGCGTCGGCACGAAGCCGGCCGCGGTGTGGCCCGCGATGGAGACACGCAAGGGCGTGGCCTTGAGCGGGACCGCGAGCTTCTCGATCAGGCGCCGGGTGCGATCGTAAGGCACCTTGGACCCATCCGCGAACATCGAGCGGCCGTCCTGGTCGACGATCTCGAGGTTGAGGCCCTGCTTGGTCTCCTCGAACATGATGTGCTTGGACATTTCGGTCAGTTCCGGCATGTCCTGCAGCGCCTGACGCAGCGAGGCCGCGGCCAGTGCGAAATTGCGATCGATCTTCATCTTCGCGCCCTGGGTGCGGTCGCGATCTTCCTGGTCCGGCGTCGGCGTGTTGGAGGCGTCCTCCGGCTCGATGTGATCGACGTTCTTCAGCCGCGGCCGGGTCGGCAGACCATCGGACTCGACGATGCCGGCGTAGCGCGCCTCGCTCTGGACGCCGAAGGCGTCACGCATCGAGCCTGCGACGACCTTGAGCTTGTTGGCATCCTGGGTCGAGAATGCGACGAGCATCACGAAGAAGCTCATCATCAGTCCCATCAGGTCGGCGAAGGTCACGAACCAGCCGTGACCGCCTCCGTGAGCATCGCCGCGCTTCTTCTTGGCCATATCTCGATATCCGGACCGGGCAGCCTTATGCCGGCACCGGCTCGCCTTCGGCGTGGCGATGCTTCTCCGGCAGATAGGCCAGCAGCATTTCGCGCACGAGCGTCGGGCTCTTGGAGTCGCGGATCATCAGGATGCCGTCGATGATCAGCGTGCGGTTGGTTTCCTCGTCGAGCAGCTTGCCGTGCAGCTTGTCCGCGATCGGCAGACAGAACAGGTTCGCCACCAGCGCGCCGTACAGCGTCGCGAGCAGCGCGGTTGCCATGAACGGGCCGAGCTTGGACGGGTCGGTCATGTTCGCAAACATCTGCACCATGCCGATCAGCGTGCCGATCATACCGAACGCCGGCGCGCAGTCCCCGATGGCGCGGTAGATCTTGCTGCCCTCGTCGAGGTGCATGAGGAAGTTGTCGCGATCACGCTCGAGATTGTCCCGGATGAAATCGAGGTCGTAGCCGTCCGCGACGTAGCGGATGCCCTTGGCAAGGAACGGCTCGTCGGTCTCGACCTTTTCGAGGCCGACCGGTCCCTGCTTGCGGGCGATCTCGGCGATGCGGGCGAGCTCGTCGACGAGGTCGTGCGCCGACAGCCGGCTCATGGTGAAGGCGAATTTGGCGCCGAGCGGCAGGCCGTGCATCAGCGCCGACAGCGGAAAGCGGATCATGGTCGCCGCGATCGAGCCACCGAAGATGATGATCATCGCATGTTCGGAGATGAACATGTGGAGATCACCGCCCAAGAGCATCATGGTGGCGATGACGCCAAAGCCCACCACAAGGCCCACGCCGGTCATGATATCCATGGCAGACTCCAACGCGAACGCAACAACGGCCATCCTGGCCGCTGGCACGGTCCAACCCGAACCGCATCGGAAACCCTAGAGGGGCGCCCTTAAAGCCGCGTAAAGGTTAAGTTCATCCGATGCGACCGAGCGGCGCAATGCGACGGAACGACCGTGGCTTTGCCCTTGTGCGACATGAATCTCAACGCTTTGCTAACCATAATTGAGGCGCGTCAGGACGACAGTCCCGTCAGCTCCAGGCTGAGCGCGCGCAGGCGGCGGCGCGCATCGGCATCATAGGCCTGCGGATTGGCGCGTGCCTCGTTCATGCCGTTGAAGAACAGGCCGCTTCGAGCGGCAACGTCGTCGCCCTCGACCAGATGCAGGATCGCCGCGCCGCCCTGCTCCACCGTCGACATCGGCGTGATGCCGCCGGCGCGCACCATCGTGGTGTTCATATAGGTCGCCGGATGCAGCGCATTCACGGTGATCCGGTCGCTTTTCAATTCCTCCGCGAGATCGATCGTGAACATGATCTGCGACAGCTTGCTCTGCGCATAGGCGCGCGAGCCGCTATAGCCTTTCGTGATCATGACGTCGTCGAAATCGATCGGATGCTGGCCGAGCGAAGCGACATTGACGATGCGCGAGGGCGCCGCGGCCTTCAGCAACGGTAGCAGCAAATGGACCAGCAGGAAGCCTGAGAGATAGTTCACGGCAAAGCGCAGTTCGTGACCATCGCGGCTCTCCTGCCGTTGCGGCCCGTCATTCTGCGAGCCGATGCCGGCGTTGCTGACGAGGACGTCCAGGCGTTTGTGGTCACGGATCACAGCCGCCGCAAGCTCGCGCGTGCCTGCCATTGACGATAGATCGGCCTGATAGAAGGTCGGCGCGGCGTGACCGGCCTTCACGATCTCGTCGATCAGCGCCTTTGCGCGCTCAGCACTCCGGCCATGGATTAGGACATCAGCGCCTTCGGCGGCAAGGCGGGTTGCAACATAGCGCCCGACACCATCGGTCGAGCCCGTGATCAGCACCGTCTTGCCGCGCATGTTCATGACGTCACTCCTGGACTAGTGAATCTCCGCCGAGCGTTTCAGCGCGGCCTTGAGCTTCTCCAGCGAAAAGTCGGGGCTGCGCGCGATCTCGAGGATCGGCGTCTCGCGGCGGCCGCAGAGCTCGGCGGCTTCAGGCAGTTTCGCAGCGACGTCGAGCGGGATCACGATGGCGCCATGCCGGTCGGCGTGGATCAGATCGTCCGACCTCACGGTCATGCCGGCGACGCGCACCTCGCCGCCGAAGCTCTCGGCATGCACCCATGCATGCGACGGGCCGATCGAACCGGCCAGCGCCTGGAAACCAGGAGCCCATTGCGGGATGTCGCGGATCGAGCCGTCGGTGATGACGCCGAGGCAGCCGAGCGCCTTGTGCACGTTGCTTTGCACCTCGCCCCAGAACGCGCCGTAGCCAACGTCGGGGCCGTCGATGTCCTGGATCACCGAGATGCGCGGACCGTGGCCGGTTCCGACATACTCATAATATTCGATGCGGCGCTTCGACTGTTCCTCGGCCGGGAGCGAGGATTTCAGGACCGAGCGGATCGCAACCGTGCGGGCATAGCCGACGATCGGAGGCAGATCCGGGAACGGGCAGACCAACTGTTTGGTGGTGTAGCCGATCAGGCGGCGCTCCGGCGCCACGATCTCCATGGCATTGCAGATCGTCGGCGTGTCATAGCGGCCCAGCGCTTCGAGGACGGAAGCGGGCAGCGGCCCGGTCGCGGTATTGGTCACGGCGTTCTCTCCCAGATTGGCGGCTGATTGACGCGATGCCGCCGACACAGGGCGATATAGCCGAGATCGGGCCTTAACCCAACTCGGGTGGCCTCATGGCAGATATCCGCGTGCGATCGCTCAGTGCAGCCGTCCGGGCCGGTCGTCGTCGTGCGGCGGCTCCGACAGGCTTGTCAGTGTCGGCGCCGACGGCGGCGACGGGACTTCGCCGCTGGGCGGCGTGGTGGCCTGCATCGCGCGCGCCTGGTCACGGTAGGATTTGTAGCCGAGCGGCAGGGCGAGCAGATACAGCACCGTGCCGATCGACAGCACGTACCAGGGATAGCTGATCAGAAGCGCAATGAAGAAGATCACCGCGACGAACGCGGGCAGCACGAGTTCGGGAGGCACCCGCATGCGCATGCTCTTGCCGGAGAACACCGGCAGCCGCGACACCATCAGGAAGGCGATCAGCAGCGTGTAGCCGGCCGTCAGAGCCGCAGGCCAGCGCCCGAGATCCAGGAACGCCGCATAGATCGGCAACATCACCGTGATGGCGCCGGCCGGCGCCGGCACGCCGGTGAAGAAATTGGCGGCGAATGCCGGCTTGTTCGGATCATCAAGCGTGGCGTTGAAGCGCGCGAGCCGCAGGCACATGGAGATCGCAAACACCATGGCCGCGATCCAGCCGGCATTGCCGAGCTCGTGCAGCTGCCAGAAGTACAGCATCAGTCCCGGGGCGACGCCGAAATTGACGAAGTCGGCGAGGCTGTCGAGTTCGGCACCGAATTTGGACTGGCCCTTGATCAGCCGCGCGATGCGGCCATCGATGCCGTCGAGCGCGGCCGCGAACACGATGGCGTAGACGGCGAGCGTCATCCGCCCCTCGATCGAGAGCCGGATCGCCGTCAGCCCGGCGCAGATCGCCAGCAGCGTGATGACATTGGGCACCAGCATCCGCACCGGGATCGGGCGGAACCGCCGGCGGCGAATATCTGGATCTCGGTCGTCGTAGGGCGTCATTGGCTCGTCCTTACCTCTGGGCGAGATATAGCAAGCCGTGCTCCCCTCCGCCATCGCGGCGGAAGGCCCCCGACAGCGGCGTCTTGGTCAACTGGCGCGGTAGGTGCGGCCGGGGTCGTCGCCGGTGAGGTCGGCCAGGATGGTCTCGCCCGCAATCGCTGTCTGCCCTTCCGAGACCAGCGCCTTGGTACCGACCGGCAGGTAGACGTCGAGTCGCGAGCCGAAGCGGATCAGGCCGAACCGCTCGCCGGCACCGACCGCCTGCCCTTCCCTAACGAAGCAGACGATGCGCTTGGCCACCAGGCCCGCGATCTGGATCACGCCGATGCGGCCCTGCGGCGTCGAGATAACGAGCGAATTGCGCTCATTGTCCTCGCTCGCCTTGTCCAGCTCGGCGTTGATGAACAAGCCCGGCCGATAGGCGATGCGGTCCACCCTGCCCGCGACGGGAGCGCGATTCACGTGGCAGTTGAACACGCTCATGAACACCGAGATGCGCGGCAGCGGCCGGTCGCCGAGGCCAAGCTCGGCCGGCGGCAACGCCATGGTGATCATCGAGACCCGGCCGTCGGCCGGCGACACCACGAGCCCGTCGCGCTGCGGCGTCACGCGAACGGGATCGCGGAAGAACAGCGCGCACCACACGGTGAGGATCGTGCCGATCCATCCCAGCGGCGACCACAGCCAGAACAGGACCAGGCTTGCCAGCGCAAAGCCGCCGATGAAGGGATAGCCCTCCTTGTGGATCGGCGGGATCTGACGCTGGATCGAATCGAGAATGGACATCGCTATCTGCCGCTGGAGGGGTTGGTGGCGCGGGTCGTCGCGCCGGCCTGTTTAGGCCAGAGTTGGGACCGGAGACAAGCTCACTCCGCGGCCGCCTGCGCCGCGAGGGCGTCCTCGACCGGCGGCGGCTCCCGGTTGGGCGCCTCGCTGCTGTCGGCCATACGAGCCAGTTTCTCGCGCGCGGCCTCGGCCTCGCGCTGCCTGTTCCACATGCTGGCGTAGAGTCCGTCCTGTGCGAGCAGGCTGGCATGGGTACCGCGCTCGGCGATGCGCCCCTGCTCCAGCACGATGATCTCGTCGGCGCCGACGATGGTCGAGAGGCGGTGTGCGATCACCAGCGAGGTGCGGTTCTTCGCGACGCGGTCGAGCGCGCCCTGGATCTCATGCTCGGTGTGGGTGTCGAGCGCCGACGTCGCCTCATCAAGCACCAGGATCGGCGGCGCCTTCAAGACGGTGCGCGCGATCGCGACGCGCTGCTTCTCGCCGCCCGACAATTTCAGGCCGCGTTCTCCGACCTGGGTCTCGTAGCCCATCGGCGCCATGCGGATGAAATGGTCGATCTGCGCAAGACTTGCGGCTTCCTCGACCTCGGCATCGGTCGCATCCCAGCGGCCATAACGGATGTTGTAGCGGATGGTGTCGTTGAACAGCACCGTGTCCTGCGGCACCATGCCGATCGAGGCGCGCAAGCTCGCTTGCGTGACCTGCCGGATATCCTGGCCATCGATCAGGATCTTGCCGCCGGAGACGTCGTAGAGGCGGAAGAGAAGGCGCGAGATGGTCGACTTGCCGGCGCCTGACGGGCCGACGATCGCCACCGTCTTGCCGGCCGGCACCTCGAAGCTGATGCCTTTGAGGATCGGCCGCTTCGGCTCATAGGCAAAGCGCACGTCCTCGAAGCGCACGGTGCCGGCGGAAACGACCAGCGGCCGCGCACCGGGCGCGTCCTTGATCTCGGCCTCGCGGTGGATCACGTTGAACATCTTCTCGATGTCGATGATCGCCTGCTTGATCTCGCGATAGACCATGCCCATGAAATTCAGGGGTTGGTACAGCTGGATCATCATGGCGTTGACCAGCACGAAATCGCCGACCGTGTTGGTGCCGTTGCGCACGCCGATCGCGCACATCAGCATCGTCGCGGTCAGCCCCAGCGTGAAGATCACGGCCTGCCCCGTGTTGAGCACGGCGAGTGATGTGTAGGCGTGGACGCTCGACTCCTCGTAGCGCGCGACCGAGCGGTCGTAGCGTTGCGCCTCGCGCGCCTCGGCGCTGAAATATTTGACGGTCTCGTAATTGAGCAGGGAGTCGATCGCCTTGGTGTTCGCGTCGGTGTCGGAATCGTTCATCTTGCGGCGGATGCCGATCCGCCACTCGGTCGCGACGTAGGTGTAGTACATGTAGACCGCCACCGTGATCAGCGTCGCGACCACGTAGCGCCAGTCGAACTGCCACAGCAGCACCGCCATCAGCAGCGAGACCTCGACAATGGTCGGGATCAGCTGAAGGATCACCATGCGCACGATGACCTCGATGCCCGCGCGGCCGCGCTCGAGCACGCGCGTCAGGCCCCCGGTCTTGCGCTCGAGGTGAAAACGCAGCGAGAGCTCGTGCATATGGATGAAAGTGATGTTCGCGAGCTTGCGCACCGCATGCATGGCGACACGCGCAAAGATGCCGTCGCGCCATTGCGTCAGCACCGCCATCACGATGCGCATGAGGCCGTAGCTCGCCGTCAGCAGCAGCGGCGATGCGACCACCCAGAGGTGCCAGTTGCCGGCCTGCACCGGCGCTGTGTTGGCCCCGGTGAGCGCATCGGTTGCCCATTTGAAGCTGAACGGCACCGTCAGCGTGATCAACTTGGCCGCGAGCAGCAGCACCATCGACCAGACCACGCGCATTTTCAGGTCGAAGCGGTCGCTCGGCCAGATATAGGGCCACAGATGCGCAAGCGTGCCCATCAGCGTGGCCCGCTCCAGCGGTCCGGCAGCGGAGGCAGGAACGTCGGTGCCGTCTAGCGATTGAGGTTGGTCCATCAAGAAAGCCTGAGGGCCCACCAAAGGCGGGCGGCGCTGCGATTAACGATTTGTGCCCCCCATATAGAGACTTCCCGATGCCAAAGCACCCCGCCAGATGGCGAATCTTCGATTGTTTGTCGCCGTTTACCGGTAGATTTCCGGGTGGTCCGAATCACCTGAAGGGCTTGACGCCACTTCGCTGCAATGCATCATGACAGCAATGAGCACCATTAAAACCGTTTGTGTCTATTGCGGCTCCGGCCCCGGAACCAATCCCCACTTCACCGCAGGCGCCAAAGCGTTCGGCAAGGCGCTGGCCGAGAACAATATCCGCCTTGTCTATGGCGGCGGCTCGCTGGGCCTGATGGGCTCGGTCGCGACGTCAGTGCTGGACCACGGCGGCACCGTCACCGGCATCATTCCCGAATTCCTGCGCAAGCGCGAGAATGCGCTGACGCGCGTGCAGGAAATGATCGTCACGCCCGACATGCACGAGCGCAAGCGGCTGATGTTCGAGCGCTCCGACGCCTTCGTGGCGCTGCCCGGCGGGATCGGCACGCTGGAGGAGCTGGTCGAGCAATTGACCTGGAAGCAGCTCGGCCGGCACGCCAAGCCGGTGCTGCTCGCCAACATCGACAATTTCTGGGAGCCGCTGTTCTCGCTGCTGTCGCACATGCGCCAGACCGAGTTCATCCGCGCCGGCCTCTCGGTCGACATCCTCAAGGCCGATCGCGTCGAGGAGATCCTGCCGAAGCTGAAGGCGGCTGCGGCACAGATCGCCGAGACGGAAAAGCAGATGGCGCCGGAAGTCGCGCGCAAGCTGTAGAGCTTTTTTGCTTGCGCATGATCTCCGCGCAAACGCGTTCCGCGTTTGTCGCGAGGGAAAACCGCCACACACTTTTCCGGATCATGCGCTACTCCTGCGGAAACGTCACCGCCTCGATCCGGTTGCCGTCGGGGTCGACGACGAAGGCCGCGTAATAGCGCACGCGGTCATGCGGACGGAGGCCCGGCGCGCCGTCGGAGGCGCCGCCGTTCGCAACCGCAGCAGCGTGGAATGCATCGACCTCTCCTGTCGTCTTCGCCCGCAGACAGATATGCACACCGCTCTCCGGGGGGACTGGCGGCATGGCCTCGCGCAGATTGATCCAGAATTCAGGATAGGCCTTGCCGAAGCCGACCGTGCGCGGCCGGGTGACCAGGCGCGTGAGCCCGAGCGTGGCGAGCGTGGCCTCATAGAACCTTGCGGAGCGATCGAGATTGCTGACGCCGACGGAGATGTGGTCGATCATGACTTGCTCTCTCCTCATTCTCCGCTGTCATCGCCCGGCTTGACCGGGCGATCCAGTACTCCGAGACGCCGCGGCGTTACGGAGAAGCCGCGGCGTACTGGATACCCCGCTTTCGCGGGGTATGACAGCCGTCGTGGGGTTTACGCCGGCGCGCCCGACTTCACGAGCTTGTAGATCACCGAATCCATCAGCGCCTGGAACGAGGCGTCGATGATGTTCGGGGACACGCCGACCGTGGTCCAGCGGTCGCCGTTCTCGTCCTCGCTCTCGATCAAGACGCGCGTCACCGCGCCGGTGCCGCCATTGAGGATACGGACGCGGTAATCGATCAGCGTCAGGCCCTCGATGTATTTCTGGTATTTGCCGAGATCCTTGCGCAGCGCGACGTCGAGCGCGTTGACGGGACCGTTGCCTTCGGCGGCGGAGATCAGGCGTTCGCCGGCGACGTCGACCTTGACCACGGCGAGCGCCACGGTGACGCGCTCGCCGAGCGCGTTGTAGCGCTGCTCGACATTGACGTCGAACTGTTCGACCTCGAAATAATGCGGCACCTTGCCGAGCGTCCGGCGCGCCAGCAGGTCGAACGAGGCATTGGCGGATTCATAGGCGTAGCCCTGCGCCTCGCGCTCCTTCAACTCCTCGACCAGTCGCGTCAGCTTCGGATCGCTCTTCTCGTAAGGAATGCCGGCACGATCGAGCTCGGCGATGACGTTGGAGCGGCCGGCCTGGTCCGACACCAGCACCTTGCGGTGATTGCCGACCAGTTCAGGCAGCACATGCTCGTAGGTCTGCGGATCCTTCATCACGGCGGAGGCGTGGATGCCTGTCTTGGTGACGAAGGCGCTCTCGCCGACATAGGCCGCATGGCGGTTCGGCACGCGGTTGAGCATGTCGTCGAGCGTGCGCGAGACCTTGACGAGCGTCGCCAGCTTTTGCGGCGTCACCGAGATCTCGAAGGCGTCCGAAAATTCCTTCTTCAATTTCAGCGTCGGGATCAGTGAGCAGAGATTGGCATTGCCGCAGCGCTCGCCGAGGCCGTTCAGCGTGCCCTGGATCTGCCGCGCGCCGGCGCGCACCGCGGCCAGCGAATTCGCCACCGCTTGCTCGGTGTCGTTATGGGCGTGGATGCCGACATGGTCGCCGGGAATGTGTCTTGTCACTTCAGCGACGATGGTCTCGACCTCGTGCGGCATGGTGCCGCCATTGGTGTCGCACAGGACCACCCAGCGCGCGCCGGCATCGAAGGCCGCCTTGGCGCAGGCGAGCGCAAAGCTGGCATCTTCCTTGTAACCGTCGAAGAAATGCTCGCAGTCGAGCATGACCTCGCGGCCCGCGGCCTTCGCCGCCGCGACGCTGTCGCGAATCGAGGCGAGGTTCTCCTCCTTCGTCGTCTCCAGCGCGACGCGCACCTGATAGGCCGAGGACTTTGCCACGAAACAGATCGCGTCGGCCTTCGCCTCCAGCAGCCCGGCGACACCGGGATCGTTGGAGACCGAGCGCCCTGCCCGCCGTGTCATGCCGAACGCGGTAAAGCGCGCATGGTTGAGTTTCGGCCTGGAGCCGAAGAACTCGGTGTCGAGCGGATTGGCGCCGGGATAGCCGCCCTCGACATAGTCGATGCCGAGATCGTCGAGCATGTCAGCGATGACCTGCTTGTCGGCCAGGGTGAAATCGACGCCGTTGGTCTGCGCGCCGTCGCGCAGCGTGGTGTCGAACAGATAGAGGCGCTCCTTACTCATTGCGTCGCTCCGAGCGTCTTTTTCATGGTGGTGTTGGCGAGCCACTCATCGTTGACGGTGACGCTGTTGCGCTGCTGGGCCGTGTAGCCGCGCTTGGCGAAGAAGTTCTGGGCGGTGTCGCTGGCATCGACCGTGAGGTTAGTGGCGCCGCGGCCGCCGGCAAGCTTCTCCAGCGCGTCGACCAGCAGGGTTGCGATACCCTGCCCCGCCGCGGCCGGATGAACATAGAGCATGCGGATATGGTCGGCGCCGCGCAGCGAGGCAAAGCCGACGGGGGAGCCGTCGAGCGTCGCCACCAGCGTCAGGTCGGACGCGAGGTGCTTGCCGAACTCCTCGTCCTCCGCCATCTCCATCCAGGCCTGCTGCTGCGCCTCGCTGTAGTCGTCACCGGTCAATTCCTCGATGCTGGCAGCGAAGATCGCGGCCAGCATCGGAACATCGGCCGGCAGGAACGGCCGCAAGCCGGGCTTGGGATGCGCTTGTGCCATCACGCCAGCTCCCAGGTCGTCACCGGCTTGCCGTCGGCATCCTTGCCGTCCTTGAGCACCACGCCCTTGGCGGCGAGCTCGTCGCGGATCCGATCGGATTCCCTAAAATCCTTTCGCGCGCGCGCAGCCGTGCGCTCCGCAATCAGGCGGTCGATCTCGCCGGCATCGACGCCGCTCGCCTCGCGCTTGCGGCCTTCCCATTGCGCCAGGCTCTCGGACAGGAAGCCGAGCAGACGCAGCGAGGCCGAAAGGCCGGCCGCATCGGACGCATTGCGCAGACCATGCAGCGCCGCGATTGCCTGCGGCGTGTTGAGATCGTCGAGCAGCGCGTCGACCACAGACGCCGCGGGCTTGGAGGGCGCCACGTCGGCCGCAAAGCGATACCAATCGTTGAGCGTCTTGGCGCTCTCCTCCAGCGACTTCATGGTCCAGTCGATCGGCGAGGTGTAATGCGTCTTCAGCATGTTGAGGCGCAGCGCTTCACCCGGCCAGTCCTTGAGCAGCTCGTGGATGGTGACGAAGTTGCCGAGGCTCTTCGACATCTTCTCACTCTCGACCTGCAGGAAGCCGTTGTGCATCCAGGTGTTCGCCATGCGCTGCTGGTGGAAGGCGCAGCAGGTCTGGGCGATCTCGTTCTCGTGATGCGGAAACACGAGATCGATGCCGCCGCCATGGATGTCGAACTGCTCGCCGAGATGCTTCCAGGCCATGGCCGAGCACTCGATGTGCCAGCCCGGACGCCCCTCGACCTTGATGCCTGATGGCGACGGCCAGGACGGCTCGCCGGGCTTGGACGGCTTCCACAGCACGAAGTCGGTCGAATCCTTCTTGTAGGGGGCGACGTCGACGCGGGCACCGGCGATCATCTCGTCCAGCGAACGCTTCGACAGCGCGCCATAGCGCGGCAGTCCGTCATTGACCGCATTCATCGCCTGCGGCGAGAACAGCACGTGATCCTCGGCGACATAGGCGAAACCGCCCTTGACCAGCCGTTCGATGATCTCGCGCATCGCGCCGATATGCTCGGTCGCGCGCGGCTCGACGCTTGGCCGCAAGCACCCAAGCGCGTCCACGTCGGCGTGAAACTGCTTGCCGGTCTGCTCGGTAACCTTGCGGATCGCCTCGTTCAGCGGCAGGCCGGGAAAATCCCGCGCGGCGCGGTCGTTGATCTTGTCGTCGACGTCGGTGATGTTGCGGACATATTTGACGTGGGCCTCGCCATAGAGATGGCGGAGCAGCCGAAACAGCACGTCGAACACGATCACCGGCCGCGCATTGCCGATATGGGCGTAGTCATAGACGGTCGGTCCGCAGACATACATGCGGACGTTGTTCGGATCGAGCGGCACAAAGGGCCGCTTTTCTCTGGTCAGCGTATCGTGAAGACGCAATTCCATATGGACACCCATCGGCTGTTGGCCGGGCGTCCAGTGCTCTCAATGTGTTTTGAGAAAAGACGGCTCCAGCCAGCGAATCGCTAGCTCGTAATCTCGCGGCAAATAATGCAGATGGCGAGGAGACCGTTCATGCGGCGACATATGGGCCCTGAGGCCGGCTTTCGTCAAGAGAGCCACGGAAATGCCGCTTTATTTCCGCAAAGCCCGTCGCCCCCGCCGGGATGGTTCATCATCCTTAACCATTTGAGCCCATTCTGGAACCGGCGGTTCCTGTTTTTTGCCCCAAGGTGTTTTCATGCGATCCTTGCTCGCGCTCATTTGCTGCGCCTCGATGCTTGGCGCCTCAATCCTTGGCGCCTCGATCCTTGGCGCCTCCAGCGCCTGCGCCGAGACCCGCATCTTCATCATTTCTAACCAGCCCGACGGCTATGGCGTCGACCAGTGTCTGGCCAAGGGCGAAAAATGCGGCGCGCAGGTCGCCCGCAGCTACTGCCAGTCACGAGACTTTGCACAGGCATCTAGCTACCGCCGAGTCGATCCCGACGAAATTACCGGGTCTGTCCCCAAATCCGGCGCAAATTGCTCCCATGGCCATTGCGACGAATATGTCGCAATCACGTGCCAGCGCTGAATTTCGCTCGGAGCTGGCGGACCTTAGGACCTGTCTTCGGCCCCTGAAACGACGTGACGATGCCGCCGGAAGCGGCTATTGGAGGGCGCGCGTCGGCCCCCCAGATCACTGAGGGCCGTGACCTCGCTAGAATGGCGGATATGCCTGAATTTTTGTCTCTGTCCCGTCCCCGCTTCCTCATTGCCAGCACAGTGCTTCTCAGCCTCGTGCTCGCGACTGATGCCTTCGCACAGGCTGGCCCGCCGGGCGCGCCGCCGCCTCCACCTGCCCAGGGCGGCCTCGGCCCGAACCCGATGTGCGTGCGCCTTGAAGGTCAGCTCGCCGCGCTCGACCGCGGGACGGGCGGCGATCCCGCACGCGAGGACCAGATCCGTCGCTACCAGGATTCCCAGGCCAAGCAGCAGGCCGAGCTCGACCGCGTCACCATGCAGGCCAAGCGCATGGGCTGCGACTCCTCCGGCTTCTTCTCGCTGTTCAACGGCCAATCCGCACAATGCGGTCCGGTCAACACCCAGATCCAGCAGATGCGCGCCAATCTGGACCAGATCACCGGCAATCTCGAGCGCCTGCGCGGTGGCGGTCCCGGCGGCAGCCCCGAACGCGACAGCCAGCGCCGCTCGGTGCTGATGGCGCTGGCGCAGAACAATTGCGGCCCGCAATACGCCAATGCCGTGCAGTCGCAGGGCGGCAACTTCCTGAGCAATCTGTTCGGTGGCGGCAACAACCCCAACAATCCGCCGGGCGCGCCGCCAGCCGATTTCGGCGGCCCGCAGTCCGGCACCTATCGCACCGTCTGCGTGCGCACCTGCGACGGCGCCTATTTCCCGATCTCGTATGCGACCGTGCCCGCGCGCTTCCCCGACGACGAGAAGACCTGCAAGGCGCTTTGTCCAGCGGCCGAAGCCACCCTCTACGCCCACCGCAATCCCGGTGAGGACATGAGCTCCGCGGTCTCCATCAGCGGCCAGCCCTACACGGCGCTGCCGACCGCCTTCAAATTCCGCAGCGAGTTCAACCCGTCCTGCTCCTGCAAGGCGGCCGGCCAGAGCTGGGCCGACGCGCTGAAATCGGCCGACGACAAGGCCGCCGTGGAGCAGCAGGGCGACATCATCGTCACCGAGGAGAGCGCCAAGAAGATGCAGCAACGGCAGCTCACCAAGGGCGCGCCGGCGAATGCAAAGAAGGGCGCAGCGCCGGCCACCGCCGCCGCACCGGCCGCGACCCCGCCTGCGGATGCGAGCCCCACGACCACGTCGGAGAACAAGCCGATCCGCTCGGTTGGCCCGCAGTTCTTGCCGCAGCAGCAAAAGTAATCAGCCACACCACGGCGACCGTAGGGTGGGCACAAGCGCGTAGCGCTGTGCCCACCGCTCGAAATGGTGGGCACGCTTCGCTTTGCCCACCCTACTCTGTCAACTCATCCCTCGAACGCGTCGATCGACGCCTGACCGCCGCGCGAGATCAGCGTCTCGTCGGGTGCGGGCAGCTTTTCGCCCCGATCGCGGAAGCGGTTGGTGATGGGATAGCGGCGGTCGCGGCCGAAGTTTTTCCGCGTCACCTTCACGCCCGGCGCGGCCTGGCGGCGCTTGTATTCGGCGACGTTGAGGAGATGGTCGATCCGGGTCACCGTCTCGCGGTCGAAGCCGGCTGCGATGATCGCCTCGAGCGGCTCCTCGTGTTCGACCAGACGTTCGAGAATCGCATCGAGCACGTCGTAAGGCGGCAGTGAATCCTGATCGGTCTGGTTGTCGCGCAATTCGGCCGTCGGCGGCCGCGTGATGATGTCGGGCGGGATCACCTCGCCCGCGGGCCCCAGCGCGTCGTCGGGCCTCCAGCTGTTTCGCAGCGCCGCCAACCGGAACACCTGCGTCTTGTAAATGTCCTTGATCGGATTGAAGCCGCCGTTCATGTCGCCATAGAGCGTGGCATAGCCGACCGACATCTCGGACTTGTTGCCTGTCGTCACCACCATCAGCCCGGTCTTGTTGGAGATCGCCATCAGCAGCGTGCCGCGGGTGCGGGCCTGGAGATTCTCTTCGGTGATGTCAGGCGGCAGGTTCTTGAACAGGCCGGACAGGATGGTCTCGAAGCCGTTTACGGCTTCCGCAATCGGCAGCACTTCGTAACGGATACCGAGATGGCCGGCGAGCTCGCCGGCATCGGCAATCGAGTGTGCTGCCGTGTAGCGATAAGGCAGCATCACGCCGTGCACCTGATCGGCACCGAGCGCATCGACCGCGATCGCCGCACACAGTGCGGAATCGATGCCGCCGGAGATGCCGAGCAGCACGCCGGGAAAGCCGTTCTTGGTCACATAGTCGCGCAGGCCCAGCACGCAGGCAGCGTAATCGGCGCGGTCGCCTTCCGGCTGCTCGGCGATCGGACCGGTGCAGCGCCAATCGCCGCCGTTCCTGGTAAAGCGCAACGTCGTGATGCTCTCTGCGAACGCCGGCAATTGCGCGGCGAACGAGAGATCGCCATTGAGCGCGAACGAGGCTCCGTCGAACACGAGCTCGTCCTGGCCGCAGACCTGATTGAGATAGACCAGCGGCAGGCCGCTCTCGGTGACCCGCGCGACCGCCACCGACAGGCGCACATCGTTCTTGTCGCGGGCATAGGGCGAGCCGTTCGGCACCAGAATGATCTCGGCGCCGGTCTCGGCGAGCGTCTCGACCACGTTCTCGTAATCCTCGGACTCTTCCAGCCAGATGTCCTCGCAGATCGGCACGCCGATCCGCACGCCGCGCACGGTGACAGGGCCCGAGGCAGGTCCGCGCGAAAACAACCGCTTCTCGTCGAACACGCCGTAATTCGGCAGATTGCACTTGAAGCGAAGGCCCGCGATGCGCCCACCATCGAGCAGCGCGCAGGCATTGTAGAGCTTGCCGTCCTCGACCCAGGGCGTGCCGACCAGCAATGCCGGGCCGCCGTCAACGGTTTCGCGCGCGAGCGCCTCGATGGCCGCGCGGCAGGCGGCCTGGAAGGCCGGCTTCTGCACCAGATCCTCCGGCGGATAGCCGGCGATGAACAATTCCGGAAACAGCACGAGGTCGGCGCCATCGGCGATGGCGCGCGCTCGTGCGATGCGAACCTTCGCGGCATTGCCCTCGATGTCGCCCACGGTCGGATTGAGCTGGGCGAGCGTGACCGCGAATGCGCTGAGACGTTCGGTCATGGTCGTCTCGTCCAGCTAGAGGAAACCCAATCGCTCGATGATGGCGATGATCCAGAATGCGCCGGCCATCAACAGCGCGACGCCCACTGCGGCCGAGCCCATGTCCTTGACCCGGCCGATCTGCTTGTCGTGGTCCATGGTCAGGCGATCGGCGAGCTTCTCGATCGCGGTGTTGAGCAGCTCCACGACCAGCACGAACGCAACCGCACACACCAGCTCGACGGCGCGCATCGCGGTGGCGGCGACGAACCACGCCACCGGCAGCGACAGGATCAGCGCAAAGATCTCCTCGCGGATGGCCTGTTCCGAACGGAACGCAAAGGCCATTCCGTTGCGGGAATTGATCGTGGCCTTCCAGAATCGCAGCAAGGTCCTAGAGCCCCGCTGCGGCCGGCATCGGCCGAACCTTGCCGGCGCGTTCCTGCTTCAGCAGTTCGGCGACCAGGAAGGCCATGTCGATGGATTGCTCCGCATTGAGACGGGGATCGCAGACCGTGTGATAGCGGTCGTTGAGATCCTCGTCGGTGATGGCGCGGGCGCCGCCGATGCACTCGGTGACGTCCTGGCCGGTCATCTCCAGATGCACGCCGCCGGCATAGGTGCCTTCCGCGGCGTGGATCGTGAAGAACGACTTCACCTCGGACAGCACACGGTCGAACGGCCGCGTCTTGTAGCCCGTCGTGGAGGTGATGGTGTTGCCGTGCATCGGATCGCACGACCAGACCACCACCTTGCCCTCGCGCTTCACCGCACGGATCAGGCCCGGCAGATGATCGGCGACCTTGTCGGAGCCGAAGCGGTTGATCAGGGTCAGCCGGCCGGGCTCGTTGTCGGGGTTGAGCACGTCGATCAGCTTCAACAGCTCGTCGGGCTTGAGCGAAGGGCCGCACTTCAGGCCGATCGGGTTCCTGATGCCACGGAAATATTCGACATGACCATGATCGAGCTGACGGGTGCGGTCGCCGATCCAGATCATGTGACCCGAGGTCGCATACCAGTCGCCGGTGGTGGAATCGACCCGGGTCATGGCCTGCTCGTAGCCGAGCAGCAGCGCCTCATGGCTGGTGTAGAAATCGGTGGCGCGCAGCTCAGGATGGCTCTCGAGATCGAGGCCGCAGGCGCGCATGAAGTTGAGCGCGTCCGAGATGCGGTCGGCCAGCTCCTTGTAGCGGCGGGACTGCGGTGAATCCTTGAGGAAGCCAAGCATCCACTCGTGCACGCTGCCGAGATTGGCGTAGCCGCCGGTCGCGAATGCGCGCAAAAGGTTCAGCGTCGCGGCCGACTGGCGATAGGCCATCAGCTGGCGCTGCGGATCGGGAATGCGCGCTTCCTTGGTGAAGGCGATGTCGTTAACGATGTCGCCGCGATAGCTCGGCAGCTCGACGCCATTGACCTTCTCGGTCGGCGACGACCGTGGCTTGGCGAACTGGCCGGCGACGCGGCCGACCTTCACCACCGGCACCGCGCCGGCATAGGTCAGCACCACCGCCATCTGCAGCAGCACGCGGAAGAAATCGCGGATGTTGTTGGCGCCGTGCTCGGCGAAGCTCTCGGCGCAATCGCCGCCCTGGAGCAGGAAGGCATCGCCGGCGGCAACGCGCCCCAGCGCCTTCTTCAGGTTGCGCGCCTCGCCGGCGAACACCAGCGGCGGAAAGGTCGCAAGCTGCGCCTCGACGTCGGCCAGGGCCTTGGCGTCGGGATAGTCGGGCACCTGTAGCACCGGCTTGCTGCGCCAGGACTCGGGCGTCCACCGCTCGGACATCGCAATCTCTCCGTGAAGCAAAAAGTGCAACCTGATCTGTGGGTTGCGAGGGCCGCCTTATACACAGGCTGGCACGACACCGCCAGTTGTAAATCCATTTTGCAACGCAAACCCTTGCGAGCAAAGCCGAATTCGCATTTGCTAGGGGGCGGCAGAAGAAACCGGCAAGACAGCTTCCCCCATGGACGCGCCACTGGACGACGTTTTCATCGACGAGATCAGCTTCCCGGCGACCGACGGATATGCGCTAGCAGGCACGCTGTTTCTGCCTCGCGGCGCCAAGCGCAATGCCGTCCTGATCAATTCGGCGACCGCCGTCCCGCGCAAGATCTACAAGGGCTTTGCCTCCTACCTTGCCCATCGCGGCTGCGCGGTGCTCACTTACGACTATCGCGGCATTGGCGACTCCCGCCTGCCGGCGATGGTCGGCCACATCAAGCCGAAATCGCTGGTTGGTTTCAAGGCCTCGATGTCGGACTGGGCCGCGCAGGACGTCACCGCCGCGGTGCGCTGGATGCGCGAGCGCTATCGCGGCCTTCCGCTCGCTTACGTCGGCCACTCCTTCGGAGGCCAGGCGCTCGGGCTGATCGAGAACAACAGCGAGATTTCGCGCGCGGCGTTCGTGGCCTCGCAGGCTGCGACCTGGCGGCTGATGACGTCGCCTGAAAAATACCGCGTCTTCGCCTTCATGAATTTTGTCGGCGTGCCCCTCACCCATGCGCTCGGCTACGCGCCGGGCTGGGCCGGCATCGGCGAGGATTTGCCCAAGGGGGTGTTCCTGCAATGGGCCGATTGGGTTTCGAGCCCGCGCTATCTGTTCGATTCGAAACTGCCGGCGCTGGAGAACTTTGCCAGGTTCAAAGGCGAGTTGCGCGCGCTCTGCTTCTCCGACGATCCCTGGGCGACGCGCCCCGCGGTCGAGCTGCTCACGTCAGGCTTCACTGCGATCAAGCCGGAAGTGCTGACGGTGAAGCCGTCCGACGTCGGTGCCAGGGCGATCGGCCATTTCGGCTTCTTCCGCCCCGAACACCGCGACACGCTGTGGCGTGGCCTCGCGGAATGGATCCAGGGAGAGTGAGCGTCACGCCTTGTTGAAGGCAGCCGCCTCCTTCTCGTCATTGATGCAATGAAACTGATCTCCGCCGTTGCCGTTTGGCAACTGCTACGACGTCGGCAACGCGATTCATCGCGTATGCGGGACGCCGCGAGGAGATCATGCAAGATTCCGCCAAGAGCGCTGTTGCAAGCGAAAGCAAGGTCCCCGAGGTCACGCTCGGCTTCTGGATCATCAAGATCGCCGCCACGACGCTGGGCGAGACCGGCGGCGACACTGTGACGATGACGCTGAACTGGGGTTATCTCGCCGGCACGTGCCTGTTCCTGGGGGCGCTGGTCGTCCTGGTCGCGGCACAGATCCGCGCGCAGAAATTTCATCCGGCGCTGTATTGGGCAACCATCGCGGCCTCGACCACCTTCGGAACCACGATGGCCGACTTCGCCGACCGTTCGCTCGGGATCGGCTACACCGGCGGCGCGACGCTGCTGCTCGCCTGTCTCGTGCTGGTGCTGGTTCTCTGGTATCGCACCGAAGGCACGATCTCGGTCAACAGCGTCAGCACGCCGCGGGCGGAAGCCTTCTATTGGGGAGCGATCACCTTCTCGCAGACGCTGGGCACCGCACTCGGCGACTGGATCGCCGACACCGGCGACATGGGCTATCGCGGCGGCGCGCTGATCTTTGCGGCCGGGCTCGCCATTGTCGCAGCACTCTATTTCTGGACGCGTGTCTCTCGCGTGACCCTGTTCTGGGCCGCCTTCATCCTGACGCGACCGCTGGGCGCAACCGTCGGCGATTTCCTCGACAAGCCGCTCTACCAAGGTGGGCTGGCGCTCAGCCGGCCGCTGGCCTCGATCGTGATTGCGACATTCATGGTGATCTGCCTGCTGCTGATCCCGCAGCGCGCGGGGCAGCATCCGGGCGATCACGCAACCGAGCGCGCCTAGCGGATGATCGTCGTCAGCGACGAGTAGCGCTTGTTCGGCCTGGCCTCGGCCGCCGAGAACTGCGCAAAGGCGTCGCTGACACGGGTCGCCGGCGGCGTGTCGCTGGCGAAGCGGAATTCCTGTGGCCGCGGCGCGTAAAAGCTGGCGCTGTAGTAGGAATCATCGAAGCGCGCCTCTCCGATCCCGAACAATGCGTCGCATGCGTACAGGAGCGCGTAGACTCCCACGACTGCGACGACGACCTCCTTGAGAACTGCCATGTTGATGCCCTGCCCTTTTGCGGCAGAATGCAGGCCGGTTCCAAAACTCTGGTTTAAGGCGCCGCGCTTCTTGTCCGCACGGTTTGCCTCTCCTGAGCGGATTGCAGACAATTTTATCGATCTCGAAAAGAGAGCGCCTCGCGATTTGCTTCCGAGGCGACAGGAGCGGCGCCGGGCTGGCCGGCGGCGCAACTTGTCCGCCATAGGCAACAAGGCCGCGGCTTGCAACTCTGGGTCAGAAAACCGGCTCGTCCTTCAGCGCCGCGATCACCTGCTGGCCCGGCGCGGTGAGACGATACGTCACCAGCGGACGGCTCGACGGCGGCTTGCGGTCGATCTCGACGATGTAGCCGCGCACCATCAGCGCTTCGAAGCTGCCGTAATAGCCGTACATGCTGATCTGGTTCTGCCTCAGCAGCTTGAACTCGCGCAGCAGGCGGATCTCGTTGCCCGAAAGCAGCGAGCGTCGCACCCGCTGCACGAAGCTCGCGCGCTGCTCGAACCAGGTCGCATCGGGCAGCTCGCGCGCAGCAGGCACGGCGTCGCGGTCGCAAGGACGCGCCTCGACATCCGCCTTCACTGCCGGGACCGACGGCAAGCTGCTGCCGACCGCTTCCCTGGCATCGTCGAGCAAGGCGATCGGCCAGCGCCGCTTGTTGTCGATCATGACAGGCGGCGGCACCACGTTGTCGCGCACCAGCTGCTCGAAGCGGCCGGCGGTGACGCCGACATAAGCAGCCGCGCGGCGGCGATCGACCAGGCGGGCCTCCCGCCCGTGCCCCAGCTCGCAAGCGATCGTCTCGTTCACCCCAAATCCCCCACCGCATCGTTGCGGGCGCGTCGCCGCGCGGGCCCGAAGGGCCCGTCGGCGGATGACACTAGGGTGAAATCAGCGTTCTCAAAAGGCAGAGAGATTCGTACAGGTTGCTGCCGTTTCGGCAACAGCTATAGTGGACCAGGGGTCCCATGCGCTTTCATTCACCTTCCATCCAGTATTTCCACGCCGTCCGTCGCACCGGCTCGATCCGGGCTGCGGCGCGCCTTTTGAACGTGGCTTCGTCAGCCGTCAGCCGCCAGATTCTCAAGCTTGAACAAGAGGTTGGATCTCCGTTGTTCGAGCGGACCGCGCGCGGCCTGACGCTCACGACCGTGGGCGAGATGCTGGCCCGCCACGTCATGAACGTGCTGCAGGACCTCGATCGCTTCCGTTCCGACGTCGCATCGCTGTCCGGGGCCTGGCACGGCACCATCAGCATCGCCTGCATCGAGTCCCTCACGGAGTCGGTGCTGCCGGATCTGATTGCCTCGCATCGCAGCAGGGCCCGGCGCGTCAGCTTCACCACCGAGGTGATGGGGTCATCCGACGTGCTCGAGGCCCTGCGGCGGGGTGAAGCCGATATCGGCATCGCCATCGCGCTCAGGCACCCGCCCGACCTGCGCCAGGTCGCGTTGAAGCGGTTTCGCCTCGGTGCCCTCATCGCCCGCGAACATCCGCTGGCGCGCCGCAAGACCGTGACGCTGGAGCAATGTCTCGCCTTCCCCGTCATTCAGGCGCTGCCGGAGCTGTCGATCTATCATCTGCTGCAGCCCTTGATCGCACAGCTGTCCGAGACGCCGGAGCCGGCGATCCTGGCCAACTCGATCGACCTGATGCGCGAGCTCGCCGCGCGCGGCGTCGGTATCGCCTTCCAGACCCAGCTCGGCATCGGCAGGCTGTCGCGCGACGCGCAGCTTGTGTTCCTGCCGCTCGACAATGCCGGCAGCCCGGTCTGGTCGGATCTCGGCATCTATGTCCGCGCCGAGCGCACCCTGCCCGCCTTTACGGACTCATTTCTCCAGGAGCTGGTGCGCGAGCTGGGCGAGCGCGAGCGGCGCGAGAGCGCGGCGTACCCGCACGTCACGTGATGCGCGCTCAGGCGTGACCGTTCTCCCTGCGATGCCCGACATCGCTGAGGCGGTCGACCCAGGCGATGCCGATCGCCGAGATGATGAAGGTCAGATGGATCAGCACCTGCCACATCACGCCGGTCTCGGTGAAATTGCTGCGCGTGGTTCCGAGATTGCCGGCCTCGATGAAGGTCCTGAGCAGCGAGATCGAGGAGATGCCGACGATCGCCATCGCGAGCTTGATCTTGAGCACGCTGGCATTGACGTGACTCAGCCATTCCGGCTCGTCGGGATGGCCGCGCAGATTCAGGCGCGAGACGAAGGTTTCGTAGCCGCCGACGATCACCATCACGAGCAGGTTCGAGATCATGACGACGTCGATCAGCCCGAGCACGACCAGCATGATCTGCTGCTCGCTGGCGTCGAACGAGTGCGCGACCAGGTGCCAGAGCTCTTTCAGGAACAGCAGCACATAGACCGCCTGCGCGACGATCAGGCCGACATAGAGCGGCAATTGCAGCCAGCGCGAGCCAAAAATCAGCCGCGGAAACAGGCCGACCGGCGGGTTCGCCAAAGCTGCTTTGGGTTCGGACGACATCGATGACTCCAGGAAGGCGAAGCAGGAAAAACCAAGGTGTGATTTAGAGACTTGCGATGACAGGCACGAGCTCGAGCGAGCCGCGATAGATCATCTCGAAGGCGACGTAGACGATGATGGCGAGGCCGACATAGGCGATCCAGCGCTGCGTCTGCAGCAGGCGGCCGAGCAGATCGGCGGCAACGCCCATCAGCGCGACCGACAGCAACAGGCCGAACGCCAGGATGTAGGGATGCTCGCGCGCGGCGCCCGCGACCGCGAGCACGTTGTCGAGCGACATCGAAACGTCGGCGGCAACGATCTGCATCGCCGCCTGCCCGAACGTCTTGCGCCGCACCTCCGTGTTGCCACTATTGCCATGACTGAACGCGAGCTGGCTGGAATGCGCCGCCTGCTCGCGCAGCTCGCGCCACATCTTCCAGCACACCCATAGCAGCAGCACGCCGCCGGCCAGCAGCAGGCCGATCACCTGCAAAAGCTGCGTTGCAACGCCGGCGAAGACGATACGCAACGCGGTCGCGGCGGCGATGCCGACGATGATGGCGCGGCGACGCTGTTCGGACGGCAGACCGGCGGCGGCAAGGCCGATGACGACGGCGTTGTCGCCGGCGAGCACGAGGTCGATCAGAACGACCTGGAGCAGCGCCGTCAGCGCGTCGGCCGTGATGAAGTCAATCATGTCTCGTCATTCTTCGGATCTGACGGGTCCAGCCAGTGCGGCTTGCGGCGCTCGATCCAGTCGAAGGCCTTTGAGCGCGACGCGCGTAGCGCCGGCACGTCCTCGGCGAGCAGCGCGAGGCCGAGCGGCAGCATCCAGATGCCAAGCACCGGCAGGAACGACAGCACGCCACCGACGACGAGCAGCGCGCCGGAGGGAATCCGGATCCAGCGGCTGGACGGTTGCAGGAGATAGTCGACGGTGCCGGCAAGGCGCGGCGGTAACCGATGGACGAGCGCGTCGAGCCGCGGGTCGCCGCCGGCAGGTCTGCCGCTGGCGCCCCCGGATTTCGTCCTCTGTTCGTTCGAAGCTGTGCTCATCGATCACCCCTTCGCGGCGGTACTGGCCGCTCCGACCGGCTTGGCGCGCGGCAGCACCAGCGTCAGCAGGCGCAACAACTTGATCGCCTGCACCTCGTGCGGATGCACGTCTTCGTCCGCCGCCGCGACGCGCTCCGACAGCTCGATGAGATGGGACGACAGCGGCAGATCCGAGACCGGACGCAGTGTGTCGATGACGACATTGGCGAAGTCAGGCTCCTCGAGCCGTGCGGCGAGCTCGTCGAACATGGACGACAGGCGGTCATCACTGATGTGCGGCGCCAGACCGCGCTCCCTGATGAAGCGGATCACCTCGTCGCGCTCGACCGGTGACACGCGGCGATCGGCGACTGCAACCAGCGCGCCTGATATCACCAGCGCTACTGCAGCCTGCTCGTTGAAGCGCGACGGCTCGGTGATCTCGGCTTCGATGGAATTGGTGTCGTTGGCGTCAGACATCGTCGCTCCCAGTGCTTGCGAAATGGCCGCGCGGAGCTTGCGATGGGGACGATGAGGTCGGAGAGAGGTCAAGAAGGCCCGACAATCGGCTGATCCATCGCATTCGCGCGGGGACAGGTCATCCGACATCGCGAGGTTTTGCTGAGAGGGTCAGCGTCCTCGCCAGAGGGGCCCGGATTCTTGTTCGCTCGAGAGATAAAGATGAGGAGGAGGGAATCAAGCCGGCCGACGTGCGGCGAGCCGCCGCAGCGAGGTTCCATGTTGCCATATTCCTCGCCGTCATCGCCCGCGTAAGCGGGCGATCCGGTACTCTGTGACAACAGTGATCCGCCGATAAGCCGCGGCGTACTGGATTCCCCGCCTGCGCGGGGAATGACAGCGGAGTGTTCGCGCGTCTACCCCACCCGCTCCACGAGATCCGCGCGCGATGGTGACGGATCGAACCGGTCGCCGAAATATTGCGTTTCGTGCGCCACCAATCCGTCACGCAGTTCCATGATGCTGACGACGTAGGACGGCACCCCGTCATAGGTCAGGACGAACTCGCTCACCCAGAGATCGCCGCCGCCGATGATCCGCCGCACCGTAAAGCGCTTCTTGTTCGGCTGCACGAAGCGGCTCTGCTGAATGTTCCGGCGTCCGCGGATGCGTTCGCCGGACTGCGGATAGTCGAGCACGGCATCGTCGCGATAGATGTCATGCTCGGCCTCGAAATCGTTCGCGTCCGAAGCGTCCCAATGACGCTGCAGCGCCGCGCGTGTGGCCAGGTCATCCATCGCGATCTCCCGCCTTGTCGTTTCCCGCTTCTAGATCAGCGTGCAGGCGGGCGGCGGCAAGACCCCCTAGCAAAGTCTAACAACGCCTAACGCGCCAAAGCCACGATCCGGGTGCAGATTGAGACTGCCTCGATCCGGAATCCGCCGGGTCGACGGGCGGCGCCGGAGACAGAAATGGCACGCTTGCTGTCCGTCAATGTCGGCCTGCCGCGCGACGTCGCCTGGCAAGGCAGGACGGTCCATACCGGCATCTGGAAGGCTCCCATCGAGGGCCGGCGCAGGGTGCGGCAGCTCAACATCGATGGCGATGGCCAGGGAGATACCGCGGGTCACGGCGGCGAACAGCGCGCGGTGTACGTCTATCAGGACGCATCCTATCGCTACTGGCAAGGACATATGGGGCGCTCGAACCTCGTCCCTGGTCAATTCGGCGAGAACTTCACGGTCGAAGGCCTCGCCGATACCGACGTCTGCATCGGAGATCGCTACAGGATCGGCTCTGCCTTGTTTGAAGTGACCCAGCCGCGCGTCACGTGCTACCGGCTCGGCATTCGCATGCAGGAGCCCGACATGGCCGCACTGCTGGTCAAGCACGGCCGGCCCGGTTTCTATTTTCGCGTGATCGAGGAAGGTGACGTCGGGGCCGGCGACGAGATCATTCAGGTCGCGCGCGGACCTGAAAGCATGAGCGTGGCCGAGATCAATGCGCTGCTTTACCTGCCCCCTCACCCGCGCGACCGGCTCGAACGCGCGCTCAGGATTCCGGCGCTGAGCCGTGGCTGGCGTCATTCCTTCGAGGCCCTGCTTGGCCAGAATGCGCCAGCCGGCAATGCCGGGCTCGGCCCGGCGGCGGGCCCGCCTCCGGCATGGCGCGGATTCCGGCCGTTCCGCGTCGAGCGCAAGATCGTCGAAACCAACGACGTGACGTCGTTGGTCCTCGAACCTGCGGATGGACACGCCGGGGCCGCCGCCCTGCCCGGTCAGTTCGTCATCATCAGGTTCGGGCCTCCCAACACGGCGGCAATGACCCGCAGCTATTCGCTATCGAGCCGGGCTGATGCGGCGTCCTACCGCCTCAGCATCAAACGGGAGCCGCACGGCATCGCCAGCACATACGTCGCCGACCAGCTCCGGCCCGGCGACGTCGTGCAACTCGGTGCGCCCCGCGGCAGCTTTACGCTACGACAAGACACGCAACCCGTCGTCCTGCTGAGTGCCGGCATTGGCGTGACGCCGGTGCTCGCGATGCTTCACGCGCTCGCAGCAGAAGCATCGCAACGAGATGTCTGGTGGCTGCATGGTGCCCGCAACCGCCGCGAGCATGCCTTCGCGGTCGAGGTGCGCGAACTCCTGACCAGACTTCCCCACCATCATAGCCATGTCTGCTACAGCAGGCCCGATCCCGGCGACCGGCCGGAAATCGATTTCGACAGCGTAGGACATCTGGATGCTGCCCTGCTCCGGCAACTCGATTTGCCAGGCGACGCCGACTTCTATCTGTGCGGACCGGGCCCCTTCATGAGCGACCTCACCTCGGGGCTCCGCGCGTCGGGCGTGGCGCCCGATCGTATCCACACCGAGTTGTTTGGCGCCAGGCCGTCGCTGACGCCGGGCATCGCGACGTCGACGAAGAAGATGTCCCCGCATAGGCCGGCGGGAGCGGCGGGTCCCGGGCCCATGGTGTCCTTTGCCCGTAGCGGCCTCAATGTCCGCTGGGCGCCGTCCTATGCCAGCCTGCTCGAGCTGGCCGAGGCCTGCGACATCCCCGTGCGCTGGTCATGCCGGACGGGAGTGTGCCACAACTGCGAGAGCGGCCTCATTGCCGGTGACGTCAGCTATCAGCCCGATCCGCTCGACGCGCCGGCGGACGGAAATGTGCTGATCTGCTGCGCCCGGCCCCACAGCGAGATCGTGATCGATCTCTAAAGACACAGGAGAGCCTCATGCGACCCGACATGATGCCAGGAGCGACCTTCCCCGACTACGAGCTCAGCGACCACACCGGCAAGCACCGCAGGCTCTCGGAACTGCAGGGCATCGATCCCATGATCGTCGTGCTAGGCCGCGGCGGCTTCTGTCCGAAGGACCGTCGCCAGACCGAAGGTCTGCTGCAGCTCCATCGCGAGATGGAGGTCGGCTATTGCCGGCTCGTCACCATCACCACCGATACCATCATCCAGACCAACGAATACCGAACCGGCGCCGGAGCCCACTGGCCTTTCCTGTCCGATCCCAGACGGATCGTGCAGAAGGATCTCGACATCGCCGAATACACCGATCCCGTCCACAATCCCATGATTCCCCATGTCATCGTGCTGGCGCCCGGCTTGCGTATTCACAAGATTTATAACGGCTACTGGTTCTTCGGTCGCCCGACCGTCGAAGAGCTTCGCGGGGATCTCAGAGCCGTCAGCATGAGCTGCCGTCCGGATTGGGACATCACCGCGCCCGGGTTCAGGGCGCAGTGGGACCAGGGCCGCAAGGAGCACTTTTATCCCTACGGCAAGACTTACGCCGAAACGCTCGGCGAATAGGGTGAAAACGCAGGCGATTGCCGATCCGGCCTGATGAAATCATTGAGAACCGGCGGTTTATGACAGGCCGGATTCCGGCTATCCGTATCAGGAACGGAGACCCGCCATGTACATCCCCCCGGCTTTCAGGGACGACGACATCGAGAGCATCCGCGCAACCATTCGCGCCGCCGGCCTCGCAAGCCTCGTCACGGCGACCACCGATGGTCCGGTCGCGACCCCGTTGCCGCTTTTCCTCGACGAGGCCGAAGGTGAGCGCGGCGTGCTGTACGGGCATGTCGCCAAGGCCAATCCGCAATGGAAGCTGCCGCCGATCGGCGATGCGCTCGCGATCTTCTCAGGTCCCGACGCCTATGTGACGCCGTCCTGGTACGCGACCAAGCAGGAGACCGAGAAGGTCGTGCCGACCTGGAACTACGTCGCCGTGCATGCCTACGGCCCGGTGGAATTCTTCCACGAGCCGGAGCGCCTGCTCGAGGTCGTGACACGGCTGACCAGCAAGCACGAAGGCGCGCGCGCAAAGCCGTGGGCGGTTCGTGACGCGCCTGCGGATTTCATCGCCGCGCAGCTGCGCGGGATCGTCGGCGTGCGCATCCCCGTCATCAGGTTCGAAGGCAAGCGCAAGATGAGCCAGAACCGGCCGGAGGCCGATCGCATCGGCGTCGCGCAAGGTCTTGCGGCGAGCGACAACGCCGGGGATCGCGAGGTCGCAAGCCTGATCCCGCTTCCGACCTAAACGGCGCCTTACATCACCGAGCCCGAGCATCCATCGATCGCGCGCAGCCGAAGCTGCGAAAATGGTTCCGCTCGGCCTTGCAATTTCCAGCGGCTCCAATGCGGAACCGGCTCCCCATCCGACGGATTATCGCCCGCAGGTAGTACCATCGCCGGTGGCACGGATGACAATTGCTTCGGATGTGTTGAAATTGCTGCGCCTCGATTCCTCCGACGACAAGCAGCATCTCGTCATTCGCTCCGCTGGCGGGCGTGGCAAGGCGGCCGACTATTCCTTCGGCATCGAGGAGGAGTATTTCCTCGCCGATCGTCGCACCCTCGAGGTCGCGATCCGGACTCCGAACGAGCTGTTCGAATCGGCGAACTGGTCGACCGGCGGCCAGGCCATGCGCGAGATGCTGCAATCCCAGCTCGAGGTCGCCACCAATGTTCACGTCGACGTCAATGACGCGCGGGAAGAGCTGAGATTCCTGCGCCGCGAGGTCGCCAACGTTGCCGCACAATATGGCTTTGCCATCATGGCCTGCGGCACGCACCCCACGGCGGTCTGGCGCATGTCGCAGCCGAGCCCGAAGCCGCGCTATGCGGAGATGATCGAGGATCTGCGCAGCATCGGCCATCGCAACCTGATGTGCGGCATGCATGTCCATGTTCAACTGCCGGATCCCGAGAAGCGGATGGCGGTGATGCGGGCAATGCTGCCGCATCTGCCGCTGTTCATCGCGCTCGCGGCGTCCTCGCCGTTCTGGAATTCGCACAAGACGGGACTGAAGGGCTACCGGCTGGCGGCCTATTCCGAGCTGCCGCGCACCGGCCTGCCCGAGTTGTTCGAGAGCAAGCGCGACTACGACGACTATGTCGGCGCATTGCAGCGCTCCGGCGTGATTCCCGACGAGAGCCACATCTGGTGGGCGATGCGACCATCGATGAAGCATCCGACACTGGAGCTTCGCGCGCCCGACACCTGCACCTTCGTCGACGACGCCGTCGCCATCGCTTCGCTGTATCGCTGCCTGACGCGGCATCTCTATCTGCGGCCGCATCTGTCGAAGCAGGTCACCGCGGTCGAACGCGCCATTGCGGTCGAGAACAAATGGCGCGCCCAGCGCTACGGCACGGATTGCATCTTTGCATCAAGGGAGGGTCCGGTGACGATCTCGGAGATGCTGTCGCGACTCATCGACGACACCTCCGAGGATGCGGATGCCCTGGGATGCTCCGCCGAAATCGCGCACTGCCGCACCATTGTGGACCGCGGCAGCTCCGCTGAATTTCAGCTTCGCGCCTATCGCGAAGGCGGCGACGATATCGCAGCCGTGTCACGATGGATCGCGACATCGACGATCTCAGGAACGAGCGCGCCGATCGGGCGTAGTGCTCAAGCGCCGTCATAGCGCGCCATTCGCCTTAAGCCCGCGCCACCAGGCGTGGGAACACCGACTCGACAGTCGGCGCCTGTGCAGCAGCCAGCTTTCGCGCCGACCTGCGCCGCGGAATGAAGAAGCTGCTCACGACGATCGGATCGAAATCGCCGAGCGCGGTCCGCTCCTTCACCAGCAGGCTCATGACCGAGCGCATCTTGATGACCTCCTGCGCCACGAAGCTGCAGTCCTCATCGCGGTTGATCTGCTCGTGCATGATCGCCTCAGCCTCGCGCATGCTGACGCGAAGCGCCCTGATGGTTCTGCGGATGTCATTGATGCGGTTGTCCATGGCTGCCTCCCTCTCGGTCAAAGCATAAGAACAAAACATGAACAAGATGTCAATCACCGCCGCGACCAGTTGCGGTGTCCCGCGCGATCCGCCGACGGCGCCACTGCACGTGCACTGAGATGCTTGCCGACAAATTAGACAAGTCATCCGCTATCCGGAAATCGCAGGGCTCGTGAGGAGTGCCCTGCGTTCGACCTCAGCGGCCGATCTAACCTCCCGTGCAGCCACCGGATTTCTTCCTGAACGGCTCACCGCACGCCGGCACCAGGCGTGCTTGCTGCTTCGCAAATCAACTGGCCCAAAATTCGCAATGACATTGCGAGCTTGGCAATGGCGCAGAGCGGAGAACGTCATGAACGTGCATGCTGCGGGCGATCTCAAGACATCAGGCCTCACCCATCCGAACGGCGCGCCGCTCCGCCTCAACACGCAAGACTTCGTTGCGATCGATCGCGACAAGAACGCCAAGTTCGAAGCGACCTATCGGCCGCAAGCGCTCTACAACAGAGCCAACGAAGGCTTTCACGCCAACAACGAGACCTTCCTGCTCCACGAGGTCGCGACCAATTTGCCGATCTACCGCCCCGACACCGGCCCCACCGACTTCCATCTGCATCTGCCGCCCGGCGGCTTTCAGCTCGTGCTGGTGACCTCGGGCGCATTCACCTTCGATTACGACGGGCGCTGGTACAATGTCGGCCCCGGCGCGGTGATGCTGCAAAGCGCCATCGTGCATCGCCAGCTGTTCTATACCTGGTCAGGCCTTTCGACCGAAGAGAACTTGAAAACGCCGCAGACCGTGGTGCCCGATCCGATCTCGATGGGCTATTCCGGCAAATTCCTCGAGGCCTTCATCACCGATCCCACCACCTTCCCGAATCCGACCATCGTCGGACCGGACCAGATCAACGAAGACGAAACGCCGCGCGTGGCCTGGAGCCACCCGCTGCATGATCGTCCCGCCGATGCCGGCTTCTGGCTGCAGGATCCCCTGGCACTGGATGCGCTCTACAAGCCGCTCACCGAAGGTCCGGTCAAATCGGCCCTGCAGGTTTATGTGCGCGACATCGGCATCGAGATTCCGAGCGGCCATCTCGTCACCGGCCACGTCATCGCCACCGACCCGCGTGGGCACGCCCTGTTGCCGAAGAGCACGTCGGCCGCCGCGGATGCAACGTGCTTTGCCAAGGGTGAGGTCGCGATCTATCGCGTCATTCGCGGCACCGCCGAGTTCAAGAGGAAGTCTGGCGAGAGCTTTGAACTCTCTGCTGGCGATGTTGTGACGGCGGGCAAGGACTCGATCAGCCTCGTCGGCCTTGGCGAAAACACCCAGGTGCTGCGGCTCGGCCTGCTCAAGGGCATCAACGATCTTCGCAGCTGGACACCGACGCAGCGCGACGAGATCGACGGTCTCGCCGGCCAGATCATCACGCACAAGGACATTCGACCGCTGCGCACCGAAGGCAAGCCGGTCGGATATTTATACGGCTGAGCGCATTTGGTAAGTCAGTTTGCGTTTCTCCCGTAGGGAGAGGGTCGGATCGCATCAAAGATGCGATCCGGGTGAGGGGTTACAGTCTCACGGAGCGCTGCGGCCCCTCACCCGGATTGCTCCGCAATCCGACCTCTCCCCGCTGGGGAGAGGTGAACCAAGCCCTACTCCGCCGCCTGGCGCACGTGGCGCGCGGTCGGGGTGCGCATGGTCACGAGCTCCTCGGCCGCGGTCGGATGCAGTGCGATGGTCGCATCGAAATCGGCTTTCGTCGCCTTCATCTTCACCGCGATCGCGACGGCTTGCGTCACCTCGGCGGCGCCATCGCCGACGATGTGACAGCCGAGCACGCGATCGGTCGAACCGTCGACCACGAGCTTCATCAGCACGCGGGTGTCGCGGCCCGACATCGTCGCCTTGATCGGGCGGAACGTCGTCTTGTAGATGTCGACGTGGCTGAACTGCGCGCGCGCCTCGGTTTCGGTCAGGCCGACCGTGCCGACCTCCGGCTGCGAGAACACCGCCGTCGGGATGTTGGAATGATCGACCTGCACCTCGCGCTTGCCGAACACGGTGTCGGCGAAGGCATGGCCCTCGCGGATCGCGACCGGCGTCAGGTTGAAGCGATGGGTGACGTCGCCGATCGCATAGATGCTGTCGACCGAGCTCTTGGAGAAATGATCGACTGCGATGCCGCCGTTGTTCGGATTGATGGCGACACCGGCGTTCTCGAGGCCAAGATTGGCGACGTTGGGATGGCGGCCGATCGCGAACATGACCTGGTCGGAAGCGATGCTCGAGCCGTTCGACAGATGCGTGGTGAATTCCTCGCCGTGACGATCGACCTTCGTCACCGTGCAGCCGGTGAGAATGGTGATGCCCTGCTTTTCCATTTCGCTGCGGACATGGGCACGCACGTCTTCGTCGAAGCCACGCAGAATGTTGTCGCCGCGATAGATCACGGTGACGTCGGAGCCGAAGCCGGCAAAGATGCCGGCGAATTCCAGCGCGATGTAGCCGCCGCCCTGGATCACGATCCGCTTCGGCAGCTTCTTCAGATGAAACGCCTCGTTGGACGAGATCACATGCTCGATGCCGGGGATCGCGACGCCATGATTGGGCGCACCGCCGGTGGCGATCAGAATATATTTCGCAGTGATCTTCTTGTCGTCCGCGAGCAGGCGGACGGTGTGCTTGTCCTCGATGACAGCACGGCTTTTGACCACTTGCGCGCCCGACTTCTCGACATTGGTCGTGTAGGCCGCCTCCAGCCGCGCGATCTCCTTGTCCTTGTTGGCGATCAAGGTCGGCCAGTCGAAGCTCGCGGGCGGAACGGTCCAGCCGAAACCGGCGGCATCCTCGAGCTCGTGACGAAAGTGCGAGCCGATCACGAATAGCTTCTTCGGCACGCAGCCGCGGATCACGCAGGTGCCGCCCATACGGTACTCTTCCGCGATCATCACGCAAGCGCCGTACCCGGCCGCGATGCGGGCGGCACGCACGCCGCCCGAACCGCCACCAATGACAAAGAGGTCGACGTCGAATTCAGCCATTGTCCACTCCGACCCCTTTCAGAGCATGATCCGGAAAAGTGTGAAGCGGTTTTCCGAAAAGATCATGCTCAAACGACAACCTTAAGCGCGATGCCGCGCTTTAGGGATTTCCGATCAGATAGGTACGGTCAGATATCCTTGCCACGCTTCTTCATCTCGGCCCGGAAGGCGCTGGCGACGACTTCCGAGAAGTGCTGCGCCCACTCGTTCATGACCTGCATGCTGAGGTTGATGGCCTTGGGTTCGGCGGTGAGCAGCTTCTGGCCGAGCGGCGACCTGTAGAAGGTGACGAGATCCTTGAGCTCCTGCTCGGTGAACATGCCGGCATAGACCCCCACCATGCCGTCGCCGATCTCCTGCTCGCGGCCGGCCAGCTGCTTGGCGATAACAGGGGCGAGCTCGTTGAGGTCCTTCTGGTAGTTGAGGTTCTGCCCGATCAGCGTGGCCTTGACCTTCTCGACCATGCCGGGCACCGCGCCGGCGTACATCGCGCTGGCATTCTTCAGCGTCAAAATCTCCTTTGCCGCGGCAATGGCGGCCGGAGTCAATGGGGCCGGCTGCTGTTGCGCGGTCGCGGGTACGGCCCCCAGCGCCAGCGCGAAGGCGAGGCACGCGGCGGGCACGATCTTCAAAACGCTCTTCATTCCTAGTCTCCTTTTGGCGGCTTATCGCCGTTCAATCACGCGGATTCCGTCGCCACCCGCCAAAACAGCCGAGCTGGCCAAGCCGATGAACAACCCATGCTCGACCACGCCGGGGATCGCGCTCAGCGCCTTGGCGAGGCTCGCCGGATCGGCAATACGCCCGAGCTGGGCATCGACGATCCAGTGGCCGCCATCGGTGACGAAAACGTGGCCATCTTTGGCCTTGCGGACCGCCATTTGCCCGGAAACGCCGCATTGCGCAAATGCCTTCTCGATGGCGCGGCGGGTCGCCCCGAGGCCAAACGGGATCACCTCGACCGGCAGCGGAAAGCGCCCGAGCGTCGGCACCCATTTGGTGTCATCGGCAATGACGATCATGCGATCCGAAGCGGCCGCCACGATCTTCTCGCGCAGCAATGCCCCACCGCCGCCCTTGATCAGATTAAGCTGCGGATCGATCTCGTCGGCGCCGTCGACGGTGAGGTCGAGGTGGTCGATCTCGTCGAGCGTGGTCAACGGCACGCCACAGCGCTCCGCATCCGCGCGGGTCGCTTCCGAGGTCGGCACACCGATCACATTGAGCCCGGCGGCAACGCGCTCTCCCAGCAGCTCGACGAAATGCTTGGCCGTCGAGCCGGTCCCGAGCCCGAGCTGCATCCCGTCACGCACCTCGTCCAGCGCGCGCGCCGCGGCCTGCCGCTTCAACTGGTCCATATTCACGTCTGCGCCCGCCTCTCGAAATCAGGTGTGCCGCCGATAGCCGCTTGCGGCGGCCTATGTAGCCTCGTTTTTCCCCCGAGAACAGGGCCCGGAACAGGCCCATAAGCTGATCTTACGGCCCTGCCCCTTGCGTCGGCCCGGGCGGACCGATAGCGCTTTTTGCATGACCTCCAAAGACAACATCGGCCCCTACACCCTCGTGTTCGATCTCGACGGCACGCTTGTGGATACGGCGCCAGACCTGATCACCGCCCTGAACTACGTGCTCGACCGTGAAGGCCTGCCGCCGGTGCCGATGGCCTCGGCCCGGAATATGATCGGCGCCGGCGCCCGCAAGCTGATCGAGCGGGGCCTGGAGGCCGAAGGGCGGACGGTCACGCCTGGCGACATGGACCGCATGACGGCCGATTTCATCGCCTATTACGCCGACCATATTGCGATCGAATCCCGCCCCTTCGAGGGGTTGCTTGACGCGCTCGACCTGTTCGCCGCGCAGGGCCATCGGCTTGCGGTCTGCACCAACAAGCTGGAATGGCTGTCGAAGCGGCTTTTGGACCAGCTCGATCTGAGCCGCCGCTTCGCGGCGATCTGCGGGGCGGATACGTTCGGCGTCCAGAAGCCGGATCCGACCATTTTTCGCCAGACCGTGGCGCGGGCGGGCGGTGAGATCAAAGCCAGTATCATGGTGGGGGATGCCGGAACCGACGTCGGCGTGGCCCGGCGCGCCGGCGTGCCCGTCATCGGGGTCAGCTTCGGCTATACGGACGTGCCCATCGCCGAGCTGAAGCCGGACCGGCTGATCCATCACATGCGCGACCTGCCGGCTGCCGCCCGCAGCCTGATGACCGCCTAGCCGTCCGGCAAGCTCCTGAGATAGCTCGATTATCCCAGCGGAACCCGCGTTAACCATCTATTAACTATGCATTGTCCGCCGGTTGCTTGCCCGGAACGACGCCCCTAAGGTCCGCGCGGGGTTATGTGGCGGTTCGTCGCAGTAGAAGTGGATGGGTCATGCGTCGTGTCATCGCGATTGCGTTAGCGGGAGCGAGCCTCGGTGGCTGCTCCTCGATGTCTTGGGACATGTTCAAATCGGCGCCGCCGACCCTTCAGGTCCGGCTCGAATCAAATCCCCCCGGGGCCGATGCGACGACCTCGCTGGGTGGAGGCTGCAAGACCCCCTGCTCCGTCTCGATTCCTGCCCCTGAGGCGCCGTTCACGGTCACCTACGCGCTGCCCAAATATCAGCCGACCACCGTGCCGGTGAACGTAATCAAGACTCCCGGCGATCTCACCACCTCTGCGACTGTGGCCACCGACCCGAATCCGGTCTTCGGGGAACTTCAGCCTGCAGTGCCGCTGAAGCCCGTGAAGAAGAAGCCGCACCGGCCGAAGACGCCGAAACCGGTCGCAGCCGCGCCCGCCGATGCTGCAGCGCCCGCAGCCGCCACGGCGTTCCCCGATCCGAACGCCGGCAAGCGCTGATCTTCCGTGCACTGCACGATTGTCCTTGTGGCATACCATGCTTAGATTGGCCGCTGAGCATCGCTTGAAGCAGCGGTGCGCCCGTCGCCGTCAGTGACAAGGCATTTGGCAAGGCATTTGGTATGAACGGATCCACTGCGAGTCCCCTCGCCGCGCTGTCGAGCCCGATGACCGATCCGTTCGGTCGCACCATTTCCTATCTGCGCGTCTCCGTCACCGATCGCTGCGATTTGCGCTGCTTCTATTGCATGTCGGAAGACATGACGTTCCTGCCCAAGGCGGACCTCCTAACGCTCGAGGAACTCGACCGGCTCTGTTCCGCCTTCATCGCCAAGGGCGTGAAAAAGCTGCGGCTCACCGGCGGCGAACCGCTGGTCCGGCGCAACGTGATGTCGCTGGTGCGCTCGCTGTCGCGGCACCTTGAGAGCGGCGCGCTGGGCGAGCTCACGCTGACCACCAACGGCACGCAACTGGCAAAATATGCGCAGGAGCTTGCCGATTGCGGCGTCCGCCGCATCAACGTCTCGCTCGATACGCTCGATCCCCGGAAATTTCGCGAGATCACGCGCTGGGGCGAGATCGACAAGGTGCTGGAAGGCATCGAGGCCGCGCGCGCTGCGGGCCTTGCCGTGAAGATCAACGCAGTGGCGCTGAAGAACCTCAACGAGGACGAGCTCCCCGACCTGATGCGCTGGGCCCATGGCAAGGGTATGGGCCTGACCCTGATCGAGGTGATGCCGATGGGCGAGATCGGCGCGGGCCGCATCGACCAATATCTGCCGCTCTCGCTGGTGCGCGCGCGGCTTGCCCAGCAATTCACGCTGACGGATCTGGCCGAGAGCACCGGCGGGCCGGCCCGCTATGTCAGCGTCGCCGAGACCGGCGGCAAGCTCGGCTTCATCACGCCGATGACCCACAATTTCTGTGAATCCTGCAACCGGGTGCGCATCACCTGCACCGGCACGCTGCACACCTGCCTCGGCCACGAGGATGCCTCGGACTTGCGCAAGCCGTTGCGCGCCTCCAGCGACGACATCCTGCTTGCGGATGCGATCGACCGCGCCATCGGGCTGAAGCCCAAGGGCCACGATTTCATTATCGACCGCCGCCACGACCGCCCCAGCGTCTCCAGGCATATGAGCGTCACCGGCGGCTGAGAATTCGCCGCCGGCGCGGTTGCCTTAAGCTTTTGCGATCTTAAGCTTTTGACCCGCCGTCAATTTGCCCATTTTCCGATTGACGGCGCACAAGCCCGCTGATTTGGTGCGACCGCCTTTGCTTGCCCGGCAGCCATAAGCCGGCCCGCCCCTTTGGCGGTCGCGGTCAAGACAGCAAGGCGCGAGGGGAGGACTGACGCCGCAATCGCTTTCGGTCTGCGATCCGTGCGGTCGCGTGCTTTTGCACGCCGGCCGGGCGTTGCGTGCTGAAGCCTCCCGTGAAGTGTTAGGCCGCGACGGAGAGAAGGTAAAATGCGTCCATTGCTGGCGATGAGTAACGCCATCGACGCCCTCAATGAGAAGATTGGGTACGTCTGTAACCTGCTCGTGCTCTTCGCATGCCTGGTCAGCGCGGCCAATGCCATGATCCGCTACGCGTTCAGCTACTCGTCCAACGGCTGGCTGGAGCTGCAATGGTACATGTTCGCGATCCTGGTGATGTTCGGCGCGTCCTACACCTTCAAGCGCAACGAGCATGTGCGGGTCGAGATCCTCTATCTGATGCTGTCCGAGCGCGGCCAGCTCTGGCTCGACCTGATCGGCACGCTGTTCTTCCTGATCCCTTCCTGCCTCCTGCTCGCCTATCTGTCCTGGCCGTTCTTCATGCAGGCTTATGACGTCGGCGAGATGTCGGGCAATGCCGGCGGCCTGGTCCGCTGGCCCATCAAGTTCGTGATCCCCGCCGGCTTCGTGATGCTGGCGCTGCAGGGTGTTTCCGAAGTCATCAAGCGTATCGCGGCTCTCCAGGGCTATGTGACGATCGACGCCAAGTACGAGAGGCCGACCCAATGATTACGCTGGAGATGATGCCGCCGTTGATGTTCGGCGGCCTGGTTCTGGCGATGCTGCTTGGCTTCCCCGTCGCGTTCACGCTTGCCGCGGTCGGCCTCTCCTTCGGCTTCCTCGCCATCCATCTCGGATTCTTCGACCTCAACTTCCTGCAGGCGATCCCGGGCCGCGTGTTCGGCAGCGTGCTCTCCAACGAGCTGCTGCTCGCGATCCCGTTTTTCACCTTCATGGGCGCCATATTGGAGAGATGCGGCCTCGCCGAGGACATGCTGGACTCGATGGGCCAGCTGTTCGGCCCTATCAGAGGCGGCCTCGGCTACTCCGTCATCATCGTCGGCTTCATCCTCGGCGCCATCACCGGCACGGTGGCGGCGCAGGTCATCGCCATGGCGCTGATCTCGATGCCGGTGATGATCCGCTACGGCTACAACATGCGCTACATCACCGGCGTGCTGGCGGCCTCCGGCACCATCACGCAGCTGGTGCCGCCCTCGCTGGTGCTGATCGTGCTCGCCGACCAGCTCGGCAAGTCGGTCGGCGACATGTATCTCGGCGCCTGGGGCCCCTCGGTGTTCCAGATCCTGCTGTTCGCCGGCTACACCTTCATCCTCGGCCTGATCAAGCCCGAGCACGTGCCGCCGGTGCCGAAGGAAGCGCGCACGCTGACCGGCTGGGCGCTGTGGAAGAAGTGCCTGATGGGCATCATCCCCTCGGCCGTGCTGATCTTCGTCGTGCTCGGCACCATGATGATGGGCCTTGCGACCCCGACCGAAGCCGGCGCCATGGGCGCGGTCGGTGCCATCGTGCTCGCCGCGATCCACCACAAGGATTTCACCTCGACCGACCGCAAGGTGCTGATCATAGGCGTGGTTGCTGCCGGCATCGGCACCATCGTCGCGATGTTGTTCACCGAGAACGTGATCTTCAAGATCGCGTTCGCCATCGCCTATCTCGCGGTCGCCTGGATCTGCATCCAGGCCGCGCGCATCCCCGACCTGCGCGACCTGATCAAGCAGGGCTACGAAACCACCATGCGCATCACCTGCATGGTCACCTTCATCCTGATCGGCTCGACCTGCTTCTCGGTGGTGTTCCTCGGCGTCTCCGGCGGCGTCTGGCTCGAGCACATGCTGACCTCGCTGCCCGGCGGTGTCTGGGGCTTCCTGATCTTCATCAACCTCTTCATCTTCTTCCTGGCGTTCTTCCTCGATTTCTTCGAGATCGCCTTCATCATCCTGCCGATGATCGCGCCGATCGCGCAGAAGATCCTGGGGCCCGTCGTCGGCGACGGACCTGCGCTGATCTGGTTCGGTGTCATGCTCTGCGTCAACATGCAGACCTCGTTCCTGCATCCGCCGTTCGGCTTCGCGCTGTTCTACCTGCGCGGCGTCGCGCCGAAGGAAGTGAAGAGCTCCGACATCTATTGGGGCGCGATGCCCTGGATCGGCCTGCAGTTGATCATGGTGCTGATCGTGATCGCCTTCCCGATCACCGTGACGGGCCTGCTCGACAAGCCCGTCAATGTCGACCTCGACAAGGTCAAGATCGAGGTGCCCCAGATCGACCTGCCGCCGCTGGATTTGGGACCACCGCAGAAGTAGCCTTCTTCCTTCTCCCCTTGTGGGAGAATAGGCGGCCTTCGGCCGCCGTTCTCAAGAACGCCGAAGCGAAGCTTCGGCTGTGGCGCCGGATGAGGGGTTCTCTCCACGGGCGCAGATATCGTAGGGTGGGCAAAGCGAAGCGTGCCCACGCACTGCAAACTTCGGTTAGAGATGGTGGGCACGGCGCAAGTGCGCCTTTGCCCACCCTACGATTCCGGATTCGCGGAGAGAGACCGCTCACCCGTCTCGCCGCTATCTCGGCGACAGGCCGACCCGCGTGACACGTGCGGCAAACACGGGCATACCGGACATTCCTCGAACTCACACGGAATGCCCGTATGCCCCGCTTGTACTCTGCTCCTTCGCTCGCCGGTTCGCTCATCGCCTCGCTCTGGCTCGCCTGCGCCGCAACTATCGCGCACGCCGAACCGATGGCCGACATCCATGCGCTGGCCCAGAAGGAGCGGCAGCCGCTGCTCGATACGCTGCGCGATCTCGTCAACATCGAAACCGGCAGCGGGGATGTCGAGGGCCTCAATGTGATCGCGGGCCGCGTCGCCGACCAGCTCAGGCAGATCGGCGGCGAGGTGGAGATCCTGCAACCCACCGACATCTATCGGCTCGATGACACGCCGGAGAAGATTGGACCTGCCGTGCACGCCACCTTCAAGGGCAGCGGCACCAGGAAGATCATGCTGATCGCCCACATGGACACGGTGTATCTGCGGGGCATGCTGAAGGACCAGCCGTTCCGCATCGACGGCGACAAGGCCTATGGCCTCGGCATCGCCGACGACAAGCAGGGCGTCGCGCTCATTCTCCACACCGTCGCGATGCTGCAGAAACTGAACTTCAGGGATTACGGCACGCTGACGGTGCTCACCAATAGCGACGAGGAGATCTCCTCGCCCGGCTGGCGCAGCACCATCACCAAGTTCGCTTCCGATCAGGACGTCGTGTTCTCGTTCGAAGGCGGCGGCACCGACGGCTCGGTTCGGCTCGCCACCAGCGGCATCGGCTCGGCCTATCTGACGGTGACAGGCAGGTCGTCGCATGCCGGTTCCCGCCCCGAGGGCGGCATCAACGCGCTCTACGAGCTCTCGCACCAGGTGCTGCAGATGAAGGATCTGTCCAAGCCCGAGCAGGGCCTGAAGCTGAACTGGACCGTCGCGAAAGCCGGCACCAACCGCAACGTGATCCCGGCCGAAGCCACCGCGCAGGCCGATGCGCGCGCGCTGAAGGTTTCCGATTTCGACGAGCTGGAGAAGACTCTGCAGCAGAAGATCAAGAATCGCCTGCTGCCGGACTCCAAGGTCGAGCTGAAATTCGAAGTGCGGCGCCCACCGCTCGAGGCCAACGACGCCTCGCGCCGCGTGGCGGCCTACGCCAGGACGATCTATCAAGAGCTCGGACTATCCATGAACGTTGCCGAGAAGGCGACGGGCGGCGGCACCGATGCCGCATTTGCCGCGCTCAAGACCAAGGGCGCCGTGGTCGAAGGCATGGGGCTGTCAGGCTTCGGCGCGCATTCCAATGACGCCGAATATGTGAAGCTCGACACCATCGTGCCGCGCCTCTATCTGACCACGCGGATGATCATGGATCTGTCGACCGGCAAGCTGAAATAGCCGTGCTGTCTTCCTTCTCCCTTTGTGGAAGTAGTGGTTCTCTCCACGAGCGCAGATATCGTAGGGTGGGCAAAGCGAAGCGTGCCCACGTACTGCAAAATCCGGTTAGAGATGGTGGGCACGGCGCAAGTGCGCCTTTGCCCACCCTACAATTCCTGAAAGCAAGGGAAGAGGGCTAAGCCCCCTCCTCCGCCAGCCTGAACCGCAGCGTGAACTCGGCGCCGCCGCCGGGGAGATTGTCCACCGCAACCGTTGCGGCATGATCGTCGGCGACGCCCCGCACGATCGAGAGGCCGAGGCCCGCACCGTCGCTGCGCTGGCGATCCCTGCGCCAGAAGCGCTGGAAGATCAGCTCGCGCTCGGCCTCGGTGACTCCGGGGCCGCAATCGCGCACCCGCACCGAACCGTCGTCGCCGACCTCGACGTCGACCGACGTCTCCTTCGCGGTGAACTTGATGGCGTTTTCGGCGAGGTTGAAGACCGCGCGCTGCAGCATCTCGGAATTGCCGTGGATCAGCACGGGCGCCTCGGCGCCCTTGAGCGCGATGTCCTTGTGCTGCGCAATCGCAAGGGGCGCGATCGCGCCGACCACCTCGGCGCAGACGGCGCGCAAGTCGGCGGTCTCGCCGGGATCGAGCACCAAGGTGTCGAGCTCGGCGATCTCCAGCAGCTGGGCGACGATCCGGCTCATGCCTTCGATGTCGTCATGCAGCGCCTGCCGCACCGCATTGTTACCGAGCGTCTCGACCCGCGTGCGCAGGATCGCGAGCGGCGTGCGCAGCTGATGCGCGGCATCGGCGGTGAACTGGCGCTGCAGGCGAAAGCCGTCCTCGAGGCGATCGAGCGCCTGGTTCACCGCGGTGACGAGCGGCATGATCTCGCGCGGAATCTGCTCCGTCGGAAGACGGACGTCGGTGCGAGCAGGGCCGATATTGCTGGCTTCTTCCGAGGCCTTCCAGAGCGGCGCAATGGCGCGGCGGAAGATGAAGATGTCGATGGCGAGCAGGATCAGAAGAATGGGAATGGTGATCCAGCCGACCCGTCGGAAGAAGTTGGACACGATATCGTCGGTGATGACGTCGCGATGGGACAAATCTTCCCCGACCCTGATGCTAACGGTGGTGCCGTCGATCGTCTGCGTCACTTCGGCACCCGAGATCGTGTCCGACCGCGCATCGCCGGTCTTCTTGTGCGATGAGAACAGCAGGCGGCCGTCGACGTCGCGGATATCGTACTGATAGCGGCCATAGGCTTCCGAATAGAGTCCCCGCAGGCTGTCCGGCAGATTGAACGTCACCTTGCCGTCTGGCTGGACGGAGATGCGCTCGGCAAGGGTCTCGGCCTGGGCCCGCATCGCCGCACGATGCAGCTGGTCGATCTCGGAGTTCAACAGCCAGATCAGGACCAGCGGCAGGAAGATCGCCACCACCGCGACCGCGATGATGTGCAGGAACACGATGCGCGAGATCAGCGATTTGAACGACGGGGCCCGGAGTCTGGATCCGGTCTTGTATCCGGCCCTGTCTCCGGTCCTGGACCCGATCTGGAATCCGCCCCAGGCCACGCTATTTCTCCTCGGCCATCATGTAGCCGACGCCGCGGATCGTGTGGATCACGACCTTGGCGCCGTGTTCAGTGAGCTGCTTGCGCAACCGGGAGACATAGACCTCGACCGCATTGGAGGCGACCTCGCCCTCGAGCCCGAAGATGTGATCCTCGACATTCTTCTTCGGCACCACCCGGCCCTGCCGGCGCAGCAAGATCTCCAGCACGGAGGTCTCGCGCGAGGAGATGATCCGCGGCTTGTCGTCGACGAAGATCTGGCGGCTCTCGGTGTCGTAGACGAGATTGGCAAGCCGCAACGACCGGCCGAGCAATTGCCCCGGACGGCGCAGGATCGCTTCCAGCCGCGCCACCAGCTCCTCCATCGCGAACGGCTTGGCCAGATAGTCGTCCGCGCCGCTGCGCAGGCCGTTGACGCGATCCTGCAAGCCGCCGCGCGCGGTCAGCACCAGCACCGGCAGCGGCTCCATCTGCCGTCGCAGCTCACGCAGCACCATTAGGCCGTCGCCGTCGGGCAGGCCGAGGTCCAGGATCATCGCGGCGTAGGCCACGTTGCGCACCGCCCCACGCGCCTCCTCGGTGCTACCGACGATATCGCTCTCATAGCCGGCAGCTGCCAGCCCGCTGGCAACCAGCCGCGACAGCTCGACATTATCCTCGACGATCAGAAGGCGCATGCAGTAAACTCAAGCTTCCGGCATTTCCGAACCGCGCGCACGCGGCGATTGCCGATCTGTTCCACCATTCAGCGGATTGGGCCAGCGAAAAATGACGCGGTCGGGCTTTCTTCCGGGCGCATCTTTAGCGGCCTGGAACGACGAGACGCCGCCTGAAAGCGCCGACGCAACAAAGGCTAACGACCTCTCACAACTCATAACAGGCGCGTCCCGCGCTTTGGCGGGATGATCCGGACGAAGCGCCAAAGCACATCCCAAAGTACATCCCAAGGCACATCCCAGGCAAAGGAGAGGTTCCATGAGGACGTTCATCAGACCGCAGGCCGCCGCTACGGCGGTGATGTCCAGCAACGAAGCCGTCGACCACGATAGGCGCAAGCTCCTCACCACGGCCACTACCGGCATCATGGCGGCCGGCGTCGCAACCCTGCTTCCGGCCCGCCCGGCACCAGCCGCAACGAAGGACGCGATCCGCCCCTTCAAGATCAATATCACCGACAAGGCGCTCACCGATCTCCGACACCGTCTCGCCATCACCCGCTGGCCCGACAAGGAGACCGTCGACGACGACTCGCAAGGCGTGCCTCAGGCCACGCAACAGGCGCTCATCCGCTATTGGCAGACCGACTACGACTGGCGAAAGGTCGAGGCGCGGCTCAACGCGTTGCCGCAATTTCTGACCGAGATCGACGGCCTCGACATTCATTTCCTGCACATCCGCTCGAAGCATCCGAACGCGCTGCCGATGATCGTGACGCATGGCTGGCCCGGGTCGGTGATCGAGCAGCTCAAGATCATCGATCCCCTGACCAATCCGACCGCGCATGGCGGCGGCGCCGACGACGCCTTTGATCTCGTCATCCCCTCGATGCCCGGCTATGGATTTTCGGGCAAGCCGACCACCACGGGCTGGGATCCGCAGCGCATCGCGCGGGCCTGGGTCGTGCTGATGAAGCGGCTCGGCTACAGCAGGTTCGTCGCGCAGGGCGGCGACTGGGGCTCGCCTGTTACGAACGAGATGGCCAAGCTCGGCGCGCCGGAACTGATCGGCATTCACGTCAACCTGCCCGGCGTCGTGCCGCCGGAGATTTTCAAGGCCGTGGCCTCGGGCGACCCTGCACCGGCCGACCTTACCGACGAGGAGAAGCACGTCTTCGCCCAGCTCAAGATTCAGTTCACGAAGCGGCGCGCCTATGCGCAGATCATGGGCACGCGGCCGCAGACGCTGTCGGGCCTTGCCGATTCCCCTGCCGGCCTTGCCGCCTGGCTGCTCGATCACGGCGACGGCTACGCCCAGCCGGCCGCGGCGATCGCCTCGGCCGTCGCAGGGCGTACCGTCAACGGGCATTCAGCGGGAGCGCTAACGCGCGACGACGTGCTCGACAACATCTCGCTGTACTGGCTGACCAACACCGCGATCTCCTCGGCGCGCCTCTATTGGGAGAACAAGATCAATCTCTATCTGCCGGCCAATGTCACCATCGCGGCCGCCGTGACGGCGTTCCCCGGCGAGAGCTTTGTGGCGCCGAAGAGCTGGGCCGAGCGGGCCTATCACAAGCTGATCTACTTCCATCAGGCCGAGGCCGGCGGGCACTTTGCGGCATGGGAGCAGCCCGCGATTTTCAGCCGCGAGATTCGCGACGCCTTCCGGCCGCTGCGCAGTTCAACCTGACCGCCACGACGGTGCGGCCGCTCAGGCGAGATAGCCGGACACACCGTCCCACAGCAGCTTCAGCGCCGTGACGACCAGCAGCCCGTAGCAAGCGCGGAAGACCTGCTGCTGGTCCAGCCGTCCGTGCAGGCGCCAGCCGAGCCAGACCCCGGCGGGAATGGCGAATAGACAGATCGCCATCACGATCCATTCGTTGCCGCTGGGACGCGTCAGCAGCAGCCATGGCACCGCCTTGGTGGCATTGCCGACGGTGAAGAACAGGCTGGTCGTTCCGGCATAGACCTCCTTGCTGAGGCCGAGCGGCAACAGATACATCGCCAGCGGCGGTCCGCCGGAATGCGCGACCATGGTCGTGACACCCGAGGCGAGACCGGCTGCGATCGCCTTCGGCGTCGAACGCGGCGCAATGGTCACCTTGGGATCGCCGAAGAACCACAGGCCGACGAAAATCAACGTCACGACCGCCATCACGATCGCGACGGCGCGGTGGTCCAGCACGCGAAACAAGAGATAGCCAAGACCGATGCCGATCACGAGCCCGGGCAATAGCAGCACCAGGTCCGGCTTCGACCAGGTCGACGGCTTCCAGTAGCGCAGCGCAAACAGGTCCATCGCGATGAACAGCGGCGCGAGCAGGCCGCCGGCGGTCACCGGGTCCATCACAAAGGACAGCAGCGGAATGCCGACGATGGAAAAGCCGCCGCCGAATGCGCCCTTCATGAAGCAGATCAGGAACACGCCTGAGAAGGCGATGAGGATGGTGGTGAGCGTCAGATCCATGCTCGTCTCCGGCACCACCTGACAATCCGCTGCCCTATGAAGCCTTCCGGCGTGGTGTGTCCTCACTCCGGAAAAACAGGCGTGGCAGCGCTGAAGGCACGCCGAACGACAATCCGATGAAGGCGAGAAACAGGTCGAAATAACTGGGGTGCATGGTCGTGGCTCCGTGCTCCCGGTAAAACCCGGTGCAATCTGATGATTGCCCTTAATATGATCCGACCTATATCTCAGGACAATAATTACATTGATCTCGGTGCAATTTGACGGGGCGGACAAACCTATTGTGGCTCCCGTTGAATCCTGGGGAGGAGGCCCGATCTCACGGCAACGTCATCGTGCCCCTGGGCGCGGCCCTGAGCTTCCCAGGACCGCGCTCCAAGCGCCGCGGCTCTACCTGCTTGATACTGCCAGTAGTCATTCCCTCAAGTGTTTGAGCATGGCGGCAACCGCGGAATCCAGCGCGGCACACTCGTCTGAAAGTTCTCATACTCCGTGCCGAATGTTTGCTTCAGCGTCGGTTCTTCGATCATCACCACCCAGACATGAAAGAAAAGCCAGAGCAGCGCGCCGTACCAGAGGAGACGCCAATCCCCAAACAAAAGGGCCTGCCCAAAAACGACAGCGACGACCGCGATGTAGATCGGATTGCGCACGTAGCGATAAAGGCCGGTCACGACGAGCTTCTGTGGCGGCGCGATCGGAGCGGGCGTCCCCAGCCCCTCCAGTGCAAAACGGGCAAATGAATCCAGAATTCCGGGCACTCCGGCGATAATCAATGCAACGCCAACAATGCGGATTAGATCGACGCCGAGAAAAGCAGGCCCAAACTCCCAGCGGGTCATCGACCACGGGATCAGCCCTGCGAGCACACACGGCGCAACCAGGAAGAATAGTGCAGAGCCCAAGACAGCACTCACCCTTTGCATGGTGATCCCCTGATGCTTTCGCTGGCGGCACACTTTCCTGAAAGAGCATCCGTTGGTTCGCGACGGCCCTGCGCAAGCGTCTCGACCAGGCCCACAGTCCAGCACATCGGGCATCCGCGTAACGCGATGAGAGCGGCAACGCCCGCGCCCAGGGCTAGCCAGGGGTGCGCGGTCTGATGGACGATAGCCCAAGCGAGCAGTGCCGCCGCAGCTGCGCCGCGCATCAGGTGTGCGCCCAGGAAAGCGCTGCCGAACATGCCAACTCCACGAAGATAATTCATGTGCTCTCTCGTCCGCTGTCCTTTGTGTCGAGCAGATACTCGCGCACCAATGTGCGGGCGCGGCGCAGGCGGCTCTTGGCCGCTTCGCGCGTCACGCCGAGCCGCCGGGCGATTTCGCCAATCGTCAGATCTTCGAGATCGCGCAGCAGCAGCACTTCGCGATGCGACGGCGAAAGCGACTCGATCGCGTCGACCAGGTCTATGCGCAACTCGTCCGGTGGGACCTTTGCGATCTCGCGCGACTCCTCGGGGCTGGCCAGCTCCTCGACTCCGCGCATCAGCATCAGCGCCGGCAGCATGCAAAGGCGCGCAATGACGGTCAGCAGCCAGCCCGCGAGTGCGGCTGGAGTGCGGATCGTGCCCACGCGCCGGTACACGACGATGAGTGCCTCTTGCACCACGTCTTCGATCAGCGAGGCGCGGTAGCAAAGGCGCCGGGCCTAGCGTCGAATGTCCGGCTGCAGCACCACCAACAGCTGTGTGAGCGCATGCCGGTCGCCCGACTGTGCCGCGAGCAAGAGATCGTCTGATACGCGCGCCAAGGCGGTCACTCCTCCAGTGGCTCGCGCCCGGCGACGGCGCAAGCAGGACAATAGCCGAACACGCCAGTAACCAGCGTCACCATACCCGCACCGCTGAGCAGTAGCCCGAGGGGCGAAGCGTGCAGCGCAACCACTCCGCAGATGAGCATCAAGCCACCGCCGATCAGCCTGGCTGCGCGCCCCCGCTCGCCAACGTTCTTCCTGTACCACATGGTTCTGTGCTCCGGTTCGTGACACGCCGCTATGGCGTCCTCATCCAGACAAGAGGGGGCAAACCCGGCGCCGGGGTCGCGGCCCAGAAAATAATTTTTGAGGGGGTGCGAGCTTCGGCAGGCAGGCGTGGCCGTCGGCCGCAGCCCCCGGGCCATCTTCAGGTGGTCTGGCTGTCGTACCTCTATGAGCCGACTTGAGCCACGCGCGAATTTCGGATTATTCGATTATCGCTTTATGCCACTGTTTTGCCCGACGGGTCAAGCCCGGCACCCATCCACTCGTCACCCTAACGCCCACCCCGCCTCTACTGTGCATGGGGTTGTTTTGCGGATTTCGAATGCAGCTGTGACCTCACCCACGAAAAAGCCCGGCCTCGCGAACGAGGCCGGGCCATTCGATCCGACAGACTGGTCGAGGATCAGCCGCGGGTGCGCGAGCGGATCATGAAGCTGTCGTAGGTGTACTCGGCGACCTGCCACCACAGATATTCGTCGGAGCGGTACGCCTGCATCGCGTCGATCGACTTCTTGAAGTCGGCGTTCTTGGCCGACAGCTCGGCCCACAGCTCGTTGGTCGCCTTGAGGCAGGCTTCCAGCACTTCGTTGGTGAAGGGACGCAGCTGCGTGCCGCCGGCGACCAGTCGCTTCAGCGCCGCCGGGTTCTGCATGTCGTAGCGCGCGGCCATCCAGCTGTTGGCGTTGGCCGCCGCGTTGGTGAGGATCGCCTGGTAGTTCTTCGGCAGCGAATTCCACTTGTCGAGGTTGGTGAAGGCGTGGACCATCGGACCACCCTCCCAGAAGCCCGGATAGTAATAGTACTTGGCGACCTTGGCGAAGCCGAGCTTTTCGTCATCATAGGGGCCGACCCATTCGGCGGCGTCGATGGTGCCCTTCTCCAGCGCCGGATAGATGTCGCCGCCGGCGAGCTGCTGCGGCACCACGCCGACCTTCTGGAGCACCTGGCCGGCGATGCCGCCGATGCGGAACTTCAGGCCGGAGAGGTCCGCAACGGTCTTGATCTCCTTGCGAAACCAGCCGCCCATCTGGGTGCCGGTGTTGCCGCAGGCGAAGCCGATCACATTCGACTTCTTGAAGAACTCGTTGCCGAGCTCGGCGCCGCCGCCCTGGTACCACCAGGAGTTCTGCTGGCGCGCGTTGAGGCCGAACGGCACCGAGGCGTAGATCGCCCAGGTCGGGTCCTTGCCGACATAGTAGTAGGAGACGGTGTGGCACATCTCGACCGTGCCGTTCGAGGTCGCATCGAGCGCCTGCAGGCCGGGGACGACTTCGCCGGCCGCGAATACCTGGATCTGGAACTTGTTGTCGGTCATCTCGGCGACGTACTTCGCCAGCTGCTCACCACCGCCATAGATGGTGTCGAGCGACTTCGGGAAGCTCGACGTCATGCGCCACTTGATCTCGGGCGAGGACTGCGCAATCGCCGGCGAGGCCACCGCGGCTGACGCCGCCGCGCCTGCTGCCGACACTTTCAGAAAATCACGACGCTTCATTTTCAGGTCTCTCCTTGCTGGGGCGTGTCCCCGAACTTCCTCTTTGCTGCCACTCGTTCCTTCGACACGGATTTGAGCCGCATCGAACCGAAGGGGCTTTGCTGCCGTGGCGTTTAACACGGAAGCCCTTGCCACGGAACGCGACATTGGCATGACGGGGGGCGACGAAAGTCGCATGTCCCCAGACATCAGGCTCAGGCTGCGGAAATCGCGCCCTTGAGCTGGTCCCGGACCTGTCCCGCAATGGCGCGATAGATCGCCGCATGCGGGCCACCAGGTTCGCTGTCCACGACGGGATTGCCGGCATCGGACGTGGCGCGAATCGACATGTGCAGCGGGATCTCGCCGAGGAACGGTACCCCGAGCTTCTCGGCCTCGTGGCGCGCGCCGCCATGGCCGAAGATGTCGGATTTCGTGCCGCAATGCGGGCACTGGAAGTAGCTCATGTTCTCGACGATGCCGAGCACGGGCACGTTGACCTTCTTGAACATGGCCAGCCCACGCCGCGCGTCGATCAGCGACAGGTCCTGCGGGGTCGAGACGATCACGGCGCCCTTCAGAGGCACGTTCTGCGCCAGCGTGAGCTGGGCATCGCCTGTGCCCGGCGGCATGTCGACGACGAGCACGTCGAGCGTGCCCCATGCGACATCGCGCAGCATCTGCGTCACCGCCGACATCACCATCGGCCCGCGCCAGATCATCGCGGTCTCTTCCTCGACCAGGAAGCCGATCGACATGATGGCGAGGCCGAAGCGCCGCAGCGGAATCATCTTGCGCTCGCCATTCAGCTCCGGCTTCTCGTGCAGGCCGGTCAGCCGCGGCACCGAGGGGCCGTAGATGTCGGCATCGAGCAGCCCGACCTTGAGGCCGAGGTCACGCAAGCCGAGCGCCAGATTGAGGGCGGTGGTCGACTTGCCGACGCCGCCCTTGCCCGAGGCGACCGCGATTACGGCGGCGACGCCCGGAATTTCCGACTGCCGCGCCATCGGCGATTGGGCGCCGCCCTGTGGCGGCGGCTTGTGGGCGTGGACCGGCTGCACGCCTGGTGTGCCACGGCTCGGCTGCGGGGGTGGCGGCGGCGTGCTGCCAGGCTTGCGCTCGGCTGTGAGGGCGACCATGACGGTGGTGACGTCGGGGATGGCGCGCACGGCGGCCTCGGCCTCGGCCCGGACGGATTCCCAGGCCCGCGCCTCGGCGGCATCGACGTTGATCGAGAAGAACACCTTGCCATCGGACGCGCTGATCGCGCTCAGCACATTGGCATTGGTGAGCGCGACCCCGCGGGGCGACTTGATCTTGGCGAGGCTGTCGAGGACCTGTTGCTGCGTCACGCTCAAAGCGCATCTCCTGGAAGTTCAAGATGCCCCATTAGAGCGGAAACGGCCAAAAGGCTACTGCCTGCCGATATCGTCAGCCATCTCCTTGGGCGCGGCCCCCTGCTCCAGGGCCGCCTCGTAATTGAGCTCGATCATGACCCCGTTGGGGTCATGGACGAAGATCTGCCAGAGCTCGCCGCCGGGCACCTGGCGGGAGTCGAATTTCATGCCCTTGGCAGCGAGGCGCTGCTTCATGCCGTCGAAGCCCCGGCTGACGAAGGCGACGTGGTGGACCACGCCGGAATCCGGCTTTTGCGGCTCGGAGGTCGGGGAAATATCGACGAGGTGCACGACCGGCTTGCCCTCGCTGTACATCCAGGCCCCGGGGAAGGCGAAATTCGGTCGGGGTCCTTTTTCGAGGCCCAGCACGTCCTCGTAGAAGCGTACCGTGTCGGCCAGATGCCGGGTCCGAATATTGAAATGATCGAGGACGCCAACGCTCACGCTGCCCATGCCTTTGCTCCCTTTTTTTATGCAGGTCCTTGAGGCCCGCCATCCTAGCACAGGAGGCCGCCAAACGAAGCCGTTGCCCTCCGCCCCTAACGGTTTATGGTGCGCCCGTTCCCCCCTCAGGCGGAACCTTAGGGATCCTCGGCTGGCGCCCCTCGCCCGGCTGCAACCGTAAAACTCAAGCTACGGACACACATATGGCTAAAGTCGCTTTCCTCGGTCTCGGCGTGATGGGTTTCCCCATGGCCGGACACCTCGTGAAAAAAGGGGGCCATGAGGTCACCGTCTACAACCGCACCGCGGCCAAGGCGAAGGAGTGGGCGGACAAGTTCGGCGGCAAGACGGCACCGACCCCGAAGGCTGCCGCCGAGGGCCAGGATTTCGTGATGTGCTGCGTCGGCAATGACAACGATCTGCGCGCCGTCACGATCGGCCCCGACGGCGCATTCGCCGGCATGAAGAAGGGCGCGACCTTCGTCGATCACACCACCGCCTCAGCAGAAGTCGCGCGCGAGCTCGACGCGGCGGCGACCAAGGCCGGCTTCAAGTTCATCGACGCGCCCGTCTCCGGCGGCCAGGCCGGCGCCGAGAACGGCGTGCTGACGGTGATGTGCGGCGGCGCGCAGGATGCCTATGCCGGCGCCGAGCCGATCATCACGGGCGCCTATGCACGGATGTGCAAGCTGCTCGGGCCCGCCGGAAGCGGCCAGCTGACCAAGATGGTCAACCAGATCTGCATCGGCGGCCTTGTGCAGGGCCTGTCGGAAGGTATCCACTTCGCCAAGAAGAGCGGCCTCGACGTCGCGGCCGTGATCGAGACCATCTCCAAGGGCGCGGCGCAGTCCTGGCAGATGGAGAACCGCTACAAGACCATGAACGAGGGCAAGTACGATTTCGGCTTCGCGGTCGAATGGATGCGCAAGGATCTCTCGATCGCGCTCGCCGAAGCCCGCCGCAACGGCGCCAGCCTGCCGGTCACCGCGCTGGTCGACCAATTCTACGCCGAGGTCGAGAAGATGGGCGGCAAGCGCTGGGATACGTCGAGCCTGCTCGCGCGCCTCAATCGCTGACCTGATACTGCCTTGCTGACCGCGATCGCAGCAATCTTCGTCGTGACCTATGCGGCGATCGCGCTCGAGCATCCCCTCGGGATCAGCAAGACCGCGACCGCGCTTCTCGGCGCGGGTCTGCTCTGGACCATCTACGCGGTCACGATCAGGGATCACGCGCTGGTCAGTCATCAGCTCGACGAGTCCGTCGCGGCTACCGCGCAGATCGTGTTCTTCCTGATCGGAGCGATGACGATCGTCGAGGTGGTCGACGCCCATGACGGCTTCGAGGTCATCACCTCCCGCATCAACACGACGAGCCAGGTCACGCTGGTATGGGTGGTCGGCTTCGTCTCCTTTGTCCTGAGCGCGATCCTGGACAATCTGACGACCACCATCGTCATGATCTCGCTCATCCAGCGCCTGATCGCCCGGCGCGACGACCGCTTGCTATTCGCCTCCCTCATCGTCATTGCGGCGAATGCCGGCGGCGCATGGACCGTGATCGGCGACGTCACCACCACCATGCTGTGGATCGGCGGCCAGATCACGCCGTTGAAGATCATGCGCGCGCTGTTCCTGCCCGCGCTGGTCAATCTGCTCGTGCCGCTCACCTTCATCAGCCTGTCGCTCAGGGGCAAGACCATCGCGGCGCCGCAATCGGAGGATGGAGTGCTCGCCGTTGACCGGTTCGAACGTAACCTGATGTTCTATCTCGGGCTCGGCGTGCTGATTGCGGTGCCGGCCTTCAAGACGCTCACGCATCTGCCGCCCTTCATGGGCGTGCTGATCGGCCTCGGTATCGTCTGGCTGGTCGGCGAGGTCCTTCACCGCAACAAGGATGAGCACGTGCGCCAGCCCCTCTCGCTCGGGCATGCGCTGACCCGGATCGACATGGGCTCGATTGTGTTCTTCACGGGCATTCTGCTCGCGGTCGCCTGCCTCGAACACGCCGGCCTCCTGACGATGCTGGCCAGATGGCTGGAGGCGACGATCGGCCGCCAGGACGTCATCGTCGTCGTGCTTGGCCTGTTCAGCGCCATCATCGACAACGTGCCGCTGGTCGCGGCGACCATGGGCATGTACGACCTCGGCCACTACCCGACGGACAGCTTCCTCTGGGAGTTCATCGCCTATTGCGCCGGCACCGGTGGCTCGATCCTGATCATCGGCTCGGCGGCGGGCGTTGCCGCGATGGGGCTGGAGCGGATCGAGTTCCTCTGGTACGCCCGACGCATCGCGGGCGCGGCGCTTGCGGGCTATCTGGCTGGCGCCGTGGTCTATGTCGCGCAGCATGCGTGGCTGCACTGAGCGGCGGCCCGATCCAAATTTAACGCCTCGTTAACGTAATTCTTTAGCTCCTTAAGTCACCTCTTAAGGATTTCTTGCCAGAGATAGACAATGCAGAAGGCGCGCGTCCGACGCGGGCAGGAATCGTTGTTGCTTGATGAGTAACCCCGCTGAAAAGCCTGAGGTAGTGCAGCTTCCGGCCGCGCCGGTCAGCGCTCCATCAGCGAGCAGCCGAAGGGCTGCGTCGCAGCGGGTCCGCGAGGCACGCGATAAGTTAACGTCGACCAGCGGAACCCGGCCGGCCTTCGACGCCGAGCTGTTGCGCCAATATGCCCAGACGCGGCTATCGGCATCCTATGTCGTAATGCTGCTGGTGGTCGCGACCGGTGTGCTGTTCGGACTGTGGATGCAGCCGATCCCCGCCGCCGCCTGGACCGCCGGCATGATCTGCCTTCACGCGGCGATGATCCGCAGCTGCCGCCGCTTCCTGGCAGAGCCTGCCTCGCCGGCGGCAACGCGGGCCTGGCGGACACGTTTCGTCGTGCTCGACCTGCTCTATGGCCTGTGCTGGATGGCGATCCTGATCCATCCCGTGCTCGACATGGTCACGGAAACGCTGATGATGTTCCTGATGCTGCTGGTGATCGCAGTGTCGAGCATGCTGGCCGCCAATCTGCCGATCGCAGCCCTCGCCGCCACCGCGCCTGTTGCGGTCGCCATGGCGCTGAGCTTTGCGATGACCGGCTCGCTGGACAATTACATCCTGGCCGCGCTCGCGCTCGCGGCCGAAGGCTATTTCGTGTTGCTGGCGCATCGTCTTCACTCATCGACCTTCGCGACGCTGGAGGCGCGGGCCGAGAAGGACGCGTTGATCGGCGAGCTCGAACAGGCCAAGGCGATCTCGGACGAGGCGCGGCACCGCGCCGAATCCGCCAACGTGGCGAAATCGCGCTTCCTGGCGCAGATGAGCCATGAGCTGCGCACGCCGCTCAACGCCATCCTCGGCTTCTCCGAGGTGATGAAAAGCGAGATCTTTGGTGCGCATGCGGTGCCGGTCTACAAGGAATATTCCGCCGACATCCACAATTCGGGCGTGCATCTGCTCAACCTCATCAACGAGATCCTCGATTTGTCGCGGATCGAGGCCGGCCGCTACGAATTGAACGAGGAAGCGGTGTCGCTGGTCGGCATCGTCGCCGACTGCCATCATCTCATGAAACTGCGCGCCTCGAGCCGAGGCATCACCATCCACGAAGTGTTCGAGCAGGCGATGCCGCGGCTCTGGGCCGACGAGCGCGCGATCCGCCAAGTCGTGCTCAATCTGCTTTCGAACTCGATCAAGTTCACCCCGCAGGGCGGCGAAATCTGGCTGAAGGCCGGCTGGACCGCCTCGGGAGGCCAGTACCTCTCGGTCAGGGATTCCGGCTCCGGCATCCCCGAGGACGAGATCCCGGTCGTGCTCGCCTCGTTCGGCCAGGGCTCCAACTCGATCAAATCGGCCGAACAGGGCGCGGGCCTCGGCCTGCCCATCGCCAAAAACCTGATCGATCTGCATGGCGGCACCTTCACGCTGAAGTCGAAACTGCGCATCGGCACCGAGGTGATTGTCACCTTCCCACCGGAGCGCGTGATGAGCGCGCTGGCGCCGCTGTCGGAGGATTCGCCGCCACTGCAGCCGGACAATTCCACCGTTCCCGACGAGAAGCGCCGGCCGCGCCACAGACCGATTATGAGCGCAGGCACGGGCTCGTAAAACACATGCTTGCCGACATGCCCGATATTCCTTCACTATGTCCGTATGAGCAAAGAAACTCCGTGCGTCGCCGTCTGCATGATCGATCCCAAAACCAAGCTGTGCTTCGGCTGCGGCCGGACCTTGCCGGAGATCGCGCGCTGGCACGCCATGGAGAGCGTCGAACGGCTCGCCGTCATGGCGCTGTTGCCGGCGCGCATGGCGGACGCTGGCCTTTTGCCGATCGCGGGATTGCCGAAACGCGCCTGACGGGCGTCCGGGCCATCGGAGGCGTGCAATGATCCGCCTCCTGCTCGTTCTCATCCTGCTGGCAGGAACCGCGGGCGCTGTCGTCGCCTATGGCGATCCCGACCGGATCGCGCGCGCAAGCCACACGGTCTCACACATTTTCCGCGCGCAGACCGCGATGCCCGCCCCCGCCGTGCAGATCCAGCGCGGTCAGGGTGGAGAATTTGCGCTGCGCGCCAAGATCAACGGCGTCGCCGCGCCGATGGTGATCGACACCGGCGCCACCTCCGTGGTGCTGACCTGGGAGACCGCAAAGGCGATCGGCCTGCCACTCGAGATGCTCGAATACGACGTCGACCTCGAAACGGCCGGCGGCCACACCAAGGCAGCCCGGCTGACGCTCGATCGTCTCGCCGTCGGCCAACTCGTCGAGAAATCGGTGCCGGCCCTCGTTGTGCCGCGCGGGCAGATGAAGACCAATTTGCTCGGCATGAGCTTCCTCGATCGCCTCGAGAGCTGGGGCGTGCGCTCCGACACGCTGATGCTCACCGGCTATCCGGAGCTGCAAAGTAGCCATCGCCGCGCCCGCACGGCAGTGGATTGAGGACTAGGCTGCCGCCTCGGCCGGCGCGCGTGCCCCAACACGCGCGATCGCATCGCGCAGCACATCAACCCCAGCTCCCGGCCTGACGCCCTGTTCGGCAAGATGGCGACGGAAGGCCCGCGCGCCGGGCACTGCGTGGAAGGCGCCGACGAAATGCCGCGTGATGGCGTGCAGGCGCGTACCGCGTGCGAGCTGCGCCTCGATATAAGGCATCATCGCCTCGAACGCGTCCTGCATCGTCGCATGCGGCGCAACTTCGCCGAAGATGTCGCTATCGACGGCGAGCAGCCGCCACGGCTCCTGATAGGCGGCCCGGCCGAGCATCACGCCATCGACATGCGCAAGATGCGCTTTCGCCTCCTCAATACCGAGAACGCCGCCATTGATGATAACAGGCACATCCGGCATCGCGCGCTTGAGCCGATAGACACGATCATAATCGAGCGGCGGGATGTCACGGTTTTCCTTCGGCGACAGACCGTTCAGCCACGCTTTTCGCGCATGTACGATCAGCGCGTCGCTGCCTGCAGCCACGACGGCGCGCGCCAGCGTATCCAGCGCGACTTCGGGATCCTGGTCATCGATGCCGATGCGGCACTTCACCGTAACGGGAACGGAGACCGCGCCCTTCATCGCGTCGACACATCTCGCGACGAGCTCCGGTTCCGCCATCAGGCAGGCACCGAAGCGACCATCCTTTACGCGGTCGGACGGACAGCCGACATTGAGATTGATCTCGTCATAGCCGAACTGTTCGCCGATCCGCGCAGCTTTCGCGAGCTCACCAGGATCCGATCCGCCAAGCTGAAGCGCGACCGGGTGCTCCACCGCGTCAAAGCCGAGCAGCCGCTCCCGATCGCCATGAATGATAGCGCCGGTGGTCAGCATCTCCGTGTACAGCAGCGCCCGCTGAGTCAGATGGCGGTGGAACACCCGGCAATGCCGGTCGGTCCAATCCATCATCGGAGCCACGGAAAAGAGATAGCTTTGCGATTTCAAAAACTTACACCCTACTCCAATCGGCTAGGCCATGAAAAGCGGGCTTACGCCGCTGACCATTCGAAGCGCGCATATCCTTTGCCTGAACGCACTTCCGGTTCAACTGGAATAAAGAGGCCGCGATCTGTTCCATCAGCGGCCCGATCGTCAGATGGCGGCGATGTCCAGCTTCGAGCCGTCGACCAAACGCGAGAGCCGGAACGGTGTGGGATCGACGCAAGGCGTGTCGTTAACGACAAGCTCTGCGGCCAGATAGCCCAGCCCCGGGCCCAAACCGAAGCCGTGACCCGAGCAGCCCGCCGCGAGGACGAGGCCTTGCACCCCGTCCACCTGCGACACCACAGGAACTGCATCCGGCGTGCAATCGACGAAGCCGCCCCAGGCGCTATTGATCTTGATTTCGCCGAGTTGGGGGAAGGTTTTCCGGACACTCTCCACCACTTGGCTCACCAGCCATTTCAAGGGCGGAGGATCCAGCACGCGATTCTGCTCGAAGATCCTGTTGTCGTTGGTCAGCAGCGCCGCCATTGAATCCGGCCCCGAAACGAACGATTGGCCGACGCCGAGCCTGACGTTCTTCAGGCGACGCATGAACTGCGGCATGAATTCCCGGCTATACCGGATAGCCTGAGGCGTGATTTCGAGGTTCGCCTTGCCGCTGATCGCAAGCGTATAGCTGCCGTCCAGTCGGCGCGTGATCGTGCAGTAGGGAGTGGAGACCGCCTCGCCTATGTTGATTGTCGGGGTAGAGCGCAGCGCGGTCTGACGGATGCTCGCTTGAGGGAAACTGATCCCGAGCGGCCGAAGGAGGCGCGAGGACCAGGCGCCGGCCGCGCACAGCACCGCGCTGGTTCTGATATAGCCCTTCTCCGTCTGCACGCCCACGATCCTGCCATTGGCCAAGTCGAGCGCCCGCGCGGCGCATCCCTGGTGGATTGTGGCGCCCAGAGTTCTGGCCCCGTCGGCGATACCAGGCGCGGCAAGCGCAGGTTCGGCCTTGCCGTCCCGAGCCGAATAGGTCCCGCCGACCCATTTGTCGCGCGCTTCGGGGACGCGCTCGGCCACCTCCGCCCGGCTCAGCACGCGGGTGTCGACGTCGTACTCCCTGGCGACCTCGCGCCACCTTTCCCAGCCGGCGAGCACGGCCTCGTCGTGGGTCGCATAGACGAGACCGCAGCGTCGAAATCCGAGGTCCCGATTGATATCGCGCGTGAGCTCGTCCCACAGCCGCATGGAGATCACCGAGAGCGGCAATTCGCGGCGATCGCGGTTCTGCTGACGGCACCAACCCCAGTTTCGGCTCGATTGTTCACAGGCGACGTGGCCCTTCTCGAGGAGCGCCACGGAGAGGCCGCGCTTCGCCAGGTAATAGGCGGCCGTAGAGCCGAGGATGCCGCCGCCGACAATGACGATTTCGGCCTCGGCTGGGAGACGCTCATCGCTGTGAATGCGCTCGACGTAGGGCGACATGTTTCAACGAACCTCGGCTGCCGGGAATGCGGAAGCAAAATCCCGATCAGCCTTCATCGCATCAGGCGCGCGATAGAATGTGCTGAAATCATCTCGGACTTCGCAAGATGTACGGGTTTTTGACCGCTTGATCGAACGATGCTGCTCAAGCCCCGGCCGAGTCCCAATTCGGCGAAGGGCGGCGCGACCTGTTCGTCCGTTGGATTGCGCATGTAGCCCTCGGAAATTCCCCCGATCTCAATCGATTGCCCCGGTAGATCGCTCGCCTTCATCGATAAAATCCGAGGACGGCCTTGGTCTCCAGATACTCCTCCATGCCCTCAAGGCCGTATTCCCGGCCGTTGCCAGAGCGCTTGTAGCCGCCGAAAGGTGCGTTGGGGTCCCAGTCGGGATGGTTGAGATGCACTTGGCCCGACTGGATTTGACGGGCGACTGCGCGCGCCGTCTCCATGTCAGCGCCTTGTACATGGGCGCCGAGGCCGTAGACGGTGTCGTTGGCGATCGCGATCGCTTCGTCCACCGAGTCGTAGGGAATGATCGCCAGCACCGGGCCGAAGATCTCCTCCTGCGCGATCCTCATGTCGCGATGGACGTCCGAGAAGATGGTCGGTCGCGCATACAAGCCAGTCTGAAGGTCCTCAGGCCGCCCCGGCCCGCCTATGACGAGCTTGGCGCCTTCCTTCAGACCGACATCGATCATGGTCTGCACGCGCTCGAACTGCGGCCGGTTAGCAATCGGACCATGAGTCGTGCTTTCCGCAAGGGGATCGCCGACAACCAGTTCTGAAGCAGCCGCGGCCGCCAAGGTCTCGACCCCTTCCATGTGTGAGCGAGGCACGAGCATGCGGGTCGGTGCGCTGCAGGATTGACCGAGATTGCGGAAGGCGGCGCCGACGCCGAGCGGAACAGCGCGGCTGAGATCGGCGTCCGGCAAGATGATATTCGGCGACTTGCCGCCGAGCTCCTGGGCAACGCGCTTGACGGTGGGCGCTGCCGCTTGCGCGACGAGAACGCCAGCGCGCGTCGAGCCGGTAATCGAGATCATGTCCACCTGCGGATGCGACGCCAGACGAGCGCCCACGATCGGACCTGTTCCATTGACGAGGTTGAAGACGCCGGGCGGACAACCGGCATCGCCCATCACCTCGGCGAATAGCAAAGCGCTCAGGGGCGACAATTCGCTCGGCTTCAACACCACCGTGCAACCGGCCGCTAGCGCCGGGCCGACCTTGGCTGTGATCTGGTAGAGAGGCCAATTCCAGGGGGTGATGAGACCGCAGACCCCAATCGCCTCTCGCATGATCGCGGTGCTGCCGCGTGGGGTGACGAACGGATAGTTCGCGAGATTGTCGCGTGCGACACGGATATGTTCGGCAGCCAGCGGCACCTGGGCTCGGCGCGCATAGGTGATGGCAGCTCCCATCTCGCACGTCAGCGCCTGCGCGAACAGTTCCAGCCGCTCAAGGAGCAAGGCGTGAATCCGGTCGAGCAGCGCCGCCCTGTCAGTAGGCGGTGTCATGGACCAGCCGGAGAAGGCTCGCCTGGCGGCTGAGATGGCACAGTCCACGTCATCGTCATCGCCGAGCGCGACGTCAGCGATCGGCTGCTCCGTCGCCGGATTGACGACGGTTGCTGCTGCCGCGACTGATCCGATCGGCTTCCGCCATTCTCCGTCGATGTAGAATTTTCCGAGGAAGCCGGCTTCCGTCAGATGTCGAAGGGGCGAGGTCATTGGAAGCAATCCTTTCGACGGCCTACCAGCCGCCCATCCGGAGCCATCGCGCTTCGATCGCGTCGCTGCCGGCGGAGACGACGTTGTACAATTCGTGTTGCGACGCCGTTGCACAGGCGTGATTGGGCAGGATGCGGACCTTCGCGCCGACCGGAAGATTGGGCAAAGCGTGCGCCGACCCGGGCCTGATGGCGAGGATCCCGTGCTCCTGGCTCGCTTGCGAAACGATCAGGTCGGGATAGATCCTGCCGGCCGCATCGCAGACCAGACCGTATCCCTGGTCGACCCGCTGCGCCGCGGTGCCGCGGTCGCGCGACAGCGCCATCCACCCCGCATCGACCAAAATCCAGCCCTTCTCGGGCTTCGTGCCGATCACGGTGGCGAGCACCGAGATGGCGATGTCGTCGGTGGTGCAGACGCCGACACCGTGCATGACCAGATCGAAGAACATGTAGACGCCGCAGCGCATTTCCGTGACGCCGGTCAAGTCTTCGGCGAAATGGGCGGTGGGCGTGGAGCCGACGCTCACGACAGGGCATTCATGCTCCGCCGCGCGCAATGTCGTTGCGGCGGCGACGGCCACGGCCCTTTCGTTCTCCGCAGCCGCGACAAGGGCCGCGGGCGTGCTGAGGCCGTAGGATTCGCCGGCATGCGTGAGAATGCCGGCGATCTTGACGCCTGCCTCGGCGAGCGCCGCCGCGACGGCGATGAGCTTGGAATCGGTCGCCGTCAGCCCGCCGCGGTGACCGTCGCAGTCGATCTCGATGAAGGCGGATGGTGTCACACCAACGATACGACCGGCTGCGCCAAGCATGGCCGCCTGCTCCGGCGAATCGAGCAGCACCTTGAGGTCGACGCCTGCTTTCCGCAGGCGCATTGCTCTGTCGGCGGTGTGAGGAGAAAGTCCCACGGCATAGGTGATATCCCGGAATCCATGCTGCGCGAAATACTCCGCCTCCGCCAAGGTTGAGACAGTGATTGGTCCCGCCCCCGATGGATAGACGCGTTGGGCGACGTCAATGGATTTCGCCGTCTTCATATGGGGACGCAGCACGACGCCTTGCCCTGCCATACGAGAGGACAGGCGCACGAGATTGCGGTCCAGGCGGTCCTTGTCGAGCAGGAGAGCCGGTGTTGCCAACGCACCGACCGTTGCGACCGTCTCGCCCGGACCGGCATCTGGGATATCAGTTCTGTCCTCGACGCGCAGCATCCCGATGTCCCCTTATCCGAATGACTGGTTGGCGAGCCCGAACATGCGGGCCGGTCCAGTCCATGGAGCCGGTGTCCCCAGCACCATGGTGGTGGCATCACTGACCCGTTGCAGCCCGATGCTTTCGAGCCATTCCCCGAGTTGCGAGGAGGCCGGAGTATCGATCCGGACGAAGACAGGACCGAGCCGCGCGATCGCGAATTCGATCAGCGCGCGTGCATCGGTCGGGCTTTCGGCCACCACGGGGCCGATGACGTGCCCGCGGCCGAAAAGACGAGAGATGGCGTAGCCGCAAAGCATGCCGTCGCGCAGCAGGACATAACAGTCACCGCTATCGAACAGCCGATTCAGCAACTGCCGCCGCTCCAACCCCGTAGCAATGCGGTCGAGCCGCGCGATCGCTCCGAACTCCGATGCGGCCATCGGCCTGAGGAGGCCAGGTCGCGGCGTCTCGTGGCTTGGGCGTGGAATTCCCTGATGCTGATGGATGATCCCGGTCGGCACAAAGCCGCGGCGGCGATAAAGCGTGACGCCTTCGGCGGTCGAGTTCAGCGAGATGATCCGCGGGCGCGCGGACGTCAGCAACGCATCCATCAGCCGCGCCCCATAGCCGCGGCCCTGAGCGGCCTTCGCGACGATGATCATGCCGGCGGACGCATGCGTCTCGCCGTACGGCCACCACGCCGCGGTGCCGATCACCGTCCCACCGCGCTGCAGAACAAAGCCATAGCCCAACTGCAGCGCAACGTCCCAATCCTCGATCCGGTAGGGCCAGGACATCTCCTGCGAGAGCTTCAGGGCGCCTTCCAGATGCGATCTGGAGAAAGGAAGCAGGGCCACGTCCGCATTGTCGCGACCTTCGGCCTGGTATGCTGCGGTTGTCATATTGAGTCGACGTCTCTTGCGGGGTTTGCCGGCTAATCGCCAATGCCTGATAGCGTGAGGCCACCTCATGATCCCCGCGCAGTTCGCAGCGTAACTTGGGTCCGACGGCATTACGCCGCCGGGCGGGCGCAAAGTTCGGCATAGAATTTCATTGATGATGCGGCAACAGGATCAATCTGCTGCCATCGGCGGTGAGGCGTCCCACCAATAGGGCGTCGCCTTCTCGTCAACTCTCGGCGCGTGCATGGCGTTTGCGTCTCGTATGATCAGCCGTGGCTCGGCTCGACGTATCAAATGTGGTCGTCGCGAACGTCGAGGGCATCTCGCAGACCGTCGCCGATGAAGTTGAAGCTCGTCACCGCAATCGTAATTGCGGCACCGGGAATGATCGCGAGCCATGGAGCGCTCGCCAGATATTGCTGGGCGCCGTTGAGCATGTTGCCCCAGCTCGGCAGCGGCGGCTGGATGCCGTAGCCGAGGAAGCTGATATAGGCTTCCAGCAGAATCGCGCGGGCGACCGCCAGGCTTGCGGCCACGATGATGGGACCCATGGCATTGGGCAAGATCTCGCGGAACATGATATGCTTCCCGCTGAGCCCCACCATGCGTGCAGCCTGGACAAACTCGCGCTCGCGCAGCGAACGGACTTCGGCCTCGACGATCCTGGCAGTTTCCATCCAGCTCGTGACGGCAATGATGACGGTGATCATGACGGGACTCGGCCGCAGCGTCGCGGCCAGCGCCAGGACGAGGAAGATCGAGGGATAGGACAGGAAGCCGTCCACGGTACGCATCAGCGCCACCCCGACCCAGCCACCGCGATAGCCGGCCGTCACGCCGACCAAGGTGCCGATCAGCGTTGACAGCAACATCGCGGAGAAACCCACCAGCAGCGAGATGCGCCCGGCCATCAAGAGCCGTGCGGCCAGGTCACGTCCCAAGGGGTCGGTGCCCAAATAGTGCTGACCGCTGAGAGGTGGAGCAAAGCGCGCGCGCAGGTCGATCTGGAGGGTATCGTAAGGCAAGGCATAGGGACCGAGGACGCACGCCAGCACGAGCAGGCTGATCATCGCGATCCCAACGAGCGCCAGATGATGACGCGTGAAGCGGGACACCGCACGGCTGTGCCACCAGCGAGTCGGAGTAGCGGGCGCGGCGATGACGGTCATATCTGCTGCCTCCTGTTATCAGGCGTTACTCCGCGGGCTCAGCCCAGGCGAATGCGCGGGTCGACGGTGGCGATGATGATGTCTGCGATCAGGTTGCCCAACACGACCAGGATGGCCGAGAATATCAACAACCCCATCACGACGGGATAGTCGCTGTAACCGAGACTATCGAGAAACAGCCGACCCATTCCCGGCCACGTAAAGACCGTCTCGGTGACCAATGCGCCGGTGAGGATGCTGGGCAGCTGCATCCCTGCCAGCGTGATCATCGGCAGCAATGCATTGCCGACGACATGCTTCAGCAGGATGCGGCGTTCGCTGACGCCCTTGGCGCGCGCCGTCTTGACGAAATCCTGGCTCAGTGCATCCAGTGTCGCCGCGCGCATGTAGCGGCTCCAGATCGCGACGTGAACGAGCGACAGCACCAGACTCGGCAGAATCAGGTGGTGCAGATAGTCCAGCACCGAGCCGTCGCCGATCGTGTACATGTTACCTGCAGGAACCCACCCGAGCTTCAGGGTGAAGATGTAGATGCCAATGAGGCCGAACCAGAAAGTCGGAACCGACAGGGCGACCATGGCGCCGACGGTTGCGCAGTAGTCAAACAGGGAATAGCGGTGAGTGGCGCCGCGGATTCCGATCCAGGCGCCGAGCGCGATCGCAAATGCGGTGGACGTGCCCATGAGCAGCAGCGTCGCCAGCAGGTGCCGACCAATCACCGCCAGCACCGAAGAGCCGTCGCGAAATGAGTGTCCCCAATCGCCCTGGAGCAGCCGCCAGGCCCAATCGAGATACTGAATCCATAGCGGCCGGTTTAGCCCGAGCTGCGCCGCGAGCCGCTCCACATCCTTCTGCGTCATGCCCGGATCGAGCCCGAACTGCGCGAGAGGACCGCCGGGCATGAGGTTGAGAACCGTGAAGCCGATGATCGAGACGATCACCAGCAGCACGATGCTCTGCGAGAGACGATTGAGCAGGAACCCGGACATTCGAGTCACCATGTTGGCGTTGCAGCATCACTCCAGCGCCGATCTCGGCCACAGGGCCTCGGCCGGCAGCACATCAGCTTGCCCAATACCAAGCCAGCGCGTTCCACGATTCCGTGCGCGTATTGCCGTTCGGCACGAAGCCGTTGATCCCTTTCTTGAGGCCTTCGACCGCATTGCTCTGGTACAACGGAAGGAAGGGCAGGTCGCGACGGACCAGTTCCTGGACGCGAGCGTAGATCGCGCGCCGGGCTTCCGGATCGAAGGTGCGCGCGCCCTTGTCGAGCAGCGCATCGACCTCCGGATTCGCATACTGCGCATTATTCGAGCCGCGGCCGCCCTTCGCGGCGATCGACCGCGAGTGCAAGCGATTGGTTACGTCGGGGTCTGCGCCGATCAAGTAGGTGCTGCCGACGATGACGGAATCGAATTTTGATTGCCCCCAGAACTCGCCCCACATCACGGCGGCGGGCAGGTTCGATATCTTCATCTCGACCCCCAGCTGAGCAAACGTCTGCTGCAGGTACTGCTGCACCTGTTCGCGCAAGGGATCGCCGGACGTGGTCGAATTGGTAAAGGACAGACGAACGCCGTTCTTGGTGCGAATGCCGTCGCCTCCCGGCGCCCAGCCGGCTTGATCGAGGATCTTGCGCGCGCGATTGAGATCGAACTGGTGCAGCGGCAGATTGGCGTTGAAGAAGAAGGACTGCCGCGGCATGAAGGTCTCTGTCGGGGCCGGCACTCCATAATAGAGCCCCTGGATGATCGCCTCCTTGTCGATCGCCGCGTAAAGCGCCTCGCGGACCGCAAGCTCCTTGAACTGCGGCCGCTCCAGGTTCAGGTAGAAGGACTCGAATGAGGTCCTCGGGACGAGGGTCACGACGCGGTTCGGCAGCGTTTTGGCTTCCCCGTAGTGATCAGGGGTGATGTAGGGCTGCCCCACCAGATCGATGTCGCCGCTCTTGAATTGGGTGTAGAGGACGGTGAGGTCGGGAATGTATTTGAAGACCAGCCTCTCGATGTGAGGGCCTTCACCGAAATAGTCGGGGTTAGCCACAAGCTCGAGATGATCGCCGGCGACGCGCTGTCCCCATTTGAACGGACCGGTGCCGACCGGCGCCTGGTTAAAGGCGGCGTTGTTCGGATTGGCCTCCGTCCCCAGAATGTGCTTGGGGACGATGAAGGTCTCGGTCAGGAACGACAAATACGGCGCAAAGGCCTCTTCCATTCGCCACGAGATCTCTGTCGGTGAGATCACGGTGATGTCGCGCACGAGAGCATGTCCGGCGGTACGCCAAGCCCGGAAGTCGGGATTCGTGATCAGCTCGAGCGTGAACTTCACGTCCTCGGCACCGAAAGGCCTGCCATCGTGCCAGCGAACGTCGTCACGCAGACGAATGCGCCACTGGAGACCGTCCTGCGAGATGCCCCCATTCTTCTGGTCCGGCACTTCCACCGCAAGGTTGGGCTGTATGGCGCCTTGAGGATCGATGCGGAACAGCGCGTCGAAAACCGAGAAATGCACGCCGTCATCGACTTCGATGTGGGCCATCAGCGGATTGAATACGGTCGGCTCTTGTCCGAGCCCGACGATCACGCGGCCGCTCGGCTTTGCCGCAGAGCTACGAGCGAAGGCGGGCTCGCCAAGGAGGTTCGGCGTGATGAAGGCAGCAGCTCCGCCGAACGCCACCATTCGCAAGGCATCGCGCCGCGAGTAGTTCGATGTATCCGCAGACCGCTTGATCATAACGACTCTCCTTGCTTGGGGTTCTCGACGTAGCCTTCATGTTGGGGCATGCTTCCGGGCTGCTCGCCCGGGATCGCCGCCACCAGCTCTCGCGTGTAACTGGATTTCGGGGCGAGAAAGATCTGGGACGGCGGACCGCGTTCCACGATTTGTCCTCGATGCATGACGGCGATTTCGTCGCAGATCTGGCTGGCGACGCGCAGATCATGCGTGATGAAGATCATCGAGACGCCCGTCTCGCGCTGAATCTGGTCCAGCAGTTTCAGGATCTGGGCCTGGATCGATACGTCGAGCGCAGAGACCGCTTCGTCGGCAATCAGCAGCTTTGGCTTGAACATCAGCGCCCGGGCGATGCCGATGCGTTGGCGCTGCCCGCCGGAGAACTCGTGTGGATAGCGGTCGAAGGCTCCTGAATCGAGGCCGACATGGGTCAGAAGCTCCCGCGCCCGCTCGTCGGCTTCACTGTAGCGCATCCCATGCGCGACGGGACCAACTGTCAGAATTTGCCCGACCGTCGATCGCGGATTGAGCGAAGCAAAAGGATCCTGGAAGATCATCTGGATTTTTGGCCGCAACGGCCGAAACTTGGCTTCAGAAAGCCCAGCCAGGTCGCGGCCCTCGAACAGAATCGAGCCGCTGTCGCTCTCCATAAGCTTGATCAGCAGCCGGCCGAGCGACGATTTCCCCGAGCCGCTTTCGCCGACGACGCCGAGCGTGCGCCCCGACGAGAGATCGAAGGTGACGCCATTGACCGCGGGCACGATGCGCTGCGTACGGAAAAGTGCACTGCCGCTACGATAGGTCTTTACGAGGCTTTCAACCTTCAGGATGGGTTCCCTGTCGGCAGCGTCCAAGGCAACACGGTCCTTACCGGTCAGGTGCGGCACGGCCGCGATCAGGCGCCGCGTATAGAGGTGGCTGGGCGACTTCAGGACTTGCGCTGCACCGCCCTGCTCCACGCAATGGCCTTTCTCCATTACCACGACGTAATCGGCGATCTCGGCCACGACGCCGAAATCGTGGGTGATGAACATGACGCTCATCCCCTTGCGGCGCTGTATGTCGCGGATCAATTGCAGGATCTGCGCCTGGGTCGTGACATCAAGTGCGGTGGTCGGCTCGTCCGCAATCAGGATCGCAGGCTCGAGGGCCAGAGCCATGGCGATCATGACCCGCTGCCGCTGTCCGCCCGAAAGCCGGAAGGGATATTGGTGATACATGAGTTGCGGGTCGGGCAAACCCACTTCAATCAACAGGTCGATGGCCCGGCTGCGACGGGACGCCGGCGTGCCGACATCGTGCGCGGCCATCACCTCCTCGATCTGCGCACCCACGGTCATCAGCGGGTTGAGCGCCGAGAGAGGGTCTTGAAAGATCATCGACACGACGCGGCCGCGCAGGCTGCGAAGCTTGTCGGCCGAGAGGCCTACGATATTCATCCCATCCAGGCGGATCTCACCCGAGGAGACCCGGATCGCCTTCGGGAGAAGACCCATGATCGCGTTGGCGGTGACCGACTTGCCCGATCCGGATTCCCCGATGATACAGAGAATCTGTCCGCGTTTCAGATCGAAAGAGATGTTCTCGACGGCGTAGGCCCGCTCCATCCCTTCCGGCAGACTCACGGTCAGCTCGCGCACCGACAGCGCGACATCGACGGGGCTTGCCGCCTGGATGCCAGAGGCCATGCGAGCATCCTCCTCTTTCAAGCCAGTGCCGTCATCTTGCTGCGGCCGGCGCCTTCGGCTCCTTGCGCCTCCACGCTCCTTGGACAAGTCAATAATTCGCCGCTCAACTTGCCATTCCTTCGTTGGAGGCTGCGACATGATTCAGGCCTCTTCGCGCAAGAAGCAAGAGCAGATGCCCAGAACGCAGCGCCACCCAATTTGGCCAACTCGATCGAAGCGAAGCTCAGATAGCATCCGCGTTACGACTTGATCGCTTCCGAAGGCCTGTTCCTGGACAAGGCTCATGCAAGTTGCCTCTATGGACCTCGACCCATCGATCGGTTGGTTCTGCCGATCTTGACGATTTCGATCACCCCGGAGTCGCCGAAAGCCGGCGTCGAAGCAGCAGGAACTTCTGAAAACGAAGTCTGATTTGGCATTTCAGTCTGCGCGGCCAGGTCTGCTGCGGCGCGCTGCCAAGAGAGCGCGCGATGGATTGCAGGGTACCTGCATCGGCCTCGCCTCTGCAAACTGCGGCGCATGCAAAGAATTGTCGCAATAATTGCCTGTCTCAAAGGCAGCAAACCGCATGATATTCGGTCACACCACCAAAGTCCGCCGGGCCTGCCGCAACTCCTCGGTTACGCTACGGCAACCACCGGAGATCACCGTCCGATGAGCGCACCGCTCCTGCATATCGAATCCAGTCCGTCCTTGCCTCGTGAGACAGACGTCGTGGTCATCGGCGGCGGCGTGGTGGGCGTATTCACGAGCTACTATCTCGCCCGTCGCGGCCTCAAGGTCGCCCTGCTTGAAAAGGGCCGCGTCGCCGCCGAACAATCAAGCCGCAACTGGGGATGGTGCCGCCAGCAGAACCGCGACGCCCGCGAGCTGCCGCTTGCAACCAAGAGCCTCGCGCTCTGGGAGCGAGTTGCCGAGGAGACGGGTGAGGATATCGGTTTTCGCCGTTGCGGTCTGCTGTACTTGTCAAACGACGAAAATGAGCTGGCCGGCTGGGCCAAGTGGCGCGACTTCGCCAGGACCGTCGGCGTTACGACGCACATGTTGAGCGCCGAGGAGGCGAACGCGAGAGGCAAGATGACCGGTCGCAAGTGGAAAGGAGGCGTATTCTCGCCAACCGATGGGACGGCGGACACCTCAAAGGCCGTGCCCATCGCGGCGCGTGCGATCATGGCGGCGGGCGGCACGGTGCACCAGCATTGCGCGGCGCGCGGCATAGAGCTCACTGCCGGCCGGGTCAGCGGAGTGGTGACCGAAGCCGGCACGATCCGGACGAAAACGGTGGTCATGGCAGGAGGCGCGTGGGCGTCTTCGTTTTGCAACCAGCTTGGTATTCGCTTTCCGCAGGCATCCGTGCGCTCTTCCATTCTCGCGCTGGCTCCCGGCGCGGCCGGGCTGCCTGATGCCCTGTACGCCGGGCTGGTATCGGCCACGCGACGCGGCAATGGCGGATACACGCTGGCAATCAGCGGGCGTGCGCGGGTCGATCCGACGCCGCAGCAGTTCAGGTTCGGCCGCGAATTCCTGCCCATGTTCGCGCGCCGGTGGCGAAGTCTCAGCCCTGGGGCTTTCGAGGGCCTGAGGCAGGGCCATGAATCCCTGGCGAAATGGCGTCTCGATGCGGTGACCCCGATGGAGCTGAACCGGACGCTCGATCCACGCCCTGACATGAGGCAGATTCGGCTGACGCACCGAAGAGCCTGCAGGCTCGTGCCGGAACTCCGGCACGTCGCGATCTCGAACGTCTGGGCCGGCTACATCGACAGCACGCCGGACGGCATTCCCGCGATCGGTGAAGTTGAATCGATTCCAGGTTTCATTCTTGCGGCGGGGTTCAGCGGCCACGGTTTTGGAATTGGCCCGGGCGCGGGGCATATGATCGCCGACATCATCACGGGCAGTCCGCCCATTGTCGATCCGCGCCCCTACAGGCCGGAGCGGCTGAAAATGAGCGCCTGGGGCAAGGTCAGCGAGTTCTAAAGGCAGTTTCCACCGTCCGGTGGGAAAACACGCTGGTTGATGTTATGACAATATGTATGACGCAGAAGTCTCAGATCCTTGACGCCGTTGTCGCCCCCATCTCATGGCATTGCGATGAAGCTTGATAAGATCGACATCAGGATTTTATGCGAACTGCAGAAGAACGGGCGGATTTCCAACGTCGAGCTCGCAGAGCTGATCAACCTTTCTCCGAGCCCGTGCCTGATGCGCGTGAAGAGGCTCCAGACGGAAGGTTTCATCACCGGCTATTCCGCCCAGATTGACGTTTCCAAGCTCGGCCAAACTCTGACTGTCTTCGCCGAAATCACCCTCAAGAATCATCGTCAGATCGATTTCGCGCGCTTTCTCACGACGATCGAGAAGATCGATTCCGTGGTCGAGTGCCATCTCGTTTCGGGCGGATACGACTATCTCGTCAAATTCATCACGGCCGGGATCAGCGAGTACCAGGCGGTCATGGAACGCCTGGTCGAGATGGATATCGGCATCGACAAATATTTCAGTTTCGTCGTGCTGAAATCGCCGATCGTGAAGTCCCATTTGCCGCTCGAAAGCATCTTCAATAGCTGACAAGCAGGCGCAGCGATCAACCTTTCATCGCTGCGCGGACGTCCTTGTCTTCGAGCGTCTGGTCGAGCGTGACCCTTGTCCGTTCGATGATGCCGTCGATATCCGCATCCGTGCAGCAGAGCGGCGGCGCATAGCCCAGCACGCCCTGCGCGAAGGCGCGGATGACGAGGCCGTTGTCCCATGCACGATCGAAGATACGGCGCGCCGCGTCGGCTTCCGCCGGCAGCGGCGTCTTGCGCTGCTTGTCGGTGACAAGCTCGATTGCGCCCAGCATACCACGCCCCCTGACATCGCCGACGAGCGGATGATCGGCAAGCCCGCGAAGTCCTTCCATCAGAAGATGCCCGGCCTTACGGCCGTTCTCCAGCAGGCCGTTTTCGTAAAGATCCAGGCACGCGAGCCCGACGGCTGCGCTGACGGGGTGTGCGGAATAGGTGTAGCCGTGGCCGACAGCCGCCTTGCCGGCGCCGTCTGCAATGGTGTTGTAGACGCGGTCGGACACCAGAACGGCCCCCATCGGCACATAGCCCGACGTCAGGCCCTTGGCCGTGGTCATGAGATCCGGCACGACATCGTCCTCTTCACAAGCGAACAGCGGACCGACACGGCCGAAGCCGGTGATGACCTCATCGGCAACGAACAGAACATCGTGCTCCCTGCAAACAGCATGCATCGCCTTCAGCCAAGACGGCGGCGGAACGAGGACGCCTCCTGACCCCTGTATCGGCTCGACATAGAAGGCGGCGACGCGTTCGGCGCCGAGTTCGGCGATCTTGGCTCGCAACGCCGCGACCGAGGCCGCAATGATGGCCTGTGGATGGGGACCGACAGGATTGCGATAGGCGTAGTGCGACGGAATCTTGTGCTGCCAGTTGTATGGCACTCCAAATCCCGCATGAAAGGCCGGCAGAGCAGTCAGGCCGGATCCGGCGGTCGACGATCCATGGTAGCCATGCTCGAGCGAAATGAACTGGTCCTTCTGCGGCCTACCCTTGGCGTGATAATAGTACCGGATGAACCGGATCGTGCTGTCGACGGCATCGGAGCCGCCCAAGGTGAAATAGACATGGTTCAGATCGCCAGGCGCCAATTCGGCCAGCCTGGCGGCCAGCCGGATCGCCGGGTCGGAGCCCAACCCGAAATAGCCCGTCGCATAAGGCAGCTCGCGGAGCTGCCTCAAGGCCGCCTCGACGATGCTGTCCTGTCCGTAGCCGGCATTGACACACCACAGGCCCGCAAAACCGTCCAGCAATTGACGTCCCGAGACGTCGGTCAGCGTCGCGCCCTTCCCCGACTTCAGCACACGGACGCCTGTCGCCTCGTGGCTGCGATAGGATGAGACCGGGTGAATCAGATGCGCGCGATCGAGCTCAATCAGCGAGTTGCTCAACATGTCGTCCTCCAGATCAGCCGCAATGCTCGTGCGGCCCGCTCCGATGTCTTCGGAGCTCAACGTAAGACGCCCAGAACAGCACTTGCTCCCAGGCTGGACATCGACGAAGGGCATTTTGACTGTCATTGACGACCTGCGCCGCATCTTATGCCGGCATCTGCGCCAGGCATTGGTGCTCAAGTCGAAATCACCTGTTCGCACAACTCTCTGCCATGCCTGCGATCCGATACGACACAATCTGCTTCCGGCCGCCGCGACAGCGGTGCTTTATCCGGCCGTCTGCCCGCTATGATCCCTGTCGTACCGGAGCGCGGTGCGTGAGGACGAAAAGGATCGAGCCATGGCAACGTTTAGACCCAAGTACATCACCTTCGACTGTTACGGCACGCTGACCAATTTCGACATGGCCGGCGCAGCAAGGAGAGTCTATGGCTCCGAGCTCTCGTCGACGGCTATGGCAAAGCTGATCAAGGATTTTTCGGCTTACCGCCTCGACGAGGTTCTCGGCGCCTGGAAGCCGTACTTCGAGGTCGTGCACAATGCGCTGGAGCGCGCGTGCAAGCGCAACGGCATCGCATTTCGTCCGGAGCATGCCCAGCGCATCAATGAAGAGATCCACACATGGGGTCCACATCCCGACGTCCCAGCGGGTCTGGCCAAAGTCGCCAGGGAGATTCCGCTGGTCATCCTGTCGAACTCCATGAAGAACCTCATCATGTCGAACGTGGAGAAGCTCGGTGCCCCCTTCCACATGGTCATCACGGCCGAGGAAACCGGCGCCTACAAGCCGCACATGAAGGGCTTTGAGTACATGTTTGACAAGCTGGGCTGCGGGCCGGAAGACATTACCCACGTCTCCTCCTCCTTCCGCTACGACCTGATGACGGCCTACGATCTCGGAATCAAGAACAAGGTCTGGGTCAACCGCGGTCACGAGCCCGCGAACCCCTTCTATGAATACACCGAGGTCGCTGACATCGGAGGGCTTGCTGCGGCAGTCGGCCTTGAGCCCCTGCGCAAAAGCGCCTGAGCGCAGTTCCCTCGGGTTCTCTCGTTGCGCTTCAGCTCTTCAAAAGCTTCAATCGAGATCGGTACGCAGTGAAGGAAAAAGGGGGCGGTTCGACCGCCCCCTTTTCTTGTTTCAGCTGCTGATTCGATGGCCGCTCAGTCCAAACCGCCGACATGGAGCGCCTTGGTCTCGAGATATTCTTCTATCCCGAGCTGGGATCCCTCGCGTCCGAGGCCCGACTGCTTGACGCCACCGAACGGCGCCACCTCGGTCGAGATCAGGCCGGTGTTCAAGCCGACCATGCCGAACTCGAGCGCCTCGGCAACACGCCATGAGCGTTTGAGGTTTTCAGTATAGAAATAGGCGGCAAGGCCGAATGGCGTGCCATTTGCGATCGCAATCGCCTCGTCCTCGGTCTCGAAGCGGAAAAGCGGTGCGACCGGCCCGAAGGTCTCCTCTGAAGCCAGCAGCATCTCGGTGGTTGCGCCGCCGAGCACGACAGGGCGGGCATATTGCCGACCTTCCGGCACCGCCCCACTCTCCGCGATGATCTTTGCGCCCTTGTTCAGGGCGTCCGTAACGTGCCGCTTGATCTTCTCGATCGCCGCGCCATTGATCATCGGCCCAATCGCAACGTCGTCTTCCGTGCCGGGACCGACCTTCATTTTTGCGACCTGGCTGGCAAGCTTCCGGGCGAAGGCGTCGTAAATGCCGGATTGAACCAGAATGCGATTGCAGCAGACGCACGTTTGCCCGCCATTGCGGAATTTTGACGCAATCGCCCCCTCGACCGCCCGGTCGATATCGGCATCGTCAAAAACGATGAACGGCGCGTTGCCACCGAGCTCAAGGCTCAGTCTCTTGATGTTGTCGGCGGCGCCCTTCATCAGCAAAGCGCCGACGCGGGTCGATCCGGTGAACGAGATCTTGCGGACGGTTTCGTTGGCCATCAGCTCCGCGCCAATGTCTGCCGGCATGCCCGTCACGATGTTGATCACGCCCGCCGGAATTCCGGCCCGCTCAGCCAGAACAGCAATGGCGAGAGCTGAAAAAGGCGTAAATTCGGAAGGTTTGATGACGACTGTGCAGCCCGCGGCAAGCGCTGGTGCCACCTTGCGCGTGATCATCGCGTTGGGGAAATTCCAGGGCGTGATGATCCCGCAGACGCCGACGGGCTCTTTCAGCACCAGAATGCGGCGATCGGCTGTGGGCGCCGGGATAGTCGATCCGTTGATGCGGCGGGCCTCTTCGGCAAACCATTTGACGAAGGATGCGCCATAACGGATTTCTCCGAGCGATTCAGCAAGCGGCTTGCCCTGTTCCAGCGTGAGCAGAAGCGCCAGATCCTGCTCATGGCGTCGCATGAGCTCATACCAACGCTCCAGCAGCGCGGCACGCTCTGCATGAGTCTTTGCCTTCCAGTGCTTGAACGCAGCGGCCGCAGCCTCGATTGCTGCCCTGGTCTCGTCTTTGCCCATGTCAGGGATGGTGCCAAGCACTTTCTGGCTGGCAGGATCGATGACATCAACGGTGGCTTTCGTGCTCGCATCCCGCCAGTCGCCGCCGATCAGCGCTTGCTGGCGAAACAGATCCTTGTCCTTCAACGCAATCATGGGCTTGCTCCTTGCCTTCGGGCCCGGCCTCACCATCACTGCCTGATTTGCGCGTGGCGAGGCGAAGTCGCTTCATGCGAGCCATACAGGACGGCACGCCGCATTTTTCATTGAGAATGAAGTGTCTGGCCGCGTTGAATTTGGTTAGGCGCGGTCCCGGAGGTCGAACATTCTGAGGGCTGCTAGTGCTGCCCTCAACGTTGTCTCAGTCATAATGGCAGACGTAGATCTTTCGCACGGTCTCGATCGTCCGCCAGACCCCGACGAAGCCGGGCTTCATCACAAAGCTGTCGCCGGCGCGGTACCTCCTGGTCTCACCCCCCTTTTCCTCGATTTCGATGACGCCCGAGAGAATGTGGCAGAACTCGAAGGTGGTGCCCTTGATGGAATGGGTCTCGCCCGGCGTTGCTTCCCAGACGCCGGTCAGCACCTTCTCGCCTTTCGAGGCGTCCTGGGCCCAGGTCTTGAACGATGGATTGCCGGAAATGAGCCGTTCCGGGGCAGGCAATGCGTTCTTCGGTGCGAAGTCCGGATTGGTGTCGATGGTGATCAGAAGTGACATGGCGTTTTTCCTGTTAGTAGCCGAGTGCTCGATCGACAAGGCCGATCGGATTTTGTCCAGCACGGTGACGCCGGATGTTCTCTATGACGGCTTGTGCTGCCGAATGCGGTTGCGTCACGGACGCGATATGCGGCGTGATGATCACCTTCGGATGAGACCAGAGTGGATGGCTTTCCGGCAGCGGCTCGGGATCGGTGACGTCAAGCATCGCTGCTGCCAAATGCCCGCTGTCGAGCGCCTCGATCAGTGCGCCCTGGTCAAGCTGCGGGCCGCGGCCGACGTGTAGCAGCCTCGCTCCCGCTGGCAAAAGCGAGAAGAGCCTTGCGTTCAGGATACCGCTTGTTTGCTCCGTCAGGGGAAGAAGACATACGAGGATATCGGTTCCTCGCAGGAAATCGCCAAGCTGGTCGTCCCCATGAAAGCAGGCGACTCCCTCGACCACCTTCTTGCTGCGGCTCCACGTGGCAAGGGAAAATCGAAACGGCTTCAATCGGTCGATCGCGGCTTGCGCCAGCATGCCAAGGCCGAGGAAGCCAATACGCCGATCGGTCGCCTGGGACGTTGCTAGCGCTTGCCAAACGCCCCTGCTCTGCTGCTCCCGGTAGGCCAGCATCTCGCGATGCAGCGTCAGCACACCAAGGACGACGTATTCCTGCATCATGCGAACGATGCCATCCTCGACCATGCGCACGAGCTTTACATGACCAGGTATGGTCTCCGGCTTGAACTGGTCGACCCCAGCCCCTATGGAAAAGAGCAACTCCAGATTACAAAAGCGCGAGAGATCGTCGGGCGCGCTCCAGGTCAGCAGGTAGCGCACCTTTTCCGGGTCGAAATTTTCGCTGCAATGGTAAAATTCCAGATCGGGGAGCTCGCACGCAAAAGCCTTCCGGAAGATTGCCCCCCTGGCAGCATCAGAATTGAAAAGAAATGCCATCGATGCACGCCCCTGCCCCGCCCGGCATGTCGACGACGCCGGGAAAAGCGATTAGCCTTGCAAGACTCTCTTGGGGATTCACGGCGATCCGCTCTGCCTGCACAGTTCTTGCCGAACACCGAGAGGGTAGCTGCAAGCCGGAGCTTTCCCTGCCGAATTACGTTGCAAGACAGGCCGAAGATTTCGAAAAGAAGGCCCAAACAGGCGAAACCTGCTGGCTTTCCGTGCGATAGTGCGGCGAAATGCGCCCGCTGTCCATTTTGGCGGGAGAGAAAAGGCGCGATGTGCGAGAGATTGGCATCCCGCGAAGGAATGGACGAGTCGAGATGGGACGAACGGTACGCGTGAAGTCCTTTGAACTGGCTGCGAAAGACGTCAACGACGTTGATGTGACGCTGCTCCACGCGCTCTCGGCTGGGGTTGGCTGGCCGCATCGGCCCAAGGATTGGGATTTCTTGCGCCGCGCAGGCCACGGGATCGTAGCCGTTGATGGCATAGGACGCGTCTTCGGCAGCGCGATGTGGTTTCCATATGGCCGCGAATTCGCGACCATTGGCCTCGTGATCACATCGCCTCGAACCCAGGCTCAGGGTACTGGCCGTTGGCTCATGGAGCAGGTGTTCGAGCGGTGTGGCAACCGGAATTTGAGCCTCAACTCGACCGATGCCGCGTATCATCTATATCTTTCGCTGGGCTTCACGAAGGAGGCCACGGTGTATCAGTGGCAAGGCGAGGTCGTGTCACCACCTCCGCCAGTGCCGGCGCTGGATGGTGAATTGAGCCCGCTGTCCACCGACGATACCGAAGCGATCGCGGCACTGGACGAGCGCGCGTTCGGAGCCAACCGTCACAAGCTGCTTGCACTGCTTTCCGAAGGCGCGTCAATCTTCGTCCTGCGCCGCGCCGGTGAGACCGTCGGTTATTCCATGAAGCGCGAATTCGGGCGCGGTCATGTGATCGGCCCGATCGTCGCCAGCAATGATTGTGACGCGATCCATCTTACGGCCGTCCATCTCAAGGATCTCGCCGGAAGGTTCGCCCGCGTGGATACGCGGGAGCAAACGGGCCTGTTTGCGGACTTCCTTCAACAGAGCCGCCTCGGGATGAGCGACACCGTCACAACCATGTCCAAGGGACGGCGATTCCTGAACCGAAGGGAAAACGAGCCGTGGGTCTATGGATTGGCCGGTCACGCCTTGAGCTGAAGCTGTGAAGCGCTTCGTCAATTGAAGGCTGGCGCGCATCGTCCTTCGTTTCCTAGAGGGCGCCGGCAATCCGCAGCGCCTGTTCGAGTGCTCGCGACTCGTTTGGTGTGGCCGAAGGCTGCGGCGGCCGTACTGCGTCACACGAAAGACGTCCGAGCAATTTCAGGCACGCCTTGAGCCGCGCCGTCGCCCGTCCTCCCGGCGCATTGCGATAGATCGCGACAGCAAGGGGATAGAGCTTCTCATGCGCGGCGCGCGCCCGCGCCCAGTCGCCTGCCTCGGCCGCATCCCAGAGGCTGACGACAAGCTCCGGCACCACGCAGGCGAGGCTGACCTGGCTGCCGGCCGAGCCGACGAGATAGCTCGTCAGCAGATGTTCGTCGCCGGAGCCGAGCACGACGAAGTCCGGACGCAGCTGGCGGATCAGCCGCGAGTTCTGCTCGTACGTCGCAACCTCCCAGCTGCCCTCCTTGATCGCAACGAAGCGAGGATCTTCGACGAGCCGTTCCAGCAGCGACGGGACGTAGGGCATCGCGCCCGCGCCGACGGGCGCGGCATAGAGCATCAGCGGTGCGGCCGTCGCATCGCGGATGCGGCGGTGATGCTCGATCACGCAGTCATCGGCATGGCCGAGCGCCCAGCTGTTGGGAGGAAACACCAGCAGCCCATCCGCGCCGGCCCTCTCCAGCGCAGCCGCCTCGCGCGCGGCCTGGAGGCTCGATTCATGATTGACCCCCGAGACAATCAGGCAGTCCTCCGGCGCGTGTCGGCGCGCCAGCTCCACGACCCGCACTTTCTCGGCCAGCGACAGAACGAAATTCTCGCCGGCATGACCGTTGACGAGGAGCCCATTTATGCCGGGCGTGCACGCGACTGCGGCGAGATGGGCTGAGAGTTGCGCCTCATCCACGGCGAAATCGACCGTCATCGGCACGATCGTGGCGGCGTGGATGCCGCGCAGGCGCGCGCCAAATGTTTGCGTCATGTCGCCGGATACGGCCGCCATCTAGTGAATGATCTGGTCGAGGAACGTCCGCGCCCGCTCCGACTTCGGATGCTTGAAGAATTCCTCAGGCGCGGCCTGCTCGACCACCTTGCCCTCGTTCATGAACACGATGCGGTCGGCAACCTCGCGGGCAAAGCCCATTTCATGGGTCACGCACAGCATGGTCATGCCCTCTTCGGCGAGCTTCTTCATCGTCTCCAGCACCTCCTTGACCATCTCAGGATCGAGCGCCGAGGTCGGCTCGTCGAACAGCATGATCTTGGGACGCATGCAGAGTGCCCGCGCGATGGCGACGCGCTGCTGCTGGCCGCCCGAGAGCTGCCCAGGATATTTCTCGGCCTGGTCCGGAATCCGGACTTTCGTCAGGAAATGCATGGCGAGGTCCTTGGCCTCCGCCTCGCTCATGCCGTTCGCGGTCATTGGCGCCAGAGTGCAATTCTCCAGCACCGTCATGTGCGGGAACAGATTGAAGCTCTGGAATACCATGCCGGTGTCGCGTCTGACCGCATCGATGTTCTTGCGCTGATGGTCGAGTTCGACGCCGTTGACATAGATCAGCCCCTCGTCGTGCTTCTCGATGTGGTTGATGCAGCGGATGAGCGTCGACTTGCCCGAGCCGGAGGGACCACAGACAACGATCTTCTCGCCCTTGGCGACCTTGAGATCGACCTCGTTCAACGCCGTGAAGTCACCATAGTGCTTGTAGACCGCCTCCATGCGCACCGCAGGTACCTCACTGAGCTGCGGCTGCACTGTTGCACGTTCCGTCATCATCGGTGTCTGGCTCATGCCCGGGCCTCCGCGCTCGCCCGCGTGACCGGCGCCGCCGTCGCGACCTTCCTGGATTTCGCAACGCTCGACCGTCCGAAATGCTTCTCGAGCCGGCGCTGCACCGCATCCCAGACTGATGTGAGGATCAGGTAATACGCGGTCGCGGCCGCATAGACTTCGAGGATCTGGAAATGCTCCTGCATCAGCATGTCACTGCGGCGCATCAGCTCCTCGACCGAGATCACCGAAGCAAGCGAGGTCGCCTTCAACAGCGAGTTGATGGAGTTGCCGAGCGGCGGGATCATCAGCCGGAACGCCTGCGGCAGGGTGACGCGACGGAACGTCACCCATGGCGACAGGCTGAGTGCCCAGGCCGCTTCGCGTTGCCCCGCCGAGACGGCCATGAAGCCGCTGCGCACGATCTCGGCGAGATAGGCCGCCTCGTTGAGGATCAGGCCGACGAGCGCGCAGGTGATCACGGAGAACTTGATCCCGAGCTGCGGCAGCCCGCTGTAGATCACCACCAGCTGGATCAAGAGCGGCGTGCCGCGGAAGAACCAGATGTAGAGGCGCGCGGCACCCGCGAGCACCGGATTGGACGACATGCGCAATAGCGCGATGCCCATGCCGAGGATCAATCCGCCGACGACCGCCGCTACCGTCAAGCCGATGGTGACGAGCACTCCCTTCATCAGGAAGTAGTTGAAGAAGTAGCTGACGGCGGCCGTCAAACTGAAATGGCTCATCGGCTCGTCTCCGTTGATATCAGGCCGGACCGGGGCCGGCGATCGCAAGCGGCTGGTCGGCCGGCATGGCAGTCAGGCCGAACTTGTCGAACAGTGCCTGATAAAAGCCGTCAGCCCGCATCGCGTTGAGCGCCTTGACGACTGCGTCAACCACCACCTTGTTACGGAAGCCGAGCGTCGTACGCGCGGTGCCTAGGCCGCTCAGCACTTCCTTGACGCGGCCCCGGCTGGTGAGATCGCGCGCGACACTATCGACCAGCAGCGCGTTATCCACTTGGCCCGCAAGCAGCGCGCTGACGACGTTGGTCGCGGTGGGGAACGTCCGCATCTCGACGGCGGCTCCACCTTTCGCAACGCTGGCGTCGCTGAGTTTCTTGAGCCAGTTCATCTGGTAGCTGCTGACCTCGACCGCGGATGACTTTCCGATCAGATCGTTTTCAGTAGCAATTTTTGTGCCGCTGTCGGGCGCAACTACGACCGAAATCGCCTGAATGGCGTAGGGCACCATGTACATCAGCTTGGAGCGTTCCTCGGTCCAGAACATGCCGGTGTCGATGCCGTCGATGCGGGCGGCGTTGAGCGCGGGAATCATCGCCGGAAAATCCATCCGGACGAGTTCGACCGGAAGGCACAACCGCTTGCCGAGCTCGGCGGCGAGTTCCACGTTGAGCCCCTGCAACTGCCCGTCCTTGTCGACGAATTGCTGCGGCGGATTGGTCGGGTTGATGGAGAGCTGCAGTTTACCGGGCGCGATCAGATTGTCATCGGTGATCGCGGGCGTACACGCGGCATGCGCGGACGCGGATGCGAGAACGAGTACAGCAGCACCCAAGCGAAGCAGTGTCGAAACCATGAATACCTCCAGTAAGACGCCAATAACCGATGCAGTCCCTCTTCCGGAATTCCCTCAACGTTTCTTGGATGCGGCCGGCCGGATCTTGCGATCCTGCAGGCAGCATCGTCTTCGATCTGCTCAGGCGGGTCCCGACATCGGCCTCAGCTGGATGCGCATGAAATTCTTCACCAGAGATTCAAACGGACCGAAGCCTTTCACCTTCAGGAACTCCGGTGTCTCGAATGCCCATCGTCCCGCGACTTCGTACATCGCGGCGTATCTCGGTCCGTCGCCGATGGAGACGAAGCGCCTTGCCGAGAGCCAGCCGGGACAGGCGAGCAGATCGGGAAAGTGCTTCTGCTCGTACCAGGTGTTGAACGCAGCCTCGTGCTCCGGATCGATGTCGACCCGCACGATATGGATGAAGGCTTCGTCCGGCATGCACCGTCCCTCATGCCAGACGAATGTCGCCGGCCGCGCGCGCGGCACCGACGGTGGTTGCGATGGCGTCGCACAGTGCAGGCAGAACCGGCAGCAGCGGCGGACGCGGATCGGCGTTGCGGATCAGGCCGAGCGCTTTCAGCCCGACCTTCATGCGCGTGTGCATGTCCATGATCGGCGCAGGCCCATAGATCGACCGCACGATCGGATAGAGCCGCTCGTTGACGGCGCGCATCGCCTTGAGGTCGTCGGCGAGCGCAGCCTGCCACAGCTCTGCGAACAAATGCGGTGCGAGGCTGACCAGGCCGGAGAGAACGCCGTCGCCGCCGACGGCGAGTTGCGGCAGGAACCAGTTGAAGTTCGACGGCAGGATGGCGACAGTAGCGTCGGCCTGCTTCACCGCCCGCCGGTTCTCGTCATAGGCCAGCATGGTATCGCTGCCTTCCTTGACGGCGATGACGCTGTCGAGCGCTGCGATCTTCGCCAGCGTCTCCGGCGAATAGCCGAAGCCGGACGCCAGCGGATACTGGAAGATGGAGACCGGAATTCCGATCGCGGAGCTCACCGCCTGCACGAAAGCCAGGGGCGCGCGCGAGGTCGCGGATGCTCCGCCGCCCAGCGGCGCCGGTGGGAACAGCACGGCGCAATCGGCGCCGGCAGCTTCCGCGAGTTGCGCCTGATGGATCGCCTCCGCCGTGGAATGCGCGATGATGCCCGAAAGCAGCGGCTTCCCGCCGATCTGCCGGCGCGTCCGCGCGATCACCGCCTGCCGTTCATCATCCGAAAGCGACCCGCCCTCGCCCGCATGTCCATTGACGAACACTGCCGCGATTCCGTCCGGACAGGCGCAATAGTCGAGCAGGCGGGCATAACCGTCCCAGTCGATGGACAGATTATCCTTAAAGGGCAGCACGGTTGCGACCGTGACGCCACGTAAGTCGGGTTTCTTCATCGGCTTGCTCATGACGATTTGCGCCGCGGGAATTTCAGGCTCGCCCGCGCCTTCAGCACTTCCAGGCCGTTCTCGTTACGCGCGCTCGCCTCCCAGATGATGGTGCGGGTCTCATCGAGCTGCTCGGCGATCCAGACGTCGAAGGTGAGCGTGTCGCCGTAGAACACGGGACCAGTGAACCAGAACCGGTCCTCTACCGAGACCCCGATGGTGCCAACCAGCTCAGAGGTGAGGATGCTGGTGCAGAGGCCGGCAACCATGATGCCGGGCGCCAGCCTGCGGCCAAAGCGCGTCGCGCCGGCATAGACCTCATCGACGTGAACCGGGCCAAAATCGCCGGTGGCGGCGATATAGAGCGCGCCGTCGGCCTCGGTGATGGTCTTGCTCAGGCTGACCCTGTCATTCACCTTGAGATCATCAAAGGATTTTGGCTCGTACATGGCTCAGCCCTTGGCAAAGGGAACCAGTGTCGCGGTGCCGTCCACCACGGTCGCGCCTGAGGGTGACAGCGTGCAGGTAACGCGACAGACCGCATCATCACCATCAACGGAGACGATCTCGGCCCTGGCCTCGACGGACTCGCCGACGATCACCGGCGCGGCAAAGTTCAGCGCGATGCTGCCGATCCGCCGTGTCGGTCCGCCGAGCTGGCTGAGACAGGTGGTAGCGAGACCGCCGACGGCGAGCTCGAAGGCAACCATGTTGGCGGCGCCGACCTTCCTGGCGCGAACGGCATCGACGTAGAGACCGCCGAGATTGCCGCTGATTCCCGTGAACATCGCCTGTTCGGCAACGGTCATAGTCTTGCGGAACGCGAACGCAGCGCCGGGCTTGAGAGGTGCGTGAGCCATGAAACGCTTCCTAGAGCTGCAAGCCGTTCTTGATGGTGCTGCGCGCAACCAGCATGCGGTGGATTTCGGAGGTGCCGTCATAGATGCGGGTGACGCGGGCGTCGCGATACATGCGCTCCAGCGGCAGATCCTTGCTGAATCCCATGCCGCCGAACACCTGGATGGAGCGGTCGACCACGCGGCCCTGCATCTCGGAGGCCGCGACCTTGATCATCGAGACCTTGTCGCGCGCATCCCGGCCCTGGTCTATGTCCCAGGCGGCGTTCAGCACCATCATCTTGACGCCAAAGATCTCGGTGGCGGAATCGGCGATCAGCTTCTGCACCATCTGGAAGTCGCCGATCAGCTGGCCGAACTGGCGACGCTCGCCGGCGTGCTTGCGCATCATCTCCAGCGCGCGCTGCGCCATGCCGACGGCGCGGGCGCCGATATGGGCGAGCCGGATCTGCAGCACGCTCTGCATGATCAGCTTGAAGCCGCCGCCGATCTCGCCGAGCACGGCCGCCTTGGGAATGCGGCAGTTCTCGAAGCTCAGCTCGGCATGGCCATAGCCGCGATGGCCCATCATCGGCTGGATGCGCGCGACCTTGAAGCCGGCCGTAGCTCGATCGACCAGGAACAGCGTGATGCCGCCCCGCGCCCGCTTCTCCTTGTCGGTCAGCGCCATCAGGATCACGTAGTCGGCAATGTCGCCGTCGCTGATGAAATGCTTGGTGCCGTTGAGGACCCACTGATCGCCGTCGAGCTGAGCGGTCGTGCTGATCGACGCCGCGTCTGAGCCGGCGCCCGGCTCGGTGATCGCCATGGCGCAGATCTTGTCGCCCTTCACCGTCGGCAGCAAATAGCGCTCGACCTGATCGCCCTTGCAGGCCATCAGCATCGGATAGACCTGGCCGAACACCCGGCGGATCAGCGCGTCCGAGGTCTTGCCGAATTCCTCCTCGACCAGGCAATGCTCGACGCAAGACAGCCCGCCGCCGCCGACATCGGCCGGCATGTTCATGGCGTAAAGGCCGAGCTTCTGCGCCTTGGCCTTGGTCACCGCCAGCGCATCCGCCGGCACTTTGGCTGTCTGTTCGACAATATCTTCGAGCGGCTGCACCTCCGTCTCGACGAAACGGCGGACGGTGTCGACCAAAAGGCGGGTCTCCTCAGGCAGCGAGAAATCGATCATCACGCCACTCCCACAGCCTTGCTGATGACCATCGCGTCGATCTCCGCCGCGCCGTAGCCGATCTCGCCAAGCACCTCGCGGGTCTGGGCGCCCAGTCGCTGCGGCACTAATCTCACCTCCGGCGTTTCGCCGTCATATCGCGCGGGATGCGCGACCATTCGGATCGGCGCGCCCCCCGCGCTCTCGGCGCTCTTGAACGCGCCGAGATGATTGAGCTGGGGATCGGAGACCAGGTCGCGATAATCCTGCACGGGCGCGTGCCAAACCCGCGCGGCTTCCAGCGCGGGCAGCCATTCCGCCGTCGGCTTCCGCTTCAACCGCGCGGCAACGATCCGCGTGATCTCCTCGCGCTTCGAGAAACTGTCACTCTCCCCGAACTGCTTCAGCTCTTCGCTGTCGAGCGCGACCGCGAGCGCCTTGGGCGAGGCCATCGAGATTGCCATATGGCCGTCTGCCGTCGCGTGAATGCCATAGGGACCGGGGCTGAACCACGCCGCGATGCCGGCCGGCCCGCGGGGCGTCGGCGACGGCGCGCCATTCAGCCAGGCGGTCAGCGGCTCGACCTGGAGATCGAGCGCGGCCTGATAGAGGTTGACCTCGACGAGCTGCCCCTTGCCGGACTTCGTCCGCGCGAACAGCGCCGCGAGAATACTCATCGCATAGAGCGAGGCGGCATGCTGATCGACAATGACGGCACCGACCGCCGTCGGTTCGCCATCGGCACGCCCCGTCCGCATTGCAAGGCCCGACATCGCCTGAAGCAGCAGGTCCTGACCGGGACGATCTTTGTACGGCCCCTCCGATCCGAAGCCGGTGGCAACCGCATAGATCAAACCGGGGTTGATCGCCTTGAGTGTGTCGTAGCCGAGGCCGAGCTTGGCCATCGTGCCTGGCCGGAAATTCTCCATCACGACATCGGCGGTCGCGACCAGCTTCTTCACCGCGGCTATGCCATCGGGATGCTTGAGATCGACGGCGAGGCTGCGCTTGTTACGCCCCGTGGCCAGATGATTGACGCTGTCGCCCGCGACGAAGTGGTTGGCAACCGCCCAGTTGCGCTGGAACGCGCCCTCGATCGGCTCGACTGCGATGACGTCGGCGCCGAGATCGGCCAGCGTCTGCGCCGCCAACGGGCCTGCGAGATAGTGATTGAAGCTGAGGATCTTGACGCCGTCGAGCAGGTTCATCCGTTCACCTCATTCAAGCAGCCGCAACCGGCGCGCCGCGCCACGCGAGATCGAACGTCTTGACCAGGGCGCGCGCGGCCGCATCCTGTGCTGCCGGCAGCGGCAGACGCGGCGGGCGCGGGTAGCCGGCTGCAAAACCCATGTGGTTGAGCAGCGCCTTGCTGCCGGCGACGTAGGCCTGGCCGCCGACGAATTCGATTACCGGCAGGTATCTGAGATAGAGCTCGTGCGCTTCCTTAATCGCGCCGTGGTCGGCGACGAGGCTGAAGATGCGGGCCATTTCCGTCGGGACCACGTTGGAGGCCACCGCCACCCAGCCCTGCGCGCCCTCGACGAAGGATTCGAAGCCGAGGATGCCGCCGAACACGGTCATCCTGTCACCGCAGAGGCGGATGATGTCGCGCACGCGCGTTACCTCCAGCGTCGACTCCTTGATATAGAGACAGTTGTCGATCTCGGCGATGCGCGCCACCAGCTGCGGCTTGAGATCGACATTGGCGGTCGCCGGATTGTTGTAGACCATGATCGGCAGCGAGATCGCATCCGCCACCGTCTTGTAGTGGTGCACGAGCTCGTCGTCGGTCGGCGTCGAATAGAACGGCGGAATGATCATCACGCCGTCGGCGCCCAGTTTTTCGGCACGGCGGCTGAGGCGCACCACTTCGCGCGTATCTTCTGCCCCGGTGCCGATCAGCACCGGCACCCGGCCTGCGGCTTGGCGGATGACGACCTCCGCAACCAGCATCTTCTCGTCATCGTCCATGGACAGGAACTCGCCGGTCGAGCCGAGCGGGATCAACCCATGAATGCCCGCCGCAATCTGCCAGTCGACGAAGGCGCGCAGTGCCGTCACGTCGACCTCGCCCGCTGCGGTGAACGGCGTGATCATAACGGTGTAGGTGCCGCGGAACGTCTTCATCAGGGAGCTGCCGGGTGCTCAGGTGGATTCGGAGGATAGGCGCCGCCTGCTGAATATCCGCACGATTTATGCAATCGTTTGCATAACTGGCTCTGCATTGGGCAACACCATCCATTTTTTGAGCTTGATCCGCGAGGAATAAGCTCATAGCGTTTCTGCAATCGTTTGCAGTCTATCGGCAGGTTTGATGAGCGTCACGCTCAAAGATGTGGCACTGGCGGCCCGCGTTTCGGTCAGCACTGCTTCCCGAGCGCTGACGGGAACCGGCCTGACCAGCGAACGCACGCAGCAGCGTCTGGCGCGCATCGCGCGCGAGCTCGGCTACCGGCCGAACCCGATTGCGCGCGGCCTCAAGACCGGACAGTCGCGGCTCGTGGCGCTGCTGGTGCACAATCTCACCAACGCCTCGTTCCAGGTGATGGCCGAAGTGGTGCAGGCACGCCTGAAGGCGCTGGGTTACCAGATGCTTCTGTGCATCGGCGGCGACGATCCGCAAGCCGAGAGCGACACCCTCACCACGCTGGTCGATCACCGCATCGACGGGCTGATCGTGGTGCCCACGGGCAAGAACGGCGCGCAGCTCAAGACGCTCTCCAAGGACGTGCCCATCGTCTGCCTGGTGCGGCGCGACGACGCGACCGATCTCGAGACCGTGCTCGCCGACGATCCGCAAGGCGCCTATCTGGGCACGCGCCACCTGATCGAGCTCGGGCACAAGCGGATCGGGCTGATCGTCGGCCGCCAGGACACGACGTCGGGCCGCGAACGATTGTCCGGCTATGTCCGCGCCCTGCGTGAGGCCGGCATCGCCAGGGACGACACATTGATTCATGCCGGCCACTACGTCCCGGAGACTGGCGCGACCTACGCCCGCAAGCTGCTCGATCTCCCCCGGCCGCCGAGCGCGATCTTCGTTGCCAATCATGAGGCAACGCTCGGCGTGCTGCGGGTGACGGCGGAGCGAAACATCGCTATTCCCGACGATCTCTCGCTGCTCTGTTATGAAGACATGCCGTGGTTCGAATGGCATCGCCCGGCGATCAGCATTGTCGACAACGGCGCGCGGGATCTTGCCAATCTCGCCGTCGACCGGCTGCTGCATCGCATGGACGTCAAGGGCAACGGCAATGACGGGGTGCGCGAATATCGCGTCGGCGCCCGACTGATCAAGCGCGATTCCTGCCGCCAGATCGACGCCCCCGCCCCAGCTAAATCCGGCAAGTCCAAATCCTCTTCATCCAAACCGTCTGCGGCCAAATCCGCGAAGGCCTGACCGATGCCCTATGTCGAAGTACTCGCCCAGAAAGTTCCAAACCAGCGCAAGGCCGCGCTGGCGCGGTCGGTGACGGACGGCCTGATGTCGGCGTTCGGCGTCACCGCGGATACGGTCACGCTCTATTTCCTGAACATTGCGCCCGACGACTACGCTCATGCCGGCACGTTCGGCGCTCCCGCCACCGGCCAGCGCATCTTGCTCAAGGTCCACGCCTTCCGCCGCAGCGAGGCCGAGCGGCGCGCCGCCGCCATCGCGCTGACCCGCGCCGTGTCCAGCGCCTATGGCGTGCCCGGCGACGACGTCGCGGTCTATTTCATCGACCGAGACCGCAGCGAAGTGTCCCACGATTCCAAACTCGCCAGCGACTGACGGGAGCACGCCATGGACCGCTTCTACAGCCAGGACCAGAAAGCACTCCGCGACACCGCCCGCCGCTTCGCAGAGGCGGAGATCCTGCCGCGCGCCGCTGCGATCGACCGCGAGGACCGTTTCGACCGCGCACTCTACAAAAGCATGGCCGATCTCGGCCTGTTCGGCATCTGCCTGCGTGAAGGCGCCGGCGGCGCCGGGCTCGATGCGGTCGCGGCCTGCATCGCAATGGAGGAACTGGCGCGCTGCTCCGGTGCGGTCGCCAACGCCTTCGCGATTCCGGTCGAGGCCGTGCTGTTCTTCGACCATCACGGCACCGAGGCGCACAAGGCGCTGATCCCGAAGATCCTGAGCGGCGACATCATTCCCGCCACCGCCGTCTCAGAGCCCGACCACGGCTCCGACGTAGCTAGCATCCGCACCAACGCGGTGCGCGAGGGCAATGGCTGGCGGCTCAACGGCACCAAGGCGTGGGTCACGCTCGGCGGCGTCGCTGACCGCATCATGGTGTTCGCGCGCACCGGCAGCGAGGCAGGCCACCGTTCCATCTCCTGCCTCCTCGTCGACGGCGCCCTGCCCGGCATCGCCCGCGGCAAGAACGAGGAGCTGCTCGGCATGCACGGCCTCGACGATTGCCAGATCACGTTCTCCGATGTGCGCCTACCCTCGGACAGCGTGATGGGGCCGGAGAACCAGGCCTTCAAAATGGCCATGAGCAATTTCAACTTCAGCCGGCTGATGATGGCCTCGATGGCGCTTGGCATGGCACAGGCCGCGTTCGAGGACGCCACCGCTTATGCCAAGGACCGCAAGCAGTTCGGCCAGGCCATCATCGGCTTCCAGGCGGTGCAGTTCATGCTCGCCGACATGTCGACCGACATCGCCGCCGCGCGTCTCCTGATCCACCACGCCGCCCGCTTGCACGATGTCGGCGAGCCGATCGCCAAGGAGGCGGCGCAGGCAAAACTGTTTACGACAGATATGGCGATGAAACACGTCTCCAACGCACTGCAGATTCACGGCGGCAACGGCTATTCGCGCGAGTACCGCATCGAGCGGCTGTTCCGCGACGTGCGTCTCGCCCAGATCTACGAAGGCACCAACCAGATCCAGCGGCTGATCATCGCGCGGCAGGTCGAGAAGGACGCCGCGTGATAGGACATCTGCGCTCATGCTAAGCATCATCACCGCGGCAGAGGCCGCAAGTTTGATCCGCGACGCCGATACGTTAATTGTCGGCGGCAATGGCGGCACGGGGGCAGCCGAAGCGATCCTCGACGCGCTGGAGCAGCGCTTCCTTGGCGGCCAGGGCCCGCATGGGCTCACGCTGATCAACATCACCGGCGTCGGCGCCGTGACCGAGAAGGGCCTCTGCCATCTCGCCCATGAAGGCCTGATCGCGCGGGTGATCGGCGGCAATTTCGGTCTTCAGGTGCCGTTCATGCGGCTCGTCCGCGACGAATTGATCGACGCCTACAATTTCCCGCAAGGCGTGATGAGCCAACTTTGCCGCGCCATGGCGGCGAAACATCCGGGCGTGCTCACCCATGTCGGCCTCAACACCTATATGGACCCGCGCCAGGACGGCGGACGCATGAACAAGCGCACCACCGCGGCGCTGGTCGACCTGCTCGAGTTGCACGGCCAGTCCTGGCTGCTCTACCGCGTTCCCGCCCCGCCCAACGTCGCCATCATCCGCGGCACCTCGGCCGATGAGGACGGCTATATCAGCATGGAGCACGAGGGCACGACGCGCGAGGATCTCTCGATCGCGCAGGCCGTGCACAATGCCGGCGGCACCGTGATCTGCCAGGTCAAGCGCATCGTGAAGCGCGGCTCGATTCATCCGCAGATGGTGAAGATCCCCGGCTTCCTGATCGACCACGTCGTGCTCGAGCCCGAGCAGATGCAGACCTACGGCACCGTCTACGATCCGGCGCGCTGCGGCGAGACGCGCGTCCCGGTGGCGATGATCACGCCCGATCCGCTCACCGAGCGGCGTGTGATCGCGCGCCGCGCCGCCTTCGAGCTACGGCCGCGCGACGTCGTCAATCTCGGCGTCGGCATCTCCGCCATGATCCCCAATGTCGCGGCCGAGGAAGGTATTTCGGATCTGATCACGCTGACGGTGGAATCGGGCGTGGTCGGTGGCGTACCCGGCCATGCGCGAGAATTCGGCACCGCGATCAATCCGCGCGTCATTCTCGACCAGGCCTATCAGTTCGACTTCTACGACGGCGGCGGATTGTCCTGCGCCTTCCTGTCCTTCGCTGAGGTGGATGAAGCCGGCAACGTCAACGTCACCCGCTTCGGCGAGCGACGCGACGGCTCCGGTGGCTTCATCGACATCACCCAGAATGCGAAGCGGCTGATCTTCAGCGGCACCATGACCGGCGGCAAGTTCGACATCGGTGTCGAGAACGGCCGCCTCGCCATCCGGCGCGACGGCGCCTTCCGCAAATTCGTCCCGCAGGTCGGCCAGATCAGCTTCAGCGCCTCGTTCGCCGCGCAGCGCGGCCAGCACGTCAGCTACGTCACCGAGCGCGCCGTGTTCGAGCTGGAGAACGGCCACGTGACGTTGACCGAGATCGCGCCGGGCGTGCGCCTGGAGGAGGACATCCTCGCTCATATGGGCTTTCGCCCGCGCATCAGCCCGCAATTGAAGGACATGGACCCGCGCATCTTCCGCTCCGGGCCGATGGGAATCGCGCAAGCCTTCAACGCCCTGCCAGCGCGGCCGCGCAAGGTCGCCTGAGGATCACCATGGACACGAGCGCACCGATCAATCTCCGTTACGAGGACATCGCGCTCGGCGCGGAGTTCGAGACCGCCGTGCACACCGTGACCGAGGCTGACATCGCAGTCTTCGCCGACGTCACGCGCGATCACCACCCGCTCCATATCGACGGCGCCTATGCGCGTTCGCGCGGGTTTCCTGCCGTGATCGGCCACGGCCTGTTCGGCCTGTCGCTGATGGAGGGGCTGAAGTCGGAGCTGAGGCTGTACGAGGAGACCTCGGTGGCCTCGCTTGGCTGGGACGAGGTGAAATTCAAGGGGCCAATCGTTGCCGGCGACAGCCTGCGCGTTCGTTTCCGCTTCGTCGAGAAGCGGCCGACCAAAAATCCTGAACGAGGAATCGTCGTGGAGGCGCTCGACCTGCTCAACCAGCGCGACGAGGTCGTGACTGCGGCGCGCCACATCTCGCTGATCCTGACCCGGCAAGCCGATCGCGGCGTGCCGGCTGCCACGTGACAACGACGAAGCCTCGGACCGGAGACGGCTCAACTGCCACCCACGATTGACAGGAGTACCTCGATGCGACTTCCAGAAACCTTCTCCGCCCTCGCCCTTCTGGTCGGCCTGACCCAGGCCGTCGGTGCCCAGACCTGCACGCCGAAAGTGCCGGCGTCGAGCCTGATCGAAGCGCCCAAATGGCAGATGTCGATCAACCCGACCTTGCCGCCGCAACAATTCGTCGACGACAAGGGCGAGTTGCAGGGCCTCAACGTCGAGCTCGCCCGCGAGATCGCCAAGCGCATCTGCGTCGAGCCAGTGTTCCTGCGCATGGACTTCCCGCCCATGATCCCGGCGCTGCGCTCGGGCCGCTTCGACGCCATCAACACCGGCCTGTTCTGGACCGAGGAGCGTTCGAAGATGCTCTACCTCGTGCCTTACGCGCAGCAGGCGATCAGCATCTACACCGACCCCTCCTCCAGCCTGAAGCTCGAGAAATTCGAGGATCTCGCCGGCCGCGTGGTCGGGGTGGAATCGGCGACTTACACCGAGCGTAAGGCGCGTGAATTCAGCACGGCCATGGAGGCCAAGGGTCTCAAGCCGATCGATCTGCGCACCTTCACCACGGTAACCGCGACCTCGGCAGCGCTGCGCGCTGGCCAGCTCGAGGCCGCGCTGAATATCAACGAGACCGCAAACTCGCTGGAGCAGAAGGGCATTGCCAAGATCTGGGTTCGCGACATCGCCGGCACCGACATCACCTTTGCTTTCCGTGACAAGCTGCTCGCACAGGCCGCCGCAGATGCGCTGACCGCGATCCGGGCCGACGGCACCTACGACAAGCTGTTTGACAGGTTCGGCATGACTAAGCTGAAGGCGACGACGTTCGCCATTCGCGGCGACGGGCCGACGAATTGACCGGCCTGCGCCACCTCATGTGTGGGCGCGCACATACGAGCGACCGAATTGGGGAGTGTGCGCGGCCTTCCGGAAACTGGCGCGGCCAGGTCCGCCGTAAGAATATGTCAGAGACCTTCGTCGTCGTAAGGACGGTGAGATTGGGCGCTCGACATGGAGCGCAACATTGACCGCCGCGGATCACCGAAACCAAGGGCTGCTGCGCAGGTCTCCGGCTCAGGGAGCACTGTTGCAGGCCGAACGGCTCTGTGCCATCCGGCGCTCCAGCAACTCACGGACCAGCGGCAGGCGATCGTTGCCAAAATACATATCGGTCTTGTCAACGAACATTGTCGGCGATCCGAAGCCGCCGCGAGCGATCACCTCGTCCGTGTTGGCCCGGAGTTGGTTCTTGACCGCTTCTTCGCTGATCCCCCGAAAAAACTCCTCAGGGTCGACGTCTACCTTCTTGCAGATGTTCGTCAGCACCGCATCCTGGGAGATGTCTTTATCCTCGCCCCAATAGGCCTCGAACACCGCGGTAGCGAACGGAACCATCCCGCCTCCGAGCCAGATGCAGCCGCGCATCGCCTTTACGCTGTTCACCGGAAAAACCGTCGGTGGCATCTTGATCGCAAGCCCGGCTGAGCGCGCCCAGTCTGCAAGATCCTTCAACATGTACTGCGCTTTCGGCACGATCGGACTTTCGCGCGAGGCATAAACGCTCGGGTTAACCGCATTGAAGATGCCGCCAGCCAGCACTGGCCGCCACGACAGCGGCTCGCCACACTCCTTTGCCAGCCGCTGGATGTTGTGGAAAGCGAGATAAGTCCATGGACTTGAGCAGTCGAAGAAGAACTCTATCATCGATCATACACTCTCTTCTTGACTGACATCCAATGCGGCGTAACCGCCTTTTGATTTTCACTCGCCGGAGGTCGCACAACCTTCCGTCACGACTTCGGTGCGCCGAACATGATTTTTCTTGCCTCGTCAGAGAACGGCTCCTTCACAAATTTGCCGACCGCAAGCCCGGCCTGGACTTGCGGCCGCCCGCGGACTTCCGCATACCAGCGCTTGACGTTCGGATAGTCGTCGAGTGTGAAGCCTTGCGCCTTATGGGTCATCGTCCACGGGAAACAAGCGATGTCGGCTATCGTGTATTCGTTGCCGGCGACGAAGCGTCCGGTCCTGCCCAATTGGGCGTCAAGCACACCATACAATCGTGTCGCCTCCCGCTGATAACGATCGATCGCATAGGGGATCTTCTCCGGCGCATAGAGGCGGAAATGACCGTGCTGACCGAGCATCGGTCCAAGACCGGCCATCTGCCACATTAGCCATTGTAAGACCCGGGTACGACCACGCACGTCCACTGGCAGAAATCGTCCGGTCTTCTCGGCCAGGTAGATCATGATCGCACCCGTCTCGAACACGGAGATGGGCTCGCCATCGTCGGCAGGCGCGCGATCAACAATCGCTGGAATACGATTGTTCGGGCTGATGGCGAGAAACTCGGGAGTGAACTGTTCACCAGCGCGAATATCGATCGGCACGACGGTATATGGCAGCCCCAGTTCCTCGAGCAGAATCGAGATCTTCCAGCCGTTGGGGGTCGGCGCATAGTGCAAGTCAATCATACCGGTCGTTCCTAGGGGGCGACTCGTTCGAGCCCTGCTGTGCTCTTCCTAGGTCTGTTCGAGCCGGGCAACGGACCCGGCCTGACGAACGCGTCTACCACGTTGCTCAGAAGCTGCGAGACGTTGTTCTCGAAGCCGTTGATAGGAAGGGCACTTCCGAACGCGATGGATCCGGTTGCAAACACCGCGCCATTATTCAGCGCCTCGAAATATACCATGTCGGCCCGCAGGATGTAGTTGTGCGTCCCGCTGAATCCTTGGTGGGCGTGGGCTCCCTCCTCGTCGTGGGCGATGTAGTTGTCGGGGTGCCCTCCCGAGGATGCGATGATCTTGGTGTTGGGCGGCGTGCCGAATCCCAGCTTGTAGCAGTCGATCTCAATGCCCGCCGCTCCGCCGTTGCCCAGGCCGAAATCACCTATGATCTCGCCTTCGATCCCCTCCGTGATCCAAGCGAGCGCAGGATCATAGCTGTCGGGCATCCGCCGATAAGGCTGGCTATGGGCGAAGCCCTCGCCGGCAAATGTGTTGCCGACCAGCTTCTGCCCCCAGCGCTGAAAGCCGGTCCAGATTCCACCCATCTGACCCGTCGTGGCGAGGTAGTATTCGCCCGGCCGCGCCGCCCAGGCAATCCAGTGCCCACCTGTCTTGCGGCACTCCATGATCCACGGTTCGTCATCGCGAAACGCCACATTGCAGCAGAAGCTGTTGGCGCCCATGCAGATAAAGCGCCCGCCGCCGGCGATGTAATCCTCATGCGCGTCGAGCATGCGCTCGGAATGATATTCCGGATGCGTGGAATTCAAAATGCATGCGTAGGGCGCCATCGCTGCGACACCCTCCAGATGTACATCTTCGTCGGTCAATACGTCGTAGTCGTATCCCTTGTGCTCCAGCCATGCCAGGATTGAGAGGTCTGCCGGAAAATTCCACGGCAAGTCGAATGCGGCGATCCGGTATTTCGGCCGCATGTTCACCATCGGGCGACGGTAGCTCGTGTAGCAGACGCCAGCGCCATCCGCATGCGTGTCGTAGCAGCCCGCACCGAACTCCGGATTTTCGTAGATTTCAATATCGACCTCGGAGATCGTCGGCGGCTGGCCCGCCATTGGCTGCACGATCTGGCCGTCTGTCGCGAAGCGCTCGTTGGCATAGGCCAGGTAGGTCGCGGTGGAAAACAACAGAGCAATTCGCGCTGTAGGCATGCGGGGCCGAACGAAGAAAACGATGTACTCTTCGGCCAGGCCCTCGCCGTCGCCGCCGCGTACTCTCATCGCGTAGGCTCCGCTGCGCAGCGTTTCGGGCAGCTCGAGCGTCTTTGTGGCCTTCCAATTGCTGTCGATCATCGCGTCGGCATGAAACTCGATGCCACCGTATTGATCCGGGGCAAGCCGGAAGCAGTCGTTGCGGCCGTTCCAGTTGTAGCCGGTCTGTGCACGCACCGGCCTGTTGTAGCCCTTCGCATCGAGCCGGTTCGGTCCGATGTCGACTACGACATCGCCGATCCCACGATCGGTATACCCCTTCGTGGGGTCCCAATATGCGACCATGCCGTCCAATGGGGGCTGCCCGCCTGAGCGGATCGCATCGAGCTCCTCGCGACCCAAAGGACGATCGAACACACCACAACGATCGATCTTGCCGCAGTACAGCTGCGAGACGAAATGCCCGCGCAGCGCGTGCCAGTCGCGCGATCCCGCCACGAGGAACGGCGCATCAGGCAGGTTGTTCTGCCTGAACCGAAACATCTCCGACGCATGAGAGCGGTATTCGACCGGCGCGACTTTGCTGAGCAGGCTGTTGTAGCGGTTCACGACCCCTTCCTGGTACAACGTGGCGCGACCGCTTCGCGCATCGAATGTGGCGGCGACGAAATACCAGGACTGCTTCTGCAGGGGCAGTTCAGCCTGGAGATAGTCGATCTCGTTTCCGCAGCCGACCCAGAACTCGAGCCTGCCGCTTGGATTGATGCCAAGGCCATAGCCGTGATTCCTGTCGTTGTCCCAGCGGCCCAGCAAGCATTGCCGATGCCCGACATCGGGCCAGGTCGGCCAGATGAATGCACAGAGCGTGATGCTGCCGTCGAGCGCGAGCTTGCGATTGGGGTCCCTCACCTCGAGGAAGGCACCGACCTGCGTGAACTGCTTCTCGACCTGCCAAGTGCCGTTGGCGACGCAATCGATTTCTTCCTCGATGAATCCCGGACCATGCGGATGCTCGTCGCCATGAATCAGGCGCACGAGATGGGCTTCAGCGGTCGACGTGCCGTCGGCACTGACATGAAATTGTATGGTGTCGCCCGGCTTCACCGAGATCTTATCTGCGTAGCCGAATATCTTGATCTGCGCCATGGTGCGGAGTTTCCCATCGAAAAGCCGGACCAGGTGCCCTGCCCGGCAGGCGTGTTGCACTAGGTTTCGAGAAGATCGCGGATGCAGCGCAGGAACAGGCCGTGACGGGCATCGTTCGCCGACGTGTAAACGGCATCATCGACCAAACGCGGGGGGACTCCCCGACGTCCTGAGAGCCTGACGACCTGATACCGCCGGAACGGCTCGACGGCCCGGACCGCATATCTTTGCTCGAGCGGGCGTTGACGAAAATAGATCAACAGTCTCTCGAGCATTTCGCTGTGCTGTCCCAAAGGCGATTGCCGGTGCTCCTCGATGACCTCGGGGTTCACCAGCGTCCGCAGAAACTCGCGGCGGAAGCCGTCGAAACGATCCCGGACGATGATGTCGCGGTCCTCGGACCTGTCGTATTCGAGAGGCAGCATCCTCAGCTCTCCACCTGCAAATGTTCGACGTGACCCACGGCCGCGGAACGTGCCGACGCGGCTCCCCCCAACCGATGCATCAAGCCCACTGCTTTTCCTCATTGACCCAGGCGAACCCGGGCAACCTGCCGTCCCTGGCGAATGCCTCCACGACATTCGCCAGCACGCGGGATGCGCTGTTCCTGAAATTGTTGATCGGCAGCGATTGTGCGAATGCGACCGAGCCACATGCAAACACGGCGCCGCCATGGGGGGCCGTGAAGTAGGTCATGTCGGCATGAACCCGCCAGTCATACGACCCATAGAGCCCAAGGTAGGAATAGAGGACGAGCTGCTGGTTCACGACAAAGCTGTCCGTGTGGCCCCCTGACGAGGCGATGATCTTGGTGTGCGGCGGCGTGCCCAGAGCGCGGTCATAATAGTCGAGCGCCAGCCCCGCGGCGCCGTCATTGGCAAGACCGGCGTCACCGATGATCTCGCCATCGACACCTTTGGTGATCCAGGACACGGTGCGGTGATAGCTGTCCGGCATCCTCCGGTACGGTTCGCTTCGTCCACCGCCAGAGCTGCTGAGGCCTATGCCGACCAGCTTCTGGGTCGCCCGTCCGAGCACCTTCCAGGGACCACCACGCATCCCGTCGGTTGCCATGTAGTGCTCGCCGTAGCGGGACACCCACGGCTTGTACCCATCATCGCGACGTCGACACTCCATGATCCATGGTTCGCCGTCGCGAATGCCGGCCGTGGCGTTGAACCCGTTGCCGCCTGCATAGATGTAACGACCGCCGCCGGCGATATAGTCCTCGGTCGCATCCAACATTCGCTCGGTGTAATATTCCGGGCGCGAGCCGCTGATAACGCATGCGTACGGCGACAACGCCTCCGACCCGTCGCGATGGAGGTCCTCGTCGGTCAGGACCTCGTACTCGAAGCCGCTCTGGTCCAGCCATGCGATGATCGATAGGTCCGCAGCCAATCCCGAAGCCACATCGAGGCTCGGCATCCTGTACCTCGGCCGCATGTTCATGACCGGACGGTGATAGGAGCTGTAGCACACGCCATTGCCATCGGCGTGCATGTCGTATGTCGACAGCCCGAAATCGTCTCGCCTATGCATCTCGATATCGATATCGGACAACACAGCCGACTGTCCCGTCAAAGCTTCGCGCTCCGGGTGGTCGAAGCTCAGGCGCTCGTTCGCAAAGGCAAGGTAGGTGAGCGTCGGAAACAGGAATGCAATACGCGCCCGTGGCCTTCCCGGCCGCACGAAGAAGACGACATGCTCCTCGCTGACGCTCTTTCCCCAGCCAGATCGCAGCCTCATGGCATAACAGCCACTTTTGAGACCGTGCGGCAGGGCGACGGCCATGGTCGCCTTCCAATTGCAATCCGTCAGCGCGTCGGCATGAAACTCGATCCCGCCGAACTCTTGCGGAGCCAGACGGAAACAATCGGTGAAGCCGTCCCAGTTCCAGCCGGTCTGGCCGCGAACGGGCCGATTGTATCCTCGGGCATTCAGCTTGTGCCGGCCGACGTCGACCACGAGGTCACCGATGCCGCGGTCGGTGTAGCCGGCGCTCGTATCCCAGTAGGCGACCAGGCTGTCCATCGCAGGGACGAGCCCGCTCCTGATCGTGTCGAGCTCGGCGGGCTGCAAGACCTGATCAAATGCACCGCACCGGTCGATCTTGCCCCAATAGAGCTCAGCCACGCAGACCCGCCTCTCCGCGTTGCGGCTAGCCGAACCTGCCATCAGAAACGGAGTTGAGTCCAGACTACCGGGCTTGCTCCGGAAAACCGCAGATTTGCGGGATTCGTAGTCCACCAGGGCGACCTTGCCTAGCAGGCCGTTGTACCTGTTGCCGACACCGACCTGGTGCAAGGTCGCACGCCGGGTCTCGGCGTCGAAGGTCGCGGCCACGAAATACCACATCTGTACCTGCAGCGGCACGTTAGCGGTCAGGCGCTCGACCTCTTCGCCGCGTCCGATCCAGAACTGCAGATAACCTTTCTCGTCGATGCCGATCCCGTAGCCCTGCTTTTGATCGCCGGCCCATCGACCAATTATGGTCTGCCGCTTTCCGGATGCTGGCCAAGTCGGGTGAACGAAGGCGAACAGAGTGAAGCTATTTGCAAATGCCAGCCGGCCCTCCGGATCATCGACCTCGAGAAACGATCCTACCTGGGTGAACTGCGGCTCGACCCGCCACCTGCCGTTCGAAGTACACGCCACCTCTTCCTCGACGAAGCCTGGTCCTGCTGGGTTCTGATCACCATGGATCAGGCGCACCAGTTGCGCCTCGGCGGTATCCGTCCCCTCGGCACTGACATGAAACTGAATGGTCTCGCCCGGCTTGACCGAGATCCTGTCCGTGTAACCAAAAAGTCTGACCGGTGTCACCGCCAACTCCTTCCTTTACAGGCCCAGCGTCCGCCGCGCAGATCGGAACGCTTCCTCCGCGATCAGGACTCCAGTAGATCCTGAACGCGCCGCATGAAGACGCCGTGGCAGGCCTCATCCGGCGTCGCGTAGATTCGGTCCTCCACCACACGCGGCGCTACGCCACGATGTCCGGATAGAGCGACGATGCGATATCCTTCGAAGCGTTCCACGGCCATGATGGCGTACTTTTCCACCTGGGGGCGGGTGCGGAAGTAGATCAGCAGCCGTTCGAGCGCCTCACTGTGCTGCCCGTTGAGGGAGTGGCGATGCTCCTCGATGATCTCCGGAGACACCAGAGTCTTGAGATGGTCGCGGGTCATCTTGTCGTGGCGCCGCTGATAGATGACGCTCTTGTCCTCGGTTTCGGTCGCTTCCTCGGGTAGCATCTCGCCGCCCTTTTCCGCTCGCGTCGATCGCCGCTCGCTCTTCTTCTTGTCGCGCCAGGCACGGAACTGCGCCTTGATGCCGAACAGCCCGTTACGCAGGTAGAGCACGACCAGGAGCATGATGAGCCCGATGATCATGAAGCGGGCCGGTCCCCACGTATTCAGCACCTGGTCGAAGAACACGACGATGAGCGTTCCGACCACCGCGCCTTCGGCACGTCCAACGCCGCCGATGACCAACATGGCGAGGCCGAGCAGCACGGTGTCGAAGTTGAAGATCGAGAACGCCACGCCACCGAAATTCGAGGTGTAGAATCCGCCGATGAAGCCCAGCGCCGCCGACGAGACGAGGAACACCCAGACGCGCGCCTGGCGGAAGTTGACCCCTGTCGCCTCGGCGAAAGCCTCGCGCTTTTCGGGCGCCATGCGCAGGATTCGCCCGAGCCGGCGGCCGTTGACGAACCGGTAAAGCAGCAAAGCCAGCAGCATCAGGCCGAAGCAGGCGTAATACGCCAAGAGCAATTGACCCAGCTGCGACCAGTCTTCCGGTATGTAGGTCGTGGCACCGTACAGGCCGCCATTCGCGGACCCGAACTCCTTCGAAGTCACGAAGTAGACCCGGCAGAGCTCGTTGAGACCAAGGGTGAGAAGCGCATAGTAGAATCCGTCGAGCCGCGTGGCCGGCAGCGCGATGATCCCACCGAAGATCAGCCCCACCAGAGCCCCGAGCGGCGGCAACAACCACCAGGGCAATGCGAACTTGACGGCAAGCAATGCCGTGACGAACGCTGCCGCCCCGACGACTGCATAGGTGGCGAGCGAAAAGACGCCCGCAGTTCCCATGATGAGCATCCAACACAGACTGATAGCAGCATAGATGCCGAACGTGGCTCCCGCCGTCAGCAGCGTGTTCTGCAGATCGCCTGGCGTGAACAGGGGAGCGATCGCCAGCGCAAGAAGCCCCAACATCCACCAGATGGGCCGCTTGTCGACGATCGTCTTCTCCGCGCGCAAGGTCTTTGGGTTATACTCACCGCGGAGGCGAAGCACGCGGCGGCGTGTCGGCCAGTAGCGAAGACGATTCCACATCGTTCCGCCGTGGCCTGGCCATTTGTAATAGTAGCGAAGACGGCCGACCGCATTCAGCTTCGTCGCCGATCGACGAGTTCTTTGCCAGACCTCCTGGTGGCTGTGGAACGGAATGGTCGGGAGCTCTTCGACGTCGCGTTTGCCGCCCCAGACAAAGAGCGGATTGCGCCACTTGATGCCGCCATCAATTGACATTGCTCAGGCCTCCCTCGCCTTGTCGAGCAGCCCGGCGATGCCGCGCGGACGGACCAAGAGGATGACGATAATCACGACGAACTGGGTAATGAGAACGTAGCGGCCGCCGATCGATATGCCCGTCAGCGCCTCGTTGAGGCCGAGCACGATCGCGGCGATGACGGCGCCGCGCACGCTGCCGAGCCCGCCGCAAAGCGCAATGCTGACGCCCTTGATCATCGGCATCAGTCCGCCGAACGGCGAGATATAGTACGTCTGGGAGAGAAGAACGGCCGCGAGGCCCGCCAAACCGCCCGTGATGCCCATGACGTAGAACGATGTTCGCCGAACGCCGATGCCGACGATGGATGCCGCATGAGGATTCATCATCATGGCGCGGATTTCGAGGCCACGGCGACTCGACTGCATCCACCTCAGAACGACCGCCAATATCAGGACGGATGTCACCACGTTCCCGACCTTGTCCGCCGTTAAGACCACGCCCGGCAAGGACACCGACCAGTTGCCGAAGATCTCCGGCAGACTCTTCGATCGCGGGCCGAACCACCAGAGCAGGAATTGCGTGCCGATCAGATTTATCGCCAGCGTCGCAATCAGCCCCCGAATGGTGAAGTTTGGTTTGTCGTGGATCGGTATGAACCCGACCGCACAGATGATCACTCCCCCGAGCGCGCCTGCGAGGATACCCGCGGCCAGCACTGCAGGCCCCGATGTGGAGACATGCTGCGCAAAAAGCCAGCCGCCATAGCCCGCGAATGCAAATATGAAGCCGTAAGCAAGGTTGAGCAGGCCGAGGCTCGACCACGTGATCGAAATTCCGATCGCAAGCGTGCCGTAAATGCACGCAAGGACGATGGTGTTGCTGACGATGAACCAGATATCCACGTTTTACGCCTTTCGATAAACGTTCAACGCGAGGGCCGCCGAGGCCTCACCCTTGAGCTTTCCGACATGCATGCCGATGACGCGGTCGACCCGTCCCTCGAGCAGCGCAACGTTCTGCTCCGCGATGATCATCGCGGCATTCCCGAGCTTGACGGCCATCAGGGCGTTGATCACGCTCTTGCCGATCTTGGGTGCCAGCCCGAGCGATGGCTCGTCGACGAGGAAGAGAGACGCATCCGTCATCAGGCCGCGGCCAATCGATACCATCCGCCGTTCGCCGCCCGACAGGCGCCCCACGGGTACGCCCATCAGTTTCCGCAACGGTGGAAATATCTCCAGGATGCGGAGCTTGCGCGCAGCGCGATCGCGCCAGGCCGCCGCGGTGTAGGCCCCGGAATCGAGATGCTCCTCGACGGTCAGGCCATGGAAGATCTCGTCGCCTTGAGGAATCAACGCCAATCCTGCGCGCACGATCTCGTGGGTGTAGCGCCCCGGCCCTTGGCTTCGCGTGCGGCCGACCTCCCTGCCGTTGAGCTTGATCGAACCGCGCTGCCAGCCGGTAAGTCCGGCGATTGCATAGAACAGGGTCGACTTGCCATGGCCGTTCAAGCCGACAATGCCGATCCGCTCCCCACACTGAACGACGAGGTCGAGATCGTGGATGACGCGAACCGGCCCATAGCCTGCGGACAGTCCCTTGACGTTCAGGACCTCGCGCTGCGGCTGACGCGCCGGAGCGCCCGGCAAATGGTTGCTCACGGAGATATTCATGTATCGGCCTCTTCGCTGAAATCCTCGAAGTAGGCCGCGTGAACCTTCGGATCCGCCATGACGTCGTGCATCAGTCCCTCGGAAATGACCTCTCCGGCATCCATCACCAGAATGCGGTCGGCGATCGTCCCGAGGAGCTCGATGCGGTGCTCGACGATGAGGATCGCAATGTTCATTTCCTTGGCAAGGATCCGCAGCAGGGTATCGATCTCGTCGACCTCCGAATTGATCAGGCCGGCCGCCGGCTCATCCAGCAGCAGCAACGAGGGTCGGCGCATCAGAAGGCAGGCCAGCAGCAATTTGCGCCGGTTGAAGGTCTCGAGCTGCGTCGCCGGCGTGTCGTCACTGATCTTCAGACCGACGAGATCGGCGCCATATTCAGCATCGAACCTCGTGAGAAACGGACGATGAGCCTGACGCGCCGCCTTGAACGTCTCGCCGACGGTCAGCTCGTCAGGAACGACCGGCGTCTGGAACGTGCGACCGATCCCCAGCCGCGAGCGAGAATACAACGGCAAGCTCGTAACATTCTCGCCCTTGAACCACACTGAGCCGCTCTTTGGCGGCATACGGCCAGACAGGATTTCAAACAGACTGGTCTTGCCCGCGCCGTTCGGTCCGATGATGCCCAGCACCTCCCCGGCCTCAACATGCAGGTTGATATCGCGGAGGATCTCGCGACCGCCGAGATCGAGCGAGATGCCGCTGCAGGAGAACAGGGCGGCCTTTCCGTCCTGTTCAGCCGTACCGTTTCGGGAGATCTGTCTGAGCATCAGCTCCACCACGGCGCAGAGATCAGCTTCGTTTCCGAGACCGGACCGGGATAGACGATCTTGTGCTCGCCCCCCTGGATCTGGACGTAGAGCTGCGCGACGCCGGCCTCGAGCTTACGTGCCTGCAATTCGTCGCCGCCATTGTCCGGGAAATGGAGTGCTTCCTGATATGGGTTGCCCATATCGACGTGGCCGCAGACCCCGCGCTGCGGGTTGGCGCGGATCCAGTCGCAGACCTCCCTGAACTTCCGGGGATCGCCGACCGCTTCCCAAGCCTTCTTGAGATAGTAAGTCTGATCGTAGGCAATGCCGGTATAGGCAAGCCCGGCAATGCCGGGGAAACGCTTCTTGTACTTCTGTCTGTAGGCGAGCCCCCTTTCGTCTCCGTAGATGCCCATGGTCGTGCCCCAGACGAAGCCGTTCGCCGCCGAACCGGCAAGCTCGAGGAATTCCGGCTGCGAGGGGCCGTACTGGAGATAGACGAGCGAATCGCGCACCGGGCTTGCCACAAACTGCTTGCAGAACGCGGCGTATTCAGCAGCCACCCAATGGTCCACCATGATCGCGGCGGCATCGACCTCCTTCATCTCGCGAATGACCGGTGCCCAGTCCTGCACGGGATACTGGATATCGGTAATACGGGCGACTTCGAACTTGCCGCGCCGCTTGATCGCTTCCTGAGCCGCACGCGATATCGTTTGGCAGTAACCGATCTGCTCCTGAATGATATGAACCTTGCGGTTCTTTGGCTTCCAGGCGCCCCCCTGCTCCTGGTCTTCGAGCCAGAGAGCATAGCTCCATCCGTAGTTCACCTCGGACGGACAGAACTGGAAGATGTGGCTGTATTTGTCCGGCTGCTCCTTGACGGCAGCGGTGCCCGCGCGTTGCGCGTTGCCGTTGATGTAGGGACATTTGTACTTCACCGTCGCGTCCATCGCCGGCAGCGGGACGAGCGTGAAGGCAAAGGAGATCGCGTCGACCTTGGCATCAACGCAGGCGGCCAGCGCCTGCTTGGAGGATTCCGGCGACAGAACGTTCATATCCGTTGTGAACAGCTTCAGCGGTCTGCCGAGGATGCCGCCTGCGGCATTGATCTCCTCCGTCGCGAGCGTCGTCCCGTTCAGGAAGTCCTGATGATCCGCGACACCCGCCGCGGCCGTTTGGCAGTAGGGAACTCCGAGAACGATCGGCTGGGCGGCAAGCGCCGTCCGTCCAACGAACGGTGCGGCCATGGCGGCGCCGATGCCCGCGGTCACTGAACGCCTGGTGAGTTTGAGAACCATCCGAGCAACCTCTCCTGCAATCGCGCGCGCGTTCTCGGCATCGCGACCGAGACCAGGCCGGATTTCTGTTAGGGCTAAGACGATGCGGTCAGGCACCGTCCGGTGATAGCGGTCTCGATCCGTATCGCCACGGACTGACATGGTGGTTTCGGCCGAACCGCATGGATCAGAGCCTCGGTTTTCTGCCGATTTTCAGCAATACGTCAGCTGACCGATTTTGAAGCTGGCCTTGAGGGCTCCGGTGTGATCCAGGACTACGCTGCGGGTGCGAACCGAACTCAGGGTGACGACTTGCGCAGCAAGCCACGCCCAGATTTTCATCAGACGGCGGCGCTGAGAGTCATCTTACGTCAGAATTGTTGGCCCTGAATGAGGTGGAGTGTGACACTGCTTTGACTAAAGGAGTAACCGCCTCTAACATGCAATTGCAGCTTTAAGCTCGCCGTCTCGGCTCGATCCGGGACGGTCGAGATCAGCCGAGCGAATGGCCACATCGTCATGTGGCAGTTCGCAATGGTTGGCGCGGTCCTTGCTCTGCTGAGGACGCGAAGCACTACGCAGTGCCGCCGATCTAACGGATCGTTAGCGGCCAAAAAGAAGATTCGATCACGAACCGTCGGCAAGATCTTTCACGAGCTGGAGGCTCACCGTGAAATCGGCAGCGATCGACCATATGATGTCAGCGACGGTGCGGCTCGATACACCGGCGGCGGCCCTGAATGATCAAATCATCGATCAGGCCACGCAGGTGACCCGCCTTTTACGCGAGTTCGTTAGGAGCGAGGCGATCGCCCTGATCGCGATGGACCCGATATCCCGAACCCATCGCCCTCTTGCCGCCGACGGGTACACGGACAGAACGATGTCCTACGTGCTCGACGGATTCCCTAACTCCTGCCCTGCCTACGCGATCGCTCGTGAGAAAGACACGCATTCGCTGCGCTGGCGGGACTACAAGCGGGACTGGAATCTCTATTTGCCGGATACATTCACCGCTCAAGAATACCTGATGCCGGATGGCTTCAGAGAAGGCTCGACGATGTGTCTGCGCGTCGCGGATGGCCGCTACATTGGGGCCATCCACATGAGCTGGTCCAAGGAGGCGCACGCCAAGGACGAGCACCGCGAGATGACGGAGCGCTTCCGCCCGATTCTGCTGAACATCTGCGATCAGCTCAGGACGCCACAGTTGCTGGCCGATGAGCTGGCACCCGGCGCCTATGCCATCGCAGTCTCCCCGAACGGGTTTGCATTTCACCTCCCCAACCGTAATCCAGGACCGTATCTCGGCGAAGGTGGAGAGCTTCGCCGGCTCGTGCTGGAGAAGGCGAAGTCGCCCAGCGCTCAACGCTTCGTCTGGCCGGACGAGGCAGGCCGCTGTCACCAGATTACGATCACGCCCTGTCGCGGAAACATCCTCCTGATCACAGAACAATGCATTCGCTGGCCGTACAATCTCTCCCTCCGCGAGATACAGATCCTGCATCTCGTGACCAGCGGCGCGTCAAATCCCAACATCGCCGAGCAACTCTTCGTGTCGCCACGCACGGTCTCCACACACATCGAGCACATCCTCGCAAAGATGGGCTGCGACTCGCGCACGCGACTCGCGGCGCTCGCGGTGTCCGAAGGACTGCTGCTGGCGGAGTCCCCCTCGCGACGGTCTCGGAACTTCGCTGGCCATTGATCGGCCGCAGCCATTTCAGCTGGATGGCGCGCCTTGCGCACGCGCATCCTTCAGAAGCACCACGAGACCCGCGGCCACGAGGCAGGCGAGGCCGACGCCGGCGAATCCGACCGCGTAGGCTGCGGGGCCGAGGGCGCCGATCCCGGCCGAAGCGATAGCGCCTCCTGCCAGGTGCATCACCGTCATCCAGCCCATCGCTCTGCCGACGTGGCGCGTGCCTAGATTTCCGGACATCAGCCTGACCAGTGCAGGGAACGTCAGTGCCGCATCAAGACCATAGAGTGCGCCAAACCGGGCCAATTCGACCAAGCTGAAGCCGGTGAACGGAAGCCAGAGCAAGAGGAGCGCGCGGACGACGAAGTAGAGCGCCAGCACCGTTCGCGCGGGGCACCGGTCCGCGAGATGCCCGCTCACCACACTTCCTATCGCACCGCCGAACACGACAATCGCCATGACATCGGCGCTCGATGTGAGGTCGAGGCCCGTGCCCATGCAGATCATACCGAGTTGGCCATCGATCAAGCCGGATGTCGACGCGCCGCAGATGCAGAAGATCGTGGCAAGAACCCAGAAGCGCCAGTTCTTCTCCTTTGAACGCGATGCCCCATGCCGCTTGAACCTGGGCTCTCGCAGCAAGGCTCCTCGACCGGATATAGGGGCAAGGACAACGGCAATCGCCGTGGCGAGCACGCCAACGGCAGCGGCCTGGAACACGAAGCACCAATCCAGCGCGTTGGCCGCGCGCGATGCCAGCAGCAGTCCCGCCGCCGATCCCAGCGGCTGCATCGACGCCAGGAGACCGTAGCGTGTCCCGCAATGCGTCGCGCCGCCACGACTCCCGATCATCGCGCCGAGAAGGGCGGCGCTCAAAGAGCCACTGAAACCAACACCCAACCCCCAGGCCACAGTGAGATGCCATGGTGACGCCGCCTGCGTCGTCGATGCAAGCGATAACGCAAGGAGGGCCAGACTGCCGATCAACGGCGCTCGAACGCCCCAGCGTTCGAGGCTGTACGCCGCGAACGGCGATGCACTCGCGGAGACTGCAATGCCGAGCGTGATCGGCAAGGACACGTCGGGGGGCTGGAAGCCCCGATCTTGCTGGATCGTGACGGCCAGCAACGCGGGGAGGACGCGTGCGGCTGCGCTTGCAAAGATCGCCAAAGCGACGATCGCGGAGGCAATCGGCCTGAAGCACGCTGTCCTTGCAAAGGACGAGGCACGACCGGCCCTCGATGCCGGTCGGACGAACTGGAACGCGACGGGTCGGATGGCGAGCCGCGCCCTACTCGGCGGCCTGCGCATGACAACTCGCGGCGTTCGTGTCGGGCGCGAGATCGATGCCAGGATTGCGATCGAAGAAACCGCTGGGCATCAGCTTGAATCCGGTGAAGATGCAGGGTTGAACGGGAAAGTCCTCAGGGCGGACCTGGTGGTGAAGACCGAAGACGTGCCAGAGCACGATATCCGTGTTCTCGATATTCCGGTTTTTCTTGACAAAGTCGGAGACACCTCCCGTTCCATCCGAGTGGTTCATGTGTTCGCCAGCCGGATATCGCTCTTCCGGATCGAAGGCCGTCACCCAGAGCTGGTTCCTGACAAAAGTCGATCGCCTGCCCGACGGCGATTCCGGATGGATGAATGGTGTCACGGGGTGACTGGCCTCGAGCTTGTACCCGGTCGGCGTTCCAACCCAGTTCTTGCGATTGGGGTTGATAATCTTCCAGGCCCGATGCGTCGCCGGGTTCACCTGGCGGCACCCGCCGAGCTCGGTCTTGAGAACCGTCTCCTCCTCGTAGAAGCCGTTGCCATAGGCATTATCCGGCCCCCAGGGATCGGCCTTCGTGTTGAGCTCGACGACACTGTTTTCGTCACCGTCGATATTCATGTCGAGGCGCGCGCAGAAAATGTGCTGGTGAATGTGACCGACGACGCCGGGGGCGACTTCCTTGCCGTATTTGCCGGGGTGGCCCGGCTCGCACGCGGCCGTATTGATGATGCCAGTGGCCTTCAGCTCGAACTGGATCGAGCCGTCCGTGTGGAAGTACCAGAACAGCCCATATTCGTAGTTGGCGACCGTCGCGATGCAGGACACCACCAGCCTTCGGGCACGCCGCGACTCAACATTGTTAGAGCGGAAGTCCCAATGCTTCCACAGCAGGCCGGCATCCTCCTCATGGATGCAGATCGCGTTTTCGATGGTGACCACTTTGCCGTCCATCGTTGCGAGATGTGCATCGAGATAGGCTATGGCACCGAGGCAATCGCAGCCGAGCTTCAGCGAATTGGCGAGCTTGCCTATGCCGTACTCGCCGATGTCGAAGACGTTCTTCCGGAAATGCCCCTTCTCTGTAGTGCCGTATGGGACGACCATTTCCACCAGCGACGCGCGGTGCGCGATCGGCCGTCCATCGTAGCTGATATCATGCAGAGTTAGGCCCTCGCGTGAATTGAAACCGACAAGCACGGACCACCGGTCCCATTCCAGCCGATGCCCATCGAGCTTGAACGAAACCCCCTCGGGCTGAACGATATTGAGCGGCTTATAGGGCGTACGCGGATTTTTGATGAATTCCGCCTCGTAGTTCACCTCCGCCTTCGGAAGCGGGATGATCTCGTGGTCATCGACGCGGATAATCTCGTAGGTCTTGATGTCAACCACGGCGTTCAGGCCGCCGATGGGGTGCGCGTAGAGATTGTCGTTCTGTCGTAGACGCACCCATGCGAAGACGTGGGCGAGATAGCGCCCGTCCTCGCCCGGAATGTCAAAATTTCCCGCCGACCACGGATCGACGCAGACGAGCGACATGTCCTTGATGCCGCGCTTCTTGCAGGCGGCAATGAACTCGGGAGCCGCGCGGACGGCATCTTCGATGGCCGTGAACTGCTCGAGCTGGATCATCGGCTTCGCCGAGGGGAGATAGCTGGAGGTGAGGATCCTCTGCTCCGTCAGCGAGACGGTTAGCCGCCAGATACCGTCCTGCCTGATTTGAAACAGATTAACGCGTGCAGTTCTGTTGATCTGCTCTCCGGACCTGTACCGACGAACGATGGTCTTTGCCGGTTCGAGAAGCTCGATCGTCTCAAAGAGAAAGTCGGCGCCATATTGTGGATCTTTGCGAACGATCTCAATGACGGCTCGAATTTCGGCAGCGGTCAGGGGATCAAGAGGATGCTTCACTTCATCCGCACGTTGGTCGTCCGACGAGCAGCTGCAGGACGATGGAGCAACGACCGTATCCATTATCTACCTCCTTCTTGGCGCTAATTAGCGCAAGCCTAATCCGAGAATTGCAGACCAGCCTCAGTCTGCAACACCCAACCACCTCAGCAACGCCTTTGCTTGATCCAACCATGCTCGCTCGTATCCAAGCGATGGACGGCGTGCGGTTCGTAACCAGCTGGTCGCAGAGCTTCCGCTGCGGGTCATTCTCCGACAATACGTCAGTCGACCGATTCTGCAGGCTCGGGCGTGCTGCTATCAGATGGATTGTTGATTTGCGATCAGGCGGCTGCGTAATCGACTGGTGCCCAGGGAGGGAGCGACTGGTGAGTGAAAAGCACAATCCCTATGACGTGGGTTTGGATAAGTGTCCGGCCAATTTCTTGCCTTTGACGCCGTTGAGCTTTCTATCGCGCACAGCAGCCGTCTATCCAGATCTCACAAGCACCATTTACGGAGATCGCAGCTTCACATGGGCGCAGGTTCATGAGCGCTGCAAACGGTTTGCATCGTACCTCCGGTGGCACGGTGTTGGCGCAGGTGATACGGTAGCGGCCATGCTCCCGAACGTTCCGGCCATGAACGAGCTTCACTTCTCGGTGCCGATGGTCGGCGCGGCGCTCAACGCGCTCAACGTCCGCCTCGATCCGCCCTCCATCGCCTTCCAGCTCGACCATGGCGGCGCCAAGATCATCCTGGTCGACCCGGAATTCGCCGGTGTCATCACCGATGCGCTGGCGCAGATGACCGGGCCAAAGCCGTTCGTGATCGACGTCGACGATGCCGCGTTCAAGGGTGGCAAGCGCATCGGCGAGATCGA